>NZ_JBFHFC010000043.1:0-1231 GCF_041583835.1 Thiomicrorhabdus sp. | reverse complement strand
TGAATCGCCACTAATTTACTAGACACTTCTTAGCCATTTTATAATGGTCAAAAAAGAGGTGTTAAATGAGCAGTAAACGCTACCCTGAAGAATTCAAAATTGAAGCCGTAAAACAGATAACCGAACGAGGTTATCCGGTATCAGAAGTATCCAAAAGATTAGATGTTACAACCCACAGTCTTTATGCCTGGCTTAAAAAGTATGGCCCTGAAAAAGACAAACATCAGAACAAAGCAGATGAGCAAGCAGAATTAAAGCGTCTACGTAAAGAGTTGGCTCGTGTGACAGAAGAACGAGACCTGCTAAAAAAGGCGGCGGCATACTTCGCAAGAGAGTCCGATTGAGGTATGCCTTTATTCGAGAGAATGCAAAGGGACAATCAATCCGACGATTATGTGAACTATTTAACGTTCATCCCAGTGGCTACTATGCTTGGTTAAATAAACCCATATCAACAAGCCAAAAGCGCAACCAACGTCAGGCAGGGTTGATCAAACAGTTCTGGCTGGAATCAGGTGGTATCTATGGTTATCGGAAGATATTTGCAGACATGTGTGAGCATGGCGAGTCTATCGGTATCAACCGAGTCCACAAGCTCATGCATGATTCCGGATTAAAAGCTCAGGTTGGTTATAGAAAGCCAAGACAGAAGTCTGGAACGGAAAACATCGTTGTGCCGAATCGACTGAATCGAGAGTTTAATTCGCAAGCCCCTAATCAATCATGGGTAACTGATATTACCTACATTCGAACGCATGAAGGCTGGTTGTACTTAGCGGTCGTGGTCGACTTGTTTTCAAGACGAGTGATTGGTTGGTCAATGCAATCCAGAATAACCAAAGACTTGGTGTTGGATGCGTTATTGATGGCGATGTGGAAACGTAGCCCCAAAGATAAGGTCATGGTGCACTCTGATCAAGGAAGTCAGTACACCAGCTATGACTGGAATCACTTTTTAAAGTTCCATAATTTAGAAGCCAGTATGAGCAGGAGAGGAAACTGCCACGACAATGCGGTTGCCGAGAGTTTCTTTCAGTTATTGAAACGAGAACGCATCAAGCGAAAGATATACAAAAACCGGGATGAAGCACGCCAAGACATTTTTGATTACATCGAAATGTTTTACAATCCCAAACGACGTCATTCTTCGAACAACCAACTTTCACCAGTTGAGTACGAGAAGCGGTACGAAATGAGGCTAAAAAGTCTCTAGGATTTTAGTGGCGATTCA
>NZ_JBFHFC010000042.1:0-2708 GCF_041583835.1 Thiomicrorhabdus sp. | reverse complement strand
TGTGGTGGTGTATCCCGACGGCAATTTCAGCTACACGCCGGAAGCGGACTACAACGGTACGGACAGTTTCACCTACACCATTACCGATGTTGACGGCGACGTCAGCACCGCGACGGTGAACTTGACGATTGACCCGACCAATGACGTACCGATTGTAGAAAACGTTACGTTGCATACGGATAACTTGGCGGGTGATTGGGTCTCTTCAATGATGCCGATTACGTTGTCGGCTGATGGCTCAAATACCATTAGTTGGGATTTGTCTTCGGTTCCGGAGCTTTTCTCGAACGGAGAGCAGGTCGCCGTATACTATGACCCTTATACCGATAAAGTTATTGGTGAAACGGAAATTAGCGGGATTTTAGTCTTTGAGTTATCGGTTGATTTGAATGAAGGTACAGAGGAAGAGCCTTCTTTCATATTCAAACAATATCAAGAGTTGATTTCGGGTACGACCGTAGAACTTTCGGATTCGGTTGATTTGACCGGCGGTAATACACCGGACGGTTACGGTTTTGCCTTGTTTGATGCAGAAGGTAATCTTTTAGCGACGGCAGAAGCGACGGCATCGGGCGCTACCCATAATACGGTGAATTCGACCAACAATACCATGGGGGTTGATAACACTTTTATCGATAGTGGAGAGACCCTGACGATCGATTACTCGGTAGATAGCGGCTCATTCACCGAAGGCCATGGCGGAAATGCCGTTACGTATGACTTTGTGGCTTCGGGTGTACAAAGCATGTTAGTGACGTTGGATGCCTTTGATAGCGGTGAAACGGCTGTCTATACGGTTTATGGACAGGATGCCGATGGAATGGAAGTGTCGTCCGTGTTTACGGTTGACGGAAATGATGAAGGGTCGTTATCGTTTGAAATCATGGCGGCGGATATTGACGCCGTTTATATCGATAAGGTCGAATTTGGTGCAGAATCCGGTTCTTACCAACTCGACTTTGATGCGATTACGACGGTTTCCATTGATGAAAATGCCTCTATACCTCTAGGCTATACCGTAACGGATGTCGATGGCGATTTTGATAGTGCCACGATGACGATTGATGTTTATGGTGTTGGAGAAGAGGCCGGATTTGTTTTCGAAGGCTCTGCAGATAGTCATGATGTTTTCGATATGGGCGAACCCGGCAGTACCGCATCTATTTCTAATTACGATATCGCGGCGGACACTCTGGAAGTGAGCGATGTGATTGAAGATACTTCACAGCAGATCGCTTCGAATACATTAAGAGAATATTTCGAACTCACCGCCGTCGATAGTGATAATGATGGCCAGGTAGACGATACTCAGATCTTAATAGACTCTAATGGTGAGTCGGTTGATGGTGGAGACATTACAACGATTTACATTCAAGATACCGTCTTGGACGAAGATGATATTGATGATATGAAAGTCGATTATCAAAAAGAATAGTTTTTTAGACTTAGGATGGGTCCATAACCTACCCAACAGGAAAGGCGCTTAATTAAAGCGCCTTTTTTTTAAATAAAATTTATGCGTTCTCTATGACTTAAATTACCGTTTAAGTTGGGATTTTTTAGTATTTTGAGAGAAAAAATAACAATACTGTACCTAAGGACAATAGATATCAATTTTCTATAGGAATAGTATGGGTTTAAATACAAAAAAATCCCTACTATTTAAGTAAGTATTTTGACTTATCTATATAAAATCATTGGAGAATTGTCATGTCAATTGTTGCTGGAAAGGTTAGTGCTGTAACGGGTGTTGTTCAAGCCATTAATCCAAACACGGGTGAAATTCGTTTACTTTCCCAAGGTGATCAGATTTTTTCCGGCGAGGTTATTTTAACCTCGGTAACGGGTGGCATTACAATCGATTTAAACAATGGTGAGTTGCTGACATTAGGTCGAGATACCGAAATGTTGATGGATGAGGATGTGACTGGAGCCTCAGTTACCGATTCCGCAACGGAAAATGCCGTTGATGTCGCCGCGTTACAGCAAGCGATTTTGGAAGGCAACGTTGACTTAGAAAACTTGGAAGAAACTGCTGCAGGTGATGCAGGAGCAGGTTCAAGTGCGAATGCCGGTGGTGAGAACCTGGTAGATAGATTGGGTGCAACGGGTAGTGTTACCAGTGGTTTTGACACTTCCGGAATTAGCCCGACTATTACCAATAGAGGATTCCAGGCGGAAGCCGCTGTAGAGCCTGCCGTTGCTCAGCCTGTTAACGCTCTCGTCTCGATCAGTGGGGCTCAAGACATCGTCGAAGGTGATGCCTCCACTCCTTATACTGTAAGCGTCGACCAAGCAGCGGGTGATGTAACCGGTGATATTACAGTTGAATTGATTTACAGCGGAACCGCAATTGACGGTACCGACTATACCGGTGTGGCACAAGTCACGATTCCGGCGGGTAATAATAGTGTTGATTTCACGATCAATACGATCGATGATGCCTTGGCTGAAGGCGTTGAAAACTTCACAATTACAATTGGAAACATCGTTGATACCGCAAACAGTTTCGATACGATCGCAGCGGATACAAACGCCAATAGCGTATTGAGCACGATCAGCGATGAAAATCCGGAAGATCCAAATAATCCGCAAGACCCAGATACGGCGTTCACGTTGAAGCTGTTCGCAGCGGATGCGCAAGGCAACATCATCAGCGATCCATCGGTGATCAACGAAGAAGGTGAAACGAGCACATACTACGTGGT
>NZ_JBFHFC010000041.1:0-2803 GCF_041583835.1 Thiomicrorhabdus sp. | reverse complement strand
GGAAAAGTTGTATGTCGACAAGCGAGGCGAAGATTTTCAAGTCATTGTCGATAAGCCTTTTTGGGTGATGGAACCGCGAGTGCATGCCGTACCAATGCGTTTTGACTTGAATGGCATGTTAAGAGGTAAGTTCGATCAGCATGCACATTCGTGGAAGTTAAACCCTTTGAAACTCTCATGGGATGAAATGCCGGTTGAATTGGTGGCGGAAGGGGATTTTTCTGGCGGTCTGGATGCTAAATTATCGATCGAGCCCGGAACTCTTGAAAAGACAAAGCAGTATTTACCCTATGGTTTGATGTCCGATAAGTTGCAGTCTTGGTTGAAAAGCGCTTTGGTTTCCGGTGAAGAGGTTAAGGGAGATTTGTTTTTCAAAGGGGATTTGAATGATTATCCGTTTACGGAAGGGGAGACTTCGTTTGGGGGCGAGGCTTCGATAAAAAATACCCATCTTAAATTCCAGCCTAAGTGGCCTGCACTAACGGGTTTTGATGCAACAATTAAGTTTTCGCCATATCGGTTAAATATTGTATCGGATTCGATTCAATTAAAGTCGGACTTGGTTGCCACTGATGTTGATGTGTTGATTGATCATCTAGAAACCAAAGATATTGCCGTCAATATCAAAGGTAAAGCGGCTGGGAGTAGCGAATCGGCAAGCGCTTATCTTGCGGAAACGCCTTTACCTGACAAGCTGGGTGTGAACGATTTCTTAAATGATCCTGAAAAACTCGCAATGCAGGGTGATGTTGAGGTGGATTTGCAGGAAATATGGATTCCGGTTTACGGATATGCCGAACAGGATGAGCGGGTGTCCGGAAGTGTTCTTTTCGACAACGTACAATGGAAGCTTTTCGACCAATTAACGTTTAGCAATATTGACGGTACATTAGATTTTACGGAGAAAGGCGTGAGCAGTCCGGGCTTAAGGTCCGGATTTGAAGGCGGGACGGCAAATATTAAAATTTCGACCGACCAGAGCCAAAAGCAAATCCAAATTAAGGTTGCGGGTACTGCGCAACCAGATTACCCCGGCATTTTGAAAGGCCCGGTCGATTGGGACGCAGCTGTCAAGATACCTACCAACAAAACATCGAGTGGTGTCGGTATCGATATTAATGCCGATACGACCAAAGCCGAATGGTTAATGCCGGCGCCATTGAATAACGAGACATTAGGCGGTAAGGCAAGGGCGAGTTTAATGGTGCGCGACGGGAAAGTATCGGTTGCCGGAAGTGTTGATCGGTTTGGCGTGTTTGCATTGAATGTGAAGACGGACGGTCCGGCAATGGAAATTATGGACGGGGCCGTTAAGGTTGGGGGTGGGGATACCGCAGCCGTCGTGTCGGAAAAAAACAAAATGGCCGTTAACGGGGTGCTGGATCAAGTCGATTTGGACGGTTGGTTAAAGTGGAAGTCCGGCGATTCCACGAGTGGCTCTCCTGAATGGTTAAAAAGTTTGGTGTGGGCTAAATCAAATTTGAAGGCAAAGTCTGTTCTGTTTTTCAATCAAAGTTATCCCGAGTTTGATTTGACGTGGCAAACTGTGCAAAAGGGGCAGTTGGCTTTTAATGTGTCGTCTGATTATGCTCTAGGGGTTGCAACCTTGCTTAATGACGAGGCTTTGGATATTAATGTCGATCGTTTGCGGTTGAACTTGCCTGAAGATACGTTTTCGCAAAATACGATTGATCCCGAGGAAGCTCAGAGACAGTTGCAGCAATGTAAGTTGAAAACGCCATCCTTGGGAACATGGCCTAAAGTGACCTTTAACGGAAAGGGAGTTGTGGTTAATGATATTGCGATTGATCAACTTAATTTTCAAATAGAAGACAATCGTAATGCATTGCATTTTAAGAATTTGAATGCGGTTTTTGCAAAAAAAGCAGGGGTGTTAAGCGGACAATACTTTTTCCATAAAATGCCGAAGCAGAGTAGTGCCGCTATTAAAGTTACGTCCAATGATGTAAAGGCTTTGACCGAACTCTTGGGTCTTAAACAGGGTTTTTCAGGTAAGAATGCGGATTTGAAAGCTAATATCGCGTGGTCGGGTGGTTTGGAGTGCTTTGATTTGCTGGGATTGACTGGACGGACCGACTTCGAAATCAAGAATGGGGTAATTGAAGATGTCGAGCCGGGGTTTGCCAGATTATTAGGTTTGTTGAACGTTACTTCCTTGGCAAGAAGACTTTCGCTGGACATGAAAGATGTGACAACCAAGGGTATGGCGTATGACAGTATTAAGGGTAAGGCTATATTTAATGATGGAAAGATGAACTTGGACGGCTTCAAGTTGCAGGCACCCTCTGCAAAGGTTGATTTGTTCGGAGCCGTGAATCTGGTAGAAAGAAATTTTGATTTGAGAGCGGACGTGACTCCGGCGTTAGGGAGTTCATTGCCTGCATTGAGTGCGTTGACCGGAGTGGCAACACCGTTAGGCGCTTTGGCGATTTACGCCTTGATGAAAGTAATCCCTGATATTAACGAAGATTTGGTGACATATAAGTATGATGTCACAGGGCCTTGGACTGCGCCTGTAATCCAGGAGAAAAATGGCGATAAGGTCGAAAAGAAATCTAATGAACCCGATGATATTTTGAACCAGTAAAAAAAAATTAATATTTTTTCAAATTTGCTGTTGACACCCAAGGGTAGTCTCGGCATAATACGCACCTCTTCAAGACGAGGTGGTGAACAACCGCTGAGACGCGAAGGGAAGCTGAGTAAGCGGAAAGAAATTGAAGAAAATAATTTGAAAATAATTGTTGACTTCAAAATCGAAAGAAGCATATAATACGCAGCT
>NZ_JBFHFC010000040.1:0-6203 GCF_041583835.1 Thiomicrorhabdus sp. | reverse complement strand
CACTCGGTCGTACCAATCTTTTGCTTTTCATAGATTAAATCCTAATCAAAAATCGATTTACCCCTATATTTTCAATCTATCTATATCTACATATCAACCAAATAGACTCCCATTAACTCATACGTTAATTAAACATCATCCCACAGCACTTGCCCTTCACTTTTATACTTTTACCAACCCTATAAACAAAAAAACCCCGCCAAAATGACGAGGTTTAATGAACTTCAAAACCGCCTAAACGGTTTAAATGCCGGTCAATTAGATTGTACCACCAGATACAGAAGAAACATCCGTAGTAGTAGAAGTCGCACCTGAAATAACAGTATCATCAGGAATAGCTGTATCATCAACAATACCAGCTGTAATAACCAATGTATACGTAGCATCTACGGTTGATAAATCCAGATTAAGATCCAACGCATCTTCAGCATCAGACTGAGCCGTTGCCAACTCATCCAGAGTTGTTACTGCATCATAGGTCGTGACAATAGTAGCAATTGTATTTTCTAGATCCGCAACCAAATCACTCTTATCTGGGTTAGTCGCAGTATCATCACCAGTCAAAGTTTGAGTTGCCGTGTCTACTGTATTTTGGATAACTGTTCCCATTGCAGATGCAACATCAGTCAAATCAACTGAACCAGGATTCGCTGCTTCTTTAGCCGCTAATTCAGTAGCTAAAGCTGAGAAAACAGTTTTCGTAATTCCGTTAGAAATCGCTACATCGATATTATTGACATCATTACCCGTCTGCAAATATAGCATCTGTGAAATCGCAGAAACGATAGCAGTGACTGTAACGGTTGCTTGAGCCAAATCAATATTTTGGGTAGGGTCGCCGCTTAAATCAGTCACGCCATCCAACAATGTTCCAAATACAGCTTTAACACCATCAGCACCCAACTCTTCAACCAATGTCGTCATCGGTGTTACGAAATCCGAACCAGCCGCTGCTGACATTTGACCATAAAAAGTACTACCTGTCGCAGTATCAGTTGCTCCGGCTTCCGCACGACACACGATTGGGTAATCACCCACATCTGTAGGACCGGTAATTTCAAATAACCCCGTACTGCTAGTAAGCGCTGCTGCTGCAACATCGACAGTTGAATCGAAATCACCGTTAGCATCCGTATCCGCATAACAGAACATACCACTTAGGTAACCGTCAACCGCCTGGCCATCGATCGTTGCTGTAGTAGGCAAAATCGAATCACTCGATGAACTGCTTGAGAAACACCCTGACAAGCCCAAAGATGTCAAAATTGCCACTGAAATTAAACTTTTCTTCATTTCATCTTCCTTAACTTAATTAGTATTGAATTTATCTGCTAAATTTTAAGCCTATTTTAACCACTTTTTTATTAGTGATTTCAACTGTTTTTTTGTATTTTCCACATAAATAGGCGTTAATTTTCCGGAATCCATCACCGCATCATGAGGTTCGTACGGTTGAGCCGTATAAAAACCAAAAGGTCTATAGCGTGGATCACCTATATTAATGTTATTTCCGGTACTGTTCGGATCATCAATAATGGTTTGAATTCCGTAGGCCCACTTACCTTCTCCACGCACGGTTGCCGGCCCTAGAGAAAGCGCTTTTCTCGGCGTCAACGGCACCGAGAAACTAACATATATTTTTTCATACCCCGAGTCTTCGCGAATCCAACTTGCCCTGAACTGAGAATCTCCAACATAGGATTTTAAAGTCAACTTCGTCGTTAAATCCTCGTTAACGTAAGTGCCTCGCTCGACATTTAGCGCCAAACCTTGCTCCGGCCAGAAATACTCATAACCGTTAAAACCGTAAAAATAATCGTCTTTATAATTTGCCGATCCCTTATCACTCCAATTATAGGATCCATAACCATATAATTGGTGACGACCGCCAAAGCCATAGTATCGCCACTCGTCAATCAACTGGTAAGTGTTCGCCCCCTCTTTCAAAGGATGGTGATAAGAAATCGTATTCACCAAACCTTTAAAAGGAACTAACGTCTGCTGAAGTACGGCCTGAATGTAATCTGACGGAATCGCATAATCATCAAAAAACCCACCGTCCTCATACTGCTTACTGTTTTGAATCAAATCCGTTCGATTAATACTGAAACGCCCACCTTTCCACAACTCGGCACTAACTTCCGTGTTCAGACCTAACGAATATTGATACACTCCGAGCTCCGAACCAATCGTATTCGAGATTACCGGTTTCACCTTAACCGAGAACCATTCCGTTCGCCCGGCCTCGACATCCCAACCCGTCTGCCTATTGGAAAACAATCCAATCTGCTCAAAGTGCGGTTCGTAATATTTAGAAACAACAGAGTTTTCACGCGGCTTATCCAGAGCCCAGCCAGGGCTTAATTGAACACTCAAGACCGGATTTTGTTCGCTCCAAACCTCAATATTCAAATTATGAATCCCATTTTGGTCTGCGTAGCCAGCTCCCAACGCGATGACTTGAGCCAATGCATCTTGCTCACTCCAATCAAACAAACGGTTTTGATATCGAATATACAAAGTGTCGCCATCTTGTTTTACAGCCACAAACTGGACACCGGAATCCTCAAGATCTTTAACCAAAGAGCGAGCCGAAGATAAATCCCCCTTAGACTGTGCCATATCAACAGTGGACTTCAACAAACCGGAATCAACGGATGAGGTTTTGTCTGCTTCCTGACTTAAACTTACGTCCCTCTTCAAACTGACTATAATCGGCTCTGTGATCACCTCATCCTCTGCGAAATCTTCAGGAAAAACCTTGTATTTTCGAGGCTCTGAATATTCAGGCGCATTGGCTTCTTCGCTAGATACCGGATCAACATCGCTACCGTCCGAAGATCCTGCCACCTCAGATGCTTTAGCTCCCAACGGAATCACTACCGACAGACCAAAAACCGAACCTTCATCCGGTGCATCACCTAACAAACTGGCCTGTGCATTAACATGAATCTTGCTTCCAAAAAGATCGGATACTCTATAACGAACCCCTGCTCGTTTATAAACCCCGTCATACTCGGCAAGTGCGGCAAAACCGTAGGGCAGATTAAGCTGAATACCGCCAAACAACCCGTCCAGATGATTCTGATTATCGGCCGCCGTTCCATCCTCCGGTTTCAAGGCATAACCCAAGCTGACGGAACCCAATTCATCTACAAACGTTCCCACTCCGTAATAGCGCCTGGAATTCACCGCCAGGCCAGCCAAGTCCTGTCCACCAAATGCAATCTTGAAACGCGGATCAAACACATCAAAACTGTACTTTGCATTACCGACTAAATCCCGTCGATAAAAATCGCCATATCGATCCGGATCGGCACCGGGACGGTGAGATTCATTCAAGCCAATCTGAACTTCAAGCCCTTTTAATACACCCGCCGTCATATAATAGTTTTCAGCCTCAAGACTGGATGGATAACCGGGGAATAAAAAATCATTCACACCGAACCCCAATGCACCATGCTCGACCACTTGTGCTGTCGGCACAATCAACAACCCCGTCGACCCTTTAAAGGTCATTCCGCTGTCTTGATAAATATCTGCCGCACTGACAAAAGGCGCGACTAAAAATGAAGAGGAAAATGTTGTCAACCCAACAAGCACCTTAGACTGGAAGCTTCTCACCCTAAAAACCCTTACAAAACCTAAAGAAAATAAAACCGCATTATAACGACTTAATAAATGACAAATCAGAAACTTAATCGACAAGCATTTGATTTAACGCATAAATACTTAGCCCACTTATAAAGTTCGAGACAAAATTAAAATAGAGTCACGGAAAAATACAAATCATTCCATCCTTACCCCTGCAACCACCCATCGATTTCACAAAAGCTTAAAAAAGTAAAAAAAATTAAAAGAAAGGGTTGCAGGGTAAAAATATTTCCCTATAATACGCACACATCAAGCGACGAGCTTGAACGACTAATCCCGATTAGTTCAGTTGGTAGAACACCGGACTGTTAATCCGTATGTCGCTGGTTCGAGTCCAGCATCGGGAGCCATATTCTAAAGCCAGGTATTTCATACACTTACAGTGTTTTGAAGCCTGGCTTTTTTATTTTCTAAAGTTGCCTAAAGTAGTGACTGTAGATAATTTTGTAGTTAGCCCGCTCTGGACGCGGTCTACATACTGTTGAAGGTGCTGATGCGTAAAATGAGCGTATCGCTTAACCATCTTATAATCAGACCATCCACCAAGCTCTTGAAGAATTTCTATCGGCGTTCCCCGTTGAACGTGCCATGTTGCCCAAGTATGCCGTAAGTCGTGGAATCGAAAGTTCTCCAATCCCGCCGCTTTAACCGCATTCTTAAACGCATAGGTGTTCGCCCTACGGACTCCTTTACCTTTGTACGTGAACACACGTTCCCTGTTCTTTCCGACCTGACGACGAATAATCTCCACAGCCATATCGGAAAGAGGAACTACAAACGCCTTATCACTTTTTAGAATATCGTCTCCTTCAATGAAAATAGCTCTTTGTGACAAATCTACCTGATCCCAACGGAGCAAAGTGATATTCGATTCACGTAAACCTGTTTCCAATGCGAAAGTGACCATATCCGCCAAATGCTCCGGCAAAAGACTGATTAGCCTCTCAGCCTCAGGCTCTGTAATCCAACGGACACGCTTTTTAGGTTCCTTCAAGAGTTTGATGTAGGGAGGGCTACATTTCACCTCCCATTCTTTGTGTGCTTTGTTGAGTACCGCTTTCAACTTTTGCAGATAACGATTAACCGTTGCATTGCTCACCCCATCTTCAAGTTTTTCCTGAATAATGGCATCCACATGCATCCGTCTAATCTCGTCCAGATACTTATCCCGAAAATACTTATCAAAATATCGGAACATTCTGATTTCGTTATATTGGTCTTTGTTCTGGGTTTCACGCATAAAACGCACAACAGCTTCCTGCCAAAGCAAACGTGGCCTTTCACCTAAATGCTGAACACGCCATAGGTCTGCTTTCAACAAATCCATGTACTCCTGTGCTTGTCTGCGATTTTCTGTTTTGGTTGAGCGCTGTACGATTTTGCCGTCAGGTGCAATGAACCTTGTCCACCACACATTATTGCGAAGGTATAGTGACATAAATGAATCCTCATTTGTGTCAACAACTTACACACACTTCACTCAAGTATTAAGGATATGTATTTACGATTGAATCCGCAAGGAATTGGAAGAGATTTGATAACAAACGAAGCCTTTTTTGCCCTTTTTAGGGGGTATTCTTAAAAGGCTATTCTATTTGGTTATGTATTTTGCAGGTGCTGTGTTACTAAGTGACGCACCGAAAAGATTGCACGTTCGCGAGATGCGTTTGAGCCTGTCGCTTATCGCGACAGTGCTGCAAACGATTCTGCTCACGCGCTAATTTGGAAAAGTTTACAATCCACAAAACAATCAATAGAATTACTCATCAACCAGCATTAAGAGCATTTTATGACTGACAACAAAAAACCAATTAATGACAAAAAAGAAGCAAAGGAAAGCCCTTGGACACATTTTAAAAACTTCTTTCTGAACTACTTTTGGTTCGGTTTAGTTTTAATTTTAGTAGGAATGTTAATTAGTGCAGAATCAACTAATAAATACTGCCAACTGCTATCACAACTATTGAATACTCTAGGGTTAGCAATGTTTGTTGCAGCTTTGTTTTCATTTTCCTTCGAAAGCGTTGCATTCCAACAAAAAATGCAATCTATTGTTGAAAAGATCGTCTTAGCAAGAGCTTTTTTAAATACTCTTTCAAGAGAAAAGAAAAAAGAGGCTCTACACAATATCCTCAAACCAACGGAAAGTGAAATTGAGAAATACTCTAACCTAGAAGACTTTTACAATACATACATTGAAGATGTCCTGAACGTTTCTCAAAAAAATGTAAGAAGCAATTACAACATCAGCCTTAAAGCAAAATACGATGCGACTCAAGATAGAGTCTTTACAGATGGAATATATTCTTACCGACTATATCCAAGTGAACACGGATATACAGATATACTAGTAGGCTTTCTAAAAGAGGATGAATTATCCTCGGTTGATGTATTCCTAAACCTTCCAAATGGAAAGCGAGAAAGCTTTCTTTACAAAGACATACAAAAAACATTTACAACTAATGAATTAATTAAACAAGCTAAAGTTGTTGTAAATGAAATTTGTAAGCCTTTCAGCCATGTAGATGTTGAATTGCGCGTAAAGGAGT
>NZ_JBFHFC010000039.1:0-6266 GCF_041583835.1 Thiomicrorhabdus sp. | reverse complement strand
GTATCCCACACCGCATCGTCATCGGCGAGCGCGGCTTGGACAACGGCATGCTGGAATACAAAAACCGTCGCGACGAAAAATCGCAAGACATCGCACAGGAAGGTTTCATCGACTTCCTGATGGAAAAACTGGGCAAGTAATTTCAAGCTTAACCAGAACTAAAAAAAGCGGCCTTTATGCCGCTTTTTTTATACCCAATCAAAACTGAACAGGCCTGTTCGCTTCCAAACAAGCCCCCCACAAAAACCACAAAAACCCAATTGACATCAATAAGATAACTAACATACGATACATGTTAAAAATGTAGCGTATAGAGGATACCCTAAGTGCCAAGAAGAATGACTCAAACAAAAAGTAAAACCCATCAGGCCATGAAAAATTCTTCTTATGAAAGTATGGTCGTCAGCTGGCTGATGCAAGATGGTTGGCAGGTATTCATTCCCATTTTGGATCATGGACACAAAACAGACCTTCTCATTTCCGATGGTCCAAATTATTACCGAATACAAGTGAAGTCAGTAGAGGCCTCCGGTGATGACCACATCGTTTTAAACCAATGGGAAGGCAGCGATATCGACGTGGTTGTTTACTTTACGCGCAATTCCAACTGGGGCGTTATTGCGCCTGCTTTCCATGAAAAAAAACGTCCGCTTAACCATCAAGAACATAGAAAGTTTCTGCAAGATAGAAAAGAATTTCTTAAAGAGTTCCATCAACTTTAACAACCTCTCCCCCCGGTACTGTCCACTTTTAAAAAGATAATATTTTGCATTCTAATACAGCGCCTCAATGTTCTCGTTAACGCAATAATCTATTAATTATTCACGTACATTTAAAGAAAATAAAAGATTTAAACTAAGTTCATGAAATCCCTTAACTAAGGAAGCGATCATGAACGATACAAATTACTCTAAAACACCAAACGCATTATTCCTGTCTCACGGCGGTGGCCCCATGCCTCTACTTGGCGATATCGGTCACAAAGAATTGGTCGAGAACCTGAAAACCATGGCCGGAATGATTGAAAAACCGTCCGCCATTATCGTGATCAGTGCCCACTGGGAAGCTAAAAAGCCAACCATCACCAGCGGCGCGCATCCTTCTTTGATCTACGATTACAGTGGTTTTCCACCCGAGTCCTACCTGATCGAATACCCTGCTCCGGGCAATGTAGAACTGGCGTCGGAAATCCATTCGTTGTTGAATAAGCACGGACTTGGCGCCGAACTGGATGACCAGCGCGGTTTCGACCACGGTCTGTTCGTGCCATTGAAAATCATGTATCCGGAAGCGGATATTCCTTGTGTGCAGGTGTCGCTGGTCAAAACATTGGATCCAAAACTGCACATTCAAATCGGCAAAGCGTTGTCGGAACTTAGTCATGAAAACCTGCTCATCATCGGATCCGGTTTCTCGTTCCACAACATGCGTGCGTTTTTCAGTCCGCCGAATGCAGAGGCTGAGAACATGAACGAGTCGTTCGAAGCCTGGCTCATCGACACTTGTTCCAACCCCGATATCGACGAACAGGAACGTACACGTCGACTTGAAAACTGGGAACAAGCGCCTTTTGCCCGCTACTGCCAACCTAGGGAAGAGCACCTGATGCCTCTTCATGTCTGCTACGGAGTTGCGCAACGTGCCTGCTCCAAGGTATTCGAACTCCGGGTTTTAGGGAAAAAATCCAGTGCTTATATCTGGTAACTCCCCTATCCCCAAAAACAGATAATTGAAAACAGCGGACGCTTAGGCGATACTGGAATCCAATCAACCTTTCCCGGGGTGGGTCATGAAAGCGATTGTTTGGACAGCCTACGGAGCACCGGACGTACTTCAAATGCAGGAAGTCGCAACACCGGTGCCCAAAGAAAACGAAGTTCTCGTCAGAATCCACGCAACCACCGTTGAAACCGGTGACTGTGAAATGCGCCGCTATCACATGCATAATCGACTTCTCTACCTCATGAGGCCGATTTTCGGTCTGTTCAAACCTCGAATCAAAATACTCGGACAGCAACTCGCCGGCGAAATCGTCTCGGTGGGTAACAAAGTCTCGCGTTTCAAGCCGGGCGATCTTGTATTCGGCGTTCCCGACTTCGGTTTCGGCTGCTACGCCGAATACAAATGCTTAAAAGCAACCTCCCCCCTATCGTTTAAACCAGACAACCTGAGTTTTGAAGAGGCCTGCAGTGTGCCTGTCGGAGGTACCAACGCCCTGCACTTCCTCAAAATGGCAAACATCCAACCGGGTGAATCCGTTCTGATTTACGGTTCGACCGGCACCATCGGCACTTATGCCGTACAGATTGCCAAATCTTTCGGTGCCGAAGTAACCGCCGTATGCAGCACGACGAAAACCGACTTGGTCAAATCATTGGGAGCCGATCACACAATCGATTACACGAAAGAAGATTTCAATCAGGTAAACCAACATTTCGACGTCATTTTCGATACCATCGGAAAAAGTCCGTTCTCGTGGTGCTTGGACTCTTTGACACCGCATGGCCGATACCTTCTGGCTAATCCAACGGTTTCCGAACTGGTCAAAGGCATCTGGACCAACCTGATTGGAGGCAAACGGGTACTATTCAAATTAGCCAAATATACACAGGAGGATTTGGAATATCTCAAAGCCTTAATGGAAGACGGCAAACTCCAAACCGTCATCGACCGGATCTACCCGCTTGAACAAGTGGCCGAGGCGCACCGTTACGTCGAACAGCGACATAAAACCGGCAATGTCGTCATCCAAATACAGGAGGAGGATAAAAAGGTGTCTCAAACAGGAGAGAAAAGTTCATGAAAGCGGTCGTCTTGGAAAAATACGGTTCCCCCGAAGCACTCCAACTGAAAGAAGTGTCCAAACCCAAACCTAAGTGGAACCAGGTTCTGGTGAAAGTGCATGCTGTTTCGATCAACGACTGGGACTGGGGGATCTTGACAGCCACCCCTTTTGCAAATCGCTGGATGGCGGGTATTTTCATACCAAGCAAAATACCGATTCTGGGTTGCGACATCGCCGGACGTATCGAAGCGGTTGGAGCAAACGTCAAACGTTTTAAAGTCGGTGATGATGTATTTGGAGACCTTTCCAGTAACGGCTGGGGAGGTTTTGCAGAATACCTATGTGCCGACGAAAACGCCCTAACCTTAAAACCCGAAGACATGCCGTTTGATGATGCCGCCTGTCTGCCCCAGGCAGGTCTGTTGGCTTTACAAGGGCTGCTCCAAGGAAAAATCGATTCGGGAAAACACAAAAAGGTTTTGATCAACGGCGCTTCGGGTGGTGCGGGAACCCTAGCAATTCAAATCGCCAAGTCCTATGGAGCCGAAGTCACCGCCGTATGCAGTGCTGAAAAAATGGATCTGGTGAAATCACTCGGTGCCGACCGTCTGATTGATTACAAACAGCAAGATTTTACCCGGGATACAGACCTTTACGACTTGATTCTGGATGTCAAAGGATTCCACTCGCTTTTCGATTATCGTCGAGTTCTCAATTCCAAAGGCCATTACGTCATGCTTGGAGGATCCAATACCCTTGCTCTGCAAACGATTCTGATCGGCCCGCTGGTTTCAATGTTCAGCGATAGAAAATTGGGGCTGTTGATACTCAAACCCAATAAAAATCTAGAGATGCTAACGCAGCTTTATGAGGATGGAAAAGTTCGTCCCGTCATCGACAAACGCTACCCTCTCGAACAAGCTTCCGAAGCCATGCGCTACTACGCACACGGACTCGCCAGAGGCAAGGTCGTTATATCGATGGAATCCTAATGAAGCAACTCGAAGACCTGCTCAACTTAATCGGTTAGAATGGGAAAGCGTACTAGAACACACATCAAGACGAGGTATTTAAAATGCGAACAAAACTGCTTGTACTTTCTCTGTTTACTTTTTTAATGGTCGGTTGTGCCAGCAACCCAAACAGTTCACTTGCTCTGCAATGCGAAAACGGCTTGAAAGTGGCCTATCAAGAACTCGATTACGCCAAGGCCAAAGGATTTGACGGCACGGTTGAATACACCAAAGCCGCAGGCCTGTTAAGTGCTGCTAAAATCCAGCAGCAATTCGGTAAATATCCAAACTGCATCGATAAAGTTGAACGTGCCCGCGCATTTATCAAAGCGTCACAACGCTAAGACGTTCACGGCCCGAATAAAGCTGTCCGCCTATTTTCTATGGCGGACCCAAATCCAGACATACACCGCCAGATTGATCGTGATCACCACTATTCCCATAGCGATCGCCATCTCGCGCGTGGCACCATCCGGATAAACCAAAGTCACCAAATACCGGTCGATAAACCCACCGTTATAGACATCCCCTGCGCCAGCAGCTTGCCGAAAACTGTTTTCCATTGGCGTTAACGGACAAGTCCAACCAATCAGAGAGATCAACGCACCCCACGTTGCGGCCGGAACCTGGATCCAGGCCAACCAACGCCACTTAAACACCATAAAGCCACCGAACAGCACAAATACGATGAACGCAAAGTGCAACAACACAATGAAATCTGCGGCCAATTGATAAATCACACGCTCCCCCGTTTCATAGACGATTCGCCAATCATTTCTCTTTCTTCAAGAGCGAATCGATCAACTCCATCGGCAACGGGAAGACGATGGTGTTCGATCGTTCGTTGGCGATTTCCGTCAAGGTCTGCATATAACGTAACTGCAATGCCTGAGGCTGCTGGGCGAGAATCTTAGCCGCTTCATACAGTTTTTCGGATGCCTGCATCTCACCCTCGGCATGGATGACCTTGGCACGCCGGTTACGCTCCGCCTCAGCCTGTTTGGCAATTGCGCGGATCATACTCTCGTTCAGGTCGACGTGTTTGATTTCGACATTACTGACCTTGATTCCCCAAGCGTCGGTCTGTTGATCCAAAACATTCTGGATATCGGCATTCAAACGCTCACGCTCGGAGAGCATCTCGTCGAGTTCATGCTGCCCCAGTACCGAACGCAAAGTCGTTTGCGCCAACTGACTGGTGGCCTCGTAGAACTTCTCGACCTGAATGATGGCTTTATCCGGTTCAATCACGCGAAAATACACCACGGCGTTTACATTCACCGAAACGTTATCCCTTGAGATAACGTCCTGACTGGGTACGTCCATGACAATCGTCCGCAAATCCACCCTTTCCATCTGTTGGATAATCGGGATGACGATAATGAAACCGGGTCCTTTCACTTTCCAGAAACGCCCGAGTAGAAAAATGACTCCGCGCTCGTATTCGCGCAAAATCCGAATAGCGCTGGCAAAAAACAGCACTACAAGTGCAATGGCTATATACATAGAATAGGCCGTCATGTCTTATCCTCCTCTGTTGAAACTTCGAATGGCTCTACACTGAGAGTCAGGTTATCGATTGCTTTTACTTTGACCATCTGGTCTTTGTGTAACGGTGTTTCACTCACCGCCCGCCAATGTTCGCCGTGGATCACCACCGTACCTTGGCGGTCAAAATCGCCGACGACTCTGGCCTGCCCGCCGATCAATTCTTCTATACCGCTCACAACAGGTCGGTTCCGGGCTTTCAAGGCCAGCGTGACCACTGTAAACAGGATCACAAAGCTGGCGATGGCAAAGGTCAGGATAATGGAAATATCGATGCCGTAACCGGGCGCGTCGGTGTCGATGAGAATGATCGATCCCATTACAAACGCAATCCCCCCACCAATGCCCAACATCCCGAAACTCGGTTCGAAGGCTTCCGCAACCATCAGCGCAACACCAAGGAAGATCAACGCCATGCCGGCGTAATTGATCGGCAACAACTGGAATGCATACAGGGCAAGGAACAAAGAAATGGCGCCGATGGTGCCCGGCAAAACCGCACCGGGATTGTAGAATTCCAGAATCAATCCATAGACGCCTATCAGCATCAGGATATAGGCGATGTTGGGATTGGTGATGACGCTTAAAAGTCGGCTGCGCCAATCGGGCTCGATCTTAACAACCGTCGCGCCGCTGGTTTTCAGTATTCGGGTCTCGTCACCTATTGTGACTTTACGACCGTCCAGTTTCTGTAACAGGTCGTCCATGTTATTGGCGATGAGGTCGATGACATTCAATTTCAATGCTTCGTCGGCAGGTAAGCTGGCAGCCTGCCTAACCGCCTGCTCGGCCCATTCGGCATTACGGCCGTGCAGTTTTGCCAATCCCCTAATATAGGCGACCGCATCGTTAATCGCCTTACTTTTGTGTGCATCCTCGACATTCTGCGGTGAATTACCTTTATTGTTACCCTCGTCCGG
>NZ_JBFHFC010000038.1:0-6542 GCF_041583835.1 Thiomicrorhabdus sp. | reverse complement strand
GAATTAATAATTGGCAAAATGTTTTTTTTAAAGCCGAGCAAGCCACTGATGGATTTAAGTTAACTCTCTATTGCGAAGATGAACTAACTGTAAAATCTAACATTTTGTTTGATGTTGGCCACAATTATCACGTTGACATTTCTGAAAGTAAAAAAGAACTTCATATCGCCTGTCACCAATGGATTCATGAAGGCGCAGGCATGTCGATAATCGTTTCAAAACCGGAATGCACTTAAAATCTAGTGAAAACGTCACAACCATCCACTCAAGTTGTGCTTAGTAGTTTAAAATCAAAAAATGTAGAGTGAATAAGCGGTAAGTCATTGAATTAATTAATTTTATGACTGTTAATCCGTATGTCGCTGGTTCGAGTCCAGCATCGGGAGCCATATTCAAAAGCCAGGTATTTCATACACTTATAGTGTTTTGAAGCCTGGCTTTTTTATTGCATAAAAAATCATCAAGTAAATTTCGATCCAACTTCTTCCATACTAGTTAACGTACCAATTCGTTCCATATCCCAAACAATAACCCAAACCGCTCTACTAACGACAATAAGCCCTCCCTTCTCATCACAGAGAAATCTTTAACTTCTTGCCGCCCGAGATTTCAAATCCATTTTGTTCATAAAAGCGTAGTGAGTCTGCAAACTCCGGTAAAGGTGGCGTTGTCACTTCCAAACGGTGCCAGTTTTTATGCCGGGCGAACTCAATCATTGCCTCAATGAGTCGCTTTCCTACACTTTGCCCGCGATACTCGGGTATTACATAACACTCCGGTATCGTTCCAAAGGCGCCTTGCGCATAGAGCGCGTAACTTTCATAAGCGGAAATCATCCCCACAACCTTGTTTCCATCACAAGCGACTAAAACAAAATATTTTTCTTCCTCCAAAAACTTTTGTGCCTGTTCTATCGCTCTTTCCCGCTCAAATTGAAAAAAAGGCTGGCCCATAACCTCCATAATTTCATTCAATAAATCCCCTATCAATTCAACAACATCGGAAATTTCTGAATTAACCGCCCGTCGAATATGCATGTCACCCGCCCCCTATGTGCCTTTTAGAAACATCAATAGATACTTATTACCAATAAGTACGTAAAAAACCCTACAAACATGTATACATTCAAATAATATCCTGTAAAATACTAAGCTTAATTAGTCAAATTACTAATACAGTTATTTATAAGGCTTACACAAAGAGTGTTTCAACTTACCTCTAAGAACCTTAAGACCATCTGTAAGAAACGCTACTGAAGGAAAATGTCATGCTAAACAACTTAACCATTCGGTCTAAACTTATTTTATTAGCAACCGTACCATTGTTGATTGCTCTCTATTTTGGAATCGCCGCATCCGTCAAGGCTTATCAAGTTGAAGCTGAAATGTCCCGCATTTCATCGCTCGTGGCTGTCGGAGCCAAAATGAGTGCCCTCGTTCATGAATCGCAAAAAGAACGAGGCATGACGGCCGGATACCTAGGCTCTAACGGCAATAAATTTGCCAAAGAATTACCACAACAACAAATTCTTTTTGATCAAAAAAGTGAAGACTTAAAAAAGGCTCTCGATCAAATCAATCAAAGTCTATTCGGCGAAAAACTCAGAAGCCTGATTGATAGTAGCCTACAACAGTTAAAGAAAACCGATCAAGTACGCCAACAGGTTAAATCTTTAAAAATTCCATTAGGAAAAGCACTGACTCACTACACCACTTTAAACAAAATGCTGTTGTCCAATATCGAGTTTTTAACTCGGATAACACACGATGCCTTAATTGCGGAAAAAATCGTCGCTTTTTCTAATTTACTGCAATCCAAAGAACGTGCTGGAATTGAAAGAGCCGTCTTGACCAACACGTTTGCTCAAGACCGATTCGCACCGGGATTTTATGAAAAGTTCATTGGATTGGTAACGGCACAAAACACCTATATGAACGTATTTGAAACGAATGCCACTGCTGAAAACTTAGCGTTTTACCATCAAGCCATGCAAGACCCATCGATTCCTAAAGTTCAAAAAATGCGTGATATTGCATCTCAAAACGCGGGAACAGGCGGGTTCGGCATTGATTCTCAGCTTTGGTTTAAGACAATTACCCAAAAAATAAATCAACTAAAAGCAATTGAAAATCACCTTACCGAAGACTTAATTCAAACAACCGACGAATCCGCTTCAAGTGCTTTCTACAATTTATTAATCGCTATCGCCATCATATTGGTCGCATTTACCTTCGTAATTGTATTGGCGACATTGATTACTCGTGAAATACACAAATCAATCGAACGCCTTAAGAACACTATGCGCCTAGTAGAGAATACAGGTGATCTATCACTACAGGTTGAAGTCATAGGCAAGGATGAAATCGCCGATATCTCGTCTCGATTCAATCACTTTATAGGCACTTTAAAGGGAATCATCGACGAGTCCAACCACGTCTTGGCACAAGTCGCACTGGGTGACTTCTCTATACGTGTTTCGGGGGAAGCACAAGGTGACTTGGTTAAACTTAAAAACGGAGTGAACCATTCTGCCGAAAGCGTTTCGTTTACGATGAATGCACTCACCGAAACCATGACGGCAATCAGTAACGGCGACTTTAGCGCGAGAATGGATGAAAAAATCCCGAGCAATTTCAGAAATAACGTCGACAATGCAATGCAAAGCATGGACACCGCCGTTACTGAATTGATCAACGTCATCGGTAAATTAAGCCTAGGACAGTTTGACGGACGTATCGAAACCGAACTTAAAGGCGACATGAATCGTCTAAAAAACAATGTTAACCAATCGGTGGAACAACTTGAAGTGGCTATGTCTGAAATTATCGAAGCCATTATCGCTCAAAGCTCCGGGGACTTAACCGTTCAAATCGAAGGCAACTACCAAGGTGAATTGGATCGCGTCAAATCGGCCTTCAATGAAGGCAGCGCAAACCTTAATCAAGTGATTGGAAATGTATTACACACGGCCAACATGGTTAACAACGCCAGCCAAGAAGTAGCTGACGGAAATACCGATTTAAATGACAGAACCCAAAATCAAGCGGCAGCTTTGGAAGAAACGGCGGCGGCTATGGAAGAGCTTACTTCGACCATCAAACACAACACGGAAAATGCCAGTACGGCCGACCAGCTTTCCAGTAATGCTCGCAAACAAGCTGAAAGAGGTCATGTCGTAATGCAAGAAACGATTGAAGCGATCAATGAGATTCGTGACTCCAGCAGTAAGATTGAAGAGATTATCGGCTTAATCGATAGTATTGCGTTCCAAACGAACCTGCTCGCGCTTAACGCAGCGGTCGAAGCGGCTCGTGCCGGCGAACACGGCAGAGGTTTTGCCGTCGTCGCTTCGGAGGTACGCAACCTTGCCGGTAAATCAGCCGATGCAGCCAAAGACATTAAAAATCTGATCGAACAATCCAGTGACAGTATTGCTAACGGCAGCCAGAAAATCGATGAAACCAGTCGTGTACTTCAGGAAATTAATGAGTCCATCCAAGAAGTCGGCAATATTGTCAGCGAAATTTCATCCGCATCTAAAGAGCAGCAATTCGGTGTTGAACAAGTCAATCAAGCGATAACTGAAATTGATCATACAACCCAACAAAATGCAGCGCTTGTAGAAGAGACAACGGCGGCGGCACAGTCAATGAGCCATGAAAGCGAACAGCTCAAAGCCGCTGTTGCCGGATTCAAAACCAGCAACATAGCACTACCCGCTTACTAAAAGTCAACTTAACCAATGGCCGGTTTTCTAAACAGCCGGCCCTTTCCTTCTGTCTTTCCTCCGCTCTAGCTTAGCCTGTCAAACAAGAAAAAACCCTACGTAAAATCCGACTTTAATTTAAGATATACCCAAGAATTATTGTTATGGTTAAGGTAAAAATGGCGGCTGCAAGACTTGTTTCAGTTTCACATGATAATTCAAAACCTTCGCGTACTTGGCTATTGCTTCTGCTTCTGATTCTGATGGTGCCGTTTTTTGCCATTATCGTGATTACAAATCACGGTCCTGAAATGCAACAACAGGCATTAAACAAGTTGTCGGCTATCGCAGAACTGAAAGCCAATCAGATCGAAAGCTGGCTACATGAACAAGATAATGTCGCCAAAGTCATCTCTTCCAATCAAGTCTTACTTGACCACTCTAAACAGCTACTCAACGGAAACAAAACAGACAAGCATACGACAGTGATCTCTGATTTATTCAGTGCTTTCCAGCAACTCTATGAGTACGATTCCATCACACTTATGACCCCCGACAAACAAATCCTGGTTAAAGTCGGAGAGGGACACAATCCTTCAATCGAAAGCCTAAGGATGCAAGATAAAAGCATCGCTCTCCAAACAATCGAGCACACCGGCATTCTTTTCGCTAAAGGACATCCGGCACACCTGGATTATTCCATTCCATTGATCGACCGCTCCACACCGGAAAGCTCTGTCATTGCTCTGATACTCATCCATATAGACCCGAACCAATTTATCCTTCCCTATCTTCAACACTGGCCGACCCCCAGCAAAAGCGGCAAAACCGTTTTGGTTCGAAACGATGAAGGAAAAATCGAGCATTTAACCCCTTTCAAAGGCTTATCAAATGAAAACGAGCTGCATTTAAACAAACTGTCCAATACCGAACAGCACCTTCCGGCAGCTGTCGCATTGCAAAACCGGAATAAGGGAACCATGATCGGCAAGGATTATCGCGGCGTCGAAGTACTTGCAGCTTACCACCCCGTTGACGGCACCGATTGGATGCTAATCTCCAAAATGGATATGGACGAGGCCACACATTCTTTACACGACTTAATCTTTTGGCTCAGCCTGACCACTTTGTTTTCCGTGGTAATCATCGGCATCGCTTTCGTACTGTTTCTACAAAAGCAAAAGCAAGCTCAACAACTGGAATTGGCCGCTGAAAAAAGCCAAACCGAACATTTACTCCAGCATTTCTTCGAACTCCCCTTTATCGGTATGGCAATCCTTGATCCCTCGCATGAAAAATGGATACGCTTCAACCCCCACTTAGCCGAAATGCTAAACTATACAACCGATGAATTAGATCAAAAGCGTCTGTCGGATATCCTCGATCCTCAACACTACTTTCTGCTACAGGAAAAATTTTCTTTAATCACGAATCAAAACTACAACGGATTCATCCAGGAAGTGCATCTGAAATGCAAAGACGACTGCTCTATTCTGGCTATTCTGGATGTTAAATGTATCCGTAACAAAGATGGCAGCGTGCGGTTTTTTCTAGCAACCATTCAAGACATCACCGAATTCACCCATCTAACCGAACAGAATCTGGCAAACCAAAACCAGCTTCTGACATTGCTTCACACCATACCCGACCTGGTCTGGCTTAAAAATATCGATGGAATATACCTGAACTGCAACACGCGTTTTGAAGCATTCTTTGGCGCCAAAGAAGATGAAATCGTCGGCAAGACCGACTATGACTTTGTCGATAAGGAAACGGCGGACTTTTTCAGAGAGCATGACCTCAATGCTATGGAGCAGGATCGACCAACTGAAAATGAAGAATGGCTGACTTTTGCCGATACCGGATACAAGGGACTTTTCTCAACCATCAAAACACCAATGAAAGACGCCTCGGGCAAAGTCATCGGTGTCTTGGGAGTCGCTCGCGACATTACCAAACGTAAAAAAGCCGAATTACATCTCGAAAGATTGACTAAGCTTTACTCGGCGATGAGCCAAATCAATGAAGCGATTATTCGCTGCAGTAACGAAGACGAACTGTATGCCAAAATCTGCAAAGTGGCGGTGCAGCACGGAGGCATGAAAATGGCTTGGGTCGGAATCCAGGATAAGGATACCCGCAAAATCTACCCGAAAGCCTATTTTGGGGAACATTCGGAATACCTGGAAGGATTGGAAGTCTCAACCGACGAAAACGAGCCTTCCGGACAAGGGCCGACAGGCATCGCATTCCGGGAAAACCGTCCATATTGGTGCCAGGATTTCTTGAATGATTCCCGCACTTCCGCCTGGCATGAAAGAGGCTCACAAGCCGGCTGGCAATCTTCCGCAGCAGTTCCCTTACATCAGAACAGTAAAGTCATCGGCACACTCAACCTCTATTCCGATACGCTTGACGCTTTCGATGCTCCGGCTCGTGACCTATTGATTGAGATGGCTACCGACATCGGTTTTGCCCTAAACAGTTTTGCACATGAAAAAGTTCGTAAAAAAGCGGAAGCTGAAAAACAAGAGGTATTTGAACGCCTGAAAAAACTGGCAGACCGTTTGCCCGGCATGATTTACCAATATAGACGGACTCCTGACGGTCACGGCAACTTCCCATTCGTCAGTGATGCCATTTCCGACCTCTTTCGACTTACAACGGATGACGTGATCAACGATGAAATAAAAATGTTAGATCTAATCCACCCCGATGATTTCCCTGCTTTCATCGCCTCTGTTAAAGAGTCCCAACACAATCTGACTCCTTGGCACCAAGAATACCGCATTCAATTTAATGACGGTACGATTCGTTGGATTTCTGCGAACTCCAT
>NZ_JBFHFC010000037.1:0-10845 GCF_041583835.1 Thiomicrorhabdus sp. | reverse complement strand
ATCACAGCCATGTCCTTTGCCGTGACTGTTAAGGAGTTCGTCAAATGTTTTGATTTCTTCGACCTGACAGATATGGAAAAGCTCTTGGCGGGTATGGGCAAAATGCTCACAAATATCGGTATTGACCTCATGGCCGCGCTTCGACAATTCATGATTCAGTACATTAGAAACCAACTGCGCGCAACCGCCACAACCGGTTGCCGCCTGAGTGCAGGACTTGATATCGGCCATGGTGCAGCAGCCGCCTTCAACCGCTAGAATCACATCTCCCTTGGAGACGTCATAACAAGAGCAAAGCTGTGCCGTTTCCGGCAACGCCTCCGGGCCGAACAGACTCGAAGCCTCACCATCACGGCTAGGCAGAATCAGGCTATCCGGGTGCTCCGGCAGTTCCATGTCATTCAGTTTCAACTGCAATAGATTGCCGTAATCTTCGGCATCGCCGACAAGGACGGCGCCCAGCAGTTTCTTGCCGTCCGGGCTGACAACCAATTTTTTATAAACCTCTTCCGGACCGTTCTCGTAGACATAACAGAGTGCGTTTTCATCCGTCCCGTGCGGATCACCGATCGATGCGACATCCACTCCCATTAACTTGAGTTTGGTGCTCATGTCCGCGCCGGTAAATACCGCACTGTCATCGTTTAACTGATCGACCACGGCCTGAGCCATGGCATAGCCAGGTGCCACCAAACCATAGATCATGCCGTCGTGTAACGCACACTCCCCGATGGCAAAAATGTCCTGGATCGAAGTACGGCATTGATTGTCGATTACAATCCCGCCTCTCGGGCCTAATTCCAAGCCCATCTCTTTTGCCAGATCGTCCCTTGGACGTATCCCGGCGGAGAAGAGCACAATATCCGTTTCCAGTTCTTCGCCGTCGGCAAACACCATCTTGTTCAAACAGTTTTCGCCATCGATAATTTCGGTGGTCGCTTTTGAGCAGTGAACCTTTACACCCAATTTTTCAATTTTTCGTTTCAGCAACGCCGCACCGCCGTCGTCCAGCTGCACCGGCATCAAACGAGGGGCAAATTCAACGACATGTGTTTCCAGTCCTAGATCGTTCAAAGCTTTCGCCGCTTCCAAGCCCAACAAACCGCCACCGACAACGACGCCTACACGCCCCTTCTCGGCAGAAGCCTGAATGTCCTCAAGATCTTCAATCGTGCGATAAACCAGGCATCCGGAACGGTCGTTGCCCTTGATCGGTGGTACAAAAGGATAAGAACCGGTTGCCATGATCAATTGATCATAGGCCACAACTTTTCCTTTGGCTGAAGTCACCTGTTTCGTTTCCGTATCCACTGAAACGGCCTTATCGCCAAGATAGACCTGTATCTGATTCTGCTCATAGAATCCCGGTTTGACCAAAGACAAATCTTCGGCTGTTTTGCCGGAAAAATAAGACGACAAATAAACGCGGTCATAAGCCAGTCGAGGTTCTTCACAAAAGGTATGAATTTCAAAATCCTGACCTTGCGGACTGGCGACCAATTTTTCGATAAAGCTGTGCCCTACCATGCCATTGCCGATGACGACGATACGTTGTTTCATGCTTTTGCTCCTATAGTTTCGACTGCCGCAAACCCTTCACCGAAGGCCAAAGTACTGCGAAAAGGGCCAACGTCTTTTTTCTGCTCCAACTGCTCAAACAACCACTTGGAACCCGTGACATTGCCGTAGGCGATCAACCCTTGTATGCGGTTATTCAAAAGCACAATCTTGCGATAGACTTGACGACTTAAATCTTTGAAGACGATAGATTCGGTTTGCTCGGTTTCCTGGAAGTTACCGGCGGAAAATAATTCGATACCACTCACCTTGAGTTTGGTGGCTGTTTCGCTCAAACGGTAAGCGGCTTTTTTGCCTGCTAGATGGGCGGCTAGAACCTCAGCCTGTTCGTATAGAGGTGCCACCAGACCAAAAGTCTGGCCGGAAAATTCGACACATTCCCCCAAGGCATAGATATTCGGCGACGAAGTTTGCAACTGTTCGTTCACCACCAAAGCGCGTTGACTCTGTAGACCGATTTTTTGTCCCAAACGGATATTAGGACGAATGCCGACTGCCATCACTACCAAGTCAGCTGGCAGTAAACGGCCGTTCTCCAATAAAACACCGGACACCGATTTGTGACCCAGAATGCAGCGGGTATTTGCACCCAATTCAAAACGCAGACCTTTATCTTGCAGGGATTCCAACAATAGCTGGCCCGCCACGTCATCAAGCTGAGTATTCATCAGCACCGGATTACGGTGCACAACGGTAACGTCCATACCTTGCTGTAAAAGGCCGTTGGCGGCTTCCAAGCCTAAAAGCCCTCCGCCGATCACAACGGCACGACGGTGGGACTGGGCTAAAGACATCAAACGATTGACGTCGGAGATACTGCGAAAACCGGTTACGCCATCCAATTCCGCTCCCGGGACCGGCAGAATGGCGGCTTCGGAACCGGTCGCCAGGACTAATTTGTCATAAGGATAGGATTCGCCGTCAGCGGTATATACCTGCTGGGCTTCTGTGTCTATTTCGACGATTTCACAATTGGTATGCAGTTGAATTTGATGCGCATGAAACCACTCAGGTCCATGGGTCATAATATCGGAAAGTTGCGTTTCGCCCGCCAATACAGGAGAAAGCATAATGCGATTGTATCCCCCATACGGTTCTTTATTGAAGACGCGAATGTCATATTGACCGGGGGCTTGCTGCAGAAGACGCTCGAGAAAACGGGCGCCGACCATGCCTGAACCAATTAAAACGAGTTTGTGACTCATTTTGCACTTCCTTAGATTGAAGATGCAGGGTCCAGACAGTCGATTAGGCCTAGCTTCCCATAAAAAACCATTTATGGAAATATCCGGACCCAACAACAGATCAAATTAAATTGTAAGTTTGTTATAACAATTTGAATGCCAACTTTTAAAAAATAATTTTTACTTATTTTTCAACAAGTTAATACATCCAACTTAAATCATTAAAATTATAATTGCACCAAAATTTATAAAAAAGAAGCAAACAAGTGCAATTAGTGATCCACCTTGCGTTGCTTTTCATACAGGAAACGCAACACTTCAGAACGATAATGGTTATATTGCGGATCATCGGCCAAAGCCAAACGGTCGCGCGGATGCGGCAGCTCGACTTTCAGAATCTCGCCGATCGTCGCGGCCGGGCCGTTCGTCATCATGACGATACGGTCAGACAAAAGCACTGCCTCATCCACATCGTGCGTGATCATAATGACCGTGTTATTCAATTCTTTTTGAATTTCCATCAACGAATCCTGCAAGTGCGCACGAGTCAGAGCATCCAATGCGCCGAACGGCTCGTCCATCAACATCACTTCCGGTTGCATAGACAAGGCTCTGGCGATCCCCACCCTTTGTTTCATACCACCGGAAATTTCGCCCGGACGCTTATGCATGGCATGATCCATATGCACCAATTTCAAATTGTGCTCGATCCATTCCTTTTTCTCGGCAGAGGATTTCTGCTTTTTGAATACCTGATCCACCGCCAACTCGACATTTTCGTAAGCCGTCAACCAAGGTAGCAACGAGTGGTTTTGAAACACGACCGCTCTTTCCGGACCCGGAGAACTGACTTCCTTACCGTTTAACAAGACACCGCCTTCGGTTGCTTCATACAAACCCGCCACGATGTTCAAAACGGTTGATTTCCCGCATCCAGAGTGACCGATCAAGGAAATGAATTCCCCTTTATCGATCTTTAAATCCACTTCTCTCAGAGCTCGAAACGGCCCTTTCGGCGTCGGAAATTCGATTCCGACATTCGTTAATTCTAAATGGCATTCTGACATGAATTTTACTCCCAAAATTTAGTTAATACGGCTAGCGAATATCCGCCGTTTTATCCCAAGATACGACTTTTTGCAGTAGCATCATGCCTCGATCCAGTAAGAACCCGACAATCCCGATAACGATGACCGCTACCATGATGCGTCCTAAAGAATCCGAGCTTCCATTTTGGAATTCATCCCAAACGAATTTCCCCAAACCGGGATTTTGCGCCAACATTTCCGCCGCAATCAAAACCATCCAGGCAATCCCCAAAGAGATTCTCAATCCGGTAAACATCATTGGAATCGAACAAGGTAGAACGATCTTGCGAACATGCGTCCACCAATTAAGGTTCAAAACACGACTGACGTTCTTCAAATCTTGCGTCACTGTCGCCACGCCCGCAGCGGTGTTAATGATGGTCGGCCATAAACAACACAACATGACAGTAAACATGGAGTTTAAAAAGGCCTTGTCGAACATGGGGTCATCCGTCACGTAAAGCGCCGAAACCACCATGGTCACCAAAGGCAGCCAGGCCAAAGGCGAAACAGGTTTAAAAATCTGAATCAATGGGTTGAACGCCGCATAAGCGCTGTTACTCAAACCGATCAGAATGCCTAAAGGAATCGCAATCACCGAGGCCAAGATAAAACCGCTCATCACCGTAACCAAACTACGACCGATCTGATCGAAGAAGGTAGGAGGCCCGACATAATCACGCACACGGATTTCCGCGCTCGGATCTCTTTCCAGCTTACGTGCGTTACGTTCTTCCTGACGCTCGTAAAAACGTTCCTCTTTGACCGCAGCTGCTTCCGCTTCGGCTTGCAGGTTCTGGAACTGTTCTAAAGTTTGAACCGGCCCCGGAAACTGCCCGAGCGATGTCTTTATATTAGAAGCCGCCCCCTGCCACAAGAGCAGAAAAACCAGGATTCCGGCTAAAGGCAAACCAATCGAACGAATCAATAAATTGATCTGTCCTTTACGGTCTTCGCCGATAACCAACTTATAAAAAGGCTCGATAAAAGCCCACGTTAATGGATTCATACAAATTTCCTTCCATTTCCTATTCAATTTTCGCTTTGCTCGGTCAAACCTGTCCGGCTCGAACCGGGCTTAGCTGAAAAGTTATAATTCCTGATTGCCTTTCAAACCGATTTTCATACTGTCGATATAGTCATTCGGATGGTTGCCGTCATAAGGAATACCGTCCATGAAATCGTCCTGCACGCCGCGGAAACCATCAGTGTTATACACATCGGCAAAATCGGATTTCTTGAAAGTACCGTCAGCGATCAAAGCTTCAACCGCTTGCTTATAAATATCGGGACGATACACTTTTTTCGCCATATTTTTATACCAATCATCCGATTGCGCCTGTGCAATCTGTCCCCAACGACGCATTTGAGTCATATACCAAATCGCATCGGAGTAATAAGGATAGGTTGCGTTATAGCGGAAGAAGACGTTGAAATCGGGTTCCGAACGCTTATCCCCTTTTTCGTACTCAAACGTACCGGTCATAGAGTTGGCGATAACCTTATAATCGGCACCGACATAATTCGGCTTGGATAGAATTTTCACTGCATCCGAGCGGTTCTTGTTGTTTTGCTCATCCAACCAATAAGCGGCACGAATCATCGCCTTTACGATACGGATAGTCGTATTGGGATATTTCTCGTAAAAATCTTCACGCAACCCGAAAACCTTTTCCGGATTGTTTTTTTGGATCGAGTTATCGGAAATGACCGGCACACCGATCCCTTTGAAAACCGCTTGTTGGTTCCAAGGCTCACCCACACAATAACCTTCGATGGTTCCGGCTTCCATGGTCGCCGGCATTTGAGGCGGAGGCGTGACCGACAAAAGAACATCCGCATTGATCGTTCCGGCCGTATCCCCTTTATTCGGTGCATAATAGCCCGGATTCAAACCACCTGCCGCCAACCAGTAACGCAGTTCGTAGTTATGAGTCGAAACCGGAAAAACCATTCCCATCTTAAAAGGCTTTCCGTTGTTTTTGTACTCTTGAACCACAGGCTTCAAAGCCGCTGCACTGATCGGATGCTTAGGCTTGCCGTCGCTCATTTCAACGTGAGACTTCATTTGTTCCCAGGTTTTATTGGAAACCGTGATCGCATTACCGTTTAAATCCATTGAGATCGGAGTGATAACATTCGCTTTGGTACCATAGCCGATGGTCGCTGCGATCGGCTGTCCGGCCAGCATATGCGCACCGTCCAACTGACCGTCAATCACTCTATCCAACAAGACTTTCCAGTTTGCTTGTGCTTCAAGTTGAACATATAGCCCTTCATCTTCGAAGTAACCTTTCTCGTAGGCAATGGCTAAAGGCGCCATATCGGTCAATTTGATAAAACCGAATTTGAGTTCTTCTTTTTCCGGATAGCCTAATTCGCTAGCGGAATAAACAACGGGAGCATAACTCGCCATAGATAGGGACAAACTGGTTGCCAATGCCAGACTCGTTTTTTTAAAAAAGTTTCGTCTGCTTAGTGTTTTGGTTACAGGATTTGACGACATAGGTTTTTCCTTCATTTTTTGGAGACACATTGCTGATAAATACCCTTATTCCATCTTCGTCCCTGCCAGAGCGTAAATTGCAGGCAAAAAAAAACGCCCACAAAGCCCCCTGACAAAGGACTCTGTGAGCGTCTACACTCTATATGGAATTTAGCCAATATAAAGAAAATACCATTCCAAAAAATTAATTTTTATTAAAAATCATAAAGTTAAACAAAATCACACCATTTCGAAAAAGCATTTTCGCTCCAAAAACGCACAATATAAAAACAATGTCGCACCAAATATAAACATTATTCCTATTTAATCTTCCGTCAAAGGCGCAATAAATTGATCCGCCCCCAGCTCAATACCTTCCAACAACCAAGGTTCTGAATGCTGGCCTTCCACCTTCTTATTTACGCTTGGCAATTGAACCCCGTAAGCGGTTAAAACCGAACGGTACACGTCCGTGAGGTACACGGCCTCAGCCGTCTCGGCGATGTCCACCTCATCCGGAATTTGCCCCCAACGCTTCATTTGCGACAAAACCCATTCCGCGTGTGACTGCCAAGGGAAATTAGCCAGGTTATTGAAAGGCAAAGCAAAGTTGGGAATCTTTCGGCAGGTTGAACAACTCGGATTGCACACCTCACCATTAATTGCATTCTGGATAGATTCAATCGGCGCGCCGACATATTCCGGCAACGACAGATATTCAGTCAAACGTTCACGATTTTCTACCCGGCTAATCCACTCACTCGCCTGATAAAGCGACAGAATCAATCGTTCGTGAGTTTGTTGATTTGTGTCCGCCCATTCTTTACGCACACCCAGAACTTTTTCCGGGGCATTGTTCCATATCTCATAACCGGTAATCAGAGTGACCCCAACCTCACGTTTTACGGCATGCGTATTCCAGGGCTCTCCCACACAATAGGCATCAATCAGATCTTCTTCCAAAGCTTGAACCATTCTGGAAGGCGGCACCACGGTTATTTGCACATCCTGATCCGGATCGATACCGCCGGTGGCCAACCAATAACGCAACAGATACTGGTGCATCGAAAAAGGAAACACGACCGCAAAGCGAATCATCGGCAAACCTTGTTGTTTTCTTTGCTCGACGACCTGCTTCAAAGTCCAGGCACTTTTTTCCGGCTTTAGCACTAATTGTGACTCAAATTGACTCAACTCGGCATAAAGCGCATTGGACACACTGACCGCATTTCCGTTAAGGCCGAAAGAATAGGCTGTGACCAAAGGGCTTTTTACCCCTCCAACTCCCAGAGCCGATGTCATCAGCATCGGCGCCAGCATATGTGCGGCTTCAAACTCACCAAATGCAAGCTTGTCGCGTATGTTTGACCAGGAAACTTCACGATGCAAAGTCACATCCAAATCATTCTTGGCAAAAAAGCCCTCTTCCTTGGCAACGATTAAGGGAGCCGCATCTGTTAAAGGAGTAAACCCGATATTTAATTTTTCAGTCACCCGTCTCTCCTACAACTGGATTTCCAATACTTGAATGATATTTTTTGCGATTTCCGCGACCGGCTTATTTTGCTCCATAGACATACGTAGAATAGCCTGATGCGCTTCCTGTTCGGTCGCTCCCTTATGTTCCACCAATAACGCCTTGGCTTTTTGTAGCGCTTTATTCCCTTCCAATTCGGATTTGGCTTTATGCAATTCTTCTTTTAATGCCTGGTACTCTTTAAAACGCGCTATCGCCACTTTCATAATCGAGCGTACACGGTCAGGATTGGTGTCGCGGGCAACGTAACCGCTCACACCGGAACGAATCGCCTCGCTTACCGTATGGTCGTCATCCTCTTCGGAAAACATCACTACCGGCATAGGATTATGCTGGTTCAATAAAGACATACTCTCCAAGATATCGCGGTCCGGACAGGCCGTGTCTATCACGATGACGTCAGGCATATATTGCGCAACCTTTGCCAATAAATTCGGCCCAGGTTCAACTCTGGCAATGACTTCATAGCCGTGATCCTGTAAAGACTGACGCAATAAAGCCGACCTCGCCAAGTCCTCATCAATCAACAAGACTTTTAAAAAATCATATTGTCCCACTGCAGAAACCTTAAAAAATTATGAACGCATTATTAAACCATCTACATGCCATAAAGTGTAAATTAAAATGAAATCATGAACCTATCGAAACAACCGATGAAATTAAACTTCAAATAAACACAACCCTGCACCAAAATAACAACGCTTTTAAAGACAAAATAATCCCAATGTCCATTACCGACGCCCTTGAATCAGATTATGTAATTGAACGACTTTCGGGCTATTAGACCAATAAACAACACGATAAAAGCGCTGAACCCAGCATAAGAAACAAAAGCTTGAAGAAAAGAGAAAATTTAACCAAAACCATAGTTCAGGTTTTGATTAAAAATCCAGTGCATTAAGTGCGTTAGATATACTCTAGACATAAAAAAGCCAGGCTTCAAAACACTGTCGGTGTCTGAAATACCTGGCTTTCGAATTTGTTAGCGGGGCTGGACTTGAACCAATTCCCTTCCAGAAATAAGCCGCTATTTATAGCATTTTCAATAAGTTATACCATTTAGCGTTTCTCAATAAATCCACGGAATCAGACGATAGCGCACACGTTGTGCATAATCTCTATAACCCGACAACTCTTCCATTAAGGTCTTGTCTTCAAGTGCCGTTCTAATAACCGTAATGATTGTGGCTACCATTGCAGGCATCAGAGTCCACACCGAACCCAGAGCAAAACCAATACCGAATAGTGGAAGAAGATTTCCGGCATAACCCGGATGCCTTACAAACCGGTATGGACCAGTATCACACACCTCATGCCTTCGATCTATCCGTACTAAACTGAAGAAGAAGCGGTTCTCTACCAAGGCCCATGAAGCGAAAGTGTACCCGAACGCGATAAATATGAATCCTACTATGCTAAGCCATAGCGGAAATTCGGGGGACCAGTTAAATCGATGGTCCAGCCCAGCCACGATGACCATAGGGAACACGAGACTAACCGCCATCAGCGGTGCGAGCACTTTATCCCAGCTCTTGGCGCTTTGAATATTTTTAATATTTTGTCTTTCGGCAGTTAGCCCCGGATGTCGTCGTTCAGCCCAGGCTCGACTACCAATACCAGATACCACGATCAACATAGAGTATAGCCAAGCTTGCCACCATCCGAAGTCCCCACTACTTATAAATAAAATCAGCGGGATTAGGAGATATGCCACAACTAATCTAATCCACTGGCGAAGTGATGTTGTTTGAGTTGCCTCTTCATTAACCGTTTTTACAGACATGTCATTCCCTCAAAAAAGTTGATTTGAGTTTGAGCTAGCTATTATTAGAACACTACAAAGACTACCAAACGAGAATAAATTCCTCCCCAGGTTTATAGCGATGCTTGGGCAATATTGATGCAAAGATGGAAAACGTTAACTGACAATATGACGATTAAAAAATATTTAACCGTTTGATTTAGCAAACTAATTCTCTAATTAAAATTAACTATACGACGTTCGAACCAATCGGATTATGAGTTGAGCACCCATTCCATCAATCCTTAATATTTCAACAACTTAATTACGAGACAATGCACCATCAATATTGTTCAATGCATGATTTCATTACTTCATTTTGCCTAGTCGTGGTACAAAATCAGTACAAGGAATATATTCCAGACATGAAAAAGCTAGACCTCATTCACTCGTAAGTGTTTGAAAAACCAGGCTTTCGAATTTGGTAGCGGGGGCAGGATTTGAACCAACGACCTTCGGGTTATGAGCCACAAATTTTAATTAAATCAACAACTTAAACTCACTCTCAACAACCCGGATAACCGTTAATCCTACTTAACTCTACTTGGTTATTTTTTTGAATTTGCTAACTTAATCATCTAACAATATAATGAACCCAAACACATCCACAGACAGAGTCTGATAGAAGCTTTTGTAATCTAGTAGAACTGGAGTTCAAACGATTTAGGCTGGCAGCCTTAGTTTCTATATATTGTTGTAGCAATAATTGGTGTAAATCGGGAGTACTAACAGAGTTAGTCTCGGAGGCCTTAAAAGCTGTCATACGGCATTAACCTTGTACAAGGATATTGCTATGCCTGTTAAAAATTGCATTCTCAAAGAAACAACTCTTACTGCTCACAAACAACTTTCTTTCGAACAACTTGCTTCCGCTTGGTTAATGAGCGATGGATGGGAAGTGCTAATCCCCGCTATTGATCATGGTAAAAAAACTGATTCGGTTGTTGCTGACAACTCAAATTATTACCGAATCCAAGTTAAATCAGTTCACACGAATGATGAAACAGTAAAAGTAGAAAATAAGTGGAAAGTGAATCGCCACTAATTTACTAGACACTTCTTAGCCATTTTATAATGGTCAAAAAAGAGGTGTTAAATGAGCAGTAAACGCTACCCTGAAGAATTCAAAATTGAAGCCGTAAAACAGATAACCGAACGAGGTTATCCGGTAT
>NZ_JBFHFC010000036.1:0-12784 GCF_041583835.1 Thiomicrorhabdus sp. | reverse complement strand
GCATAACGTTCTAGGTCTTCTGATGATAGCTTTAGAACTTTTTTGGCTTTAGAGAGAGTTGCTTTATCATGAACTTCCCCTATTTCATTCATTTCAGCTGTTCGCTTTTCTAAATTTTGGCCTATATTCTGTGTTGCTTCAGACATATGTTCTAAAGCGGAGCACATGTCAAGATTTAAAGTTTCAAAAGCCTCTAGGTAATCTAAAAAGCCATAATCATCATCATTTTCTTCTTCGTTGACAATAAGATCGGCTTTCTTTTCGGTTGTAAATAACACGGATGTTTCAGTATTTAGTTTTTGAGCCCATTTTTGGGCTAGAGCACTCAAATGAGATCGTAAAGTGCTTTCAAAGTCATTTTCAGTATCGAACTCCCAATATAATCCTCCACGTTCACCAAGTCGGGATTTAAAATCTTGTAATTTAGATAGTTGGTAAGAATCTATTTTAGATGGCGATAATGGCGCATCTTTAAAGTATATAAGTATTTCAATAGAGTCAGGATCATCTTTGAATTTAGAGTAAGCGGTTTCAAATTCTTCTATTGTTCCTGAGTCTGCTTTTTTAGTTTCGGTACCTATTCGTCCCCAAAAAATTCCAATAAATACATCATAGTTATTGCGAATTTGTTTATTGATAACTTCTTGGGGGTAGTTCCCGAAGCCCGGAACAACATCAGTTTCCCAACGAATTAATTCTAAACGTAAATTTAGAGTTCTACTCCAGCTCCTGTTCAACTCATGGATTATTGATTCCAGGATTTCTCTTTCTGCTAAGACATCTCCTGGCGATGCTACGAATACTTGTAATACTACTTCTTGTCTTGCCATAAATATTCAACATTCTCAAAGGGTAATTTATAAAGAATAGTATTTAGCTCTTTTGTGGTAAACATTTGATATTTCCATCTCTTACAGCTTTTTCGAATTTGACTGCATGAAAAATAAATCGTTGAGCGTTATTAGGAAATATATCAATAATTAAGAAAGTATCATGTAATTTTTTTAGATGCAGAGCTTGCGGGCCATAAAGCTCTTTTTTAAGTGCTTTTCTGAGTTTTCGTATTGGTTCGTCGGGTTTTTTTTCTTTAGCTTCTGTTAGCAATCGTTCAAGTCGTTTGTTACGACCTTGCCCCATACAGTTTTCTCTAATGTAGTTGCATGCCGCACTTTTGAATATCTCTGATGAAAAAATTAAAGAGAACTTTTGACTATCAGTTGAATTAGAAAAATTATTAAGTGCATCACTTAGGGAATCACTTGAAATTAGACTCCTAAAAAATTCAATAAAACCATCTATAGCTTCACCTGCGGATACTTTCTTTTCAGGTGCGAGTAAACCGAATATTGGGCATGCTTTTTTTATGCTGGAAGATTTGAATGAATGAGCCGCCTCACAGGCACCACTAGAAAAAAAAAGGTTATTTTGGGCTAAAATATTTATTTCACGAAAGTGGCCGAAAATTTCAGACCATTCTATTCTTGAGTTGTCTAGTAACTTCAATTCTTTTTTTGTTGAATGCCCTTCAATATGAATGTATGGAATTTCTTTTTTTTCTTTGACTCTTTGCTTAAGTTTGTTAAGGATTTGTAAAAAGTCTGTTTTATTTTGGCATCTATATTTCTCGCAAAAAAGATCAGAACTTTCTATATTGATAAAGTCACGTAAATTATTATAAAGTTGAATACCTGTTTGTAGTTCATTTTCGGGTACAAAGTCAAAAATTATGAACCCGTGGGCTTTAAATCCAATTTTTCTCATAATTTTCAATTTAATTGGTATGGTAATCAGGCCTAAGATTATCTAGTTATACCATATTTAAGCTAATTTATAGCTTGGAATACGGAACTACACAGTTTTCGAGGTTTTGAATCATCTTTTAACTCTTATCGCGCGCGCACCGAGAAGCTGTCGGTTGCTTTGAGTTTGGTGACGTTCGGGTTCGGGGTGTTGTGGTCGATCAGCCAGGCGAGTTCGTCTTGCAGGTCGGAATCGTCGATCACTTTCTGCCAGACGCGTTCGCCGACATTCCAGCGGTATCCGCGGCTGCGCAGGTCGTCTTTGATATCGAACGGTGCGCCGGTGGCTTTAATGAGCGATTTGCTGACACGTACCGCTTTCAATAAAAAGTGGAATGCCGGTTTCTGAGCATCGGAAATCGGCATCGACAGCAGTTGGGTCAAAGCCTGTACGTCGTCCAGCGCGCGGTGAGCGCCGTAGAAGAACTGACCGATTTTCCAGCATAAAAATTCCTGACTGCGTGAACCGACATCGGCCAGATTCAACCAGTCGATTTGCATCACCGAGCAACCCCAGATTTTATTCACGAAGGTTTCGCTGTAACGCTCCACCACCGGGCGGTCGAATCCGGCATTGTGCGCCACGCACAGTTGCACGTCCGCCAGTTCCTGTTCTATTTGTTGCCACGGAATGCTGTGGCCTTTGACGTCTTCCATAGTCAGCCCGGTCACTTGGGTGACTTCGGGTGTGATTTCGCCTTTGGGTTCATTCAGGAAGTTCTGTGCCGACAGCACTCGGTAAAAATGGCCTTCGGAATCGAACTCGACAATCTGGTAACCCAATTCGATGATCTCGCAAACGTCGGTATCCAAGCCCGTGGTTTCGGTATCGATGATGCAGACCTTGTGTGTGGTCGCGGCCGGATTGGGCACGTTGAATTGGTTGAGCGGTTGCAGTTTGCGCAAGACTTGATAGTCGTCAGACTGTTGCAGTTGTTGGGCGCATTGTTCCAGATTAAGGGTGTTTGAGTTCATAAAGTTCCCGACGGAAAGTTAAATTTAAAGAGTGTAATGCGAAGATTTTAACAGAGCGAAAAATCAATCGGGGTGCGAATGTGGGTTTTGTCGAGTCGGGCGCCAAAATTTGAGGCGATGGGTTTGACGAATCCAGAAACACAGCCAGAGAAAGTGCAGGTGTTGCAGCCAGTTAAGTTCCAGTTCACATGCGCATTCCAGACGCAGCAGCTTGCCTTTGGCGATTGATTTGCAGAGTGTCAGCCGAGTGTTGTCGGGGGCGTTTTGTAATTTGTCTTTCAATATTGGCTGCCAGTATAGCGCAAGCTGACGCGGCAGATAACCAAGCAGGTAACCGTCTTCCGGCTGCGGATTAACCATGATTTGCATGGCGTGAGAATCGTGCGCATTGACCGGTTCCAGTTTGAATTGCAGGGTTTGTCCCACAAACAACAGTCCTTGTTGAAAGGCCTGGTCGGCAGAATAGTAATAGCTGCCTTTGATGGGAAAACGGTACTGGCGGCGCAATGGCTAACCCGGCTCTGGTATTGTGTTGTGCGTCAATTGCAACAAGTCGAGTTGTTCGTCGGACAGTTCGATTTCGATCGGCTCGCCGTTGATCGGGCAGGTGAATTGCAAACGGTAAGCGGTCAGTTGCAGGTCGGGGCGTTGCTCGATACGCAACGCTGCATCGAGGCTTTCGTCACCGTATAAACGGTCGCCGACAATCGGAAAACCGGCCTGCGAAAGATGTTTGCGGATCTGGTGTTTACGTCCGCTTTCGATGGTGACCCGAACTTGCGAGATATTGCGGTCGGGTTCGTACTGCAGACGTTGCACATGGGTGGTCGCCGGTTTGTCGTCGATCGGCGTACGGTAGCTTTGGACTTCGGCAGGAAATTCGCCGTGAACGATCGCCTGATACTGTTTGTGGATTTGATGTTGTTCAAATAGGTGTGTCAGGGTTTGTGCCAGCTTTTTAGTGTGCGCCAGAATCTGCAAACCGGCGGTGGCGCGATCCAGTCGGTGCGTGATCCAGGCCTGACGCGGAGCGGTTTCGTTTTCCGCCCGATAGTTCATTTCCACCCAGCGGTAGAGTGCAGTGTGGTCGCCCCATTTGGAACCTTGCGACAACATGCCGCGCGGTTTGAACCAGATACTGTATTGCTGTTGATCCAGCATTAACGTCGGAGCGGTCGCATCCTCCTGCAAAACGGCGGGATTGTAATAGAGTTCGATGAGGTCGCCGACATTCAGGTTCTTTTTGACGCGACGCAGTCTGGCAGGTTTCTGTTTGCCTTGCGTCAGCCACACCGCGCCTTTGCTGAAACAGGCTTTAAGTTCCGCTTTGGACAGTCCTGTGCATTCCGCCAGTGCGTCGATTGCACTTTGCGCGGTTGTGACCGGATGTTTGAAATGTTGGGCTGTCGGCATAAGATCCTGCTGTCGTTTTGCTGCGGTACACATTGTAAGGAGGAATGGCTTGCATTCTAAGCCACCTGAACGGATAAAGGAACACGCAGCCATAATCGTATTCAGAATGGCGATGGTGTAAATGCATTAAAAAGCGCGGATTAGGCGTTTTATTTTGTCTGGAAAATCTATAATATCCCTTCAAGCGGCGCTCGGCTTTCGGCCTGTTTTCAAGCGTTGGATTTTAGTTATACGCGAGACTGTGATTTGTTAAAAAGACTGCTGAAAACACCGACTGCAAACACTTTCTCTGCCGGAGAGCATACTCTGCCGATCGTTAAAACCGCGCGTAAGAAATCGATTGCGCTGAAACACACGGCCGAGGGCGTTGAACTGCACGTACCGCGTCATTTGTCGGAACGTGCGCTGCACAAACTTTTACAGCATCATTCCCAATGGATTGCCCGTAAAGTGAATACTTTGCAATCCCGACCGCTTGGCGGTTTTAAGGCGCAGCCGGGCCAGACGGTGCTGTTTCACGGCGAAGCCTACGGTTTGCAGTTTAGCGAACACGCTTTAGCCGACCGAGGCGAGTTAAATCAGCCAACAAAATCCCGTAGACGTCGTCCATCGACACTGCCGTGTCGTTTGCAGGACGGTTGTTTTTGGGTGGGCGGTCTTTCGGAAGGAATGCAGCCGGAGTCTGAAACCGTTCAGGCGAAGATCAAGCTTTCGATTCAACAGTGGTTTATCGAACAGAGCCATGCTTACATTGAACCGCAACTGGAAATTTACGCGCGGCAAATCGGTGTACAGGCTAAAAGCGTGACCGTCAAAACCTATAAATCTCGTTGGGGCAGTTGTTACCCCGACGGCCGTATTCAGTTCAATTGGAAGCTGATGCAGGCGCCGAGCTGGGTGGTGGATTATGTGATCGTGCATGAGTTATGCCATCTGGTTCACGCTAATCACTCGCCTGACTTCTGGCAATTGGTGGAACGTCATTACCCGCAAACACCGCAGGCCAAACGCTGGATAAAACAGCACGGCGGGCAATTGATTCAATTTTTAAGTTAAGATCGCTTGGGTGTTTTGCTATGCTGAACCACTTGTTAGCACCACATTTTCAATAGAAGAGATATTGGGATTTTTATGTCCGTGATTCACCTCACCGCCAACAGCCGTTTGACCCAAACCTTGAAACAACAGGCGCTTGCCCGCCAAACGCAGACGGTGATCGTGACCCCGCAAGTGATGACGATGGGGCAATGGTGGCTGCAATGGGAGCAGGCTTGTCTGCTGCGCGGCGAATTGGCGCAGGGCGACCTGTCCGGCAAAATTCTTTCCGCATTCGAGGCACAGTTGGTTTGGGAACAGGTGCTTGAGCAGGAAATCGAACAGCGTACCGACGAACAGGGACAGCCTTTGACGTTGTTGAATCCGTCGAGTACCGCCAAACAACTTCACCAGGCCTGGTCGTTATGGATGGAATGGTTGACCGACGAACAGCGTGACGAGGTCTTGGATCTGCATTTCCATTCCGAAGAGGTCGAACTGTTCAAAAGCGGCGTGCAACGTTATCAAGCGATTTTAGCCGAACACGGCTGGCAGGACGAAGTGTTGCATCAACAGAAACGTCTGCAGTGGTTGGCGGACGGCAAAGGGCGTTTGCCGCAAACATTCCGCTTGCACGGATTCGACGAAATCACGCCGTTGATGAAACGCTGGCAATCGATTGTCGAACAACGCGGCAGTCAGGTAACGGTTCAGGCCGACACCGAGATGGAAGCCGTTCCCCAAGTTTCGCTCTATACGGCGCGCGACCCGTTGGACGAGGTGCAACAAGTGGCGAGCTGGTGTGTGCAACAGTGGCTCGATCTGCAACAGACTAAACCGGTTCATAGCGTCAAAATCGGCGTGATCGCGCCTAATCTGGCGGACTACAAAGCGGCCTTGAGCAGTGCTTTGGACGAACAGTTGGCATTGGCCAAACAGCAATGGCTGCATCTACAAAGCACGAAAACCCACACTCTCTACAATCTGTCTCTCGGTGTTTCCCTGCGCGAAGTGCCGTTGGTCAAAAATGCACTTCAATCCCTTAAATTGTTTCTACAGCCCAAACGCACTTGCGCTTACAGTGAGTGGAGCGAGTGGTTGATTTCTCCTTATACCGCTGAAAACGCCTTGCAGAGACAGCAGTCCGATGCCGGTTTACGACGTCTGCAATGGACCAGTTTCAAATGGCCGACCTTGTTGGCGGCGGAAGCGGGCGACAAACTGCCGAAAGGGCTGAAAAAGCGACTTCAACAGTGGCAAAAACAGATCGAAAGCCAATCGGGCGGTTCACTTACGGTCGTCGAATTCGTCGATTTGGCGGAAGCGTGTTTGCAGACGTTGGGGTGGGCGAGTTATCGCGAACTGAATAGTGACGAATATCAGCAGAAGCAGGCGTTCGGAGACGTACTCGGCCGCTTCCGTAGTTTGACCGCGACTCAGGGTAAACAGACTTTGAGCGAATGGCTGTCCGTGTTGAACCGTTATGTCGGCGAAACCTTGCACCAGTCGCAAAGCCGGGGTTTGCAGCCGATTCAGATTATGGGGATGCTCGAGGCCGGCGGACAGCAGTTCGATGCACTTTGGATCATGGGCTTGACCGACGAAGCCTGGCCGAGAATGCCGAACCCGAATCCGTTTCTGCCGGTGCCGTTGCAGCGTACTTATAAATTGCCGCGTTGCGATGCTCAGCGCGAGTTGGAGTACGCCCGACAGGTCACGCAGCGTCTGTATGCCGCCGCACCGGTTCAGGTGTGGAGTTACGCCAAATATCTGGGCGAGGCCGAGTTGTTGAGCAGTCCGTTGTTGGAGTCGAAACTTTTTGAACAGGCATCCTCTTATGCGCGCGCCGATTATCAAACCTTGGCGAGCGTCAACTTTACTCAACGCAGCGACTTGGTGTGGGAGCTGGATAATCGCGGTCCGGAAATTCCTGCGGGCAGTCATGCGCCCGGCGGAACCGGAATCTTGCAGGCGCAAAGTAAATGTCCATTGATGGCGTTCATGGATTTCCGTTTGGGCGCACGCAACAATCTACAAGAGGTTGAAGACGGACTGCAAAGTACCAATCAGGGAACCTTGATTCACGAGGTTCTGGAACATTTCTGGCAAGAGACCAAAACCCAAGCCAATCTGTTCACGCTGAGCGACGAAGAGATTCAACAGCGTTTGACCGATTTGATCGAAAGCAGTTTTGCCGAACTGAAAAACGCGTTCGACGAACATTATCTGGCGTTGGAACAGGCACGTATTCTCGAATTGCTATTGCAATGGATGGAAGTGGAAAAACAGCGCCCGTCGTTTGCGGTGGAGGAGACCGAACGCGAAACCTTGATTCAACTCGCAGGCATCGAGTTTAAAGTCATTATCGACCGCATCGATCAGGTCAACGGCGAGAAAGTGATTTTGGATTATAAAACCGGTAAAGCCAGTGTCGGCGACTTGTTGAAAAGCCCGATCAAGGCGCCGCAGTTGGCGGTGTATCTGCATACCATGGACGAAGCGGTGGCCGGAATCGGTTATGCGTTGCTGCATTCCGACGACGGCGTGAGCCTGAATGCACTGGCGGCCGAGGACGAGGTGTTGAGTGGCGGGCGTTCGGTGAAGGTGTTTGCGAAAATGGCCGAGAAAGAGGGCAGTGATTTTTACGAGGTGCAGTGGCCGGACTTTTTAGACAGTCTGCGACAGGAGGTATTGGATTTGGCGCATTTGATTCAACAGGGCGTGGCGGACATGCGTTTCGATAAACCGGTGGATGTGGCCTATGCCGCGAGTCTGTTGGCGTTGAGATTGCCGGAAGTGGAGATGCAGTTGGCGCAAGCCGGAATCAGTGCGGAGGAGTTCGAATGAGCCGTTCGGATTACGAAGAGTACGCCGCCATGCAAGCGGACTTGTTTGGTGATGCCGAGCCTCAGGTCGAAAGCGTTATGACACCGGCGACCCCACCAAGTTTACAAACTCTGTTCGGTTTGCAGCCGGACGAGAAATTAACCGATGGCGGTGCTCGTTTCGAAGCCATCAATCCGTTTGCTTCATTCATCGTTCAGGCTCCCGCGGGTTCCGGTAAGACCGCTTTGCTGACCCAACGTTTTCTGGCGTTGTTGTCGCAGGTCGACCAGCCTGAAAAGATCGTCGCCATGACGTTCACCAAAAAAGCCGCCGCCGAGATGCGCGAACGTATCATCGGTGCATTGAAACTTGGTTTGCACACAAGTTTGTCCGACGACGCCTCTCTATATGAAATCAATACCTGGAAACTGGCGCGTAAAGCATTGCAGCGCGATTCCGAACAGGCCTGGTCGCTTTTGGAGAATCCGAATCGTCTGAGAATCAAGACCATTGACGGCATGAACGGCTTTCTGGTCGGGCAGATGCCGTTACTGTCCAAGATGGGGGCGCAGCCTCAGGTGTCTCAGAAGGCCGATCCGCATTATTTGGAAGCCGCGCGTTTGGCGCTGAAAGATCCGAATTGCAACGAAGCGATGGCGAGTCTGCTGCGTTTGGTGAACGGCCGTTATAACCGTGCCGAAGCGCTGTTGGTGAACATGCTCAAAAAACGCGATCAGTGGATGGGCAGTTTATTGTCGATGCAGGGCGAAAATGCGCGGGAAGCGTTGGAATATGCGTTAAGTCTGATTGTCGAGCAGGAGCTGGAAACGCAGTTGGCGCACTTGAAAGCGGTGATGCCATTGTTGTCCGAAGCCTGCGAAATTGCCGATTTTGCGGTGCAGAACGAGCAGGAAGGGTTACAGCCTTTGTGCGGTTGGAATTTGAGAGGCGAGATCGAAGACTTCGAAAAATGGCGGATTCTCGCCGACTGGCTGCTGACTAAAGACAATAAGAGCGTTCGCAAGTCGGTGACCAAAAATAACGGTTTTCCGGCCGGAAAAGGCGAAGCCAAAGACAATAAAGATCGATTCCTGAACGTATTGGCCGGGTTGCGCGAAGCGCCGCAGTCGCAGCAGATTCTGCAAAGTCTGGTGGTGCTTAAGGGATTGCCCGATCCGCAGTACACTCAGGAGCAGTGGGACAATTTACAGTGGTTGATTCAATTGTTGACCATGGCGGCAGGTTATCTGAAAGTGGTGTTCCGTTCGCAGGGACAGGCCGATTTCATTGAAGTGGCGCAGGCGGCGAGTCAGGCTCTGGGCACCGAATTGGAACCGACCGAGTTGGCGCAGCAATTGGATTATCAGATTAATCACCTGTTGGTGGACGAATTTCAGGATACCAGTAGCGAGCAGTATGCTTTGATCAGCAAGTTGGTATCGGGCTGGCAGGAAGGTGACGGCCGGACGATGTTTATCGTCGGTGACCCGATGCAGTCGATCTACCGTTTCCGTGAGGCGGAAGTCGGAAACTTTCTTAAGGCCTGGAAGGGCAAGATCGGTGAAGTCAGTCTGAGACCGTTGAATCTGGTGGTGAACTTCCGTTCGAGTCAGTCCGTGGTCGAATGGGTGAACGGCACTTTCAAGAAGGTGTTTCCGAAGCAAGATAATATCGAAACCGGGGCGGTACGTTACAGCGAAGCGGAGGCGTTTTCCGAATGTAACGATCCCGCTGTTTACACGCACTGGACGTTGAATCAGTCGGCGCAGAGCGAAGCGGTTGAAGTGGTTCAGCTTATCAGGCAGCGATTGACGGATTTGCAGGATCAGCCCGAAAAGAAGATTGCGTTGTTGGGACGCACGCGTTCCAGTCTGATGATGATTGCGAGCCTGTTGAAACAGCAGGAGATCGGTTTCAGGGCGGTGGAATTGGAGTCGTTACAGGCCAGACAGGAGATTCAGGATTGTTTGGCGTTGAGCCGCGCTTTATTGCATCTGGCGGATCGGCCTGCGTGGATTGCGTTGTTGCGTTCGCCGTTGGTCGGTTTATCGTTAAACGATTTGCACGCGCTGTTAGGCGATGATTTTTACCGTCCGGTTTGGGATTTGATTCAAGCGGAACGTTGGTCGGACAGTTCGCTCAGCGAGATTGGACAACAGCGTTTGCAAACGGTTCTACCTGTGTTGCAGGAAGTGATAAGACGATTGGGAAGTCTGCCGTTTTCGGTGGTGGTGCGCGAATGTTGGTTGCAGCTGGATGGGGCTCAAACCGTCGAAAACGCGACGGCGTTGGATAATGTCGAGGTTTTCTGGCAGACGTTGGCTCTGGTCGACAGTGAGGAGTTGAACGCTCAGAAACTCGACGACCTGATTGAAACCCTTTATGCCAGTCCGGATGCGTCGCCTCAGAGTCAGCAGATTGAATTGATGACCATGCACAAATCCAAAGGGTTGGAATTCGATACCGTGATTTTACCGGGCTTGGGGCGCAAACCGCGCGCCAACGACAAGGAACTGGTTTCCTGGTTGCAGTTTTTAGGGCCGGTTGCCGATTCCTCGGATGCGATGCGCGAGTGGTTGGTGATTGCACCGTTGGATCAACGCGGTCAAGGCGATTCGCTTTTGGCAGGCCTGTTGAAACGCTTCGAACAGGAAAAAGCCGATTACGAGCTGGCGAGATTGCTGTACGTCGCGGCGACGCGTGCCAAGATGCAATTGCATTTGTACGGTTCTTTGTCGTATCAGATTTCCGAAAAGGCCGATAAGGTGATTGCTCCGGTAAAAGGCAGTTTGCTCGAGCCGTTATGGTGTTGCATCGGCGCTGAATTCGAGCAACTGGCGGCGGCTTTTGACGAAGCCGAAGCGTTATTGGAGATCGAACCGATTCTGCCTAAAGTCAGTCGTTTACCGTTGGAACGCAATACTTTGCTGGCGCAGTTGGATTTTCAACCGTTCAAAGCCGAAAGCGGTGCGGCAGTGCCGCCGGACGCGAGCGTTGCCGAAATGGTTTCCGAGTTGGAAGAAAGTACGGCTGAGCGTTTTAGCGAGGTGGGCAGCGATCAGGCTTTGTTGAATACCACGGTCGGTAATCTGGTGCATGCGGTGTTTGAATTGATGGCACAGGACGATGTTCGTCAATGGTCGCAAGCCGAACTGGAAAACAGAAGCGATTTTTATCTGCAATGGCTCAAGCAGGAAGGTCTGCAAGGCGCGTTGTTGCAGGAGGCGCATCGACGGGTGATGGTGTCATTGAGTCATGCTTTGGCCAACGAAAAGGTCCGTTGGGCGTTACAGGGGGATCATCGGGATTCTCAAACCGAATATCCTCTGACCTCGTTGGAAGAGGTTGCGGTGGCGAATCATATCGTTGACCGTACTTTCGTGGACGAGGCGGGAACGCGCTGGATCGTCGATTACAAAACCAGTTTCTTCGAGGGAGGCGCTGATAAGGTCGAAGCCTTTATCGAAAAGCAGGTGGCGCACTATCAACCTCAGCTGGCACGTTACGGCGCTTTATTCGATGTGTTGGATGCGGAGACGTCCGGTTCCCAATCAAGACCGCAGAAGTGGGTGCTGTATTTCAGTTATCTGGATCGCTGGATTGAATTGAACTAGTCGAATTGAATTTAATTAAACGGGTTTTGTTTTAAATCCAAATCAAAAATTCAGTTCACTGATTTGGTTTGGCGTTCGCTGATTTAAAAGGACGGATCGTTATCCGTCCTGATTCGCTCGATTTCGAAGGGCTTAGAAGTCTATATCCAATTCAATCGCATTGATTTGCGACGTATTCTTTACCAATGTCTCAAACTCGCTCAGAGGAACAGGGCGGCTGAATAGGTAGCCTTGGTAGACATAGCATTGGTTTTGATTGAGGAACTCTTTCTGTTCGTAAGTTTCGACCCCTTCCGCGATGACTTCCAGTTTTAAGGTGTTGGACATGGCGATGATGGTTTTAACGATGATCGCATCGTCGGTATCGTCCGGCAGGTCGCGAATGAAAGATTGATCGATTTTAAGCTGAGACAACGGCAGACGTTTTAAGTTGGACAGCGACGAGTGGCCGGTTCCGAAATCGTCCATGGAGAAACGTACGCCGATGTCGCGCAAGGCGTTCATGGTCAGAATGGTTTTCTCGATGTCTTTGACGACCACCGATTCGGTCAGTTCCAACTTCAAATGGTTAGGGTTCGCGCCGGTTTGTGTCAGGGTGTGTTTAACCTTGTCGACAAATTCGTTTTCGGCGAACTGCTTGGCACTGACGTTAACGGCCAGTTTGATATGGCGTAGCACTTCGTCGGAACGCCATTTAACCAAGGTTTCACAAGCGTTTTTGATCACCCAGTCCCCGATCGGAATAATCAAGCCGGATTCCTCTGCCATCGGAATGAATTCTGCCGGAGAGATAAAGCCTTTTTGAGGGTGATTCCAACGGATTAAAGCCTCGGCGTAAATAATTTCCGAATGTTGGCTGACTTGCGGCTGGTAGTAAAGTTCAAATTGTTCGTCATCGATTGCATCCCGCAGGTCGTTTTGCAGACTGGCAAGTTGCTCGACGTTAATTTGCATTTGCGGGTCGAAGAAACGCACCGTGTTACGACCGTGTTTTTTGGCTTGATACATCGCCAGATCGGCATGCATTAACACTTCATCCGAGTGGTTGTGTTTGCAGTGGATGATTTCCACACCGATACTCGGGCTGGTGTGATGGTTCTGTTCTTCTATGCTGAAAGGGGG
>NZ_JBFHFC010000035.1:0-13691 GCF_041583835.1 Thiomicrorhabdus sp. | reverse complement strand
GGCTTGAAGGAATATGGAGCCTCCGAGGTTCTGTCTACCCAGATGGCATTTGAGTTTTATCTGCCGATGCTGAGTTCTTACTGTGAGGTTATCGGAGATGTCGGTAGCGCATTGTTGACGACAAAATGGCTACGTCCGGATATTGGCGTTAAAGCGGTATTAGATGAAAACGAAGGTTTTCAACGGGACTTTATTCCTTTGATTCAAGCGATGCAGATTCAATTATTATCGGACTATAGCGAGCTGGTGAACGGTTGAGTTGTATGTCTATAGTCATTTTAATTTGTAGTAGAATCTCGATAAATTTTTGTCACTAAGGTGGTTTCATGAAAATAGCGGTTGCCGGAACAGGGTATGTGGGACTTTCGATAGCGATGTTACTTGCCCAAAAGCATGAAGTGGTTGCGTTGGACATCGTTCCTGAAAAAATCGATCTCTTAAACAATAAGCGTTCGCCGATTGTCGATACCGAGATCGAAGACTTTTTGGCAAATAAACCTCTGAATTTTACCGCCACACTGGATAAAGAAGTCGCCTACCAGAAAGCCGATTATGTGGTGATTGCTACTCCGACCGATTACGATACGGAAACGAATACATTCAATACCCGATCGGTTGAGGCCGTGATCAAAGATGTGATGGCGATTAATCCAGAAGCGGTAATGGTTATTAAATCCACCATTCCTGTGGGCTATACCGATAGAATCAAGCAGGAGTTGGGCTGCGAAAACTTGATGTTTTCTCCGGAATTCTTGAGAGAAGGTAAGGCGTTATACGATAACTTGTATCCATCACGAATCATCGTGGGAGAAAAGTCTGAAAGGGCAAAAGTATTCGCCGACCTCTTGCTGGAAGGGGCTTATAAAAAGCAGGAAGACATTCCGGTATTGTTTACCGACGCAACCGAAGCGGAAGCGGTGAAGCTGTTCTCTAATACGTATTTAGCAATGCGTGTTGCCTATTTTAATGAACTGGATACCTACTGTGAAACCCATGGTTTAAGTACGCGGCAGGTCATTGAGGGGGTCGGGCTAGATCCGCGAATCGGCGATCATTACAACAACCCTTCTTTTGGATATGGGGGATATTGCCTGCCAAAAGACACCAAACAGTTATTGGCAAATTATCAAGAAGTCCCTAATAACTTGATTCGTGCCATTGTCGATGCCAATACCACACGTAAGGATTTTATAGCGGATTCGGTGATTAAGCGTAATCCTAAGGTGGTTGGAATTTATCGTTTAGTGATGAAGCAAGGATCCGATAATTTTAGGGCTTCTGCAATTCAGGGTGTGATGAAGCGCATTAAAGCCAAGGGAATTAATGTGGTTGTTTATGAGCCGGTTTTGGAAGAAGATGAGTTCTTTAATTCTAAGGTTACGAAAGATTTGCAGGAGTTCAAAGCAATGGCAGATGTAATTATTGCCAATCGGATGACTGACGAAATTAGAGATGTTGAGCAGAAAGTGTATACGCGTGATTTATTTGGAAATGATTAGATGAAAGTACTCGTAACCGGTTCTGCCGGGTTTATTGGTTTTTTTACAACTCAAGCCTTATTGAAACAAGGCCATCAAGTAGTCGGAATCGATAATCTTAATGATTATTATGATGTGAGTTTAAAGCAAGGGCGGTTGGATTTTTTAAATCGATTCTGCGAAGAGAATGGTTACGGTGATCAATATCAGTTTATAACGATGGATATTTCGGATCGAAAAGCGATGGCCGACCTATTTAAGAGTCATGTATTTGATCGAGTGATTCATTTAGCGGCACAAGCGGGGGTACGTTACTCTATTGAAAACCCTCACGCTTACGTGGATTCAAATCTGGTCGGATTCGTAAATGTTCTGGAAGGATGTCGTCAACAGCAAACGGCGCATTTGGTTTACGCTTCTTCCAGCTCAGTTTACGGTATGAACAGCAAAATTCCTTTTTCAACCGAGGACAGAGTGGATTTTCCGATCTCTTTGTATGCCGCGACTAAAAAATCCAACGAGCTGATGGCGCATACGTACAGTCATTTGTATAACATCCCGACCACTGGATTGCGTTTTTTCACCGTTTACGGTCCGTGGGGCCGCCCGGACATGGCGTATTTTTCGTTCACGAAGAAGATATTGGCCGGGGAGACCATTGATGTTTTCAATCATGGCCGGATGGAGCGCGATTTTACCTATATCGATGATATCGTCGAAGGTGTGCTTAGAGTGATGGATCACATTCCGAAGCCACAGCAGACGGAAATCACTACTGCTCAGGCTCCCTACAAAATCTATAACATCGGTAATAACCAGCCAATCACCCTTGAACGCTTTATCAATGCGATTGAATCCGCGACGGGTAAAACGGCTGTGCGCAATAACCTGCCGATGCAGCCTGGAGATGTGCCGCGGACTTATGCCGATGTGAGTGATTTGATGCAGGATGTCGGATTTAAACCGTCTACAGAAATTGAGGTTGGAATCTCGAGATTTGTGGAGTGGTTTAAGTTGTATGCTTGAACGTGTTTTATAAATAAGAGATAGATAATTTTGTTTTTTTACGATAAGAAGTATTGGTTTTTCCTGTTTGCCATTGTTTATTCCATCGGATTAATTGCGTTTAGCTATACGATTGAACCAATGCACGATTATGCACTCTATTTTAGGCACTGGGACTTAGTGCTTTCCGGAGGAGATCCTTGGAAAAAAATAGAAGCGGCCAATGCTTATGGGCCTGTTTATAATTTATTTGCTTGGTTATATCAAATTGATCATCAACTTCCTAAGTTAGTGTTTGTTTCGAGCTGGTTATTTATCGCGCTTTATTCGATGTATGTGTTTTTAATGGATGCACGTGCATCGGTTGTTCAAAAGTGGTTATTTTTTATATTTTGGTTCTTCAACCCTTTCTTTATATTAAGTACGGCCTTTTATGGGTTTAATGATAGCTTTGTCGCATTGCTTGTCTTTATCGCTTTGTTCTTAATCCTACAATACAAAAACCGGGTTGTCGGGATAGTTGTGATTGCTTTGGGGGTTTTGACAAAGTTGTATCCATTGTTTTTACTGCCTTATGTTTCTCGAAATAAACAGCAATTGTTGAAATTTTCCCTAATATTTTTATTTCTATTGTTTTTCACGTACTTGGTGACTTACCTGGTTTGGGGAGGGTCGTTTGCAAATGCCTTCGGTAAGGCAAATGGAAGAGATCCCGCACTTTTTTCCATTATGAGATTTGTAAATGGCGCTTATTTTCCGAGTGAATTTTTGGCCCAAGTTATTATTGGCCTAACCAACTTGTTTGTGTTGTTGGGGGTTGGGTATGTTTTTAAGCTGTTCTGGAATGGAAGGATTGAGCAGCACACTGCATTTTTGGCCGGATTTACAATGCTATTGCTGTTTTACAAAGCCGGGCAGCAGCAATTCTATTTGACTTATTTTGCTATTTTTGCGATCTGGTGTATGTGGGAGTTTAAAAAAGAGACTCCTAACCTTAAAGCGTTTTATTCTATTTTGGTGTTAGGGTTGTGGTTTGCGGTAATGGCCGGCCTAGTTTATCCGTTAACACATAGGATGGAAGGTGAATATTTATGGCTGAGGGATTTGATTGGACTGCCAACCTTTGTCATTCTATTCGTGACGGTTTACTTTTTACTAAAATCTCCGGCAGATAAAGTAGTCGAAGAATCTTTTCTAAGAGAGACAAATAAATAATATGACTCCAGTTAATGTCATTTGTCTGAAATGGGGAAATAAATACCCTGCTGAAGATGTTAATAAACTCTATCACATGGTTAAACATAATTTAGATAGGGATTTTGTATTCCACTGTATTACAGAAGATAGCCAAGGACTTTCAGAAGAGATTCAGGTGTTACCTCTTTATGATGATACTTTAACGGGATGGTGGCATAAGCTTTCTATTTACCGAAAGGATTTTTATGGTCTGGAAGGTACGGCGCTATTTCTTGACTTGGATATAGTGATTACAGGATCGTTGGATAATTTATTTGATTATAAACCCGGTGCTACCTGCTCTATCTTGGATAAAGGGGGAAGTAAATGGAATGTTATCAATAGTTCTGTTGTGCGTTTTGAAATTGGGGCTTTGAATTACGTTTGGGAGGGTTTTCAGTATAACCATGACTGGATCATGCATAATATGCATGGCGATCAGGATTGGTTAGGATTGGTGATTCCTTCGGTTGAAGTTTATCCTGAAAACTGGGTCGTCTCATATAAAAAAGATTGTCGCGCTAAAGGCTGGAAGCTATTAGGTCATCTGGGTGAAGTGCTTATGAAAAAAGGTATCTTGAAGCCGATCGGTGAAGCGGTTTTGCCAGCGGGAGCGAAAATCGTGATTTTTCATGGAAAGCCCGATCCTATCGATGTGGTTTACAAACCTTATAAACAATGGAAGAGAGCAAGTTGGATACAACTTTATTGGAATCGAGAAAATTAGAATATTTAAAAATCCTTATTCTAACGGTTGCTGGATGGACTCTTGTTTTAACTAAGTTGATACCGCTTGAAACCACCTTTTTACTCTTATCAATTATTTCGATTGTAGCTTTTAGAAGGCCTTTTAGTGAGGCGCTTTCTGTACCGAAAAATTGGTTTTATGTATTAGTGTTTGGATTTGTATTATTAGGGATTTTTCCGGTAGTTTTTTATTTGCCGCTGGGTGAGTCTTCTTTCAATCTGATTGATCATAAATTATCCGCCATCGTTGCATTGGTTTTTGTCTGGATTGTTTGGTGGCAACTTAAACCTTCTGAGGATGTCGTTTGGTGGAGTTTGATTTTTATTACCTATTCCGTGATTTTTGTCATCGCGTATGAACTGTATCTTGTCGGCAAATGGTCAGCGATTTTTACATATCGTTTCGGAGGTCTGACGACCCCAACTGTTCTCCGTTTCGGTATATACAGCAATTTATTTACGGTAATCTTGCTGGGTGGATTTGTTTGGGCTGTCAAAAAAGGTTCGTGGACCATATTCGTTCTGATAGTAACGGTTCTTATCTCTTTTATAGGTTCGTTGGTTTCTGATACCAGAAGTGCTTGGGCTGGATTGCCGGAAGCTCTCATTGCATGGAGTGTTTTCTACTGGCTTTATTTGAAAAGAAATTCGGTTGTGAATTTAAGGAAAGTAGCCGCATTTTGGATATTCTTTATCGTCTGTTTTACTTCGGTTTTATTTTATTTCGGTGACCGAGTTGAAAAGCGATGGGATGCAATGACCGGGGATTTATATAATTATTCAGAAGGTGCCGGTTCAACCGGCAGTGTAGGGAAGCGTTTAGTGCTATTTCAGGCTGGAATACAGGGCTTTTTGGAAAAACCATGGACAGGTGTGGGGGAGGATAACTCCATGTCCGAACAACGTCGTTTGACTGCGCCGATTATTGAAGAAGTCTATGGGCGTAAAGGTTCGATGGCTTTTGGACATCTGCATAATCAGTTTATTGAAGAAGCGTTTACAAGAGGGGTGCTTGGGCTCATGGCTTTACTGATTACGATTGGATACTTGCTTTTCTTTTTTAGTAGGGGAGTGAAAGAATCGAAGCAGAGTGGAGACTTTTCCCCTTGGCCTCTGGTTGGGTTGTTATTTGTAATTAGTTCTTCAATCTCCATGATGGCTGAGGCTTGGATTCATTTGTCTACTGGAGTTATTTTTTACATTTTTTTCATTACATTATTCGTCTTTTTAAGTGCGCGAACTTTGGCAAACAATCGTTCTGAAGATGGTCGCGTGAAAAAAGTATCAGGGTGAGTTGAGTTGGGATTGCGATATTTCTTTTTGTTTTTTGTGGTATTCAATTTAATTCTTTGTTCGGGATTGATTTCGGATTATTTCTCGGAGAAGTTGACCTGGGATCGAACGATTACAAATTACATTCTTACCCAGTATTTTGTTAGTTATGATTTTGAATTTCTTAAACGAGGGTTGATCGCATCTGTTTTTGACTTGTTTGGGATAACAGTTAATAAAGTAAATGTTTTCGTATTCAGTTATCTTATTATTAACGCAGTATTTGTTGTTGTTTGGAAAGCTGTGAATTCCTTGTTTACCTATCCCGACCAGAAGAAAATGGCTTTGGTTTTCATGGGGATATTTATACTCTCACCTGCGACTGCAGTGCAATTCGGGAATGATTTTGGTAGGTTAGATCCTACTAATATTCTTTTGATGTTGCTTTCAATCTGGATAGTTCTATATAAGTCTCAATATTGGATCTTGTTTTTAATCCCAACGCTATCTGTGGCAGCGGTTTTGATCCATGAAATTTATATTTTCACCGGTCTACCGTTGGTTCTTGCCGTTATGTACTTACGTTCTAAAGAATTGAACCTTAAGGTAGCGTACGTCTTGTTGGCCGGCTCGTTGTTATTGACACTGATTTGTATATTGACTTTTGGTAAGGCTGATTATTTGTTTACGGTAGAATATTTAACTGCAAAAACAGGTTTTACTAGCGAAGAGTTTCCTGTTGCCGTATGGACAAGTAGTCTTATTCAAAATATTGGTTTTACGTTCGAGCGTTATGGACGCGTTAAAACATGGACTTCAATTTTAAGGGATTTATTTATTTTGTTGCCGTATCTCCTTTTGATCTGGTTTGCATTTAGACATAGAGATTTGAACAAACAATTAAAATACGTTTTACTTGCGCCATTGGCGATTTTTCCATTGTTTTTAGTTGGTATCGATTTTTCCCGTTGGATAGGGTTGGTGATTTTTAATTTTATGATCGCTTTCTTAATCGTCTGGCATCAGCTGAAACTTAACTTGGATGATAGGTCTTATAATAAGAAGTATTTGTATCTAAGCTACTTTACAATGTTGTTGGGTTTGACGGGGCCGTTGGGAATTACGTGAGGTCAGGAATCCTCGGTATGAAGCATTGAGTCAAATGGTTTATTTGTACATAAAAGTGTAGTTCATGATTTTTTACAATATGGTTAAGAGATATAGAAATGCACGTGTCAAATGATGCTTCCATATTTGAGATTAAAGCTCTTCAAACTGTAACGCCTGAGACTCAGAATGTTCTTCTTGACGTTGTCAAAGCTTCGCTACTGAGTCGTCAATCTATCACCCTGCGCGCCGGCGGAACTTCTTTGGGCGGGCAGGCGATCGGCTCCGGAACCTTGATTGATGTATCCAAGCATTTGACGCGCGTGATCGATTACCGTCCGGAAGAGAAAGAGATTGATGTTGAGCCAGGTGTAATTCAGGACGATTTAAATGATTTAGTTCGAGCGGACGGTTTGTGCTTTGCTCCGGATACCTCAACTTCTAATCGCGCCATGATTGGCGGCATGATCGGTAACAACTCCTGCGGTTCTTACTCTGTTTATTACGGCACTACTCGAGAACATGTAAAGTCCATCGACGTCATTCTGGCAGACGGTTCGCAAACCACCTTTGAGCCTCTCTCCGAAATCATGCTTCAGGATAAGCTCGAACAACAGGACTTTGAAGGTAATATTTACCGTACCGTGTTCAATCTTCTGGAACGCCACGGCAAAGATATTCTGGAACATTTCCCACATCCATCCATCAAGCGTCGTAATACAGGCTATGCGTTGGATGAGATTTATCGTCACCATCAACCATTCAATCCAAAAGGCAAACCGTTCAATCTGGCTCCATTGATCTGTGGTAGCGAAGGAACCTTGGCTGTCATCAAACAGGCCTGTCTGAATCTGGTTGAGTTGCCGAAGCATCGCCAATTGATTTGTGCGCATTTCGGTTCTGTCGAAAGTGCCATGAAGATCGTGCCGAGATTGTTGGAGTTTGAACCGGCTGCAATCGAGTTGATCGATAAGCCGACGCTGGATGGAACCAAAGCCAATCGCCAGCAGCAGCAAAACCGTTTTTGGATTGATGGCGACCCTCAGGCAGTGCTCGTTATTGAACTGTTTGACGAATCAAAAGCGGAACTCGAAAACCGTTTGAAATCCCTGCAGGCCTGGTTGCTTGAGAAGGGTGCCTATTCTGCGTCGATTATCAACCCAGAGGATTCTTCCAAAGTATGGGAGGTTCGCAAGGCAGGCCTAGGGATGCTTATGGGTAAGGTAACCCGTAAGAAGGCAGTGGCTGTGATTGAAGACGCAGCCGTTCCGGTTCATTCCTTGTTCGATTACTTTCAGGATGTCCAGGCGTTGATGGCCGAGTTGGAAGTGGGGTGTGTTTATTACGGTCATGCATCGGTTGGGTTGATTCATATCCGCCCGGAACTGGATTTGGCGACTGAAGAAGGCAAACGGTTGTTTCGGACGATTGCCGAGCGTAACTCTAAATTGGTTAAGAAATATCGCGGTGCTTTGTCCGGCGAGCACGGCGATGGAAGGATCCGTGCCCCGTTTTTGAAGGAGCAGGTTGGTGAGCAGGTATATGCTTATCTGTTGGAAGTGAAGCGCGCGTTTGATCCGCATAACCTGCTTAATCCGGGAGTCATCATTGGCGACGCTGCTATCACCGAAAATTTGCGCGCCGATCGCCAGCCTAAAGAGTTGTTGTCCACGGCATTTGATTGGTCGAAAGATCTGTCTTTAATGGATGCGGTGGAAAAATGCAACGGTGCGGCCGCCTGCCGGAAATCGGCCGGGCGTGGAGTAATGTGCCCTTCGTACCAGGCGACGCGCGAAGAAAATTATTCAACACGCGGGCGAAGCAATCTTTTGAGATATGCGTTGACCGAACCTGATCCGCGAAAGGCTTTGCGGGATTCTGAATTGCAGGATGCGTTGGAGCTGTGTCTGGGGTGTAAAGGCTGCAAAACCGAGTGCCCGGCCAATGTCGATATGGCGCGTCTTAAAGCGGAAGTGTTGCATCAAACCCGCAGCCCTTGGGATGCAAGCGCATGGGCGTTGAAACATTATGCAGGCCTGTTGCGTTTAGGGCAAAGCTTTCCGGGCGTTTTTAATGCGGTCCAATCCAATTCTTTAGTAAAGGCATTATTTGGGATTGATAAGCGCAGAAGTCTTCCGAAAGCGCATTCTCAAAGTCTGATGGATTGGTGGAGTGTGCAACCGGCCTCAGAAAAACAATCCACATCAGCCAATGTTTGGGTATTGTGTGACTTATTCAGTCAGTATCAGGAGCCGAAAGTCGGTCAAGCCGTTTTAAACAGTCTGCAAAAAATGGGATTGCACGTGGAGCCGGTGTTTTTGCAGGCGTCTCCGCGCGCTTTGATCAGCAAGGGGCTGTTGCCTGAAGCAAAACGGGCGCTTCAGAAAATGGTGTCATTGCTGAACAACTGGCAGCCTGGTGATTATATTGTTGGCATCGAGCCTTCTGAGTTGCTGGTTTGGCGAGATGAGGCGAAAGACTTATTGAAAAACGACATTCCTGAAACTCAGCAGGCCTGTTGTGAAGCCTTGTTGAGTCAGGTTAAGTCTTATGAGGAGTTGATGCTTGATTTGTCCGAACGTTCCCTTGTTCCGGAGTTGAAGGAACTTAAAAATAAGGTCTGGCTGCATGTGCACTGCCATCAAAAGGCATTGGCAAAACCGGCCGACAGCGCCAAGGCGTTAGGGTTGATACCGGGAGTGGAAGCTGAAATGATTCCGTCCGGGTGTTGCGGTATGTCAGGCGAGTTCGGTTACAAGCATTATGAAGTCTCAAAAACCATCGCCGGGCAGGTTTTATTGCCGACGCTTGAAAAAGCCCGGGCTGAGGATTTGATTGTCGCTACCGGCACCAGTTGCCGCCATCAGTTAGAGGACTTAGGTCGACATTCAACTCTTCATATTGCCCAGGTTTTCGATCGAGTTCTGTAACGTGGAATTCGATCTGTCGAATAAGTTTACTTAACTTTCAAAAAAAGGCGCTAGCGCGGTTTTAAGACGTTCCGGCGTTTCATCAGAAGCGGTTAGTGGTTCATGACACCAGACTGCATCCGGCCACACCTCGTCACTCTCTTCTCTAAAAATCAAATGAATATGCTGGTTCGGATTCTTGTTGCCAATTTTGGCGATATTGAAATGTTGGCCGATGTTATTCTGCTGAATGAAGCCGATCAGGCGATAGATTTCTCCGTAGAGTTGTTGCACGTAATTTAAATCGTCATTCGCATTCAGTTGTTTTTTGGGGACAACTAAAAACCACGGCATTACAGTTTTTTCTGCCATTAATGAAAAGAGCGGGTGGTCGTATAGATATACGGCGTCAAATGTGGATTCTAATAATTCGGGAGAGTGATTTGGCAGAATGATGTCCATATAAATTCGCTTTGTTATAAAACGTTTTCTAAAACGCCCATTCGACGTATTTACGGGTTAGAATGAGCAGATAATTAAGATTAAATAATAGCAGAATTTTATGAAAACACGGATGAATGAAGCCAAATTACTTTATCTGGCATCGGGTTCCCCGCGTAGGCAGGAATTGTTACATCAATTGAACTTAGAGTTTGAAGTGATCAATGCACCGGTGGAAGAGGTGGCATTGCCGCACGAAAGTCCGGAGTCTTACGTGCGTCGAATTGCAATTGAAAAAGCGCTTTCTGGCTTCAATAAAGTAGCGGGTAAAAAGATTTGGGTTATTGGCGGGGATACTGCAGTCGTCCTAGACGGCAAAGTTTTCGGTAAACCTAAGAACGAAGCGGATGCCCATCGAATGTTACGTTTATTGGCCGGAAAAACGCATACGGTTTTGTCCTCGGTTTCAGTCGTTTATGACGGCGAAGTTTTTTCAGCCTTGAATCAAACGTTAGTGTCTTTTAGGGATTTGTCGGAAGACGAAATTCATGCTTATTGGCAAAGCGGTGAGCCGGAAGGTAAAGCCGGCAGTTATGCAATTCAAGGTTTGGGTGCACGATTTATAGAGAAAATTTCAGGTAGTTATTCAGGGGTAATGGGGTTGCCGCTATTCGAGTTGGATCAACTCTTAACGGTCTCGGGTTATCTAGAAAAGTTTAAAGGCATTCAAGATGCATAATGAAGAAAAAGTTTTAGTTAACGTTACTCCGAATGAAACGCGTGTGGCGTGGGTGGAAAACGGAGTTTTGCAGGAAATCTGGGTAGAAAGAAGTAATAAGCGCGGATTGGTCGGTAATCTTTATATCGGTAAAGTCGATCGCGTTTTGCCTGGCATGCAAGCCGCCTTTGTCAATATTGGGTTGGAGCGGGCCGCTTTTTTACATGTATCGGACGTTTGTCAAAAAAGTGTCGGTCATGATGATGAAGAAGAGTGCGAGGATATTGCTAAATTACTGCGCCCAGGTCAGAAGATCATGGTGCAAGTAGTTAAGGATCCTTTGGGTACGAAAGGCGCCCGTATTACCATGCAGGTGACGATTCCGTCGCGGATGGTGGTTTATATGCCGAATGAGCGTGCCTTGGGCGTGTCTCAGAAAATCGAACAGAGTGAAGAGCGCGAGCGTTTGCGTGACTTGATGAAGCAGATTCCTGAATATAAAGATTCCGAAGGTGGGTTTATCGTCAGGACGGTTGCCGAAGGCGTTAATTTTCATGAGTTGCGTGCCGATATGATCTTTCTTCAGCGGTTGTGGCGAGATGTGCAGGAGAAAGCGCGCAATGCCCGCAAGCCGTGCATAATCTATGAAGACTTGCCACTTTATTTGCGTATTATGCGTGACATCCCGATTGATCGTATCGAGAAGATTCGGGTCGACTCTACGGAAACACTGCAAAAAATGAAGCAGTTTGTCGATACCTATGTGATGGAGTTGGGCGACCGGGTTGGTTTATATACCGGAGAACGGCCTATTTTCGATCTTTATAATATTGAACAAGAGATTCAAGGTGCCTTGGAAAAGCGCGTCAACTTAAAGTCCGGTGGGTATTTGATTATCGATCAGACTGAGGCCATGGCGACGATCGATGTTAATACCGGTGCATTTGTGGGGCACAAAAATCTGGAAGAAACGATTTATCGTACCAATTTGGAGGCGACGCAGGCGATTGCACGTCAATTGCGATTGAGAAACCTCGGCGGAATTATTATTCTGGATTTTATCGACATGGAGGCCGAAGAGCATAAGGCGCATGTTCTATCTGCCTTGGAAAAAGAATTGGCAAAGGATCGGGTTAAAACCTCGATTAGTAATATCTCAAATCTAGGTTTGGTCGAGATGACACGGAAACGAACCCGTGAAAGTTTGGAAAGGACTTTATGTGAACCTTGCCCTATGTGTAATGGGCGCGGAACGGTGAAGACCGCGGAAACTGTCGCTTATGAAATTTTTAGAGAAATTACCCGTATGGCTCGCTCTTTTGATGCTAAGCAATATCGAGTGATTGCGGCAGAGAGTGTGGTGGCGAGAATTATGGACGAAGAGTCGAGCAGCGTCGCGGAACTGGAGGCGTTTTTGGATAAAAGTATTCGTTTTCAGGCGGAAAGCACTTATGCCGCAGAACAATTCGATGTTGTGATGATGTAATCCGGTAATGTTCGATAAGGTAATTGGTGTGGCATGATCAAGCGTACCCGGCAACTATTGTTAATCTTGTTTGCGTTGTTTGTAACGTATTTGGTGGTGGTGCGCGTGTTGATAACTTGGGCGCAATTGGCGCCTGAGCAGTTTGGTGCGGTGGTGGAAAGTGTTACCCAAAGTCAAATTGAATTCCAGAACCTGAAAATTGAGCAAAACTGGTCGGGGGTGACGCTGAGTGCCGAAGATCTGTTGATTGAGCATGAAGCCTTTGAGGTTGAGGCTGAGCGTTTGTCGTTTGATTTTAATTTGTTTGCCCCTTTAATACCTAGAGCGAGCTTGGGTGAATTCCTAGAGATTCGCGGATTGAATTTGTTGCAGTTTTCCTCGAAAGCGGATTTGCCGAAAGAGGTGGATGCAACGACATTAATTTCTATGCAGTCCGTCGAACAATCTATTCGACGTCTCAATATCAGTCGGCTTTGGAAACGTGTCGATATTGTCGATTTAACTTTATCCGTTCCTCAGAACGGTGTGCCTACGACATTGAATGTACAAACTTTTCAGGCCTTCAAGGGTGCTAGCTGGACATTGGCAGCGGATTTAAGTCTTTCTTACGGTTCTTATTTAAAAAATGAGTTGTTTCAGTTCAAGGGGTCGTTTCTTCCTAATGTATGGGGGGGGGTTGAGCAGGGACAATTTTCGCTTACCTCTTTTCAACCGTTGGGTCTCAAAAATTTAGCGAATTTATTACCGGATAAATGGCACCAGGTTTTGCCCGACGGTGAATTAACCGTTGAGGTTAAAGGGAAACTTTCTAAAGCCTTGCTGTCGGATTTAAATATTGATCTGTATGCACAGGCATTGGGCTGGCCGGATAATGAAGAGGCGTTGCCTAAAACTTTGGGCGTCAATTTAGAGTGGAAGAACCAATCTCAGATCTACAGTCAGGAAGGAAGTGATTGGTTGTTTTCAGCTAGCCGGGTGCAGTTGGATAATCAGTATATCGAAACCGTCGCTCCGATTGAGTTATCGTTGTCATCGAATAGAAATCTACACTTTACAACTCAAAAATTTAATATCGAACCGTTTAAGAAAATGATCCATGCCATTCTTAAGAACGAGAATGTCGCTCAGCTGTTTGAGGCTTCGGTGGAGTTGTCGCTTGAAAATATCGAGGGAGATATCAATGTAGATACCCTGATTATGGAGAACTTATCGTTAGAGGTTTCTAAGTTATCGATTCCTGTCACCACTTTGCCGGGTTTGGCAATGGAAAAGTTGTATGTCGACAAGCGAGG
>NZ_JBFHFC010000034.1:0-15220 GCF_041583835.1 Thiomicrorhabdus sp. | reverse complement strand
CCTGCATTTCAAGCTGTCTGCCCTGCCGTTGATGCTTTAGGGTAATTTCGAAATCCGCTGGCGGCAAAATTCCACCGCCTTTTTGCGGCCACTCCACCAAAGCGACGTAAGATTTTGATAATAAATCCCTAATTGCTAAATACTCTAACTCTTCCGGATCGCAAAGTCTATATAAATCAAGATGATGTATCGTAAATTTACAAAAATTATAACTTTCGACGATAGTGTAGGTCGGACTTTTGACTTTTTGCCCGGGTAAAAAGTGCTGAATGAAGGCACGAGAGAAAAAAGATTTGCCCGCTCCAAGATCCCCATTCAGGTATACCATCAACCCGTTTTCATAGAGGGAAAGTGCATCACAGGCCTGTGCGACCTTTCCCGCAAACTCGGCGGTAGAAGCTTCATCCGCCAAAAAAATTACCTGTTTATCGAAAACTGTCTTAGAATTTGTCATATGCAACCTTACTCATCAAAACCAATTCCTTTAACCCAAAAAATCAAGCAATGGGGCTTTGAATTGGGCTTTGCCGATGTCGGCATCTCGGAGACGGACCTTTCCGAATACGAAACGCATTATTTTAACTGGATAGGTGAGAACTTTCATGGCGAAATGGAGTACATGGCACGCCACGGCAACAAGCGTACCCGTCCCGCAGAACTGGAACCGGGAACCCTGTCTGTTATCAGTGTCCGCCTAAACTATCTGGATTTAAATGCCCGCTCGCCGTTTGAACAGCTTCATGATCCCGAACAGGCCTATATTTCGCGCTACGCGCTCGGCAAAGATTATCACAAGCTGGTCCGTAAACGTTTACAACAGTTGGCGGAAAAAATCAGTCAAGAAATACCCGATTTTAGATATCGTGCTTTTTGCGACAGCGCCCCCGTACTCGAACGCCCTTTGGCGCAAAAAGCCGGCTTGGGATTTATCGGTAAAAACAGCCTGATTATCCACCCCCGCGCCGGCTCGTGGTTCTTTCTCGGTGAACTTTACACCAACCTGCCGCTACAACCCGATAAAGCATTTGAGAAACAAGGTTGCGGCCCATGCACTGCCTGTATCGACGAATGTCCGACCGGTGCCATTATCGATAACGCCGTCGTCGACGCCCGTAAATGCATCTCTTATTTAACCATTGAATATGCCGGATCAATTCCTTTGGAACTTAGAAGCAAAATGGGCAACCGTATATACGGCTGTGACGATTGCCAACTGGTCTGTCCATGGAATAAGTTCACCGCCCCCACTCAAGAAACTGCTTTTCAATCCAAACAACAATTGGATTCGGCCAATTTATTCGAACTCTGGAAATGGAATGAAACGCAGTTTTTAAAAAATTTCGAAGGATCGCCCATCCGACGAATCGGCTACCCTCAGTGGAAACGAAACCTTGCCATTGCGCTTGGAAACATAACGGGGACTTTAGAAAAACTGGAAGCGGCGGAAAAAGCTTTGCAACCGGAACTCGGTTGCGTTAACGATCTGGTCGACGAACATATTGAATGGGCTCTGAATGCCATCAATTCCAGAAAAGCACAATTCAAAACCGATAAAACCGTCCGATCTTCAGAAATCGAACCATCCATGAAGACAAATCCGCAACCGTTCAAAGCACCGAAATACTATCTTCCCAAATCCTGACTCCTGCGATTGCGTCTAACGTTGCGAGAAGATTTTTATAAAATCCTTTATAAAACCCTATAAGACGTCAAACACCGAACCTTGCGTCGGCGTGAAGAACTTCGCGTACAAACGAGATGCGTAAGTATTGGTCATACCGGAGATGTAATCGGAGATGACTCGCTGCTGCGCTTGTTCACTCTCCGCAGCTTGATACTTAATATATGAACTTGAAGGTAACAAAGTGCTCGGATTGGCCCGTAACGACTTGAATAACTCAAGCACAATCAACTGCCCCTTATACTCCATCCCTTTCACTTCCGGAATGGTAATAACGTTTTTAAACACAAACGCTTTCAACAACTCCAGTACCGCCGCTTTATCTTCCGCCAGTTTCGCCTGGTAACGCAATAACGGATGTTCGAAATCCTGGTTCTCGTCCATGTAAATGCTTTCCACCATAATGCCGACCATTTTACTAATGGCGTGCTTACGGGCACGAGATGAACCGCAAAATAAACGATCCGTCATTTCTTCATCCCACAGTGCATACTGTTTGAAAACCGGATCTTCCATGACTTCCGCCTGCCACAGATCACGCGAAACCATTTTCATCGCGACCGCATCTTCAAGATCGTGAATACCATAGGCGATATCATCGGCCAATTCCATAATCGTGGTATCCAATGCTTTGTATTTAGTGCGGTTATGACACGCCCCTTCACACATGGAAAGCTGTGTAAACAGAGTACGGTCGGAATCGGAAAACGGCGCCAACACCCAATCAAACACCGCTTTCTCTTCACGATACAAACTCTTCGGCGGATTCCAGCGATTCATCTGCAAGGTTCTGAAATCGGATACTTCCGGCTCCAGCAATTGATGCTGATAATCGGCATTGCTGTTAATCACCTCATTGTATAAAGCGGGATACTTCATGACGCCCAACGTTGTCCGTCTCGACAAATCCAAATCGTTTTCCGGGGTATATTCACCCAATTTCGCCAAAATCCGCAACGTTTGCGCATTACCTTCAAAGCCGCCGAAATGACGCATCATATAGTTCAGTGCCACCTCGCCGCCATGCCCGTACGGAGGATGCCCAAGATCGTGCGCCAAACAAATCGCTTCAATCAAATAGACCGACGGCAACCACTTAATATAATCCGCTTCTTGAGCAACGCCCTCCGTACCGACGGTTATTAACTGCTCCACCAAACCGGAACCGATTTGCGCCACTTCCATGGAATGCGTAAGACGAGTGCGATAAAAGTCGGATTCGCTCAAACCGAAAATTTGGGTTTTAGCCTGTAAACGACGAAATGAAGCTGAATGAATGACGCGCGCGCGATCGCGCTGGTAAACGATTCGTGCCGCCCTTGAATCTTGCTGCTTTAAAAAATCGGTATAACGCTGTGTCCAATTTTGGCTTTGCGAAATATCCATGCTTTACTCCATAAATTAGGGCTGAATGAGACGATCGGGTAATTGACTAAACCGTTATCATCATACGAAAAGCCGCTCAGGATGCAAGCATCCGGCGAATAATAAGGAGGAATAAAGAAAAGAAAGCGGCTATTCGCCTTAACCTTAAGACAATTGGAAAGTTCGCCCCGCTTAAGGCAGTGTAATAAGGTTGAATAACAAATCGGTTTATCTATTGAAAAATGGCCGAATATTAATAATGTGTACTCAGGTTTCTATCCGAAAATAAGTTTGCCCAAAAATAAGTCGGTCAACACTAAATTCCACTCACTTCAATACGATTACGGCCTTTTTCTTTGGCTTGATACAGAGCATGGTCCGCCCCTTTTAAAATAGCATCCGCATTATAAACCTTAGCCGGATCAATCAACTGAAATCCGGCCGATACGGTCACACAATCATGCGGTGCATTTTCTTTATGTTCAATCGCCATATCGAACACCGCTTTTCGTGCCTTTTCAGCATGAGAAAGAAATTCCTCGGGAGTATCATAAGAATACAAAATCCCGAATTCCTCCCCCCCCAAGCGAAACACATAGTCACCATTACGCTGAAAAACCTGCTTCAGTGTTGACGCAATGGCTTGTAACGCTTTATCTCCGGCCAAATGGCCGTAACCATCGTTATATTGCTTAAAATTATCTGCATCCAACATCAAAAAGCCTAACCAGGCATCGTTACGTTTGGCTCGATTAACCTCGCCCATCAAAACTTGATTGTAATAACGGCGGTTATAAACGCCCGTCAGTTCATCGGTAATAATTAACTGTTCGATTTTCTTTCTGTCAGTAATATCATGCCGAACCGCAAAGTAACCAGAAACATTTCCATTTTGGTCATGTTCCGGTTTGATGGTGACGTCCACCCAATAAAAACCATCGTTTTTCTTACGGTTTTTTATTTCACCGCGCCAAACTTTGCCTTGTAAAAGGGTATCCCATAATTCTTTATAGAGCGATTTCGGCATATCGGGATGACGAACCACATTATGATTCCGACCAATCAACTCCTCACGATCAAATCCGCTGATTTGGCAGAAAGCTTTACTTACAGAGGTAATGGTTCCATATCTATCCGTTGAAGAAGTGATGACGTTCTCGTCGATAATATCCAGATACTCGCTCAACTTCCTTTCACTTTGTTCGACGGTATCGCTTAAGGTCTCGACCCGCTTGCGATCGGTAATATCGTGCCTTATCGCGGTGTAGCCGATCTTTTGACCATCCAAGTCATAGTTTGGAAAAATTTCCACTTCCACCCAATAATGTCTGCCGCTTTTGTGGCGATTTTTTAATTCACCACGCCAAATTTCGCCTCGACCGATGGTTTTCCATAAATCCCGATAAATAGAGGATGGCATATCGGGATGACGCACAATATTATGACTCTGACCGACAAGTTCCTGTTTGCTATAGCCACTGATCCTGCAAAATGCCTGACTTGCATATAAAATCGTACCGTGTAAATCGGTAGATGACGTAATAACACTTTGATCAACAAGCGTTTTATAATCATCGAATGGTTCCATAGTACTCCCCCATTTCCGTCACCGGCCAAGTAAACGGCGCTGCATAGGTTTGTTTCAGTTTGGAGCGAAATCTGAAAATATACAACCCTTATTTTTATTAAGTGTAATAAAAATACCTTATAGCCCTAACTTATAAAATCCTATTCGATTTTCAATCGCCACTCAAAAACCACCCCGTAAAATGACAGATCGTTTACACTTTTAAAACCTATATATATTATGGTCATAGCGGCATCAACCCATTAACAGATCAATCTAATCGAATATAAAAGAAACGTGGAATCTAAACTCAACCGAACACTCTCACTACCGCAAATGGTGCTCTATGGATTAGGTACGACAATCGGTGCCGGTATCTACGCCTTAGTCGGCGAACTCGCGGGAATCTCGGGGTATCTGGCGCCGGCTGCGTTTTTGGTCGCCGCGATACTGGCGGGCATGACCGCCATGTCATTCGCCGAACTGTCGGGACGTTATCCGCAAGCCGCCGGAGCGGCACTTTACGTTAAGCAAGGATTCGACTCCGACCGCCTCTCCACCCTGATCGGTCTTCTGGTCGTCCTCGCGGGGCTGGTTTCCGCCTCCGCGCTGGTTAACGGCTTTATCGGCTATTTTTCACAATTGATTCATATTCAACCAACCGTCAGTATCGTCTTACTGGTATTGATTATCGGCGCCCTGGCCGCCTGGGGAATTGCGGAATCGGTGTTTATCGCCAGTATAATCACCCTGATAGAAGTCGGCGGTTTACTTCTCATTATTTACACAGGATTACCCAATCTCGATAACCTAACTGAAATCGGCCCGCTCTTTATTCCCGATCTCAACTTCACATCGGTTTCATTAATCTATTCCGGTGTGCTGTTAGCGTTTTTTGCATTTATCGGCTTTGAAGACATGGTTGACGTCGCCGAAGAGGTTAAAAATGTCAGCCGCACCCTGCCGCTCGCCATTCTTCTCACATTGACCATCACCACCTTGATCTACATCGGTGTCATGATCATCGCTTTATTGTCTTTTCCTCCGGAAGAACTGGCAAAAAGCCAAGCGCCGATGGCTCTCCTGTATGAACACAATACCGGCAACAGCGCCACCCTAATCACTTTCATCGGCATGTTCGCGATTATCAACGGTGCACTGATTCAAGTCATAATGGGATCTCGAGTACTTTACGGCTTGAGTTGTCGCGGATTGCTGCCGAAACCTTTCTGCCATGTTCACCCCAAAACCCACACTCCGGTCAATTCAACCTTGACGGCAAGCTTGATCGTGCTGATACTCGCATTAATCGGCGAACTTTCCTCGCTTGCACAAGCCACGTCAATTATTATGCTAATGGTTTTTTCAATCGTTAACTTATCGCTATGGCGCATCAAAAAACATCAACCCGCGCCTTACGGTAATCTATCGGTGCCCCGCTGGGTACCGTTGTTAGGCTTTTTGAGCAGTAGCGGTTTAGTCCTGTTTGAAGTGACGAACTTGTTCACTTAACTCTACTTAACCCATCAGTCCTTTATAAGGTTGTTAAGCAATGGAAATAAAAAAAGCACTCTGGCTGTTGATTTTCATAAGTGTACTCACTTGGTCCGCGATCGCACCTAAGGACGGCATAACCTGGGTTTTAGAGGCCTTTCCAGCTCTAATCGCACTCTTAATCATTATTCTCACCTATCGACGTTTCCCGTTAACGCCGCTGGTCTATCAACTCATCCTGTTGCATTCCATCATACTATTCGTCGGCGCACACTACACCTATGCAGAAGTGCCGCTTTTCACGGACATTCAAAACTGGATCGGTTCCGCTCGCAACGATTACGACAAGCTCGGCCATTTTATGCAAGGGTTCGGTCCCGCCATCGTCGCACGCGAGATTTTGATTCGCTTTGACGTCTTCAACCGGCTCGCCTGGCAAAACTTTTTCATCGTCTGTTTCGTTCTCGCAGTCAGCGCCAGTTACGAGTTGATCGAATGGGCGACCGCACTGATCTCGAACGAAGCGGCAGAAGCTTTTTTAGGTACCCAAGGTTACGAATGGGATACCCAGTCAGATATGTTCTGGGCATTGGTCGGCGCCGTTGTCTCTTTAAGCGTCCTAAGTCGCTACCATCAAAGACAACTCGACAACCTCTTAAAGCCCCACTAAATCCGAATAGCGCTGAAATCAAACCAAAAAAGACTAGTATTTTCGCCTATTCGTCATTTATGATTAAAACAATTTCCGTTACGGCTTTTGAAAGTTAGACTGTCAGAGCCGCCTTCTACAAAGCAGTGAAAAACCAGGAGATCAGTCATGAGCATAATAAAGAAAATTCTGATTGGATTCGTCGCCATCATCGGCTTAATCATCATCGCAATCGGCATTATTATCGCGACGGTCGATCCTAACGAACACCGCGAAGAGATTACCCAATTCGTCAGCGAACAGACAGGACGCGATCTTACTATCGGCGAAATGAACCTCTCGTTCTTTCCGCATCTTGGGTTAAGCTTGGAAAACGCTCAAATGAGTAACGCCAAAGGCTTCGGCGACACGCCGTTTGCATCCGTAAAACAGGTCAATATCGGCGTGGCGATTCTACCGCTACTGAAAAGCCAACTGGAAATCGATACCTTAACGCTACACGGTTTAAGGCTCGACTTACAACGCAACGCCCAAGGTGTTACCAACTGGGACGACCTTATTAAAAAAAGCGAAGAAACGGATATTAAAGACCATGACATCAAAGACGAAGACGCAGCAAGCAAATTAGCCGCGCTCAGTTTCGGAGGGTTGGACATTCAAGACAGCCAAATTCAATGGCGCGACCAACTTAACCAACAGACGGTCGAATTGGCTCCTTTTAACCTGACTTCGGGTGCAATTACTTTCGGGGAATTCTTCGACATCAATCTTGAAGCCAACACCAAGATTACCAATCCCGACATCACGACACAGACCACTTTAACGGCCGCAATTAAATTCAATAGCGACGGCCAGTTAGAAATCAAGGATCTGAAACAGCGCAATGAACTTCAAGGTAAGGATTTCCCAATCCAAAACCTCATTACCGAGCTAAAGTTACCTTCTCTGAAACTGGCAATGGAAAACCAACAAATCGATTTACCGAGTTTAACGCTGAACTACGCCGTCAAAGGCGGGCAGGATTTCCCGGCTAAAAACCTGGAAGGAGAATTAGTCATTGCCGATGTCAAAACAGACGTCAAACAGCAGGTATTCGGTGCAGGCACGGTTAAACTGACCTATGACATGGAAGGTGCCGAAGGTTTTGCGCTTAAAACCGCGAAAGGTGACTTAAGCCTTAACTCGCCAGAATTCTCGATGGAAAAACAGACCCTTAAATCCGGTCTGCTTGCTCTGCAAGGAGACCTAACGGGGGACAGCTTGCCAAACGGCAAAACCCACGTATCCTTAAGCACGCAACCTGCACTGAACCTTCAGACACAAACCGCGGCCTTAAACGATATCAAACTGAAAGCCCTGGATTTATCGGCCAACGGTCAAGTCAACGTCTCGCAGCTTAAAGAACAACCTAAAATCAGTTCGAAACTCACCTTAAACGAAACCAACCTGCGTCAGTTGATCAAACAATTGGGCTTACAAATCGCCGCGGTCGACAATATGTCGGATAAAACCACGTTAACCAAAGCATCCGCCGACTTAGCCGTTGATTTCGACAGCAAAACCCAGGCGGTCAACGCCAAAACGATTCTAATCAAGTTAGACGATACGCAGCTCAAAGGAAATGCATCATTCAAAAACTTTGAAAAACCCGATATCGGATTCAATCTGGCTTTGGATCAAATCAACTTGAATCGTTATCTGCCGCCAAAACCGATCGAATCGGAGAAAGACAAACAAAGCAAACAACCCGTGGAAGATTTCGCAGTCGAATTACCGACCGAATTAATCAAAAGTTTAACGATCGACGGAACCGTTAAAGCCGCCAACGTCACATACGATAAACTCAATCCTAAAAACATTGTTGCGACGGTTAAGGGTAAAAACGGGTTAATCAACCTAAACCCACTGAAAATGGATATTTTCAAAACCCAACTGCTCGCGTCGGCCGCTTTGGACGTACGTGGCAAACAACCTAAATACAGTTTTAAAACCAACGCCAAAAATGTACCGGTAGGCGACGTATTACTGGCCTTCACCGACAACGACCGCTTGAGCGGTACCGGTGCGGTCAACGCCGACATCACTACGGCCGGCTCGCGTCTGTCTGAATTCAAACAGAACCTTAACGGTACGGCGGCCGTCGACCTTAAAGACGGTGCGGTGAAAGGCTTTAATCTGGCTCAATCGATTCGTCAGGCCAAAGCTAAAATTGCCGGAGAAAAAGCGGCCGGTCCGACCGAGGAGCTGAAAACCGATTTCAGTTCACTGATCAGTGAAGTCGCAATTACCAATGGAGTGGTCGATACTAAAAAACTACTGGCTCAGGCCCCTTACATGCGTATCTCCGGTCTGGGAACCGTCGATTTGGTGAAAGAAAATATGGATTATCTGGTGAAAACCAAAATCGTCGCCAGCGATAAAGGTCAAGGCGGAGAAGACCTTAAAGAACTTAACGGACTGACGATTCCGGTCAAGCTCAAAGGCGCCCTCACCGGCCCGAAGGTTTCTCTCGATTTAGAATCGCTTCTCGAGCAAAAAGCCAAACAAGAAGTCGAAAAGCAGATTGAAGACAAAAAAGAAGAAGTGAAAAAGAAATTGGAAGACGAACTTAAAACCAACATTTTGAAAGGCTTCAAGTTCTAAGCTTTAAAACTACTACTCTTGGTTAGTCTGAGTCAGACTTAAAGAAAGAACTTCTTTTTTAATTCAACTTCCTAATAAAGCCTCTTCGGAGGCTTTTTTTATGTCTCCATTCCCGCCTCACTTAAACTCAAAAACGTCTACAATAAAACCACTTAAACAAACGAATTAAGAGCTTTCAAATGAACTATCACGTTGCAATGATCACTGGTGCTTCTTCGGGAATCGGCAAGGCCATTGCCGAAACTTTGGCGAAACAAGGAGTCGGACTGATTCTTTTGGCGAGAAGAGAAGAACGTTTACAGCAACTGAAAAAACAACTGCAAAACCAAACTGAATGCTACGTCATCGCCTGCGATATCAACGACCACCAGACGCTGTCGAATGCACTGGACGAGTTGCCGGAAGACTTTCGTACGATTGACGTCTTAATTAATAATGCCGGGCTTGCCTTAGGACTGAATCCGGCGCACGAAACCGATTGGAACGACTGGCAGACCATGATCGAAACCAACTGCCTTTCCCTTGCTTACCTAACTCGCCGCTTGTTACCGGACATGGTCAAACGCAATCACGGGCATATCATCAATATCGGCTCCATAGCCGGCACTTACCACTACAAGGGCGCCAACGTTTACGGCGCAACCAAGGCGTTCGTCGAACAGTTTTCGATTAACCTTCGCAGTGACCTGTTGGGCACGGCGGTTCGCGTCACCAATGTCGAACCGGGGTTACTCAATGAAAGCGAATTTTCACTGGTTCGTTTTAAAGGAGACGAAACCAAAGCTGAAAACGTCTATCAAGGTTTACAACCTTTGAAATCGTCCGATGTCGCCGAATCGGTACGCTGGATTTTGGCCCAACCGGCACACGTCAACATTAACCGCATCGAATTAATGCCCGTTAATCAAGCTCCGGGCGGTCCGATGACCTCCGTGACACAAACGCAGAGTTAAATCACTGCAAGATGCATTCAATCGTAGTCTTAAATGCAAATTATGTGATACAGTTAATATCAATTCGAGTATAAGTATTGATATTGGATAAGCAGTTTTAACGATTGAAATCAATCGGTTAAAAATAAGTAACGAAGCGTTTAAATGCTATGAAAACAATAAAAATTCTATTTCTCTTTGCCTTGACCGTAATCGGCTTATCTTCTTGCAGCAGTAAAGAAGATAAGCCGCTTAAAATCGTCGCCAACTCTTGGATTGGCTATTCGCCGTTGTTTTACGCCAAAGCAAGCGGATGGCTTGAACCGCTCAATATCGAACTCTCTACAGTCGTGTCTTTAGGCGAAAGTCTACACATATACAAATCTTCCAACAAAGACGCATTTACCGGCACTCAGTACGAATTTTCCCAAGCCTATCAAAAAGACAATACACTCATGCCGATCATGATGTTCGATCGTTCCAACGGCGGTGATATGGTCATGGGCAATCAATCTGTCGAATCCCTAAAAAGCGCGACATCGCCGATCAATGTCTACCTGGAAATCAACTCTATCAACTATGTGGTTTTTAAAGACTTTATCAAACAAAACAAGCTGGAAGATAAAACCTTTAACTTCATCAACAAAGACCAGCTTAAAATCGTATCCGCCATTGCCGAAGCCCCGAATCATGAACCGAAGATTGCGGTCACCTATATTCCTTACAACTACAGTTTGGAAAAACATGGATTCACGACCTTGGCATCAACCCGTGACGGATTGAATCTACTGGTTCTGGATGCTCTCTATACCAATAAGGAAAGCTTCAGCCTACACCAGGAGCAGTTCAAGAGACTTAAAATCTTGATTGATCGCGCCATTCAAGATTTACAAAACGATCCAAAACTGTTTTACGACAAGGTCAATCCCTATTTGGAAAACAGTAGTTTCGAAGAATTCCAATCCGGATTACAAGACATTGTATGGATCAACCAATCGCTATCCCCCCAACTGATTGAACGACTGAATCAAGCCCAGTTTCCAATCCGAGACCTTTTGTAAATGCTTTCGATTCATCACTTTGTCATAACGGCAATCCTAGCCATCATCACCATGTTTTACTCGGTCTTTTTTTACTATTTCCTAAACGACCAACAGCAAAAAACCGACCTGATCATTGACAGCATCCAGCATGACATTGCCGAAACTTCCTATATCATTTCCACAGAAATGACGAGCATTAGAACCATCCGTACATTCAAATCATTTTTAAACCGAAAAGTAGCCGGCAGTCCGCTCATTTCTCAAATGTCGATTGGATACGGCAATAAAATCCTCATCGGAACCGATGCGTCGATTAATACCATTCCGCCTAACCACAGCATCGTATCGTCTTTTAAAAACATCTCGACGTCCAAGTTGCTCAAATTGCAGGTTTTTGAATCAACCATCGACTACTTCATCCAGGATCAACCCGTTAAATTAAGTCTGTTCATCTATGTCGACCATAAATACATCAACAACTATTTTTCCGAAAACCAATCCACCTACTTACTGTTTTTCGGCTTGATTCCATTGCTAGGATTGGGGCTATTATGGCTCATTCTACGAAACTACATTACGACTCCCTTGGAGTCCTTACGCCTTTACGCCTACAATCAGAATAAGACGCCCAAACCATTCAAGCTCAAAGAGCTCGAATATGTACGCGCCTCGATGGAACAAACTTTCGATCGTCTCGAACATGAAAAACACGAACTATATAGACTGGCCAGAACCGATAGCCTCAGCGGTTTAGCAAACCGCAGCCAATTAAACGAACGTTTAAGCTGGTTAATTTCCGAAGCCTCCAGGGATAATTCAGAATTTGCGGTCGTATTTGTCGATCTGGACAACTTCAAGACCGTCAACGACTCTCTGGGGCACGACATCGGGGACGAACTGTTGAAAAACGTCGCCGATTTGATTCGTCATGTTTTAAGAGAATACGACATCATTGCCCGAGTCGGCGGCGATGAATTCGTGATTGTTCTAAGTCACTACAAAAGCAACTTCGAACTGACCCATATCATTCAGCGCATCATCGATCGCATCAGCGAATTGCACATTATCGAATCGCACCCCATTCGCGTATCGGCCAGTATCGGCGTCGCATTTTATCCACAAGACGGTTCAGATATTACAGGCTTGATGAAAAGCGCGGATATCGCCATGTACGAAGCCAAAAAACTTGGCAAAAATCAATTCAAATTCTTTACTAAAGCTTTGCACAAGCAGGTTCTTAAAGAAATTGAACTCGAACATAGCATGCGTAATGCACTGAAAAATGACGAATTTGAACTATTCTACCAACCCAAAATGTTAACCAATCATGAGGAGGTTGTCGGTGCGGAAGCTCTAATACGCTGGATTCATCCGACCAAAGGGTTAATACCGCCTAATGATTTCATTCCCGCCGCCGAAAAAAATGGCTTAATCGTCGAGCTCGGACAATGGATTTTACAGGAAGTAGTCCGCCAGCAAATTGAATGGAAAAACTCGGGAATCGCCGATATCCAATTATCGGTCAATCTCTCGGCCACACAGTTTTTAGACGATCACTTCGATGACAAATTTGAAAGTATTCTCAAACAATCCGGAATCGACCCTAAAAAACTCGACGTCGAAATCACTGAATCGGTATTCCTGGAAAACTCGCAACAAAACCTTGATACCTTAAATAAAATACGTGCATTAGGTGTCTCAATTTCTCTGGATGACTTCGGAACCGGCTATTCTTCTCTGGCCTATCTCAAATCTCTACCGATCGACACCCTTAAAATCGACAAATCCTTTCTCAACGATCATGACACCGAAACCGGTTCGATTTTTATCGAAACCATCGTTAAACTGGCACGGACTTTAAAGCTGAATGTCGTTGCCGAAGGTATCGAAACCCAACAGCAGATTGATTACCTCGATAGAATCGGTTGCCACACTTACCAAGGTTATTACTGTGCCCCCCCTATTCCCGTTGACGAATTTGAGGCTTTCATCAGGTTGAAGGGACATAAATGCGGTCCGGATAAAGAATAGAGTCGCCTGATTCCATAACAATCTCCTCGCCGCCGCCTTCGCTCATGTTAAAATACGCGCAAATTTATTCTTTTAGTTTTTAAGGTATTAACTTCGCAATGAAAACCTCCAATTTACTTCTATCTACAACCCGTGAAACCCCATCCGATGCGGTCGTCATCAGTCATCAATTGATGATTCGTGCCGGAATCATCCGCTCATTAGCAGGTGGCCTATACAACTGGCTGCCGCTAGGTGTGCGCGTACTTAGAAAAGTCGAGGCGATCATTCGCGAAGAAATGAACCGCTCCGGTGCGCAGGAATTGTTGATGCCGGTGGTTCAGCCTCTTGAACTATGGGAAGAGTCCGGCCGTGCCGAAGATTACGGCCCGGAGCTGTTGCGTTTCAAAGACCGTCACCAGCGCGACTTCGCACTGGGTCCAACGCACGAAGAGATCATCACCGATCTGGTACGCCGTGAAATCCGCAGCTACAAACAACTGCCGGCTAACTTCTACCAAATTCAAACAAAATTCCGCGACGAAATCCGTCCGCGCTTCGGTGTAATGCGTTCGCGTGAATTCATCATGAAAGATGCCTACTCTTTCCACATGGATCACGACAGTCTGCAGGAAACCTACGACGAAATGTACGATGCCTACAACCGCATCTTTACGCGTCTAGGCTTGGACTTCCGTCCGGTACAGGCCGACACCGGTTCCATCGGTGGTGAAGGTTCGCACGAGTTCCACGTACTGGCCGATTCCGGTGAAGACGACATCGCTTTCTCAACCTGTTCCGACTACGCGGCCAACGTTGAACTGGCGGAAGCTCTGGCACCGCGCGGCGAACGCCCAGCACCTTCGGCTGAATTGACCAAAGTCGAAACTCCGAATAAGCACTCCATCGAAGAAGTCTGTGACTTCCTTCAGCTGAAAAAGAAAGTCGTCGCCAAAACCATCCTGGTGAAAGGTGCGACCGAAGCCGCTCCGGTTGTCGCCTTGGTCGTCCGTGGCGATCACGAACTGAATGAAATCAAAGCGATGAAGTTGGAGTTGGTTGCGGAGCCTTTCGAAATGGCAAGCGACGAAGAAATCAAAGCCGCTGCGGGTTGTTCCGCCGGTTCCATCGGCCCGGTCGGACTAAATATTCCGGTTATCGTCGACCGTACGGCGGCCAACATGGCGGACTTCGTCTGCGGAGCCAACGAAGACGGTTACCACTTCACTGGTGCTAACTGGGACCGTGATGCTACGCCAACTTTGGTAGCGGACATCCGTAACGTCGTCAAAGGTGACCCAAGCCCTTGCGGTAACGGTAAAATCGAAATCCGCCGCGGTATCGAAGTCGGTCACATCTTCCAGCTGGGTAACAAATACTCAAAAGCCTTGAACGCCAGCGTACAGAACGAAAACAGCCGTTCTCAAATCCTGGAAATGGGCTGTTACGGAATCGGTGTCACGCGTGTCGTTGCCGCCGCCATCGAACAGAACTACGACGACAAAGGAATCATCTGGCCGGAAAGCATCGCGCCTTTCCAGGTTTGTATCGTTCCAATGCAAATGCATAAGTCACCGCGCGTTGCCGAAGTGGCCGAACAGCTTTACAAAGAATTACTGGCGAAAGGTGTTGAAGTGCTATTGGACGACCGAGCGGAACGTCCTGGTGTCATGTTCTCCGACATGGACTTAATCGGTATCCCACACCGCATCGTCATCGGCGAGCGCGGCTTGGACAACGGCATGCTGGAATACAAAAACCGTCGCGACGAAAAATCGCAAGACATCGCACAGGAAGGTTTCATCGACTTCCTGATGGAAAAACTGGGCAAGTAAT
>NZ_JBFHFC010000033.1:0-15463 GCF_041583835.1 Thiomicrorhabdus sp. | reverse complement strand
GTAGTCTTTTACGTCTCCACCAAATTTCTTACCTTGTACGATTGTCAATGCCGCTGTTAGAGTTGTCTTACCATGGTCAACGTGACCGATAGTTCCAACGTTTACGTGCGGTTTCGTTCTTTCAAACTTTTCTTTTGCCATTTTAAACACCTTATTAAGCAAAGACCCTACATAAAAATAGGGCCATAAATTTAATTAAAAGAATTAAGAGCCTTTTTGGACACTTGCAATGATTTCATCCTGGATATTCTTCGGAGCGTCATTGTACTTCAAGAATGTCATGCTGTAGTTTGCACGACCCTGTGTCAATGAACGCATCTGGTTCGAATAACCAAACATTTCTGACAATGGAACCTCTGCCTTAATAGACTTACCGGTTGGAATATCATCCATGCTCGATACCATACCACGACGACGGTTAAGGTCACCGATGATATCACCCATGTACTCTTCTGGCGTAGTTACTTCAACCGACATAATAGGCTCAAGAATAACTGGGTTTGCTTTCACAACACCATTCTTGATACCCATACCGGCAGCAACAGAGAACGCCATTTCGTTCGAGTCAACATCATGGTAAGAACCATCGATCAACTCAACACTAACGTCAACCATTGGGAATCCGGCGATAACACCGTTTTCCAACTGCGACTTAGCACCCTTCTCAACCGCACCGATGTACTCACGAGGTACAGCACCACCAACGATACTGTTGATAAACTCGAAACCACTACCAGGTTCACGTGGAGAAATCTTGAATACGACGTGACCATACTGACCGCGACCACCAGACTGACGAACAAATTTACCGTCAGCTTCTACAGCACTTCTAATCGTTTCACGATATGAAACCTGAGGAGCACCGATGTTCGCTTCAACGTTAAATTCACGCTTCATACGGTCAACGATAATGTCAAGGTGAAGCTCACCCATACCAGAGATGATCGTCTGATTTGTTTCTTCGTCAGAATGAACACGGAAAGAAGGATCTTCCGCAGCCAATTTTTGAAGAGCAATACCCATCTTCTCTTGGTCAGCTTTAGTTTTAGGCTCGATCGCGATAGAGATTACCGGCTCTGGGAAATCCATACGTTCCAAGATAATTCTGTTATCAGGATCACACAAAGTATCACCAGTAGTTGTATCTTTAAGACCTACCGCACACGCGATATCACCGGCACGCACTTCTTTAATTTCTTCACGAGAGTTAGAATGCATCTGCAATAGACGACCGATACGCTCACGTTTTTCTTTAACTGAGTTATAAACCGGGCTACCTGATGTCAAAACACCAGAATAAACACGGAAGAACGTCAAAGTACCAACATAAGGGTCAGTCATGATCTTAAATGCCAATGATGCAAATGGAGCATCATCAGAAGAAGGACGTTCTGCTTTAGTACCGTCTTCTAACTCACCTTGAATAGCAGGTACGTCTGTCGGAGCCGGCATATATTCAACAACCGCATCCAATAGCGCTTGTACACCCTTGTTCTTAAAGGCAGAACCACAGAACATTGGGACGATTTCAACATCGATACAACGCTTACGAATACCCGCTTTAATATCTTCTTCTGACAAATCACCTTCATCAAGGTACTTATCCATCAACTCTTCAGAAGCTTCGGCAGCAGATTCAACCATCTTCTCACGCCATTCTTGGCAAAGCTCAACCATGTCTTCCGGAATATCTTCATAACGATATTCCATACCCATGTTTTCTTCTTCCCAATAAATCGCCTGCATCTTGACCAAATCAACAACACCGCGGAAAGTTTCTTCAGCTCCGATCGGTAATTGCATAGGAACAGGAGTAGCGCCCAAACGATCAATAACCATCTGGTTAACGTTCAGGAAGTTAGCACCCGCTCGGTCCATTTTGTTAACAAAGCCCATACGTGGCACGCCATACTTATCAGCCTGACGCCATACAGTTTCAGACTGAGGCTCAACACCACTTACTGAACAAAAACAAGTTACGGCACCATCCAGTACTCGCAATGAACGTTCAACTTCGATTGTGAAGTCAACGTGACCAGGAGTATCGATGATGTTAATGCGGTGCTCTGGGAACTGACGACCCATACCACTCCAGTGAGTAGTTGTAGCAGCGGAAGTGATAGTGATACCACGCTCCTGCTCCTGTTCCATCCAGTCCATTGTTGCACCACCGTCATGTACCTCACCGATTTTGTGAGATACACCAGTGTAATAAAGAATACGCTCTGTAGTAGTGGTTTTACCCGCATCAATGTGCGCCATAATACCAATGTTACGGTATCTTTCAATTGGGGTTTTACGTGCCACGTTAATAAACCTTTTAATTAAATTCCAAAACAATAAAGGCCCTAAACCGGGCCCTAATCAGATTACCAACGGAAATGCGAGAATGCCTTGTTGGCTTCTGCCATTCGATGGGTATCTTCTTTTTTCTTGATGGCTGAGCCACGATTTTCAAGCGCGTCTGATAACTCGCCAGCCAATCTTAACATCATGCCTTTTTCACTACGCTTTCTTGAGGCTTCAACCAACCAACGCATAGCTAACGCCATCTTACGTTCTGGTCTAACTTCAACTGGAACTTGGTAAGTTGCACCACCAACACGGCGGGACTTAACTTCAACCATAGGACCTACGTTATCAAGAGCTTCTTTCAAAAGGGCAACATGCTCGCCGCCTTTTTTGCGCTCTACAACAACGTCTAATGCATCATAGACAATCTTTTCGGCTACGGATTTTTTACCGCTAACCATAATCATATTGACAAACTTTGTTAAAGTTGTGTCACCAAACTTAGGATCAGGTAGTACCTGTCTTTTTGGAATTTCTCTTCTTCTAGCCATTCTTAACTCTTCCGGTATAAATGTAACACTAATATTGCAAAACGTATGTTAAAGGATTCTTAATCGAATTAACCTTTAGGACGCTTAGCACCGTACTTAGAACGACCTTGTTTACGTCCATCAACGCCGGCGCAATCCAATGCACCACGGACCGTATGATAACGTACACCAGGCAAGTCTTTTACACGACCACCACGGATAAGGATAACCGAGTGTTCCTGCAAGTTATGTCCTTCACCACCAATGTAGGAAGAAACTTCATAACCATTCGTTAAACGTACACGCGCAACTTTACGCAGAGCAGAGTTAGGCTTTTTAGGGGTTGTTGTATAAACACGCGTACACACACCACGACGCTGAGGACAAGCCTGCAACGCAGCAACATTAGATACCTTACGCTTATCTTTACGCGGCTTACGCACCAACTGGTTAATTGTAGCCATTCAATTTTCTCCAAATTTGAGATTAACTCTTACACATAAACGAATCTGCGGTCAAAAGACCGCAAATAAGGATTGAAAATTTTAGTGACCTAATCAGAATAAGTCAAGCATAAATACTTGAAATTATTATCTGAATTAGATTTCACCTTCAACATTTTCAATTTCTACTTCTTCCGAGACGGCAGTCACTTCGACCGACTCGGTTTCTTCAGGCTTCATAAATGCTTGCAACTCATCCATCACTGCATCATTTGCCGCTTTACGCGCTTGATGATATGCAAAACCGGTACCGGCTGGGATAAGACGACCCACAATTACGTTTTCCTTCAGACCGATCAACTTATCACGCTTACCGCTTACCGCTGCTTCGGTAAGTACGCGTGTAGTCTCTTGGAAAGAAGCTGCCGAAATAAAGGACTCTGTAGCCAACGATGCTTTAGTGATACCTAGTAACACACGTTCAAAGCTTGCTTCAACCTTTCCTTCTGCACGAGCTTTTTCATTTAGCTCGATTACTCTCGCATACTCAGTCTGCTCACCTTTGATCAGACCTGTATCGCCAGATGTTTTAACTTCAACTTTTCTCAGCATTTGACGAACGATTGTCTCGATATGCTTGTCGTTGATCTTAACACCTTGTAAACGATAGACATCCTGCACTTCGTCAACAATGTATTCAGCCAATCTTTCGATACCCAACAAACGAAGAATGTCATGCGGATTAGGATTACCTTCAACTACGATATCCCCTTTCTCAACACGCTCACCTTCGAATACCGAAACGGTACGCCACTTAGGAATCAACGTCTCGTACTGCTCGCCACTATCCTGAGTAATGATCAAGCGCTGCTTACCTTTAGTTTCTTTACCGAAACCGACAACACCTGCAACCTCAGCCATAATTGAAGGCTCTTTTGGTTGACGTGCTTCGAACAAGTCGGCAACTCGAGGTAGACCACCCGTGATATCCTTGGTTTTCGAACTCGCTTGAGGAATACGTGCAAGTACGTCACCGGCACCCGCCTTATTACCTTCCTGAACAACAACAATCGAGTTTTCTGGTAAGTAATAAATAGCCGGTGTTTGAGTACCCGGGAAGTTTACCGCAACACCTGATTCATCAACCAATGTGATATATGGGCGCGCTTCTTTCGCTGCACTGGTACGCTCTTTCGCATCCTTAACAACGTGAGTCGTCAAACCGGTTAACTCATCGATATTTTCTTCAACCGTTCCTTCGAAGTTACCGAATTGAACCTTACCTTCTACCTCTGTAATAACAGGGTGTGTATGCGGATCCCACTGAGCGATGATATCGCCGGCAGAAACTTGCCCACCATCTTCGACGGACAGAACCGCACCGTAAGTGATTTTGTAACGTTCTTTTTCACGTCCAGACTCATCCGCCAAAGACACTTCACCGGAACGCGAAGTGACAACGATCGAACCATCAGAGTTTTTGATCGTCTTCAAGTTATGCCACTTAACCGTACCGTTATGCTTAACTTCGATCTGACTTTGAGCAGACGAACCAGATGCCGTACCACCGATATGGAACGTACGCATCGTCAACTGAGTACCCGGCTCACCGATTGACTGAGCCGCCATAACACCGACAGCCTCACCCATGTTAACCAAGTGTCCTCTCGCCAAATCACGACCGTAACACTGCTGACAAATACCGAAACGGGTTTCACAAGTCATCGGAGAACGAACGTGAACGTGATCAATACCGTTCTCATCGATAAGATTAACCAATCTTTCGTCAAGCAATACGCCACTGGCAATCAATAACGAACCATCAGCTGCAACGACATCCTTGCTGGCAATACGACCTAATACGCGATCTTTCAGGGTTTCAACAACATCACCACCCTCAACATGCGCCGTCATCAAAATACCGGCATCGGTACCACAATCGTTTTCGGTCACAACTACGTCCTGAGCAACGTCAACCAAACGACGAGTCAAGTAACCCGAGTTAGCGGTCTTCAATGCCGTATCCGCCAAACCTTTACGCGCACCGTGAGTCGAAATGAAGTACTGAAGTACGTTCAAACCTTCACGGAAGTTTGCCGTAATAGGCGTTTCGATGATCGAACCGTCCGGCTTCGCCATCAAACCACGCATACCACCCAACTGACGCATCTGAGCTACGGAACCACGAGCCCCGGAATCCGCCATCATGTAAACCGAGTTGAAGGAAGTCTGCTGAACTTCATTACCGTCTTTATCTAATACGTTTTCGAACTGAAGCTCATCCATCATCGACTTGGTAACCAATTCGTTGGTATGCGACCAAATATCGATAACTTTGTTATAACGCTCACCGTCCGTTACAAGACCTTGTGAGAACTGGCCCTGGATTTCAGCAACCTGGCTTTCAGCGCGTGCAATAATGTCAGCCTTACTTTCCGGGATCAACATGTCATCGGAACAGAAAGACAAGCCCGCCAATGTCGACCATTTGAAACCGGCATACATTAACTGGTCGGCAAAGATAACCGTCTCTTTAGGACCTAGAACACGGTAACAAGTGTTCAAGACCGAACTGATATTCTTCTTGGTCAAAGAAACGTTCAACAAGTCGTAACTCAAGCCCTTAGGTAGAATTCTGCACAATAATGCACGACCCGCCGTGGTATCGACGATACGAGAACTTACGCTTTCGGTACCATTTTCATCGATAACGGTTTCTTCAACTTTCAACTTAATCTTGGAATGCAAATGCACGACCTTAGACTGCAATGCACGCTCGACTTCACGCCAGTTAGAGAACGCTTTACCTTCCCCTTTGGAATTGATGCTTTCACGTGTAATGTAATACAAACCAAGTACAACGTCCTGTGAAGGTACGATGATTGGGTCACCATTAGCAGGCGACAGCAAGTTGTTTGTAGACATCATCAACGAGCGAGCTTCCAACTGTGCTTCCAAAGACAGTGGTACGTGTACCGCCATCTGGTCACCATCGAAGTCGGCGTTGAATGCCGAACAAACTAACGGATGCAAGTTGATCGCCTTACCTTCGATCAATACAGGTTCGAAAGCCTGGATACCAAGACGGTGAAGTGTCGGTGCACGGTTCAATAGAACCGGATGCTCACGAATAACTTCGTCAAGAACGTCCCAAACTTCCGGCAAACCTTGCTCTACCATCTTCTTAGCAGCTTTGATCGTCGGAGACATACCGCGCTTCTGCAACTTACTGAAGATAAATGGCTTAAACAATTCCAAAGCCATTTTCTTAGGCAGACCACACTGGTGCAATCTTAGCGTAGGACCAACAACGATAACGGAACGACCGGAATAATCCACACGCTTACCAAGTAAGTTTTGACGGAAACGACCTTGCTTACCTTTGATCATGTCAGCCAAAGACTTCAACTGACGCTTGTTCGTACCGGTTACGGCACGACCGCGACGACCGTTATCAAGCAATGAGTCTACCGCTTCCTGCAACATACGCTTTTCGTTACGAACGATAATGTCAGGCGCCATCAAATCCAACAAACGCTTCAAACGGTTGTTACGGTTAATAACTCGACGGTACAAATCGTTCAAGTCGGAAGTCGCGAAACGACCACCGTCAAGCGGTACCAACGGACGCAATTCCGGTGGCAACACAGGAAGTACATCCAAAATCATCCATTCAGGTCTGTTGCCAGAATTTACGAATGATTCAATCAACTTCAAGCGTTTAGAAATCTTCTTCTGCTTGGTTTCAGAGTTTGTACTTTCAATCTCTTCACGAAGACGGACTGCATCACCTTGCAAATCAATCGCCTGTAGCATCTTCTTGATGGCTTCAGCACCCATTTGTGCTTCGAACTCATCGCCGTACTCATCCAAAGCATCCAGATACTCTTCTTCTGAAAGTAACTGCCATGGCTCAAGAGGAGTTAGGCCCGGATCAACAACCATGAAAGCTTCGAAGTAAAGAACTGCTTCGATCTCTTTCAATGTCATATCCAGCATCAAGCCGATACGTGAAGGTAGAGACTTCAAGAACCAGATATGTGCAACCGAAGTCGCTAGGTCGATGTGACCCATACGCTCACGACGTACCTTAGATTGTGTGACTTCAACACCACACTTTTCACAGATAACACCACGGTGCTTTAGGCGCTTGTACTTACCACACAAACATTCGTAATCACGGATAGGACCGAAGATTTTTGCACAGAAAAGACCGTCACGCTCTGGCTTGAAAGTACGGTAGTTAATCGTCTCAGGCTTTTTGACTTCACCAAAAGACCAAGAGCGGATTTTTTCCGGTGAAGCAAGCGACACTTTAATCGCATCAAAATCACTAGATACGTTTTGTTTTTTTAGAAAACCGAGTAAATCTTTCATTTAGTCTTGCTCCAACTCAATATCAATACCTAAAGCGCGAATCTCTTTGCGTAAAACGCTGAATGATTCAGGCATACCTGGTTCCATATATTCATTACCGTCCACAATGTTCTTATACATTCTGGTACGACCATTCAAGTCATCCGACTTGACCGTCAACATTTCCTGCAACGTGAAGGCGGCACCGTATGCTTCAAGTGCCCACACCTCCATCTCACCGAAACGCTGACCACCGAATTGGGCCTTACCACCTAACGGCTGCTGGGTAACCAAACTATAAGGACCAGTTGAACGTGCATGCATCTTATCGTCAACCAAGTGGTTCAACTTCAAGTAATACATGTAACCAACGGTAACCGGACGGTCAAACTCTTCACCCGTCAAACCGTCGAACAACTTCATCTGACCGGATTCCGGTAGATCTGCCAAACGCAACAACGCTTTGATCTGACCTTCGGATGCACCGTCAAATACCGGTGTCGCCAAAGGCACACCTTTTCTCAAGTTATTCGCCAACTCAATAATTTCAGCATCGCTGAAGCTATCAAGATCGACTGACTGACCCTGAGTTTCATTATAAATTTTATCCAAGAAGCTACGTACTTCCGCAATATCAGCCTGCTGCTGAAGCATTGCGTTGATCTTAGTCCCCAAACCTTCGGCCGCTAGACCAAGGTGTGTTTCAAGAATCTGACCGACGTTCATACGCGACGGTACACCTAGTGGGTTAAGACAGATATCGACAGGACGTCCAGTTTCGTCAAACGGCATGTCTTCTACAGGACAGATGCGTGAGATAACACCTTTGTTACCGTGACGACCCGCCATCTTATCACCCGGCTGGATACGGCGCTTAATAGCTACGTAAACCTTAACCATCTTAGAAACACCAGGAGCCAAATCGTCACCCTGACTTAATTTTTTACGCTTCTCTTCGTAAGCATCGTTCAATTCCAAACGCTTCTGCTTCAACTGAGTTTCAAGCGCTTCAAGCTGACGGCTGATTTCAGCGTCATCGACGTTTAGTGCAAACCACTTATCGCGTTCAACACCGGCAAGGAAAGCTTCGTTGATCTTAGTTCCGTCAACCAGCTTCTTACCATCCAACATGACGGCGATACGATCCAAAGTATCTTCTTTAAGTATCGTGTACTGCTCGTCAATATCTTTACGGATTCTTGAAAGCTCTTCTTCTTGAATTGCAAGGGCACGCGCATCTTTCTGAACACCTTCACGAGTGAAGACCTGAACATCGATAACCGTACCTTCAACCCCTTTGCTTACGCGCAAAGAAGTATCTTTAACATCGGAAGCTTTCTCACCGAAGATGGCACGCAATAGTTTTTCTTCCGGAGTCAGCTGAGTTTCACCCTTAGGCGTAACCTTACCAACCAGAATATCACCCTGCTTAACTTCGGCACCAACGTAAACGATACCGCACTCATCCAAACGAGCCAGCGCAGCTTCACCTACGTTAGGAATATCCGCTGTAATTTCTTCAGGCCCTAACTTGGTATCACGCGCCAAACACGTCAACTCTTCAATGTGAATCGTTGTATAACGATCTTCTTGAACAACGCGCTCAGAAACAAGGATGGAATCCTCGAAGTTGTAACCGTTCCACGGCATGAACGCGATACGCATGTTCTGACCCAGTGCCAATTCACCCAAGTCAGTCGATGGGCCGTCAGCCATTACATCACCACGCGCAACCAAATCTCCCGCTTTTACAATCGGCTTCTGGTTGATACAGGTGTTCTGGTTAGAACGCTGGTACTTAACCAGGTTATAGATATCAACCCCGGTTTCACCTTCTTTAATCTCGTCGGCATTAACACGGACAACGATACGCGCCGCATCGGCTGAAACAACTTCACCGCCACGTTCGGCAACAACGGTAACACCCGAATCGATTGCTACTGTCTTTTCGATACCGGTACCAACCAAAGGCTTATCCGCACGCAAAGTAGGAACCGCCTGACGCTGCATGTTCGATCCCATCAAGGCACGGTTTGCATCGTCGTGCTCTAGGAACGGGATCAATGATGCCGCAACCGAAACGATCTGCTGTGAAGAAACGTCCATATAATCAACGTCTTTAGAAGACGACAAAATGGTTTCGTTCTTATGTCTTGCTGTAACAAGATCATCCATCAAGTTGTTATTTTCATCCAACTTCGAACTCGCCTGAGCGATCACAAATTGTGCTTCGTCGATTGCTGAAACATATTCAACTTCATCGGTTACGTGACCGTCAACAACCTTACGGTATGGTGTTTCAAGGAATCCGTACTCGTTAGTCTTGGCGTAAATCGCCAAAGTGTTGATCAAACCGATGTTTGGTCCTTCAGGTGTTTCGATCGGACAAACACGACCGTAGTGTGTCGGGTGAACGTCACGCACCTCAAAACCGGCACGTTCACGTGTCAGACCGCCTGGCCCCAACGCAGAAACACGACGCTTGTGTGTAACTTCCGACAATGGGTTAACCTGATCCATAAACTGAGACAACTGGCTTGAACCAAAGAATTCTTTGATTGCAGCCGATACTGGCTTGGCATTGATCAAATCTTGAGGCATCAAACCATCAGATTCCGCCTGGTTCAAACGCTCTTTAACAGCACGCTCAACACGAACCAAACCTACACGGAATGCGTTCTCGGCCATTTCACCAACCGCACGAATACGACGGTTACCCAATGTATCGATATCATCCACAGTACTTAGACCGTTACGGATGTTGATCAATTCACGAATAACATCGATGATGTCTTCTTTCTCAAGAACTCCAACACCTTCGTTTGACTTACGGCCAAGACGACGGTTCAACTTCATTCGACCGACTGAAGACAAGTCATAGCGGCTCTCATCAAAGAACAAGCTATTGAACAAGGCTTCTGAAGATTCTTTTGTCGGTGGCTCACCCGGACGCATCATGCGGTAAATTTCAATCTGCGCTTCCAACTGTGAGTTAGTAGAATCCAAGTTAAGCGTATCGGAGATGTAAGGTCCATTTTCAAGCTCATCAACATAAAGAACTTTAAGCTCATACTTATCCATCAGACTGATCTTATCGATCAATTCTTGAGTCAATACATCGTTAGCACGAGCAACCAACTCTCCGGTAGAGGTATCCATTACACCTGTTGCCAAAACCTTACCTAAAAGGTAATCGCTGGTAACTTTAACTTTTTGAATACCAGACTCGTTCAACTGCTTAATGGTACGAGCAGTAATCTTCTTACCTGTTTCAACAATCTTCTTACCGTCATGCTCAATATCGAACACAGCAGTCTGACCTTTCAACTGATCAGGGTTAAGAACTAGCTCGAACTTGCCTTTCTTAACATTGATCACGTTCTGCTCAAAGAATGCACCTAGGATCTCTTCATTGCTATAACCCATTGCACGTAGCAAAATCGAAACTGGCAATTTACGACGACGGTCAATACGCGTGAATAGGCAATCGTTGTGGTCAAATTCAAAATCCAACCATGAACCACGGTAAGGAATGATTCGAGCGTTGAACAACAACTTCCCGGATGAATGCGACTTGCCTTTGTCATTATCGAAAATAACACCTGGCGAACGGTGAAGCTGAGTCACGATTACACGCTCGGTACCGTTGATAACAAACGTTCCGTTTTCAGTCATCAAAGGAATATCACCAAGATAAACTTCTTGCTCTTTAACATCTTTAACCGGACGCTTACCTGCTGGCGCGTCTTTATCGTAGATAACCAAACGCATCTTCACACGCAAAGGAGAAGCATAAGTTACACCACGCTGCTTACACTCCTTAACATCAAATTCAGGTTGCCCCATGTGATAGCTAACATACTCAAGGTCAGCTGTACCGGCTACACCGCGGATTGGAAACACAGACGTAAATGCTGCATTTAAACCTACGTTTTCTCTTTCTAAAGGTTTTTGATCCATTTGCAGGAACTCACGGAATGAGCCTTTCTGCAGGGATAACAAATAAGGAACTTCAAGAATAGAAGGACGTGTTGCAAAATTCTTACGGACACGTTTCTTTTCAGTTAAAGAATAAGTCATCGTTTACCTCGACGCTAAAATTGCCAGGAAAATAAATAGCACTGATGGCTATTTGTAATGCATAAAACTGTAGTAGCAGCTTCAGTTTAAAACTACACTTACTAGCACACTTTTACACACTGTTAAAACGCGAAAAGGCCGGCGCTAAAAAACGCCAGCCATCGCTTTGCTGTGTAGACAGCGAAGTATAAGAATTACTTAACTTCGACTTCTGCACCTGCTTCTTTAAGGTCGTTAGCCAATGCTTCGGCTTCTTCCTTAGAAACACCTTCTTTAAGAGTGAATGGAACGCCTTCAACAGCTTCCTTCGCTTCTTTAAGACCAAGACCAGTTGCAGCACGAACCGCTTTGATCGCAGCAACTTTGTTCGCACCAGCACCAGTAAGAACTACGTCGAATTCAGTCTTCTCTTCTGCAGCAGCACCAGCGTCAGCAGCAGGACCTGCAGCAACCATAGCAGCAGCAGAAACACCGAATTTTTCTTCCATTGCTGAAACTAGTTCAACAACTTCCATTACAGACATATTAGCAACAGCTTCTAAAATATCATCTTTAGTTACAGACATTTGTAATCTCCTAAAATTTTAATTGGGTTGTGCTTAAGAATTATCTTAAGCAGCTTCAGCTTCTTTTTGCTCTTTAATAGCAGTAAGAGCACGAGCCAATTTCGCAACAGGCTCTTTCATAACAAATAGAAGCTTAGCAACAGCTTCATCGTATGTAGGTAGAGCAGCTACTGCGTTCAATTGAGAAGCGTCCATTACGCCTTCACCAATCGACAACGACTTAACAACTAGTGCATTATTTGTTTTAGCAAAATCTTTGAAAACACGTGCAGCATTCCCTAGCTCTTCACCAGAGAAAGCGAAAACCAACGGACCAACAAATGTGTCAGCCATGTCTTCAAATTTTGTGCCTGCAACAGCACGGCGAGCCAAAGTGTTCTTAACAACACGAACCTTAACATTGGCTTCACGCGCTTTAGCACGAAGTTCGGTCATTTGCTCTACAGTCAAACCACGATATTCAGCTGCAACGATTGAACCAGCTTCTGCTACAACAGCAGAGACTTCTTCAACGACAAGCTTTTTATCTTCGATATTGAGTGCCATATAACCTCCAAACAGCTTGATATATATCGATCTATATCAAACTCTTCCATCTACGTAGGCTTGAATCTATTAAGAATGCATCCTCTGCATTCACCCACGGTCTGCGATGGGCGCTCACTCATATCAACCTATTGATTCAAGGAGACCCAATTCGCAAATAATGCCCGCATGCTAAACGCATGCAAACATCATTATAGTGATGACTGATCTACAATCAGGCCAGGACCCATTGTTGTAGAAATAGTCACTTTCTTAACGTAAGTACCTTTAGCAGAAGCCGGCTTGGCTTTTCTAAGATCTTCCATCAAGGCTTCTAAGTTTTCTTTCAACTTATCAGCTTCAAATGCAACTGTACCGATTGAAGCATGGATAATACCTGCTTTATCTGCACGGAAACGAACCTGACCAGCTTTAGCATTGTTAATTGCACCAACAACGTCCGGAGTCACAGTACCGGTCTTAGGGTTTGGCATCAAACCACGAGGACCAAGAACCTGACCTAACATACCAACAACGCGCATAGCGTCCGGAGATGCGATAACAACATCAAAATCCATCATGCCTTTTTTGATTTCGTCAGCCAAATCTTCCATACCAACGTAATCCGCACCCGCTTCTTTAGCAGCTGCATGGTTCGCTTCACCAGTGAAGACAGCCACACGAACGTCTTTACCAGTACCGTTAGGCATAACAGTTGCACCACGTACAACCTGATCCGATTTACGAGGATCGATACCCAAACGAACAGAAACATCAACAGATTCAACGAACTTTGCAGTCGCAAGTTCTTTCAACAAGTTAATACCTTCTACCAAGTCATAAGAGGCATTGCGATCAACACGCTCTGCAAAAACTTTTTGTTTTTTAGTTAATTTTGCCATCTTATTATTCCTCTACCACTAGACCCATACTACGAGCAGAACCCGCAATAATCTTCACAGCAGCATCCAAGTCGTTTGCGTTCAAATCAGCCATCTTAGTGTTTGCAATTTCTTCCAACTGCGCACGAGTAACCGTACCAACCTTATTTAAGTTAGGAACAGCACTACCACTGGTAATACCAGCTGCTTTCTTCAACAAGACAGACGCCGGAGGTGTTTTAGTAACAAACGTAAAGCTACGGTCACCGTAAACTGTGATAACAACAGGAATCGGCATTTTAGCTTCTAGGTTCTGAGTTTGAGCGTTAAACGCCTTACAGAACTCCATGATGTTCACACCGTGCTGACCTAATGCAGGACCAACCGGTGGACTTGGGTTTGCAGCACCAGCAGGTACTTGCAACTTGATATAGGCTTCAATTTTCTTAGCCATGATTTTCTCCTTATGGGTTAAACGCTTTTCAGCTCCCCAGTCGTTTTTACACCGGTCTTAATTTAAGACTTTTCAACCTGACCGAACTCAAGTTCAACCGGAGTTGAACGGCCAAAAATCAATACCGATACTTGCAATTTGTTTTTCTCGTAGTCAATCTCTTCAACTACCGCCTCAAAATCCTTAAAAGGACCATCGACGACACGAACCATTTCACCCGGCTCGTAAATAACTTTTGGACGCGGCTTATCTACACCTGCTTCTACTCGCTGTAGAATACGATCAACTTCTTTCTGAGTGATCGGAGCCGGACGGTCGCTGGTACCACCAATGAAACCCATTACCTGCGGAACACTTTTTACCAAATGCCAGGTATCTTCGTTCATTTCCATCTGTACCAAAACATACCCCGGAAAGAACTTTCTTTCACTGGTACGCTTTTTACCATCACGGATCTCAACCACCTCTTCGGACGGAACTAAAATCTCACCGAATTGGTCAGTCAATTCTGCGCGCTCAGCATACTCAACCAGTGCCTTCTGGACTTTTTTCTCATACCCAGAATAGGCATGAACGACATACCATCTTTTCGCCATCTTAACCACCTTGCCCTGTTAACACTTGGACTGCCCACAAAAAGAACATATCCACTAACCAGAAGAAAATACCCATAATGATGACAACCACAAAAACAATCAACGTCATCTGAACCGTTTCTTGTCGAGTTGGCCACACTACTTGTCGGACTTCTCTCTTTGCATGACTCAGGTAATTAAACCAGCTTCGACCGATAGTCGTTTGATACAAAATAAATGCTGAGATAGCTACACCAGCTATGACACCCAAAACACGAACAACAGCATGCGCTTCTTGATATACATAGTAACCAACTAATGAACCTACCAACACCGCAACAGCCAATAACAACTTGACGGTATCCAGTGAGTTTGATGCTTTTTGTTCTTGAATCTGCTTACTCATAACCTATCAGCTAAATTAAAAACGACCCGCATTTGTAAAAATGCAGGTCGTTATGGAATATGGCAGGGGTAGAGGGATTCGAACCCCCAACACCCGGATTTGGAATCCGGTGCTCTACCAATTGGAGCTATACCCCTGGATCTTGCCGCAAAAAAAAGGGGATTATACATCCCCTTTTTGACTTTTGCAAGCGTAAAATTAATCGATAATTTTAGCTACAACACCCGCACCAACAGTACGTCCACCTTCACGGATCGCGAAACGTAGACCATCTGACATAGCGATTGGGTTGATTAGCTCAACTGTCATCTGAACGTTATCACCAGGCATTACCATTTCAACACCTGCCGGTAGT
>NZ_JBFHFC010000032.1:0-16087 GCF_041583835.1 Thiomicrorhabdus sp. | reverse complement strand
CATCCAAGGGAACAAGGTATAGCGCTGAAACACCATGCCGCGATCCGGGCCCGGCCCTTCGACCGGAGAACCGGCGACAACCATGACGCCGTCGTCCGCGGTTTCCAATCCGGCAATGGTTCTTGCCAAGGTCGACTTACCACAGCCGGACGGGCCGACCACACACATAAACTCGCGTCGGTAGGTATCGAAATCGATTCCACCCAACACCTGATTAACTTGGCCTTTATGCTCGAACGACTTCTGCAATTTTTTCACTTCTATGGCAACAGGTCGCTTTTCGATTCGCTCGAAACGTTCAAGGATTTCAGGCGTGTAATACGCATCCAGAGCGTGCTTGTCAGTTTGGTTATTCTCTTGTTTCATAAGCCTCTAACTCCTTATTTTGAACCGCTGTGCCACGGGAAGAATTTTCTGCCCAGCCAAGCCAGGATAAGGTCGGTTACCAAACCGATGATTCCGATAATCAAGATTGCCGCAAACACATTGTCAAAATTCTTATAACGTGCCTGCTGGGTGATGAACCAAGTAATCCCCGAGCTGGTTCCGATCAATTCGGCTACGATCAAATAAGTCCACGCCCAACCCAGTAAGATTCGCATATCACGATATAGGTCCGGCAATACACCCGGAACAATGACGCGCTTCAACAATGACATACCGCTGCAACCCAAAGTCAATGCCGCTTCGATAAGCGCAGGGCTCAACTTGCGGGTGGTATTGGCGACGATCAAAATCATCTGGAACACGGTTCCTATGAAGATAATGGCCACCTTCGGCGCATCGTAAATCCCTAGAATTGCGACCGCTAAGGCGCCGAATGCCGGTGCAGGTAAATAGCGGAAGAATTCGGTAAAAGGCTCGACCAGTTTTGAGATAGATTCGTAAGTACCCGCCAAAATCCCCAGCGGAACCCCGATCAATACCGACCAGAAGAAACCAAGCGCAATGATTTGAATACTGTGCAACAGGCTCTCGTGCAGCCAAGGTTCGTTATTACGTTTTGGCGGTGTGGTGAATGCCGTATATAAAGCGGTCGCCACTTCATGAGGTGCAGGCAAATATACCGGGTTGGAAGAGATACCTTCCGGCGGAATTTTCGATTCGGACACTTTCTTTTCGACTTCGCGATAGAAAATCTCTTTATCGACCAACATTCCCACTCTCAAATAACCCGCATCGCCCGAATTGGTAATTTCAATCTTGGGATGCCAAATCTGAGGAACGTAGCTCACCAACGACCAAAGCAGCAACGGAAGTAAGAAACTGGCTAAAGTCAGAGTGAAGCGAGATTGTGCATCTAACGATGCTCTTGGGGTAAACCATGTCTTGGGTAATAACTGCATTTTTTCGCCTATTTATTACATTTCTTTAAAAACGTAATAACAGGCATAACACATCAAAAGCCAATTTACTTTATTTTCAATAAAATCATTGTATTAGCTAAAAACAATAATTTTTTCATCGATTTTAACGAGCCTTTAATGCACCGTTATTAAACTATCATGCACCCCAATATGGCACAAAAGAAAACGACCGCAAAAGCGGCCGTTACAAAAAAGAATTCAACAAAAGGACAATCGAATCATCAGATACCGGTCATCACCAAGGCAATGACGTCATTTTCGTAACCATCCCCATTCTTATATTCGCGATAACCCTCGCCAACACGGTAACCTAATAAATACGGCTTACCGCGCCACTCCCAATAAACCGTATCACTCTGTCCTTTTTCAGCACTCAGCACCTGCGATGGAATTTCCAAATCCGAACCCACTTCAAGCCCAGCCAAGGTGGAAGAGATCACACTTCCCTGACGGTCAACAAAAACACTAAACGTTGTATCGTTAATCAATTGATTGATGTACTTGGGTTGCGTCTCCTCCAACATCGCCTTGAGTTCCGGCTTACTGTCGAACACCAGGGCAATCCCTCCCACATTACGATCGAGATCGTTCCAGTCCTTAACGGCCGCATGATAGATATAGGTATACTCGCCGCCATACAATTCGGTTTTATGAAAATCGGATACCACATAAGCTTGAGTATCTCTCAACCCCATGCAGCGGGAAGTATCGGAAGGCCTCGGCAGAACCGTGCCGATCAATTCGTTTTCGGCCGGATTGGAAACCGCCAGAATCTTGCCTTGACGGTCATACAACATAATATTGGTATAAACCGTGTAAAGCTTATTGATATAGGACAAAACATCACACAACGAACGGGTTTGATCCGCCGAGATCGAATGCGTTTCGTTATGACTGGTCAATATCTTGCGGAAAGTACTGTTCAACGCCCACCAGCGACAATCGTTGGCGCGCTCGTAAAGGTTACGGTCCATGACCTCAACCGCCAACGTCGCACTGAACGCAACCTTTCCCTGAATCGTTTTAACCAAAACGTGGTGAGTATGTTCGATGAAACTACTGAATATTTCCTGAATATCCACACTAATATCTTGGAAACTATCCAGGATCGGCAAAAAGGCTTTTACATCACGCTTGATGGAAATGATCTTACCGTTAAGAATGACGATCAGCAGCAACGTACTGACCTTTAGATTGGTTTCCTCAAGGTCCCTTAAATACAAAGGCGAGTCTTTCGGAATGGTGACATTCAAATCTTTACCGCTGCTTTTATCGTCAAAAGCCACTTCATTAGGCACATCCACATAACCATACCACGGCAGGCCGTGAAATCCTTGATAACCGACGGTCTTGGTCGCATAGTGCAGATTGCCTCCGACTCGAACCGGCAGACTAAAGCCCTGCGGATCCACCCTCTTTTCGCCGACTGCATATTTGTTAGGCATACTCGACACCATGACGCGTCCCTGATCGTCCAGCAGGGAAATTCCGTAACCACCCTGATCTGAGTTCAACGTCCTAAACAGTCGTTCCATTTCATCTTCGAAGTTGAAACTCAAACACAACACACCGACCGGCTGCCTTCTTCCGCCGATATCCGCCTCAATTTTCTTAGCGTAAATCAAACTGGCCGGTTTTCCCGGAAACAAATCGGAATGACGGTAAACTTCAAGATATTCCTCATCCGTTGTCAAAGCCTGATGAATAATCGGATCGTTACTCTTTTCCACCGGATTGTTATCGTCAAGCTTGGCCTTGACCTCACCGCTCGGGGAAACCAACAACACGTCATCGTAAACCGTATATTTAGCTACATACTCTTCAATACGGCGATGGATGAATGCGCGATCGTCCTCACTGAGACTTTCGGCCGCCATATAATCGACCAAGTCGTCGTCGGTGGCTAAAAAACCGACATCGGCAGTACGCTCGAACAGGTTACGGATAAGAATATCGATGGCCGCCTGGGCCTTAAGAATGATTTCGCTGTTTGCCTGATTCATATAACGACCGATCAATCCCTCGATCATCACGTCGCGAAGCTGCTGGAATTCTTTCTGGGTTTCCACAATCGACACCAGCAACTGCGGATCGATGTTCTCGTTATTGATCTTTCCGACCATGGCAACCGTTGTCCACCAAAGATCCTGATGCTCCAACTCAGAAAGATACTTTTTCACTTGTGGTAAATACTGAATGAACTCTCTATATGAATTGGAACTTCCTTGCATATCTTCCCCATCAAAGATTAACAATTAAAGTAGGGAAATAAGCAAGCCACATTCCATAATTTTATAGTTCGACATAAACCGCCTTTATCCACAGCAATATCAAGGTCTTATGAAGACCCAAACAGATTCTATAAAAGGCAGTAAAATCATAATGATGACGACTCATAAATGTGCACAAACTGCGACAAAAGCCGACAGAAAAAAATCACCTAGCCCGCTAATCAAGGCCAATACCCATCATTGTTTCCGACCGATTCCAAAACAAAACGGCACCAAGATCGCACAAACCTTGCCACAAAACATGACAGCAAAATGCACCACAGTTAAAGGCATCAAGAAATACAGGAAAGTTAAGACATAAAAAAACCCGCACTAGGCGGGTTTTTAGAAATATGGTGGCTACACCGAGATTCGAACTTGGGACCCCATCATTATGAGTGATGTGCTCTAACCAGCTGAGCTATGTAGCCAAAAAGAATGCGCGTATTATAGATTTTTAGAAAGATATGTCAACACATATAGCAGACTTTTTTGAGGACAAATTCCAAAAAACGCTCAAAACTTTTTGGAAGCATTCTCCAGAAAAGAAATCAGCTCGGATTCCAGCTCACGGAAGCGCTTTATCATGGACTCGCCTTCTTCGGTCAACGAGGTTCCGCCTCCGGATTTTCCGCCTTGAGCTTTCAACACTAAAGGACGATCAGACATCTGATTCAGTTCTTCGATTAACTTCCAGGCCCTCTTATAGGACATCCCCATCTCTTTAGCGGCTCGATTGATCGAACCGTAACGGGCGATATTTTCTAACAACTGAATACGCCCAATCCCAAGATAGCCTTGCTTTTCACCGGTAATCCAAAACCGGGCACGAATCCGGCTGGAATAATTTTCTCCGGGAAGTTTTGGGAGTTCATCTCCGTGACTGTTTTCCGACAAAATGGCTCCGACAAACAAAGAAGTAAATTTTAAATAAACACGTATAAGACATTTTAATAGGCATCAATATTATTAGAATCCAATCACTATTGACACCCATTCAATATAGGCACAGTATATTCAAAGCAACACCGGAAAACCATTTATAAGCACTCAAAAATTTAAAGGAGTTTTTAATGAATGTCGGCAGACTTGATCAAATTATTCGCATTGTCGTTGGATTAGTCCTGGTCATCGCGACCATCACGGATTTAATCGGGGTTTGGGGATACATTGGAATCATCCCACTTTTAACTGGATTATTACGCTGGTGCCCGCTGTACAGCTTATTAGGCATACAGACATGCCCTTTACATGAAAGTGCACGCAAATAAACAAAAAAGGCCGGGAATTCCCGGCCTTTTTGTCTCTACATCAAACTGTAAAGAAAAACTAATTACATTGCGTGAAACGCTTTGAATTTAGCAATCAACGCTTCAGGGCGCTTCTTCTTAGTTTCTTTAGTCAAAGCATAAACAACTGTTTCACCTTTTGGGCCAGCACCGATATCAGTCAAACGATATGGAACTTCACCGTGAGCCATGAATGCTTTAAACAAATCCCAGTTGTCGAATACATTAATACGACCGTCAGCTACGATTTCACCGTAGAAAGGTTCTGCCGGAGCCAAACGACCTTCCAACATATCGATTGAAGGGATACCTTCCAACTTTTTCTTGTCTGCTTTAGTTAGACCGTGAACAACTGTTTCACCTTTTGGACCAGCACCGATAAAAGTTTTACGGAATGGTGTTTCACCCATTACTAAGAAATCTTTATACAAAGCCGCATCGTAAAATACGTTCATACGACCGTCGTGGTAAACCACATATAGATCGTCGTTATTCAACGTTTGTTCAGCTGCTTTAGCTTCTACTTTACTTACTTCTGCAGGCTTTTCCTGGTTTACAGCACAACCAGCCATTACGCTTGATACCAATGCGGCAATCAATAACTTTTTCATAACACTTCTCCTGGATAGATTTAAAAACCCGCCTAGTTTAAAAAAGCCAAGTAACAACCATATGACCACTTTGTTACAAAAAAATGAAACCCGCACATCTAAAAAATTTAACTTTAAACAAACAAACCTTTAAGATAGTATGAAAATTAATTTAATTCCGCATAAAACATGTTATCTAAATACAGAATTGGTGCCATAGAGTGAACCGCAAAACAACCTCCGTTATACAGCGCTATGCTAAAGCCGAAACAAGCAGTTCCGCTCTGTCTCAAAAAAGCCTTGCTAAAATCAACGAACTTAAACTTAGCGAAAACCCGGTCCACTTCACTTTAATCTATGAATGGTTAAGCCAAGCCGACCCTTACTTTAGCGAAGAAGTTGATCGCATCATCCGCCAAGGCAATTATGATGACGAAATGGCGGAAACCCTGTATATCGAATTAATCACGCAATTACTCTATAAAACTCTGCCGACAGAACAAGCCTGTACGGTCCTGAACGAGCTGCTTTCCAAATTAAGCCGCTGGATCGATGAAAATGCCGGCAAGAAAGAATTGCTAAACGAGCAGCTCAAAGCACTCGATAATCTAAGTCTTCCCGAGGAAGCTCAAAAGCCCTTGAAGGAAACAATCCTTCCGATTATGCACGACCTGTTCGATGGCACGAATGAACTGCAAAAACAGATCATTAAATCAACGGAAGAAATCCGCTTACTGAAAGACGAATTGGAACGCACCTCCGTCATTGCCAAAACAGACGAGCTAACCAACATTCCTAATCGCCGCGGATTCAACGAAATTATCAACAAGGCCAGTCAGCATGCGCAAGAGTCTCAGTCGAGTTTTGCCATTATTCTTCTGGACCTCGATCATTTCAAAAACGTCAACGATACTTTCGGCCATCTTATCGGCGACAGCGTTTTAAGATATGTTGCGAAATTGCTTCATAACGAAACGAAAGGACAAGACAGCATCGCCCGCTTCGGCGGAGAAGAGTTTGTTGTCATCTTACCGGATACCACTTACGACTCGGCTCGACAGGTGGCGAACAATATCCGTAAAAAAATCGAGGCCCGACCTTTGCAAATCAAGTCGAGCCATCAAACCCTGAAACTCACCATTTCTGCCGGAGTGGCGATGTACCAGATGGGAGAAGAACTCGACAAACTGTTTCATCGAGTAGACCAATGTCTTTACCTGGCAAAATCGAAAGGTCGAAACCTCGTCTGTGGCGAAAGCGAATTATAAAAACCCATTTAATTCGGTTCGTCCCGCTTCACATTATTCCGCCCCACTTTATTCCCATCTCGCTTTTTGCATAAACTGACGCAAAATGCTTACTACAATAGATAATGCAAAAAGCCAACCGATTTTTTACAAATACCCCATAAAAATAGGGATAGAATTTTTTACCCGCCAATAGAAAAATTTATTTATTATTTTTTAAATAAACTCACAAAGTTATCCACAGCCCTCAAAGTCGTTGATTTTCACGCACTCTATGAAGTTTTCCACAGGAATTTACAGTCGGTTTAGTTAAAAACCCGTGTTTTTGGAGTATTGCATGAAATTCAAAAATCCACTATATTTTGCGTTAGCAAATATAAAATCTAACCATATCTAGTAGTACATAATTTGCAAGGCACAATGCATTAGTTATATAAATTAGAGTGTAATTTCCCTTACACCCATAAGCTTCTGAATTTGCTAAAAAAACCATTTTTAAGATAAAAAACCATTGCCAACTTTTTATACACAGGTCTAAAAAAGCTCATGACGAATCAGAACATCCAAGTCACCAAACGTAATGGCACCACGGAAGCCATTGATTTAGAAAAAATTCATAGAGTGATTACTTGGGCTGCGGAAGGTTTAGAAAATGTTTCCGTATCAGAAGTGGAATTACGCTCTCACATCCAGTTTTATGATGGGATCACCACTTCGGACATTCACGAAACCATCGTTAAATCCGCGGCAGACCTGATTTCCGAAAGCGCACCTGACTATCAACACCTTGCAGCACGTTTGGCAATCTTTCACTTGCGCAAAAAAGCATTTGACCGTTTTACACCACCAACGTTGTTCGAACACTTAAACAAAATGGTTCGCACACGTTTGTACGATGCACAGGTACTCGAAGATTACACAAAATCCGAAATCGACGAACTGGATACCTACATTCAGCACGACCGTGACATGAACTTCAGCTACGCGGCCGTTAAACAGCTTGAAGGTAAATACCTGGTGCAAAACCGCGTCACAGGTAAAATTTACGAAAGCCCGCAGTTCATTTACATGCTGGTTCCGATGTGTTTATTCGCACACTACCCAACTGAAACGCGTCTGCAATATATTAAAGATTTCTACGATGCGGCGTCCCTGTTCAAGCTATCTTTACCGACGCCGATCATGTCGGGCGTACGTACTCCGACTCGCCAGTTCAGTTCCTGCGTACTGATTGAGTGCGGTGACTCGCTTGACTCTATCAACGCGACTTCATCATCGATCGTCAAATACGTTTCAGAACGTGCCGGTATCGGGGTAAATGTCGGACGAATCCGCGCGCTTGGAAGTGAAATTCGAGGCGGTGAGGCCTATCACACAGGGATGATCCCATTTATCAAACACTTCCAGACAGCGGTCAAATCCTGCTCCCAGGGCGGTGTTCGTGGTGGTGCGGCCACCTTATTCTTCCCGATCTGGCATTTGGAAGTTGAATCCCTAATCGTATTGAAGAACAACCGAGGGGTTGAAGAGAACCGTGCCCGTCATTTGGATTACGGTGTACAAATCAACCGCTTGATGTATCAGCGCATGATCGAAGGCGGTGAGATTGCTCTATTCAGCCCTTCCGATGTTCCCGGACTTTATGATGCTTTCTTTGAAGACCAGGAAGAGTTCGAACGTCTTTACAAAATTTATGAAGTGGATGAAAGCATCCGCAAAAAGAAAGTCAAAGCTTTGGACCTGTTCACGCAAATCGCTCAGGAACGTGCACAGACCGGTCGTATCTATATTCAAAACGTCGACCACTGCAACACGCACAGTCCGTTCGATCCAAAACAGGCTCCGGTTCACCAATCCAACTTGTGTCTTGAAATTGCTTTACCGACCAAGCCGCTTGATTCGGTTGAAGATCCTAACGGTGAAATTGCATTGTGTACGCTTTCTGCATTCAACCTGGGCGCACTCGAAAATCTAGACGAGCTTGAACAGCTTTCCGATCTAATCGTCCGAGCCCTAGACAGCCTACTTGATTATCAGGACTACCCTGTCGAAGCGGCACGTCGCGCCAGTATGGGAAGAAGAACTTTGGGTATCGGTGTTACCAACCTGGCATATTATCTGGCTAAAAACCACACTAAATATTCCGATGGTTCGGCTAACGGTTTGGTTCATCGCACTTTCGAAGCGATTCAGTACCATCTTCTTAAAGCATCGAACAACCTTTCCAAAGAACTTGGGCGTTGCGAATACTTTAATGAAACGACTTACTCTCAAGGCATTCTACCAATCGATACTTATAAGAAAGATTTGAACGATGTCTGTAATGAACCGCTGCACCTGGATTGGGAAACCCTGCGTGAAGAGATTCAACAACACGGCTTGCGCAACTCGACACTGACTGCGCTCATGCCTTGTGAAACCTCTTCGCAGATCACCAACTCAACGAACGGCATCGAGCCACCGCGTGGTTATGTTTCTGTTAAAGCGTCGAAAGACGGTATTTTGAAACAAGTGGTACCGGGCTTCAAAGAGCACCGAGATGATTACGAACTTTTATGGCATATCCCAAACAATAAGGGTTACCTACAACTGGTCGGCATCATGCAAAAATTTGTTGATCAGGCCATCTCGGCGAACACGAACTACGATCCGGCTCGCTTCGATGAAGACAAGGTTCCGGTCAAGTTAATTCTTCAAGACTTATTGCTTGCATACAAGATGGGCTTGAAAACACTTTATTACCATAACACCCGAGACGGTGCAGACGATTCTCAAGAAGATGACGGATGCGCAGGCGGGGCTTGTAAGCTTTAATATCACAGCAAGCCGTTCTTTCCATAGAATCAACGGTAATACCATCAGAGCATCCTCCCAGGATGCTCTTCACCACCTTCCTCAACACTCACTCCCTCCACCTAGATTCAAACCATTTCAGTCCTGATCCACACCACGCTTTCAAAACGCCATCACACATTTGCACACAAACCCCATAGCAACCTCTCACATTCGCCTTAATTTACCCCTGCAAGCAGACCAAGCCCCCTCCAAAACTCAAACACAATTGCACCTTCTTGATTAAAGCCCCCTTCCACAGCACCACAAAATTACAAATAAAGCACCATTGATGTGCATCTGAATAAACCACCAATCAACACTTCATCAATGTTTCCTGTAAATAAACTATTTTTACCTTATGGCACGTCTCCTGCTAGACATAGCTGACTTTAATGTCCATTTAACCACTGAATGTTCAAAACAAGAGGCTAAAAACTCATGAAAAAAACGATTTCATCAAGTCGACTAGGGACTTCCCGTCGTACTTTACTAAAAGGCTTGGCAGCACTTCCTGCAGCTATGGTTCTTGCTTCAAGCGCTTACGCAGCAGACGTTAACACGACTGGTCTAGCGGTTACTGACGATACTGTAAAAGTAGGTATCCTTCACTCAATCACCGGGACTATGGCGATCAGTGAAACGGGTTCCGTTCAGGCTGAAAAGCTAGCTATCCAACAGATCAACGATATGGGTGGTGTATTGGGACGCAAGATCGAATACATCCAGGAAGATGGTGCGAGTGACTGGCCTACTTTCGCTGAAAAATCTAAAAAACTACTTGTAAACGACAAAGTAGCGGCGGTATTCGGATGCTGGACATCTGCTTCACGTAAAGCGGCTCTTCCTGTTTTTGAACAGTACAACGGTATGCTTTTCTACCCTACTTTCTACGAAGGGTTGGAACAGTCTCCTAACGTAATCTATACAGGTCAGGAAGCGACTCAGCAGATCCTTAAAGGTATCGACTGGGCTAAAGAAACCAAAGGCGCGAAGAAATTCTTCTTGCTAGGTTCTGACTACATCTGGCCACGTACTTCAAACAAGATCGCTCGTAAGCACATCGAGAAGCTTGGTTTGAAAGTTGTAGGTGAAGAGTACTACCCACTAGGTCACACTCAGTTCAACTCTGTAATCAACAAGATCAAACTTAAGAAGCCTGACGTTATCTTCACAACCGTTGTTGGTGGTTCTAACGTTGCATTCTACAAGCAGCTTAATGCAGCTGGTATCGATCTAACTAAAGAGAAGCCATTAGTACTTACTCTTTCTGTTACCGAAGATGAAATCCTAGGTATCGGTGGTGAGAACGTTAACGGTCTTTACGCTTCAATGAAGTACTTCCAGAGTCTGCCTAACGACAACAACAAGAAGTTCGTTGCAGAATTCAAGAAGATGTGGGGCGAAAAGAGTGTTATCGGTGACGTAACTCAAGCGGCTTACCTTGGTCCTTGGTTGTGGAAAGCAGCTGTTGAAAAAGCAGGTTCTTTCGATGTTGACGCTATCAAGAAAACGCTTCCTGGTATCGAATTGACTACAGCTCCTGAAGGTTACGTTAAGGTTCACCCTAACCACCACCTATGGTCTAAGTCACGTATTGGTCACGCTAAAGCGGATGGTACATTTGAAGTGGTTTACGAGTCTAAAGACTTGATTGAACCAAACCCATTCCCTAAAGGTTACCAGTAAGTTAACCGCGTGCAGTCCGCTTAATGGGCTGCACCTAATTAAAGGCTCTAATCCAGCATAGAGCCTTTAATTAGGTGTCCAACGTGCCAAGAACACTTTTGATTTTTTTATTTAGATTATTTTACCTGCCAGGAGGAAAAATAAATGTTTGCTGACTACACTTGGGCCGAACTGGGCTCTATTTTTGCGATGCAGGGCTTTGCCGGCCTGATCCTATTCTCGGTGCTGTTGTTGATGGCGCTTGGTCTGGCGATCATTTTCGGGCAAATGGGGGTCATTAACATGGCGCACGGGGAATTCATGATTCTGGGTGCCTATATCACGTATCTGACCTCGAATCTGTTCTCGACGTATCTGCCTGAACTGTTCGGCATTTACTTCTTCATAGCGATGATATTTGCTTTCATAGGAACCTTCCTCCTCGGATCTTTGGTCGAATGGACCTTGATCAGACACCTATATAAGCGCCCGCTTGATACCCTTCTGGCAACTTGGGGACTTAGCTTGATCCTTCAACAGCTTTACAGAACCATTTTCGGTCCTCGTGAAGTAGGAGTTACGCTTCCTGACTGGATGATGGGTTCTTATGCCGTGAGCGACTCGATCGAAATTCCGGTAAACGGAATGATCGTTATGGTGATCACACTGGTTATTACCATTGGCGTATTCCTTTTCTTACAGAAGTCCAGAAAAGGTAAGCAATCTCGAGCGGTTGTTCTAAACCGTGCAATGGCAGGTGCCGTCGGTATTGATACGGCACGAGTCGATAGATTCACATTTGCACTGGGTTGCGGTATCGCAGGTATCGCCGGTGCGACATTCACCATGATCGGTTCAACCGGTCCTACTTCCGGACAGCTGTACATCGTTGACACCTTCCTGGTTGTTGTATTTGGTGGAGCGGCAAGTCTTCTGGGAACAATTGCGTCTGCATTCAGTATTTCGCAAGCACAGTCGATCATGGAGTTCTTTATGAGCGGTTCCATGGCGAAGGTATTAACGCTATTAACAGTCATTGTGATTCTGATGCTTCGACCACAAGGCTTGTTCTCACTTAAAGTCCGTCGCTAGGAGAATAATAAGATGCTACAAAGTAAACTACGTTCATTAACCCCTAAGAATGATGTCATATCATTCCTGATATTGGCTGCGATCCTGTTGGTCGCACTGCCACTATTATTCGATATCTTCCGACTGAACCTGATCGGAAAGTACCTGACCTTCGCATTTGTTGCGTTGGGATTGGTTCTTTCATGGGGTCTAGGCGGTATCCTGAGTTTGGGTCAGGGTATCTTCTTCGGGATCGGTGGATACGCCATGGCGATGTTCCTGAAGCTTGAGGCTTCATCCCCTGAAAACACCAAGATCCAGTCGACTCCGGGGATTCCTGACTTTATGGACTGGAACCAGTTAACGGAACTTCCATGGTTCTGGGAACCGTTCCACAGCCTAGGATTCACCATTTTCGCCATCTTCGCTCTACCGGCTTTGTTTGCCTACATCATCGGTGCTGCGATGTTCAAACGTCGAGTCGGCGGGGTGTACTTCGCAATCATCACTCAGGCGATCGCTGCAATCATGACCATTTTGGTTATCGGTCAGCAGGGTTACACCGGTGGTGTAAACGGTATCACCGACTTGAGAACCTTGTTGGGATGGGACATCCGTACGGATTCCGCTAAATACATCCTGTACTTCGTCAACTCGATTCTGTTATTGGCAACATTGGTAGTGGCTCAATATATCCGCAAGAGTAAGCTTGGGCGTCTGCTGGTTGCGATGCGTGACAGTGAAGACCGTGTTCGCTTCTCGGGTTACGACGTTGCAAACTTCAAGATTTTCATCTTCTGTGTCGCCGGTGTTTTCTCTGCTCTTGGTGGTGCCATGTTCACCCTTCAGGTCGGATTCATGTCGCCTTCGTTGATCGGGATCGTACCTTCGATCGAAATGGTTATCTTCGCAGCGGTAGGTGGAAACCTGTCCATTTTCGGTGCGGTTTATGGAGCGTTAATTGTTAACTGGGCTAAGACGATTCTTTCCGAATCTTACCCTGAACTATGGCTTTTCGCGATGGGTGGTTTGTTCATCGCCGTGGTACTTGCATTCCCTAAAGGATTGGCAGGCATCTACGAATCCTATGTACAGCCATTGCTGAATAAAAAATTCAAGTCGACGCAAGACAAGTAAGCCGACGAATAATTAACGATTAATGATTTAGGTATTGGAGAACACCATGTACCAACAAAAAGATTTTGTATTAACTATTGAAGGGCTTACGGTTTCGTTCGATGGATTCAAGGCCGTAAACGACGTGTCCTTATACATCGAAGAACAGGAAATCCGAGTCATCGTCGGTCCGAACGGGGCCGGTAAAACGACCGTACTGGATTTGATCTGCGGACGTACCAAAGCGACCGAAGGCTCAATCAAGTTTAAAGGCAAGGAACTGACCAAGCTTAAAGAGCATGAAATCGTCCATGCCGGCGTTGGAAGAAAGTTCCAGAACCCGTCTATCTATGAAGATTTGACGGTGTTCGAAAACCTGGAACTCTCTTATCCGAAAGGTAAAAAGGTCTGGGGCGCTCTGACTTTCAGCCGCGATCAGGAAGTTATCGACAAGGTCAACGAGATCGCTTCGATGATCTTCTTGGAAGACAAATTGGATAGTCAAGCCGCTCTACTCAGCCACGGCCAGAAGCAGTGGCTTGAGATCGGGATGCTTTTGATTCAGGATCCGGAACTTCTAATGCTGGACGAACCGGTTGCCGGGATGTCGGTTTCCGAACGTAAGCAAACCGCAGAACTACTTCAGAAAATCACCAAAGACCGTTCAATTCTTGTTATCGAGCACGACATGCACTTCGTTGAAGAAATTGCCGACAAAGTGACGGTACTTCACCAAGGAAAGGTACTTTCGGAAGGATCGATGGAAAAAGTCCAAAACGATCCGAAAGTTATTGAAGTTTACCTGGGACACTAAGGGAGTAAAGAGATGTTAGATATACAAGATTTGCATGTAGCTTATGGAGAAAGCGAAGTTATCAAAGGCTTGAACCTCTCCCTTAAAAAGAATGAAATCATCGCCATCATGGGCCGTAACGGGATGGGGAAAACCACCTTGATGAAATCCCTAATCGGCATGATTCCTTCGAAGTCCGGAAGCGTCAAGCTAGGCGACAAAGAACTGATCGGCATGAAAAGTCACGAACGTGTCAAAGCCGGACTCGGTTTCGTTCCACAGGGACGCATGATTTTTTCAACTATGACCGTAAAAGAAAACATTGAAACAGGACTGACCACTACCGGCGAAACCGAAGTGCCAGAAGACCTGTACAACATTTTTCCGGTTCTGCGTGAAATGAGCAAACGCCGCGGCGGTAACCTGTCAGGTGGTCAGCAGCAGCAACTTGCGATCGCCCGTGCGCTAGCAAGCAACCCGGAAGTTCTATTATTGGACGAACCAACCGAAGGTATCCAGCCTTCGATCATTAAGGAAATGGCACACACCTTGAAAGAAATCCGCGATTCCCGCGGTTTGTCGATCATCGTTTCCGAGCAGGTTTTGAGCTTCGCTCTGGATGTAGCCGACCGAATTATCGTTATTGAAAAAGGCGCGATCATTCACGATCAGCCGCGCAATGAAGTCGACGAAGATAAAGTTGCGTCATTTTTATCTGTTTAACCTAAACCAAGTTAAATTTATACAACAGGAGAACCAAAATGGCCGAAACTATCATTAAAGTCGACCTTACTAAATCCGCTTACGAAAATGACAATATCCACAACCGTTGGCACCCAGATATCCCGATGGTTAAGATGGTTAAGCCGGGCGATGACTTCATCATCGAGTGTGTTGACTGGACCGGTGGTCAGATTGACAGCAGCGACGACGCTTCCGACGTTCGCGACGTTGACTTAACTCAAGTACACTTCCTTTCGGGTCCTGTCGGTATCGAAGGCGCTGAACCAGGCGATTTGCTTGAAGTAGATATCATGGATATCGGAACTTTTGCAGAAAGCAACTGGGGTTTCAACGGTCTGTTTTCAAAGCAGAACGGCGGTGGATTCCTAACCGACTACTATCCTGAAGCACAGAAGACTATCTGGGACTTCAACGGTATCTTCACCAAATCACGCCACATTCCTGGAGTTGAATTCGCCGGTTTGATGCACCCTGGTCTAATCGGATGTCTTCCATCAAAAGAGATGTTGAAAGAGTGGAACGAGCGTGAAAAAGAACTGTATGACACAGAACCGGATCGCGTTCCTGCTTTGGCGACACTTCCTTACGCTGACTCGGCGCACATGGGTCAAATGAAACCTGACGCTGCGAAAGAAGCGGCAAAAGAAGCGGCACGTACCGTTCCTCCACGTGAACACGGTGGTAACTGTGATATCAAGGACCTTACAAAAGGTTCTAAAATCTACTTCCCTGTTTATGTAAAAGACGCTGGTTTGTCAGTCGGTGACCTTCACTTCAGCCAGGGTGACGGTGAGATCACTTTCTGTGGTGCGATTGAGATGGCGGGATGGATTCACCTACGCGTTAACTTGATCAAAGACGGTATGCGCAAATATGCAATCAAGAACCCTGTCTTCAAGCCAAGCGTAATGACACCACATTATAACGATTACGTCGTATTCGAAGGTATCTCTGTTGACAGTGACGGCAAACAGCACTACCTAGATGTGAACGTGGCTTATCAGCAAGCTTGTTTGAACGCGATCGAATACTTGAAGAAATTCGGTTATTCCGGTGAACAGGTTTACTCACTACTGGGTACCGCCCCTATGCAGGGTCAT
>NZ_JBFHFC010000031.1:0-19851 GCF_041583835.1 Thiomicrorhabdus sp. | reverse complement strand
GTTCGATTCCCCCTACCCGCTCCAATTATGGTGGCTCTATTCGTCTCCTCGCGACGCTAAGTTGGGAACCCCGCCAGGTCCGGAAGGAAGCAACGGTACCTTCTGATGCGTGCGCCGAGGTAAGGCGGGTAGGGTCGCCTCCATTTCAGTTTGTTTTTATTCTTGTTCTGCATATTAATTCTGTTTGTTTTCGTCTTTTGATTCGTTTGGAATTAAGCGGTAATTTCCTCTCCTTTTCTCTTTATTCACGTTAAAATAACCCGTAATTTTGATTGTATTTTTGCAGTGATGGGGTGAATGAATTTTCTATGAGTTATACCGTACTGGCCAGAAAATGGCGCCCTAAAAATTTTGACGAGTTGGTGGGGCAAACCCATGTTATGCAGGCGCTTTCCAATGCATTGGATCAAAACCGATTGCACCACGCCTATCTGTTTACCGGAACCCGAGGGGTGGGTAAAACAACCATAGCACGTATCTTTTCCAAAGCTTTAAATTGTCAGGAAGGCATTTCTTCCCATCCGTGTGGTGTGTGCGATACCTGTAAGGCGATTGACGAAGGACGTTTCATCGATTTGATCGAAGTCGATGCGGCTTCCCGTACCAAGGTCGACGACACGCGCGAAATTTTAGATAACGTCCAATTTGCTCCGACTCAGGGACGCTACAAAGTTTATCTGATCGATGAAGTGCACATGCTTTCCAAAAGCAGTTTTAATGCCTTGCTTAAAACATTGGAAGAGCCGCCCGAACACGTGAAGTTCCTGCTAGCGACGACAGATCCGCATAAATTGCCGATTACGGTCTTGTCTCGTTGTTTGCAGTTTAATTTGATGCGCCTGACGCAGACTCAAATTCAGAATCATCTTGAATACATTCTTCAGCAAGAAAACTTACCTTACGAGTCGAGTGCTTTGGCGTTGATCGCCAAGAGTGCTGACGGTTCCGCCCGTGACGCTTTGAGTTTATTGGATCAGGCAATCGCTTATGGCGCCGGTCAGATCATGTTTGAGCCGGTGCAGATGATGCTCGGTCTGGTGGATCAGCAGTATACCGTGGCGATTTTGCAAGCCCTGGCGGAAGATTCGGCAGCGGGTATGAAAGAGGTGATTCAACAGTTGGCATTGATGGGGGTGGATTATTCCGCTCTGTTGGCGCAATTGATTGAAACGCTGCATGCTTTGGCATTTAAGCAAGTGTTGGGTGAACTCGAAGGCACGAGTACTTTGCCGGCTGAGATTTTGGAAGGTTTGAGTCAGTTGCTTTCGCCTCAGCGGGTACAGATGCTTTATCAGATTGCTTTGCTGGCTAAACAGGATATGCAGTTGGCGCCGGATTTACGTATTGGTTTCGAAATGGCTTTGTTGAGAATGTTGGCGTTTCAGCCGGCCGATGCGCCGATGAACGATCAGGATTCCGGTATTCAAGGCCGTACTCAGTCGTCGGCTGGTGTTCAGGAGGCGAATTTGCAAGAGGCCGATCCGCAGGAAGTGTTGGCCGGGCTGTCTTCTGCAAGAGCCTTGATGGCAAAAAAAAACTCAGTTGAATCCACGGTTGCGAATAATCAACAGCCAGTAGTCGCCGAGAGTAAAGTAGATCATGCTCAGGTAACGGCGCCGGAATTCCAAAAGGAGCCGCAAGTTCAAGAGTCCCAGGTTCCTCAGTATGATGTTCCTCAGTATGATTTCGAGCAGCACAATGTCCAACCTGATAATGTGCCGCAACAAAACCTGGATACTGGGTCTATCCAAGCGACAGATCAATTTTCGATGCCTCAAAGTGAATTGCCCGTGCAGGAAGCGCCGCCTTGGCATGTTGAAGAGGCGGCTTCCGTGGCTCCCGTTACCTCTCAAACTTCTGCTCCTTTACCGACGACTGAAGACAGTGCATCCGGAAGCGATCATCTAGCTCAAATTAAACAAAGGTTGAAACAGCCGCTGGGAAAGCCTCAGGTTAATTCACCGGCGCCGGTCGTTGAGGAAAATTCAATCTCGTTACCGTTTGCGCAAGAGGAAGTTGATGCTGCGCCGTCGGAAGAACGTCAGCCTGGATTGTCGATCAGTTTGATGATGGCCAATGCCGAAATGACAGCGGAAGCTGAGCCGGTTTCTGAAGCCGCGACGTCTGCTCAAGAGTCGATGTATGCCGGCATGACGCCGGGGGTAATGCCGGAAGAGCCGCTGCCGAAATTGGCTGAACAATTTGAGGAAGTCGATCGAAATTCAATGTCGGTTTCCGAATCAATGCCGGAGATTGTTGCTGGGAATCATAGCGAGTCCCAGGCGACGAATACTCGCTTTGAGATGGCATATGAAACGTTGACCGATGCAAATCGAGGTCAAGTTTGGCTGAATGTGTTGGAAAGGTTACAGCCTGAAGGGATGGCGGCTGAGTTGGCGAGACAAAGCATTTTGGTGAGTTATTCGCCTGAAATGTGGGTTTTGAGCGTTGATCCCGAGCAAGCCTTTGCCAAAACCGATATGGCTGTACTGAGATTGACGGAGACAATGCAGCAGGCTTTTGGTCAAGGGTTAAAGTTGGAGTTTGCTCAGGCGAATCAGCATGATACCCCGGCTAAGTATGCACAGCGTCAGGCGGAAGAAAAACAGCAAAAAGCGGAAGCGTCGATAATGCAGGATCGGGTGGTGAGCGCACTGACTACGGAATTGGGAATGGAAGTGATTCAAAGTAGTATCGCGCCTTTGTAAACGCCGTCTATGATGGGTTGATTCAGCATAAATAAAGCGACATAGATTAAATATAAAACTTAATTTAACTTAAATAATATTGATAAGGAAAATGTATGTTTGGTGGTAAAGGTGGTTTAGGCAATTTAATGAAACAAGCGCAAGAGATGCAGAAAAATATGCAGGCCGCGCAGAAAGAAATTGCTGAAATGGAAGTTGCCGGAGAAGCCGGCGGCGGCATGGTTAAAGTGACTATGACCGGAAAGCACGAGTTGGTTAACGTCGAAATCGACGATTCCCTGATGGACGATAAAGAGATGTTGGAAGATTTGTTTGCCGCTGCGGTAAACAGTGCTGTTCGCCGTGTTGAAGAAGTGACCCAAGAAAAAATGAGTGGATTAACGGACGGTATGAATTTACCCGGCGGCATGAAGATGCCTTTCTAGTTTTTGTTTTTAGGCGGATTTCGGTAGATTTATGGATAACTCATGTACAGCCCGTTAATTTCGGAGTTGATCGAGGCCTTTAAGGTATTACCCGGCGTAGGACCTAAATCGGCTCAGCGTATGGCGTTTAATTTGTTGGAACATAATCGTTCCGGCGGCGCTAAGTTGGCGCATGTCTTGGAGGAGGCGATCGCTAAGGTCAATCATTGCGAGCAGTGTCGAACCTTTACCGAGGAAAGGATTTGTTCGATTTGCGCCTCCTCTTCGCGTCAGGACGGAGAGTTATGCATTGTCGAATCGCCTTCCGATATGATGGCGATAGAACAGTCCGGGATTTTCCGCGGCAAGTACTTTGTGTTAATGGGTCATCTGTCGCCGATTGATGGGATTGGGCCGAAAGAAATCGGTTTAGATCAATTAGAGACTCGTTTATCCTCACAAGCGGTGGTAGAATTAATTATCGCTACCAATCCAACGGTTGAAGGTGAAGCTACTGCGCATTACATCCAACAGTTGGCTAAGAGGCTGAATATCAAGGTTTCTCGATTGGCTCAAGGTATCCCGATTGGGGGCGAGTTAGAGTTTATTGATGCCGGAACGCTGTCGCAGGCGTTCATCTCCAGAAAAGAGGTATAGACCGATGGTTAAGACGTTCAAATGGTTAGGTTTGCTTTTTTCCGTGCTAGCAGTCGCCGGGTGCGGAGGAAGTGCCGGCGGTGATGGTGAAACACAATTTTACGTGCCGGGAATCAACTTATCCATGTCGGTTTCGTCGACTGGCGTCTCTTCGACAACGGTTCCGGCAAACGACGATGCGAAAGTGGATATCGTCTTTCTGGACGATGGTGGATTGCCGATGGCGAATGAAATTATCACCTTGTCTGCAACATCGGGAACATTGTCTCAAACATCGGTTTTAACCAATAATGTCGGCCGTGCAACCGTGACGATCTATTCACCGGATGACCTGGTTGCAGGAACGGCACCAGGAGTGTTGACGGCGAATTCCACTGCCTGGACGGGTGACGCCGCGACTTTAAACTATCAATTTTCCGCCACCATTAGCGATGATGGGGCGAACACTTCTTCAGTAGGTTCTATTCAGTTTTTATCCGCTACGCCTGAATTCATGTCGTTGCAAGGCACCGGCGGTGTTGGTTATGGCGAAACATCACTGGTGACATTCAAGGTCGTTGATAACTATGGTTCACCGATTGAAGGGGCGACGGTTAACTTTACGTTGTCGACGACTGTGGGTGGATTGTCTTTATCACCGTCCAGTGCAACGACAAACACATCAGGATTGGTTTCTACAACGGTACAAGCGGGTACGATTTCAACCCCGGTCAGGGTAGCCGCTTCGGTGACGTTATCGGACGGACAGTTAATCTTCGTACAGTCCGATTTGTTGACGGTGACCACTGGTATTCCGGATCAGAACAGTATTAGTCTCTCTACAGATAAATTTGCTCCTCCGGCTTGGGGTGTTGATGGTGAAACTGTTACTTTTACTGTGCGCCTAGGGGATCGTTTCAATAACCCTGTTCCGGATGGTACGGTGGTGAATTTCACCACGGAAGGCGGCTTGATCGAGAGTAATTGTCAAACCACGAATAGCGTATGTTCCGTTGTGTGGACGAGTCAGGCGCCGCGTCCGGCAGATCATCGTGCGACCATTATGGCCTATGCCATTGGGCATGAGACTTTTTACGATCTCAATGCAAACGGTGTGTTTGACGATGGCGACAGCTTTGACGATATCGGGGAAACATTTCGGGATGACGATGAGTCGGGCACTTATAATCCTGCCTCCGGTAACGGATTCAGTTTAGACGAGAAATTAATCGATTACGATGAGAATGGGCTTTATACAGGGCCGGATGGTGTGTATAACGGGGTTCCGTGTGATCATTCAACCGATTGTCCGACAACCGCCAATAACCTTGCCGGACGATCAAACTTTTTAACGAATGTACGTGACTCCGGCGTGCTTATTATGGCCGACAGTGCTCCGAATGTTTATGTGTATGAGCTGAATGGTACGAATACCAGTTGTTTGGATGTGAACGGCAAGCTATCTGTCGGCGGTGGCGGACAATGTAAAAATGTGACGGATTTTGCTGCAGGTTTAGATGTCAAAAATATTTGGGTGATGGTCGAAGATACCGCAGCGTTGTGTTTAACTTCGGCTAACGGAAGTCGTGTTGTAGGCGTGGTTGATCCGAATGACGCCGCTTGTGCTTACGCGGTTAGACAGTCGGCGCCGACCGGTTCTACAATTTCGGTTACTTCCGATGTGGGTACACTCTCGACAATTCCTTATTCGGCAGTGCCAAATCAAACGAAGTATCTTGAGTTTAAATTTACGATTACTTCTGATGCTCAAAACGCAGCCTCTGCGTCTGGGGTGTTGGAAGTCAAGGTGACTACAAGTTCCTCTGTTGGTACGGTAGATCAGACTGCTACGGCAGCCATAACGGATCCGATTAACTAAATAGTTTGATTAAAAGGCCTGTCATTGTTCAGGCACAAAAAAGCCCGCATTTGCGGGCTTTTTTATTTATCGGCTTAATGCTGGTAGTTAGTTTGCCATTAAGAATTCGAGCAAGGCTTTTTGGGCGTGTAAGCGGTTTTCCGCTTCGTCCCATACAACGCTGTCTTTGGCATCAATGACTTCCGCGGAGACTTCTTCGCCACGGTGAGCCGGCAAGCAATGCATGAATAGGGCGTCTTGATCCGCCTGTTGCATTAGGGCGGCATTGACCTGATAGTCTGCAAAGGCTTTTTCACGCAGCTTTTGTTCTTCTTCCTGTCCCATGCTGGCCCAGACGTCGGTAACGATTAGATCGGCGCCTTGCGCCGCATCCATAGGGTTACGAACGATCTCGACACGATCCGAATTCGCTTCAACCAATTCTTGTTTAGGGTCGTAACCTTCCGGGCAGGCGATTCTGAGATTAAAGTCATATTGCTTGGCGGCATTGATGTATGAATGACACATGTTATTGCCGTCACCAACCCAAACGACAGTCTTACCTTGAATGCTTCCGCGGTGTTCATGGTAGGTTTGCATGTCGGCCAATAACTGACAAGGGTGGAAGTCGTCCGTAAGCGCGTTGATGATCGGCGCGCTTGAATATTGCGCCATGGTTTCAACGATTTCGTGTTCGAAAGTGCGGATCATGATGCCGTCAACCATGCTGGAGATGACGCGGGCACTGTCTTCAATCGGCTCGCCTCGGCCAAGTTGTGTGTCGTTGGACGATAAGAATAGAGCATGACCGCCTAGTTGGGTCATGCCTGCTTCGAAAGAAATGCGTGTACGGGTTGAAGATTTTTCGAAAATCATCGCCAAGGTTTTGTTTTTCAACGGTTCGAAAATTTCGCCGGCTTTGTGCATGGCTTTTAGTTCCGTTCCGCGAATCAGAAGTTGATTCAGTTCGCTTGGCGTTAAATCGTTTAAAGTTAAAAAGTGTCTAATAGTCATTGAATGACCTCTTAGTTTTTTTGAGTTTCCGTGCTTAGTCGGCAAGAAACTCGGTAATTAATTGAGTAAGTTGATTGATCAGTTGTTCTGTTTGTTCCGTAGTCATAACAAAAGTTGGCAATAAACGGATCGTGTCGCCACGGGTCACGTTAATTAGTAGTCCCATTTCAAGCGCTTTTGAAACGAGTTCACCACATGGACGATCCAGTTGAATGCCGATCATATAGCCTTTACCGCGTATGTTCAGGACGCCGTTCAATCCGCTTAGAGCGGTACGGAAATTTTCCAGCAATACTTGCCCTTTTTGAGCGACGTGCGGAATGTAATTGTGAACTTCCATTGCGTTGATGACTGCCAAACCGGCAGCACAGGCAAGCGGGTTTCCGCCAAAAGTAGTGCCGTGGTTTCCAGGGACCAAGACGTCTGCCGCCTTGCCTTTTGCCAGACAGGTGCCGATCGGCATACCGTTACCTAAAGCTTTTGCAAGGGTTAATACATCAGGGGTGATGTTTTCATGCTGGAATGCAAACCAAGCCCCCGTTCTGCCCATGCCCGTTTGAATTTCGTCTAGCATCAGCAGCCAGCCATTCTGTTCGCAGATGGCTTTTAGTTCTGTTAGATAACCGGCTTTAGGAACGTGAACACCCCCTTCGCCCTGAACCGGTTCAACCAAAATAGCCACAATGCTGGTGTTGTCGCTCAATGCTTTGATTGCATCAACATTATCGTATGGAACACGGATAAAGCCTTCAACCAATGGGGTAAAGCCTTCGTGTACTTTTGCGTTGCCGGTTGCCGATAGCGTCGCCATGGTGCGGCCGTGGAAGCTGTTTTCCATAACAATAACCGCAGGCTTTTCTATGCCTTGCTGGTGACCGTATTTCTTGGCGATTTTCAGTGCGGTTTCGTTAGCTTCGGCACCGGAGTTGCAGAAGAAGGCACGGTCCATCCCGGACAATTCAATTAACTTGTCCGCCAACATCTGTTGATTGGCCACATTGTAAAGGTTGGATGTGTGAATCAATTTTTGACTTTGTTCGCAAATCGCTTCCGCTACAGCCGGATGTGCATGCCCAAGACTGCAGACTGCGATACCGCTGACAGCGTCCAGATACGATTTTCCTTCCGTATCCTGCAGGAGCGAGCCAGATCCTTTTTCAAAGGTGACCGGTAATCTTGCATAGGTCTTCATAAGGTGATCAGACATGATTGTTTTGTTCCCTCTTCAACGCAATGAGTAGGTGTTAAAAACAAAAAAGCAACCTTGTGCAGTTGAAGCTAACCATAAGAAATTGTGGTTAAAATGGCTTCTAATGCGAGGTTGCTTTTTTGAATTGAAATTCCAAAAAAATGATTTTATCGAAATGAAATGAAATATCAAGTGATTTTGGTTTTAATGCCCCCATCATATAGTGGTTTTGGCCGTAATTATGTGATTATTCGTGTGTTTTGGCATAAATTATCTTAATTCACCCCTTAACTATTTAACGATTTAGGATAGAATATTCCTCTTATTTAAATTTTGTGTACATCTTTGTGGAGTAATTTGAATGCAAACAATGGCGGATAGAGACGGTCTCATTTGGCTAGATGGTGAAATGGTCCCTTGGCGTGAAGCGAAAGTGCATGTATTAACGCATACATTGCATTACGGTATGGGTGTCTTTGAAGGGGTGCGTGCCTATGAAGCCGAGCAGGGTACCTCAATTTTCCGCCTGCAAGCGCATACGGATCGTTTGGTTAATTCGGCAAAAATCGTCAACATGGCAATGCCATACGATAAAGAGACCTTGAATGAAGCCCAAAGAGCTGCGGTACGTGAAAATAATCTGAAGTCCGCCTATATTCGCCCGATGGCGTTTTACGGTTCCGAAGGGATGGGGATTCGTGCCGACAACCTAAAAGTACACGTTATGGTTGCCGCATGGGAATGGGGTGCGTACATGGGTGAAGAGAACTTGAACCGCGGTATTAAAATCGCGACTTCATCTTATACCCGTCATCACGTCAATGTGACTATGACCAAAGCGAAATCGAACGGTTCTTATATGAACTCGATGCTGGCTTTGCAGGAAGCGATCAATCACGGCTGTGACGAAGCATTGTTGTTGGATGTTGACGGTTATGTTGCGGAAGGTTCCGGAGAAAACTTCTTTATCATTAAAGACGGTGTGTTGTATACGCCGGAATTAACTTGTTGTTTGGATGGGATTACGCGTAAAACCATTATGCAATTGGCTCGTGAGATCGGTCTTGACGTCGTTGAGAAGCGCATTACCCGTGATGAAGTCTATATTGCCGACGAAGCGTTCTTTACAGGAACGGCGGCGGAAGTAACGCCGATTCGTGAATTGGATAACCGTCCGATCGGTATCGGTTCGCGCGGTCCGATTACCGAGAAGTTACAGAGTATGTATTTTGATGTTGTTCATGGTCGTTCCTCGCAACATATGGATTGGTTAACACCGGTTGCCTAAAGGTTGCTGAAGGAGAGTATGAGATGAGTGAAGCAAATAAAACTAACTCAAAAAGCCATTATGAAGTGACCTATGCCGATTTACCATTGCATTGTCCGACGCCGGATATGAGTGTCTGGAATTCACATCCGCGTGTATTTTTACCGATTGGGGAAACGGGTCATGCCAAGTGCCCTTATTGCGGTGCGGAATATACGTTGAAAGATTGGGCGCCGGGTCACGGTTCGCACTAAAAACGGCTTAACAGAAAGCAGGTTTGTTATCTGTTTAGAACAAAAAACCACCTTACGGTGGTTTTTTTATGTCCGGATTTTGCGGACGTTTCGATTCGGTCAATAGTTTTTAATATTCCAGCGATTGTGTACCCAAAGGTATTGTGCCGGGTTGCGGCGGATTTCCGTTTCATAAAGTTGGTGTAGTTTTAAGGTGTCCGTGTAGTCGTCGCCGGAAGGAAAGTTTTCAAGGGCGGGTAAAAATTCAACCTCGTAGCGGCCGTCGGCTAGGCGTCGGGTGAAAGTCGGCACGACCAAACAGCCGGTCAATTTTGCGATTTTGGAGGTGGACGGGTTGCTTTTTGCGGCATGGCCGAAAAAGGGTACTTCAATATGCCCCTTCGCGCGGTAACGTTGGTCGGGAAGAATCGTCATGCTTTTGCCCGCTTTCAGCACTTTGAGCATTTGGCGGGTATTGGCATTGGAAACCGGTTCGACATGCTCGCCGTTGCTGAATTCGATGGAGCGTCCTTTGGCGATCAGATAATCCATGAGTTCGTTATCGTGAGGGCGATAGACGGCATGGTAGTTTGTCAAAAAAGAGATGAACAGTCCGGTGACTTCCAACGTAGTGAAGTGGGGGGCAAGAATCAAGACGCCCCTGCCTTGCGCTTGCGCTTCTAGAAGATGTTCTTTTCCTATGAAGGAAACTAGGTTGCGTTCAAATGCGTGGTCATGATCTTTTTTGTGGTGCCCCCACCAGACCGTTCCCATTTCCATTAAGCCAATGCCCAGTGATTCGAAGTGTTCGTTCAGGATTTGTTTTTGTTCCGCTTCGGAGCGGTCGGAAAAAGCGATGTTGATGTTCGCTTTCGCTAGACGACGGCGATGCGGAGCCAGCCAATAAAGAAGCTTGCCCAATGCTTTGCCGACCGGCATTTTCCATTTGTAGGGCAGTAGGGCTAGAAGTCTGAGAAGCCCTAGGCCGAGCCAGATTCCCCAGTATTTTGGATGAAGAAATTGGTTTTTAAACTTGGGGGCGTGTTTGCGACGTTCTGGTTTCTTTGATGATGTCTTGATTTTGTCATTCATCGATGTCATGTCCTTGCTGATACAGTTTGGCATAAATGCCTTTTCGTTCCAGTAAGCTTTGGTGAGATCCCAATTCGGCCAATCGTCCCTGTTCCAATACAACGATTTGGTCGGCATTTTCAATGGTGCTTAAGCGATGGGCAATGATGATGACCGTCCGGTTTTGTTTGAGGGTTTCCATCGCATTTTGAATCATTTTTTCGCTTTGATTGTCCAGCGCGGAGGTAGCTTCGTCCATGATTAGAATCGGCGCGTCTTTTAGGAAAGCGCGCGCAATGGCGATGCGTTGGCGTTGGCCGCCTGAAAGACTGGATCCTTGATCGCCGACAACGGTATTTAGCCCGTTAGGCAGTTTTTCTATAAATTCCCAGGCATGAGCCGATTTGGCGGCCTGGATGATTTTTTCTTCCGGTATGTCGGTCTGTCCGTAAGCGATATTCGCTGCCAGAGTGTCGTTGAATAGGATGACGTTTTGACTGACATAGGCGATCTGATCACGCAAGTTGTGTAATTCGACGTCTTTGATCGAAGTGTGGTCGATCAGGATGTCGCCTTGATCCGGTTGGTAGAAGCGAGTGATCAAGTTTGCAAGTGTGGTTTTACCGCTTCCTGACTGGCCGACCAGCGCGGTAGTTTTTTTGGCGGGTAGCGTTAGTGTCAAGTGGTCTAAAGCAGGACGGTCGCTGCCGGCATAGGTGAAACTGACGTCTTGAAAGAGGATTTTTCCTTCCGGATTGTTGAGGGTTTTTACCCCCTCGTTCGGTTCGTTCGGCTGATCAAGTAGTTCGAAAATGCTTTCGGATGCGGCCATCCCTTTTTGGATGGTGACGTTGATGTTGGTCAAGCGTCTAATCGGTTCGAAAATCATGGCCATCGCCGTGATGAAGGCAATGAATTCACCTGGGGTGAATAAGTCTTGCGCCGACATCATAGAGGCAACGTAAAGTACGCCAGCCAAGGCGATCGCAGCGAGCATTTGCACGAGCGGAACGTTGGCTGCCGAAACTTTTACCACATCCATTGTGTGTTTGCGCAGGGTTTCGGCCGTTTGATGGAATCGTTGTTGTTCGTAGCCTTCGGCTCCGTATATTTTAATTTCTTTGTGGCCGTTTAAACCTTCTTCCAGACGTTGGGTCAATTCGCCCATGCTGTTTTGCATCTCTTTGCTGGATTGTCGCATCAGGCGGCTTGCTCGATCGATAATAAAGGCGATGACCGGACCTATGACAATCATCAGGAGGGTGAGCTGCCAAGAGGTATAGAGTAGAAAGCCGAGTAAACCAAGGATGATCAATGTATCGCGAATGATGATGATCCAAGCCTGGCTCAGTGAAGCTCCGACCTGGGGAACATCGTAGGTGACTTTTGAAAGTAATTTTCCGGTAGAGTAGTCATGATGAATCTGTTGGGGCAGGTAGTTCATCTTGTCGAACATTTCAGCTCGAATCGCCAGAATGGCTTTGTGTGCAACCCATTCGCTCGTGACTTTGCTGGCGTATTCGGCAATTCCTTTGACAACGAAAACCAGCATAATCAGAAGCGGAATGCGTATGATCGCGTCGGCGTCCTTACCTATGAGGCTGTCGTCTACCAAAGGTTTGAGCAAGGCAGGCATCATCGGTTCCATGGCGGCGGCAACCCCTAATGCGATTAGGGTGACCAATACAACTTTCCAATGCGGTTTGATGTAGGTCAGCAGTCTCTTGTAAAGGCTTAAAGTGTGGTTATCAAACATTATTCTCTTCGCAGAATCTTATTGACGACAATGTTGGCCCAGCCGGAACTATGAAAGGTCTCGTTCAATGCGGGTTTGTCGTAGTGGTTTTGCAGCCAGTCGAGAAATTCCGTTTCCGGGTGCTGTTTGGAATAGGCAAGGAAATCATCGAAGAAATAATCCAGTTTGCCGGTTTCCGCCCAGCGAAAATGGCCGTACTTCATGTCGAGTTGTTTCAATGCTTCTTCAATCGGTTTTTTCTCGATGAACAGTTTGTAAAAAACGCTCATCAGTCCGGCCCGGTCGGCACCGGACTTGCAGTGAATTAAAATCGGGTATTCGGCTTGTTCGAGAATGGCTTTGGCTTGGAGTACCCGATCGACATCCGGCAGGGAGCGCGAAGACATCGGATGATTGATGAGGGTGATGCCGTATTTTTCGCAGGCCTCTTTTTCCAGTTTGTACTGACCGGAATCGTCGGCACGCCGCAAGCTGATAATGGTTTTGATGCCGTATTTCTGGTGCAGTTTTTTGATGAAGAGCGGTGAAGGGTGGTTGCTTCGATAGGCCTGTCCGGAGAGGGCGTGAAAATTGCGGTAGATTGAACGCAGGATTTCATGATCGATAAACCAGGCTTCAAGGTGTGCCTTGATGCGTCCCCATTTTGTTTGCAGTTGTTCCATAGCTCTTCGCGGTAAACGGTAAATACGGGTTATTTTACCCTTTTAATGTCATGAAATGATAAAATCGCAGGTTGAAATTATTCGAAGTATTTGCTCTTTTTAAGAAGCATTTCAAATCCTATTGCAGGTCTTTTTTATGTCTTTTATTGACAGTGGTCATTTATACGTATTTTTGCGTTAGAATAACGGGATTGTCGTTTGGAATTTTTTTTGAGGTAGTCGCTTGGTGAGAAGGCATTTCAAATCCCATTGGTGGGTCACGTTTTTCATTTTCATTTTTCCGTTAGTTGTCATATACGCTTACGTCGATTTCATTCGTTCTTCCGAGTTGAATGCGCGTTTAGGTTGGTTGTTAATGATTGGCGGCCTTGCCTACCTGTTCCGACATACAATGTCTCAAAAAATCTTGTTAGGAATATTGGCGTTGATGGCCTTGTCCGGCGCGTTTGATATCTTGTACGCGGTGACGTTTGGCGGAATTTTTACAAGTGCTTCATTTGAAGCAATGGTGTTGACCGATCCACGCGAAAGTTTGGAATTTATAATCGCTTACGCGTCAGTGGAAAATGTTCTCCTGTTGATGTTTTATTTGGCTGTGGTGTATTGGTCATTGCGAAATGTAGACTTTAAACCGGCCGGCACCAAGCGTCAGCGAGTTTATGCTTTTTTGGGTGTGTTGATGGCTCTGGTTGCCGCTCAGCAAATCAATCAGCGAGGTCGTGTGTTTGATACGGTTCCGGGATTTGTCGGAGTCGCTGTCGATTACAGTCGCGGACGTCAGGGAATGGATGAAGTTATTAAGGCGCGCCAGACTTTATGTGCAACGAAAGCGTTTGATGCCGTCATGCAAAGTCAGAAGCCGCAAACTTATGTGGTGGTAATCGGAGAATCGATGAACCGCAATCACTTGGGGATTTACGGCTATGCGCGCCAGACAACGCCGGAACTTTCGGCAATGTCGGACGGGTTGTTCGTGTTTGACAATGTTGTTTCGGCTTATGCCCAGACACGCCCTTCGTTAAGTGTCGCTCTGACGGAAGCGAATTTGCAAAATAAGTTATCGGATCAAGAGGCCATTAGTTTATTGGGAGCAGCTAAAAAAGCGGGCTTTAAAACCTGGTGGCTTTCTAATCAGCAGCCTCTGCGTATGCCGACGACTCCGATTGCCGCTCTGGCCGATCAACAGCATTTTATCAGCCATGATTTTAAAGGGGTTGAGAATCATCGTTACGACGGTTTTTTGTTGCCCTATGTGCAACAAGCGCTTGACGATCCTGCGGAGCACAAAGTCATTTTCGTGCATTTAATGGGCAGTCATTTGCAATACGGCAATCGCTATCCCGAAGAGTTTGATGTTTTCGAGGGAAAGGATGGCATCAAGGGGTATACTTCCGATTTGTCCGGTTCTCAGCTTGATTATATTAATGAGTATGATAATTCCGTCCGATATACGGACCATGTATTGGGTGAAATTTTGAGGATGTTGAGTGGGCGTACTCAAATCGCGGCGTTAAGCTTCTTTGCCGATCATGGTGAAGAGGTGTTTGACAGTAAGGACTTTAAAGGGCATGGGCCTGACGGTGTAACGCATAACATGCTAGAGATTCCGTTTTTGTTCTGGCGTAACGCAGCCTATCAACAGCAATTCGGGCAAACGGACGAATTATTAATGAAGCGTTTGCATACTCCTTTTATGTTGGATGATTTTTTTCATTTTGGATTGTGCTTTATGCAGGTCAAAAGTGATTTGAGTCCTTCGGAGATGTCGCTGTGTGGTCAAGAATATCAACCGGCTCCTCGGGTGATTTACGGTAAGGATTATGACAAGGGGTTACAATGAAGTCTCCGCATGTGGGCATAAAGCGAATTTTTTACGCGGCGGGTTATTCCTGGAAAGGTTTTAAATCTACCTGGAAGCATGAAGCAGCCTTTCGCCAGGAAGTGATTTTGGTTGGGCTGTTGATTCCATGTGCTTTTTGGATAGGTGACAGTGCTTTCGATCGGGCGATTTTGATAGCGGTGCTGTTGATCGTTCTGTTGGTCGAGTTGCTCAATTCCGCCGTCGAGTCGGTGGTAGACCGGATAGGGGACGAATACCATAAGCTCTCCGGCAGAGCCAAAGATCAAGGCTCTGCAGCGGTTTTTCTGTCGTTCTTTATCGCCATCCTTGTGTGGGGCGGTTTTTTGATTTCTAAAATAATGGGTTAGGGAAAATGATTGTAGTCACAGGTGGTGCGGGATTCATCGGATCGAACATTGTTAAAGCGCTGAATAAGATTGGTCGCAGCGATATTTTGGTTGTAGACAATCTGAAAAACGGCAAAAAGTTCATCAATCTGGCGGATTGTGATTTTGCCGACTATCTGGATAAAGAGGATTTTCAAGCCCGTATTTTCGCCGAAGAAGGTCTGCCGGAAATCGAATGCGTGTTTCATGAAGGGGCTTGTTCCGCCACGACCGAATGGGACGGCAAGTTTATGATGGACAACAATTACGAGTACTCAAAAGACCTGTTGAATTACTGTTTGAACCGAAAAATTCCTTTCCTTTATGCGTCTTCCGCTTCCGTGTACGGAGACGGCCCGACATTCATCGAAGAGCGTCAATATGAAAAACCTTTGAACGTTTACGGCTTTTCGAAATTCCAGTTCGATCAATATATTCGCCAGGTCTTGCCGCATGCGGAAAGTCAGGTGGTAGGATTTCGTTACTTTAACGTTTACGGTCCACGCGAACAGCATAAAGGCGACATGGCGAGTGTTGCCTTTAAGTTGCACAATCAGGTCTTGGCCGGAGAAAATTTGAAATTGTTCGGGCCTTACGACGGTTATGATGCCGGAATGCAGACGCGCGATTTTGTTTATATCGAAGATGTGGTCAACGTCAATCTATGGTTCATGCAGAATCCAGATAAGTCGGGAATCTTTAATCTGGGACCGGCTGCGGCCGAACCGTTCAAGAACATTGCCGAAGCGGTGATTGATTTCCACGGCAAGGGTGAAATCGAATATATTCCGTTCCCGGATCATTTGAAAGGGGCTTACCAAAGTTTCACTCAGGCGGACAATACCCGTTTGCGTGACGCCGGTTACGATGCACCTTTCCATACCGTTGCAGAAGGCGTTAAGAAGTACTTGACCTGGTTGTCCGAAAACCCGAAGGTGTTGGATTTTAAATAAATGCGAATTCTGTTGATCAAAATGTCGTCGATGGGCGATGTCTTTCATACTTTTCCGGCTCTGTCAGATGCGCAGGCGGCCATCCCTGACCTGACCGTGGATTGGGTGGTGGAAAAATCCTTTGCCGAGATTCCGAAATGGCATCCTGTCGTGGATAAGGTCTATCCGATCGAGTTGCGTAAATGGCGCAAGGATTTGTTCAACCGGGACACCCGTGATGCGATCAAAGCGTTCTTCGAAGAGGTCAATCAGACCCGTTACGACCTGGTGCTGGATGCCCAGGGACTCTACAAAAGCATGTGGGTCGCGCGTCGTTCCAACGGGCCGGTGAGTGGGTTTGATTTCAAAAGCGCCCGCGAACCTCTAGCCTCTCTTTTCTATCAACACAAGTATCCGGTTGCCAAAGATCAGCATGCGATTTTGCGCTTGCGCCAATTGTTTGCCCAAGCGTTGAATTACAATTTGAATGATGACCAACCGATTGTTTACGGTCTGGATACCCAAGCCTGGTCAAAACCGGAAGAGCTACCGGCGGAATGGAATGGTGGCGGTTATCTGGTTTTCTTGCACGGTACGACCTGGGAGACCAAATACTGGCCGGAAGAGTATTGGGTGGCGTTGTTGCAAAAGGCAAACCAATCCGGCTTCAAGGTCGTATTGCCCTGGGGTAATGAAGAAGAGCATCAGCGTGCACTGAGATTGGCGGATTCCACGGAAACCGGACAGGCCTGGGTGCCGGAACGGATGTTGAGCTTGAATGTCGTGGCGCGGTTATTGAAAAACGCCGAGGGAGTGGTGTCGGTCGATACCGGTCTGTCACATGTGGCTGCGGCTTTGGAAGTGCCGATGGTGGTGCTGTACCGCGTGACCGATCCGAAGCTTGTCGGTGCCGACGGCGCTAAGGTCATTCGTTTGGAGTCGCCTTGTGCACCGGGCTACATTAAACAGTTCAAAGATGAAGCGGAAGCTGAAAGGTCATTGCAGAATATCGACCCTGAAACGGTTTGGAAGCGTTTAAGTGCCGGTATGACGTTGGATAAAAATAATTAGAGGAAATTGTTTTGTTAAGTTTGTTTAAGGTTTTTAGTTTCCGTCAATTCAGTTCATCACCAGTTAGGTTGGCCATGAGTTTGATGGTTAAAAATGAGATTGATCTCATCGAAGCCAATATTCGAGTACATTCGGCTTTGGGTGTTGACTGCTTTGTGGTTATTGATAACGGTTCTACGGATGGAACGCTAAACAAACTAAATGAGTTGGCTAAAGAGTTTGAGATTAAGGTGATCGACCGGCCGGTAACCGATTATAGGCAGAGTGACTGGCGGACTGAAATGGCATTGATTGCACGAGATGAAATGTCGGCAGATTGGGTCATCTCGAATGACGCGGATGAATTTTGGATTCCGAATGGGGAGTCGCTAAAAGATGGCTTGACGAAGTGGGGATCCATTATTGAATTTCATCGTTCTAATGTTCAGCTGGACTGTCATAGTGAAGGTGCGCCTTTTTATGAGCGTGTTTATCGAACCAAACATCCGATTTTTTATCCAAAGAAGAATCAATTGAAAGAAGACGATATGTCGATTCAATTAGGCAAGATTCATGGAAAAGTAATGGTGAATTTGCATGGTTTTATTCGTATTAAAGGCGGGAACCATCGAGCTTGGCACTGGTGGTCATGGCTGACTCAAAAATCTTCGGACTCTGCACTTGTATATCATTATGGTATTGGCTCTAAAGAGCATTTTTTAAATCATGTAGAAAACCGTCAAAAATTATTGGCCAAAGGCGTATCGAAGATGGGAGATCATTATCGACGTTGGGTCAGAATGTTGAATGATGGCGTGATTGAGCAAGAATGGCAGCGTTTAGTTTTGGATGAACCTTCGATTGACGTACTTCAGAAGTATGGCGTGATTGTTAAGGATACTAAGGCTCAAGAAGTCATTAAGCGGATTTTGCTGCAGAATGAAAAATGAACTCTACATTGTTTCGTCTGTTTTTCACTTGTTGATTTCGGTCGCTGTTTCGGCTGTCAGGAATCAGAGTAAACCTTATTTTGTATTTATACGTTTTAATGAAGCGCGTTACCAGCAGTTGGTCGGGTGTTTAAGTGGCTTTGTGGAATCGTCAGAGCAGCTTTATTATTTAGATAGTGATTCCAACGCGGCAAAGAAGCGGAAACTTAATGCTATTAAATTGCTGGATTTTGCTAAACGGCATGAGATTCAACAGGTCTTTGTCGGCAATGACAGGCATGTCGAATTCCAATATTTGGCCTATCATTTGAAGAAGGCCGTTCCTTCTTTAAAATGTGTTTATCTAGATGAAGGTCTGTACAGTTATTTAGGAAGGGGAGCCTCTAAGTCCTTTGCGGAACGTGTGATAAATCAGGGGCTGAAGAAACTATTTTATGGTTTGTGGTGGCAAACGCCGGCAACCATTGGGGCGTCATCTTATGTGGATGAAGCTTGGTTAGCTTATCCAGACCAGGCCTGTGAAACATTAAGATCTAAAAGCATAAAACAATTGCCGCTAAAAGGCTTTGATTCCGGTATTTTTCAATCGTTTATCGCATGTTGGGGTGCGTTGTATGATCTGCCGCCAACACTACAAAGTGCCGATTTTGTCATAACGATAACGGATGAAAAAAACTTTACGAAATTTACGAATTACCGTCAGTCTGTCACCGATTTGGTTTCTATGTTGGTAGATCAGGGTAAGACCATTGCCGTTAAATACCATCCTAACGCTAATAATTGTGATTTATTAAACCTGCAATCGCTTTCAGAGCGAGTCATGATTTTACCTTCTGGTATTCCATTTGAGGTTTTATTGCCTCTGTTGTCTAAAGCCACATTGATTGCGGAATTCTCCTCGACTCTAATTACTTCCCGTTTACTGGTGCCGTCGATGGGAGTGTGGGCGGTTGTGCATGAGTCTGCAGTGATGCAGGTCGAGTTGGATAGACTGTGCCGTGCATTGGAGATTCAGCAGCTTACAATTCCTGAGTTGACTCAGAAGGTTTTGGAGGCTTAAGTTTGGAAAGGCTTCTTTTTTTACCTTCTACGCCGTTGAATGTTTTAGTCTCTTCAGCGTTGGCGATCCAGTGGCAGTCTGAGTTCGAAATGGAACTTTGGTTAATTGATCAGAAAAAAGTCTTCGACAACCCATATTATCAAGCCTTGTTAAATTGGAAAGACTCCCCGTTTGGGCAAGTACAGGTGTTTTCGGGAAATGCACGTGGCCGTGCGAAAATTAAAGAGAGGCAAGAAAATTTTGAAAAGCTGCGCTTGAGTGTTGATCGCTTTGAGCCCGATAAGATTGCTGCCGGAAGCGATCGTAGGGTTGAGTTCCAGTACCTATTGCATTATTTGCGTCAAAAAGGCAAAGAGGTCAAAGGGCTTTATTTGGATGATGGTCTTTATTCATATTCAGGAAGAAAGTCTCATTTCTTTAAGGATTCGCTAAATGCCTGGTTGAAAAAGTTGGCGTACGGGCGTTGGTGGGAAGAACCGTCAACGGTAGGCGCTTCGAGTTTGATTGATGAGGCTTGGCTATTCCAACCATCGTTGGTTGTTAAAGCGTTAAGTGAAAAGCCGTGTTTTAAGTTGCAGGCAGATTGGTTTAAATCGCCTTCCTTGACTGGCCTAAGCGATGCATTGGCACAAACCCTCAATGTCGATACTCAGGGGGTGGCGAAATTGGATGTTTTAATATTGATTCCCCACCCTAATAACATTAAGAAGATTCACGGTTATGAAAAACGAATTAAGGCATTAGTCGGTGAATTAAGTCGAAAAGGGAAAAAGGTGGGTGTTAAATACCACCCTAGAATGCAGCAAGAAGATGCTTTGGGCTTGAAGGAATATGG
>NZ_JBFHFC010000030.1:0-23190 GCF_041583835.1 Thiomicrorhabdus sp. | reverse complement strand
TACAAGACCGTCGCCGACGCGCTCACAAGCGTCTGCTCCGGCACGAACCGCTGCGTTAACCGCGCCGGTTTCACCGCGAACCATCACAGTGACGTAACCGCCGCCGACAAACTCACGGCTTACCAAACGTACTTCCGCCGCCTTGGTCATTGCATCCGCCGCTTCAATCGCCGGAACCAAACCGCGGGTTTCAATCATGCCTAAAGCAATCCCGTATTCATTACTCATGCTCTTTCTCCTTTTGCAAAGTCTTAATTTAAAAGTCGATTATTTCTGTTCAGTAGTCAGAACCGGTTCCACTTCTTTGTGCGGACGTGCGATGATGTGCGCCGCAACCAGACCGTCACCGACGCGCTCACAAGCGTCTGCTCCGGCACGAACCGCCGCGTTAACCGCTCCGGTTTCGCCGCGAACCAACACGGTGACGTAACCGCCGCCAACAAACTCACGGCTTACCAAACGTACTTCCGCCGCCTTGGTCATTGCATCCGCCGCTTCAATCGCCGGAACCAAACCGCGAGTCTCAATCATGCCTAAGGCAATTCCATACTCGTTACTCATACCTTTCTCCTTTGAGATTTTTACTTAAAACTTAAGCCTGTTCTGGTTGCCAGTCATCAATGATGCCGCCAACCGTTAAATCCGTTAAAAGTCGTTTATCACCCGCAGCGTCTCTGGCCGCAGAGTTCGCGATGGTAAAAACCCAGTCTCCTGCTTTGGTTCCGATCGGATCCATCGCAACAAAGGTCTCACCCTCATCCGTTGCCAAGACTTTGAGCGGTAAGTGCCCTAAGTCTTCCAAACGGCTGGTCAAAACCAGTTGCTGTTTAACTTGAAGTATCTGCATTTTGTGGCGCTTCCCATTTGTCGATGATTCCAACGATGGTCAAATCACTTGGATACCCTTTGACGCCGGTTGCATCACGAGCTGCCGAACTTCCGCAGCAAATCACCCAGTCTCCCGGCTTGCATCCGACCGGATCGACCGCGACTTGAGGGCTTCCCCCCTCTTTCTCCCGCACAACCAATAAAGGTTTATGCTCCATAGACGCGATCCGGTTGGTTGAAACGAGGGTTTTATCTAGCTGATAAATTTTCATTGTTTACCTCCTGTCTCAAGCCGAGGCTCTATTTAAGTCAACATCCGCCAATCCCTGCACCGTCTCGGCAGGCTGGCAACCCGTGTTATCTCTCAAGGTCAACAGCGTCTGAATCCATCCCGACGTCGCCAACTCTTGATAACGGTTATGAATCGCCTTTTCGATCCGTTCCGCTTTCGCCACCGCCCGGTCTTTCGATCCGGGAACGCGACCGTCGTAGTCGCAACGGATGATGATCGGGATCGGCAAACCTTTTTTGACATTCAAGCCTTTAAAGATCTTGATACCGACATCCACATCGTTCACCCCTTCCTCAACGGTATCGAGGTAGCTGTAGTAACTCAGGTTACGCAGCTGAACTTCTTCGAAACCGTTACCGACTCCGATAAAGCGCTCTGCATGGCCGATATCCCGGTAACAGCCGTTTTCATATTGGTTTACATAAGCAATCTGCGAAAAGTTGTTTCCGATCAACCAGCTGATCAATTTGACCAATTCCGGTTGAGGCGCAGTCGAACCCTTTTCCAGGTTGCTGGTTCGAACCGCCGTCTCCACCTGTTGCCAGGCGTCCATCGCCGACAAATTAGCGGTTGCCTGATACAACTTGTCGGTTTCGACATAACGGTTCAGACACACTTGCCCTTCCTCATTCGGAATATGGACTTTCATGCTGTCGTCGTCGGTATTCAAACCCAACAACAGGGTCTGTACCGTGGAACCGCAACCAAAACGGTTCTCAATTGCTTGTTTAAAATCTTTCAGTTTTTGTAAAGCCGCTGCCGCCGCTTTCTGGTCATCACTCCCGTGTGCCGCACAACCCTGATGGGTCGGATCGGATTTGGAAAAATGATATACCGCAATCTTTAAGTATCGTGTCGGTTCATCCGCCGAATTCGGCTGGCCTTCACGAAATCTTGTGTGCTCGATAAATACCCAGTTTCGAACACTCTCGCTGACATCGAACATGACGCCTGCATGTGCCTTGCGTCTTGCCAAGGCATAAGGTAAACGGAGTACGTAGCTGAGAATATGCGCCAAACGTCCGTCTGCACAAGGTGCAATTCCGACCGCATGGAAACCCGCTTCTCTAAAAATACGCTCTGCTTCCTGTTTTTGTTGACCCGCTAACGGATCTTTAATGAAGAACTCTTCCGACATCTTCATAAATTGGGCAAAGAGGGTTTTCGAATACAAAGCCTGAAAACCTTTCTGGGATTGAGCTTGCAACTCAAGTCCAGTCAGCCAATCCTGCTCCGATAATCTCACACCCAACTTTGCAGATAACTGCTGGTTAGCCCAACTGACAAAATTTACTTGATCGCGCTTCGTCAAAATCTCTTTCAAAACCCCTTCGATATCATCGAAGCGGGATTTGATATCCACTTCGTACCGGCGCAATCTTTCATTTTGAGTTGGATCAACCAAAGCATGAGTGGTCGTCATTGCCGGAACCGCTTGAACCTGACCGGATTCAATGTCTTTCGACATTCCATCCTGACCGGCAGCCTCTCCATGAGCAGTCGGATTTTGTGGCTGCCAGTTACGGTTTGGCGCAATCGGCTTCCAAAACAATGACTTTTGACGATGATTTTTCTTTAAACGATTCATCAAAACACCCAATATTCAGTTACTTTCCAGCTAGTTTTGTTTACGCTCTCGCGCCGCCTGACAGCGTCACTTTCGCGCCTGTTTCCGTATTCCCGGACGATCCGGTAATCGGACTCATTGGTACTTCCGACATGGCACCCGGGGTAAACTGAGTCGCCCCCATTGGTGGCCGTCTTGTCGCACCGCGAACCGAAGCGTTTCGCTGTGCCGCCCAAGGGCCGTCGGTTCCGGTTACTTTAGAACCTCTGTCCCAACCGTCACCGGTGATACGTGATCCCTGCTCCACTACGGGTTCGGAAACACTCATCGGTGCCGCTTGAACTTGGACTTGAGGCTGTCCCATCATCATCGGAAAGTCAGACTCTCCTGGTGCAGCCGCATTGATGGTGTCACACACCATCGATGTTTGATCCGCGCCTTGATAATGCGTTCCCGTAACCAATTCACAAGCCCCTTTTTGAGCCCCCGTCAATCCCACAAGTCCTGGTTGGACCCCTGAAATGGCTGGGTTATTGCCCTGACGCTGGCGAACTTGAACTTCAATCTGTTCGTCTTTTGAACAAAATTGAAATTGCTCGTTACCGATATAAGGGGTCCCGGTTACGGCTTTACAATCACCCGCTTCCGCCCCGGTCAGGCCGTAATAGCCGCCGCTGCGATCGCCGGTCACTTTCTGTCCGCCGCCGGTTCCCGAAGCCGTCACTTTGGTAGCGGTTTCCGTCATCGGCTTACCGCAAGCCTTCACTTCTTCGTAGCCCTGATAACCGGTACCGGTTACGGACTGACAAGCCCCCTTATCACCGCCGGTTACCGCTTCCTGGCGCCCCACTTGGGTGCCCGTCGTCGTATTACCTTTGGCCGTTTGAGAAGGCATCACCTTCTTTGGCGCTTTGCTTTTATCCTGGTTTTTCGGCTTAATCGTTGTCGATTGAGACCGTCGGCTATCACCGCCGGTGATCTTGTCGCCACTTTTTTGTGACGGTTGCGACATCACCGAAAATCCGTTTTGTTTCGCCTTAGTCGGCGTAGCACCACAGTAAATCTGGCTTTGATCCGCCGGCAGATAATCCGTACCGGTAATGGCGGAACATGTCCCCGTTTCATTACCTGTCATCTTCTCTGCACGCCCCACTGAAGTTCCGCTGATACTTAGACCACGAGTAGTCTGTGTTTGCGTCACCTTCGCCGGTTTAGCGGACGGTTGAGTACCACAGTTTTTGTTGAACTCTTCCGCACCTAAATACTCGGTACCACTGACCAACTGACATGCACCGGTTTCGGCACCGGTCATTTTCTTTTCACCCTGTCCGACTTGTGTGCCGGAAACGGTTTGACCACTTAGGGTTTCGGACTCACCTACTTTTTGAGGTAAGGTCGAATTTCTTGGTGGACGAGTGGGGCGCGAAGCGCCTGTTGAACAGACTTTGCCTCTTGAACATTTCTCTGCGCGAACTTGTCTGGCAATTTCGCGTGTCGAAGCATCCGGGTTGGCTAATTTCGCTTTGGCACCTGACTGACTACCGCCTTTAGACTTAAACGCAGTTTGTCCAACCTTACCTTTAGCTTGTGCCTGACGATACGCCTTCGATTGAAGTCGACCGCTAGACTGCACCGCAACTTCGGGTTTCACCGCTGTTCGACGATCTTGTCTTGCAACCTGCTTACTCGCTTTTGCTTGACGAGGTTCGACAATCGGCTCTTCGGATTTCTGCTTTGCTTTTGCCTTAGGGTGAGGCATTGGCTTTGCCGCGTCCGCTGCACTTTTCCCAACCTTCTGCTGCTGCCTCTTCATTTTCGCCGCATTACGTCCCGCTGCCGACGCCGGAGACGGCGCCGCTGCAGCAGAGACTTCACGACGAGGACGAGACGGCTGTGAAGGCGCAGGAGTTGTCGCCACGACAGGTTCAGAAGCCGGTGCCGGCTGACGCACTGCTGCCGGAGCAGACGATGCTTGAACACCTTTTCCATTCACCTGTGCTTTGCGGCGCGCAATGGCTGCGGCTCGACCACTTTGAGCATTGTTTGCACTCATGCTAAAGCCTCCTATTTCGTCTTTATGACTCGTTAATCACTCGTTATTCGTTCGTTATCCTTGCGGATTACATTCCGCGAGGACGGTAAACTACAAAGTTGTGTCCTTGACACTGAGTGTAGTTGTCATAACCGATCAAACGAATCAAGTGATTTGGGTAAGCTTGACGGCATGCGTCCAGCTCTGCCAAAACCTCGTTTGGATCACGAGTACCAAACAATGGCAACTTCCACATACCCCAGTAATGTGCCGAAGCGTTTTCAGGCGCCTCGTGCTCTAAAGCCGGTGTCCATCCTTGGTTGATGATGTAAACGATTTGATCGTAAACTTCGTCAGCCGTCAGTTCTGGAAGGAACGAGAATGTTTCCAGCGTATACTGTGTACGGTAATCATCTGTTTGCATTGACATCTTTATCTCCTTATTCTGTTAGGATTCATTCAAAATGGGGGGCGAGAACTTAGCCCACATCCAATTTGTCAACGGTATCGAATTCGAACTTGATCTCTTTCCAAGTGTCCAGAGCCACGGCCAATTCCTTGCTGTTACGGGCAGCGTCTCTCAAGATGTCTCCACCTTCTCTTTCCAGGTCACGACCTTCGTTACGTGCTTTAACACACGCTTCCAGAGCCACACGGTTTGCCGCTGCACCCGCTGCGTTACCGCCTGGGTGACCTTGCGTACCACCACCGAACTGAAGAACGGAATCGTCACCGAAGATGTTAACCAGTGCAGGCATGTGCCATACGTGGATACCACCGGAAGCAACCGCCATAACACCCGGCATTGAACCCCAGTCCTGATCGAAGAACACACCACGCGAACGGTCTTCAGGAACGAATGATTCACGAAGCTGGTCAACGAAACCTAGCGTAGAAGCACGGTCACCTTCCAACTTACCGACAACCGTACCTGTATGCAGGTGGTCACCACCGGATAGACGTAGACACTTGGCCAATACGCGGAAGTGGATACCGTGGTTAGGGTTACGGTCGATTACGGCGTGCATCGCACGGTGGATGTGCAGCAACATACCATTGTCACGACACCAGTTAGCCAAAGTCGTGTTAGCAGTGAAACCGGCTGTCAGGAAGTCGTGCATGATGATCGGCTGACCTAGTTCTTTAGCGAACTCGGCACGCTTCAACATCTCTTCAACCGTCCCAGCGGTTACGTTCAAATAGTGACCTTTACGCTCACCGGTTTCCGCCGTTGCTTTGTCTACCGCTTCCGCAACGAACTCGAAACGGTTCTGCCAGCGTTGGAATGGTTGCGAGTTGATGTTCTCGTCATCCTTGGTCAAATCCAGACCACCACGAAGACACTCGTAAACCGCACGACCGTAGTTCTTGGCAGATAGACCCAGTTTCGGCTTGATCGTACAACCCAACATAGGACGACCGTACTTGTTCAACTTGTCACGCTCTACCTGAATCCCTGCCGGTGGACCACCACAGGTTTTGATGAACGCGATCGGGAAACGGATATCTTCCAAACGTAGTGAACGAACCGCCTTGAACCCGAATACGTTACCAACCAAAGAAGTCAGTACGTTAACCACGGAACCTTCTTCAAAAAGGTCTAGCGGGTAAGCGATAAATGCGTAAAATGCGTTCTTATCACCAGGTACGTCTTCGATTCGGTATGCACGACCTTTGTAGAACTCCATGTCTGTCAACAAGTCAGTCCAAACGGTGGTCCAAGTACCGGTTGATGATTCTGCTGCAACCGCCGCAGCGGCCTCTTCACGCGGAACACCCTCTTGAGGGACAACTTTGAAACAAGCCAATAGATCTGTATCTAGAGGAGTGTAGTCCGGTGTCCAATATGTCAGCTGGTAATCTTGTACACCAGCATCAAACGTTTTACTTGCCATAAAAATGCTCTCCTTTATTTGGGAGTTGAATTGAATTCGAGTGCAATCTTAGGAAAGTTAACGGTCTATTGACTAATTGAAAGAAACGATAGAATTTATTGAAGATTCTCTATGAATAAAGAAAAACAGAGTTCCAATAAACTTCCTTAAGCCTTGAAAATAAAGGCTTTTACAGCCCATCCATCCTTGACCTCATACAGAGCTCAATTTGGTTTTAAACGCGAAAGTTTTTTTTGAAAAAAATGAAATTTAAAGTTGAAAATAACTTTTCGGATCAAAATCCTGTTTTTTGAGAAGATCAAAACCCACCTATTTTAATACGTATTTAAACGGATTAATTGACGACACATAGAAAGCACGGACTAAAACTTAAGACGTCTTGAAAAAAATTAACACTCTCAAATTGAGAAAAATTGGGATAAAAAGAAGAGAGGATTTGTCGCCAAAGACAAAACCAACGGAATCCTTGCCCTTAGAATTTAAAAAAACCGGTTAATTTTCGTCACCGTTTGACTTCATGAATCACCTCAAGAAACCAATTCAAAGATCATCCACCGCTTACTCCCCCTTAACTGCCCCTTGTATACCTACATTTTCGAACACTGAAGGTTCAATCACGTAACAATTCGGTGTATTCTTAGTGATGCGAAAAAAACTAATAATCACAGGAGAATTGACGAATGTCCTATTTAAAAAACTTCCCCAATCAAGAAGGTTACTTTGGGGATTTTGGCGGTGCTTTTTTACCTCCCGAACTGATTCCACACTTTGAAGAGATCAACAAAGCCTATATGGAATTAGGGCGTTCGGCGGATTTCTTGAATGAACTTAAATACATCCGCAAACATTATCAAGGTCGCCCGACCCCGGTTTACTACGCACATAACTTGAGCAAAAAATACGGCGCGCACATCTACCTAAAACGTGAAGACCTTAACCATTCGGGTGCACACAAACTGAATCACTGCATGGCCGAAGCCTTATTGGCGAAACACATGGGTAAAACCAAGCTGATCGCCGAAACCGGTGCGGGACAGCACGGAGTCGCTTTGGCGACGGCCGCGGCCTATTTTGGAATGGAGTGCGAAATTCACATGGGTGAAATCGACATCGCCAAAGAAGCGCCGAACGTTACCCGCATGAAATTAATGGGTGCCACCGTGGTACCGGTTTCTTTTGGTGGTCGCAGTTTGAAAGAAGCGGTTGATTCGGCTTTCCAGTCTTACGTTCCTCAAGCCGATACCGCCCTGTTTGCCATCGGTTCCGTCGTCGGCCCGCATCCGTTCCCATTGATGGTACGTAACTTCCAGTCGGTGGTCGGTCACGAATCCCGAGAACAATTCTTGGAAATGACCGGTGAACTTCCGGATCAGGTCGGTGCCTGCGTCGGCGGCGGTTCTAACGCGATGGGCATGTTTGCCGGTTTCATGGACGACGAGGATGTCGGCCTTAACGGCGTTGAGCCTTTGGGACGCGGAACGAATCTGGGCGAACACTCGGCAACCATGACGTACGGCAAGCCCGGCATGATTCACGGCTTCAAGTGTTTATTGCTGGAAGACGAAGAAGGTAATCCGGCACCGGTACACTCCATCGCTTCCGGTTTGGACTATCCGGGCGTCGGACCGGAACACTCTTACCTGAAAACCATCGGTAAAGTGAACTACCATGCGGTCACCGACGACGAAACCCTGGATGCCTTTTACCAGCTTTGCCGTCTGGAAGGCATTATTCCTGCCTTGGAAAGTTCGCATGCGGTTGCCTGGGCAATGAAACATGCACAAGCCAATCCGGGCTCCACTATCCTGATTAACCTATCGGGGCGTGGCGACAAGGACATCGACTACGTTGTCGATAACTTTGGAGTCGGTGAATAACAGGCTCGATAATCGGTTCAACCGGCATTTCTCCTAAAATGCCGGACATAAAAAAAGCCCCGAATTCGGGGCTTTTTTATTGCTTAGCGTTCCGCTTGAAATTAAGCGATCTGCAACTCGGACTGTGGAGTCGCTTTTAGCGCTGCAATACGATCCGCCAACGGAGGATGCGAAGAGAACGCCGCGCCCATCTTGCTCTTGAAGTCGGAAATACCGAACGCCGCCAACTGGTCAGGCAATTCACCCGGAGTCATCGACTGTAGGCGCTCAAGCGCCGCAATCATGTTTTCCTTACCGGCTAGATAAGCACCACCGTTATCGGCATGGAATTCACGCTTACGCGAGAACCACATAGTGATCATGCTCGCCAAGATACCGAATAGAATTTCGAAGATGAACGACGCTACAAAGTAACCGATACCATGACCTTCTTCGTTCTTAAGAATCACGCGGTCGACAAAGTGTCCGGCAATACGCGCGAAGAAGATGACGAAGGTGTTCACGATACCCTGCAACAACGCCATGGTCACCATGTCGCCGTTGGCAACGTGAGCCACTTCGTGCCCTAGAACCGCTTCCACTTCGTTACGACGCATGTTGCGCAGCAAACCGGTTGAAACCGCAACCAAAGAACTGTTCTTGGTCATACCGGTTGCGAAGGCGTTCGGTGCCGCACCGTCGTAAATCGCAACTTCCGGACATGTAATACCGGCTTTTTGAGCCTGGCGCTGAACCGTTTCAAGCAACCACTGTTCGTCGGCATTACGAGGCGAAGTGATAACCTGTGCACCGGTTGTCTGCTTCGCCATCCACTTAGACATCGCTAAAGAGATAAACGAACCGGCGAAACCGATTACCATTGCAAACGTAAATAGACCTGTGTAATCCAACCCACGGCCGTCAGACTGTAGAGAAGATACATTGACACCCATTGCGCTCAAAACCATCAGCACAATCGAGATGACTGCGATAATCGCAATGTTTGTTAATATGAATAAACCAATACGCTTCATGTTTTTCTCCTTGATGAAGGTGTGTAGCTAACGATCGATTACTAACGATCAAATCGATATATCGTAACTATAAGGTTTTTTTATAACCTTTCAAGTCTTTCATTCACGATTTTTTCATCAAAAAAAAGCCCGTTCAAATCGAACGGGCCTTTCCATTTTACTTAATCGCTCAACTTGGCTTTCAGTATCTGATTGACCTGACCCGGGTTAGCCTGGCCGCCGGACGCTTTCATGATCTGACCGACGAAGTAACCCAACATCTTCTCTTGCCCGCCTTTGTAGGCTTCAACTTGAGATGGATTGTTTGCCAATACTTCGTCAACCAAAGCCTCGATCGCACCGCTATCGGTGATCTGTTTCAGACCTTTGTTTTCGATGATCTCGTCCGCAGTGCCTTCGCCGTTCCACATCGCATCGAACACCTGCTTGGCGATCTTGCCGGAAATGGTGTTGTCGATGATACGGTTCAACATGCCCGCCATCATATCGGTTGTGATCGGTGCATCCTTGACGCTCAAACCGTCTTTGTTCAAAGCACCGGAGAAACCGGTAATCATCCAGTTCGCACACAGTTTGATGTCTTTCGCACCGGTCTTCTCGACCACCGATTCGAAGAACTCCGCCATATCACGCGATCCGGTCAATACGCCTGCGTCGTAATCACTCAAACCGAAGTCCGCGACATAACGCGCGCGCTTGGCATCCGGCAATTCCGGCATAGCCGCACTGATCGCTTCGATGGCCTCTTCGGTGATCACCACCGGCAACAGATCCGGACAAGGGAAATAACGGTAATCGTTGGCTTCTTCCTTGGTACGCATCGAGCGGGTCACGTCATTTTCGGAATCGTACAGACGCGTCTCCTGCACGACCTGCCCGCCGCTTTCCAATAACTCAATCTGGCGTTCGATTTCGAATTCGATCGCTTTTTCAATGAAACGGAACGAGTTAATATTCTTCAACTCGGCACGCGTACCCAAAGGCTCGCCGGGACGACGTACCGAAACGTTCGAATCCACACGGAAAGAACCTTCCTGCATGTTGCCGTCACAAATCCCCAAATACTGCACCAGTTCGTGCATCTTACGGGCATAAGCGACCGCCTCTTTCGCCGAAGACAAATCCGGATCGGAAACGATTTCCAATAGTGGCGTTCCGGCACGGTTCAAATCGATTCCGGTCTGCCCGGGAACCGCACCGTGGATCGATTTACCGGCATCTTCTTCAAGGTGCGCACGGGTCACACCGATGGTCTTCTTGACGCCGTCCACTTCAATCTCAAGCGTTCCCTTACCGACAATCGGATAATTGAACTGTGAGGTCTGATAACCTTTCGGCAAATCAGGATAAAAATAGTTCTTACGGTCAAACACCGACTTACGGCCGATTTCCGCGTTCAACGCCAATCCAAGCATGATCGACTTACCGATGACCGCTTCGTTCAATACCGGCAACATACCCGGCATTCCGACATCGATCGGGCAGGCCTGGGTGTTCGGTTCCGCGCCATAAGCGATCGAAGAACCCGAAAAAATCTTGGTGTTTGTAGTCAGCTGCGCGTGAATCTCCAAACCAATAACGACTTCCCAACTCATTCTGTAAACTCTCCCTGCCTTATTGATATTGCGCCGGCATACGGGTGTGCCAGTCAGTCACTTGTTGATATTGGTGTGCAATATTCAACAACTTGGTTTCACTAAAATAAGGACCCACAATGTGCAGCCCTACAGGACGGTCGTTTACAAAACCGGCCGGAACCGAAATTCCGGGCAGGCCAGCCAGGTTGACTGGAATGGTATACAGATCCGCCAGATACATGCTGGTCGGATCGTCGGTCTTTTCACCGATATTGAACGCAGGAGTCGGTGCTACCGGCCCCATGATTACGTCACAAGACTCGAACGCTTTGGTGAAATCGTCACGCACCATGCGGCGCAACTTCTGTGCTTTCAAATAGTAAGCGTCGTAATAACCGGCGGAAAGCGCATAGGCCCCAACCATGATACGACGTTTGACTTCCGCACCGAACCCTTCGGAACGAGAACGCTTGTAAAGATCCTCCAGGTCTTTCGGGTTTTCGCAACGGTAACCGAAACGTACGCCGTCGAAACGCGACAGGTTTGAAGACGCTTCGGCCGGTGCCAATACATAATAAGAAGGAACCGCCAAATCTTTGTTCGGCAGGTGAACTTCCACCACTTCCGCACCCAACTTTTCAACTTCAGCAATCGCGTTTCGGATTACGGCTTCAACATCCGCATCCAAACCTTCGCCGAAATATTCGGCAGGAACACCAACTTTAAGTCCTTTCAAAGACTGGCCCAAGTCGGCCGCATAATCCACCGCTTCACGCTGCAAAGAAGTCGAATCACGCTCGTCGAAACCGGCCATGGCATTCAACATCCAGGCGGAATCTTCCGCCGAACGCGTCATCGGACCGGCCTGGTCGAAACTCGATGCATAGGCGACGATTCCGAAACGCGAAACCGAACCGTAGGTCGGCTTGATTCCGGTAATTCCGCAGAAAGAAGCCGGCTGACGGATCGAGCCACCAGTATCGGTACCGGTTGCCATCGGCGCCAATCCGGCCGCGATTACGGCCGCCGCACCACCGGACGATCCGCCCGGAACCGCTTTAAGATCCCAAGGGTTTTTAGTCGGGCCGTAATAGCTGCTTTCCGACGAAGACCCCATGGCGAATTCATCCATATTGGTTTTACCCAAAATCGGCATACCGACTTTTTTCAATTGGGAAACCACGTGGGCGTCATAAGGGGCGATGAAGTTATCCAGCATCTTCGAGCTGCACGACGTTTTAACGCCGTCGGTACAAAAAATATCTTTATGGGCAACCGGAATCCCGGTCAGCAAATCGGCATCACCGGAAGCCAGTTTTTTATCGGCCTCTTCCGCCATGGCAATCGCCAATTCAGGCGTTACGGTCACGTAAGCATTGAGTTCAGCATCGTATTTCGAAATACGGTCTAAATAATGTTGCGTCAATTGCACACTGGTGATTTCACCTGCATGCAGCTTTTCACTCATTTGTTTAATGGTTAAATTGTGCATTTTCTAACTTCACTCACTCAATTACTTGCGGGACTAAATACAGTCCGTTTTCGGCTGAAGGCGCGATGGCTTGAAGTTTTTCATGCTGATCCACCTCGGTCACCACGTCCGCACGCAAACGCTGCACCTGATCCAGCGGATGCGCCATCGGTTCAACACCTTCCGTGTCCGCCGCTTCCATTTGCTTGAACAAATCCAAAATATTGGAAAGCTTCGCCGCAACCTGATCCACTTCATTCTCTTCAACCGCGATGGCCGCTAAACGAGAAATATATTCGACTTCCGTTTTTCCTAAAGACACACCTTACTCCTAATCGGATTCTGACGATTCGCCCGAATCTCGCCGCCTAAAAATCCAGACCCGACGAGATCAAAACATCTCAATAAAATTTAACCGAGTAAAATACCACATTTTGAGGTTTCACTAAAGAGAAATAGACCTTTTTAAAATCACACCTTAGTGCTATTAACCACACCAAAAACAAGTAAAATCAAACGCTTGAAATCGACAAAAAAGCGCTTGTACACGGATAAGTTTTTTTTAAAAAAGTTTCCCATTTTTTTCTACTTAAAGTTGATAAGTTGGTATAGAATAACTGGATTAATTTTTGCCGAATTTTCAAGGACTCGACTTCATGTTTCGTAAATTAATGGGACTTTTCTCTAACGACCTTTCCATCGACCTAGGAACTGCCAACACGCTGATTTATGTACGCGGAAAAGGCATGGTTTTAAACGAACCTTCTGTAGTCTCCATCCGCAATAACCGTCGCGGATCAAGCAGCCGTTCTATCGTTGCGGTAGGTGAAAACGCAAAACTCATGCTGGGTAAAGAAAACCAAGATATCCAGACTATCCGTCCGATGAAAGACGGGGTGATTGCCGATTTCGAAGTCACCGAAAAAATGTTGCAGGCATTCATTCGTAAAGTACATGAAGCCAAATTCTTCCAGCCAAGTCCGCGCGTTCTAGTTTGTGTACCTTGCGGTTCGACCCAGGTAGAGCGTCGCGCAATCCGCGAATCCGCAGCAGGAGCCGGTGCGCGTGAAGTTTATTTGATCGAAGAACCGATGGCGGCGGCGATCGGTGCCGGCATGCCGGTGAGCGAACCGACCGGTTCGATGGTCGTTGATATCGGTGGTGGTACGACGGAAGTCGCAACCCTATCTCTAAACGGCATCGTCTGGTCCGATTCGGTCAAAGTCGGCGGCGACCGTTTCGACGACGCCATCATCAAATACGTACGTCGTAACTACGGCATGGTCATTGGTGAAACCACCGCTGAAAAAATTAAGAAAACCATCGGTACGGCCTACCACGAAGTAGAACCGGAAACCATGGAAGTACACGGTAGCAACATCGCTGAAGCCGTTCCTCGCCGTTTCACTCTGAACAGCAACGAAGTACTTGAAGCACTTCAAGAACCGCTTTCCGCTATCGTCAGTGCCGTTCGTACCGCTTTGGAAAACACCCCTCCTGAATTGGGTGCCGACATTGCCGAACACGGTATTGTGCTAACCGGTGGCGGTGCCTTACTGCGTAACCTAAGCACCCTGCTTTCCGAAGAGACCGGAATTCCGGTCATCATCGCCGACGACCCACTGACTTGTGTGGCTCGTGGCGGCGGACGCGCACTTGAATTAATGGACGAAAAAGGCTTGGATCTTTTCTCTTTCGAATAATTCTCAACCGTAACAACTTGTCCGTGCCGCAACAGCGTTTGTTGCAACACGGGCAATCATCGACTTTGGAGATTGAGTCATCAACCTTAACGCATCTTCACCGCAACAAGAAGGAATGCAATTCGTCATTGCATTTATTCTCGCTATCGCGTTAATGGCAGCCGACCATTACGGCAAACTGATGGGCAGTTTTCGTAGTGTGCTCCTGACCACTCTAAATCCGATCGAGCAAGCCGCCACCCTTCCGAAACAGTTCTATGTACTTGTTACCACCGACTTTGCCTCGATGGACGAGCTCAAACTTGATAACCAGAAACTGAAAACCGAGATCCTGTTGCTTAAAGCTAAAATGCAGCAATACACCAATATGGAATTGGAAATTGCACGTCTGGAAGGCCTACTCGGCACCACCGGCAAAATGGACGGACAAAAAGTACAAATCGCCACGGTCATCTTTTTCAGCAGCAATCCGCTTTCCCAGTTCATCACTTTGAATAAAGGCCAGCTGGATAAAGTCGATAAACAACAGGTAGTGATCGACGAACAAGGCATTATGGGTCAAATTATTGATACCACGTTAACCACTTCACGCGTGCTTTTAATCACCGATCCTGATCACCAGATTCCGGTGCGCATCCAGAGAACGGGACAAAGAGGCATTTTAACCGGATCGGGCCACGACACGGTCACCTTGTCTTTCATCCCTAAAAACAGTTCGATTCAGGTCGGCGACCTTATTGAAAGTTCAGGGCTAGGCGACGTTTTCCCTTCCGGCTATCCGGTCGCAAAAGTCACCCAAATCAACGAAGTCGACGGCGAACCCTATCTGGAAATCATTGCCAGCCCGGTCGCCAATTCCCGCCAAGCGCACAAAGTCCTGATCCTGACCCCGGAAAAAAAAGGGGAACAGAATGACTGACCGCTTTATCAATCTTGAATTCTCCCAAGCACGTTGGCTGGTTCTGATCACTTACTTCCTGGGGCTGACTCTGGATACGATGATGAGCATGCAAGAGGCCACGCTACTGGCGCCCTCTTTTACCCTACTGTTTTTGATGTACTGGAGTGCGCAATTCTTAAAGAACACCCACTTCATTTCGGCGTTTTTGCTCGGCTTGCTATTGGACGCTTTATACGGCACCACGCTCGGCGCCCACTCACTGATTCTGATTACCATTACGTTCATCATGCTACGTTATCGTCTACTGTTCCGATCGCATTCGGTACTACAACAGGCGTTCGTCATCATCTTCTACCTAATGGCTTATCAATTCATTTCCTATGTGATGTTCTCGCCGAATCTCACCGAAGATCAAGCTCTTTATTACTGGAGTATGCCTTTCACAAGCCTAATCGCGTGGCCAATCCTGGCCCTTAGCCTCAGATGGGTTACTCAGAAACTGATTGCCTCTTAGGAGTTCGTCATGCATGAACACCTAGAATTCAACAGCGACGCGGAAGCATTAAGCGAAAAACGCCTGTTTCGCAATCGCCTCATCTTCGCCATGCTGTTTGTTATCACGCTGTTTTCGGTACTCATCGGCAGAATGGCTTATCTACAGTGGATCGACTTCGAACGCTACCACCTGATGGCTGAAGATAACCGCATCTCGGTTGAAACCATTCCTCCGACACGCGGAAAAATCTACGATCGAAATCACATTTTATTGGCAGACAACCAACCGGTCTTCACCCTCAAGCTGACTCGCGAAAAAATCGAAGACATGGCCCTAGTCGAAGATAAAATCAAACAATTGCTGCCTAACTTTCCGGACGAACAGCGCCAGAAGTTTTTCGAAAAACTCAAAAAAACCAGCCGCTCGAAAACCCTACTGCTACCCTATAGCCTAACGGAAAAAGAAGCGGCGCAGTTTTCCGTGCAAAGTTACGACATTCCGGGCGTCGTGCTGACGGCACGTCTGAAACGTACCTATCCGTTTGGAGCCACCGGCGTCCACGCCATCGGCTATGTCGGTCGTATAAACACCAAAGAAGTGAATAAACTCAACGAACGCGACTACCGCGGTACCGATGTCATCGGTAAACTGGGGATCGAACGTTTCTATGAAGACCGACTGCACGGTAAACCCGGCATACAGCAAGTAGAAACCAATGCCCGCGGTCGAGTATTGCGTAAACTGGAAACCATTCCGTCCACGCCGGGAGAAGACATCCAACTCACCTTGGACATTAAGCTGCAACAGTATGCCGAATCACTTTTCAAAGATCACAAACGTGGTTCGATCGTGGCTATCGACCCTAAAAACGGTGAAGTGCTCGCTTATGTCAGCATTCCGACGTTTGACCCCAATCTATTTGTCGACGGGATCGATCAGGCGTCCTATACCGCTTTATTGAAGAACCCGAACAAACCGTTTATCAACCGCGGCATCAACGGAAAATACCCTCCCGGCTCGACGATCAAGCCGTTTGTGGCACTGGGTGCCATCGAACGAAACATCATTTCGCCCACCAAAAAGATTTACGATCCCGGTTATTTTGAGTATATGGGACACCGTTACCGCGACTGGAAACGTACCGGGCACGGCTTGATGGATATGGAAGACGCCATTACCCAATCGTGCGACACCTACTTCTACGAGCTCAGCCTGGATATGGGGATCGACACCATTCACGACGCCATGGCGCCGTTCGGTTTCGGCTCTTTGACCGGTATCGACATTCCCGGCGAATCCAAAGGAATCTTACCTTCACAGGAATGGAAAAGAGAAACCAAAAATCTGCCTTGGTATCGTGGCGAAACCATCATCAGCTCGATTGGTCAGGGATACAATCTTGCCACACCGGTCCAACTGGCGAAAGCGACCGCCATCTTGGCAAACGGCGGAAAAATCATTCAGCCTCACTTGCTTAGAAGTGCTGAACTCGACCCCCCTAAACAGATCGAAATCAAAGATATCAAAAACTGGGAACGCGTCATCAAAGCGATGCGCAACGTCATGCACGGAGCAAGAGGAACGGCACGCAAGCACGGAGTCGGACTTCCGTTTAAAATGGCCGGTAAAACCGGAACCGCACAGGTATTCAGCCTGAACGAAAGCGATTACGAAGCCGAGAACATCGACAAATCGTTGCACGATCACTCTCTTTTTATCGGTTTTGCACCACTGGATAATCCGAAAATCGCGGTCGCGGTGATTGTTGAAAACGGCGGTAGCGGAAGTCGAACCGCCGCACCGATGGGCGTCAACGTCATCAAAAAATACTTAGAAAACACCCCTTAACCATACAGACAGATGCCGAAATTATGAAAATCACACTTCCACAATCTGACAATGTATACCGAAAGAATAAAGGGATTCTCGATATTCTTCATATCGACGGCTGGTTGCTGCTGGGCATTTTATTGCTGCTGGCCGGAAGTACGCTACTGGTTTACAGCGCTTCCGGGGGTGATCTGGACGTCACTTATCGCCACCTGATCCGTATCGGTTTTGCATTGACGCTGTTACTGATTTTCGCCCAAATTCCGCCCAACATACTCTACCTGTTCACCCCGTGGCTATTCATAATGGGCATCTTGATGCTAATTGCCGTTATTCTGTTCGGCGACATCGGTAAAGGAGCGCAGCGCTGGCTGAACTTCGGTCCGATTCGATTCCAACCCTCGGAATTGATGAAGCTGGTTCTACCGATGATGGTGGCTTGGCTATTCGCTCATACGAACTTCCCGCCGAGTTATCGTCGACTTCTCGTCGGTGCCGGACTGATTGCGCTTACCGCGGGGCTGATCGTCGTTCAACCCGACTTGGGGACATCGTTACTGATCGCCATGAGCGGTTTGTTCGTGCTGTTCTTTGCCGGCCTGCCTTGGAAAATCATCTTCGGCGCCATCGCAACCACTCTGGTCAGCCTGCCGATCGTCTGGCATTTTATGCACGCCTACCAGAAGCAGCGCGTTCTGACCTTTCTTGATCCGGAATCCGACCCTCTCGGCAGCGGCTACCACATCATCCAATCCAAAATCGCCATCGGTTCGGGCGGCATCGAAGGCAAAGGCTTTCTAGGCAGTACTCAAGCACACCTGGACTTCCTTCCTGAAAGTACCACCGACTTCATCTTTTCGGTTCTTGCCGAAGAGTTTGGTCTCATCGGGGTTATCTTGCTGTTAAGCATGTATGTGTTCGTTATCGCCCGTGGCTTATATATTGCCTCACAAGCGCAAGACAACTTCACGCGCCTGATCGCCTCCAGCCTAATGATGACGCTCTTCGTTTATGTGTTCGTCAATATCGGCATGGTCAGCGGACTACTGCCGGTTGTCGGGCTTCCCCTGCCTCTCATGAGTTACGGTGGTAGCGCCTTGGTCACCCTGATGATCAGTTTCGGCATTTTAATGTCGATCCACACACATAAAAAAATGCTTTCCAACTAAATCTAAACGGCCGAGGTCGTTTCGATTTATATAAGAATATGGTAAATTAACCCACTTAAGGAAATTGCCCAATTTGGCGCGTAAGAGCCAAACCTTTTTAAACTAAACCGCTTTTAAACAGAGCACAGTGGATGATTATGCAAACACTTAGATCTCGATTCATTTTTCTTTTTTTACTATTAACATCAATGTTCGCTCAGGCCGATACTCAGCCTTTGCCGGCTCCGGCCATTCCGCACGTTGTGCCGTCGGCACCTCAAATTGCGGGGACTTCACACCTTCTAATCGATTTTGACAGCGGCAAAATCTTAGCCCAAAAGAATCCAGACCAACGCATCGAACCGGCTAGCTTGACTAAGATCATGACCGGATACGTGGTCATCAACGAGCTGACCAACGGCAACATGAGTATGGACGAGATGGTCACTATCAGTGAAAAAGCCTGGAAAATGCCCGGTTCTAAAATGTTTATCGAAGTCGGCAAACAAGTCTCTGTGCGTGATTTGATCAAGGGCATGGTCATTCAATCGGGTAACGATGCCAGTGTCGCCTTGGCCGAGCATATCGCCGGTAGCGAAGCGGTATTCGCCCAGCTGATGAATAAATACGCCAAAGCGTTGGGCATGGAACACACCCATTTCGTTAACGCCACCGGTTTGCCAAATCCGGATCACTACACGACGGCTCACGATCTTGCGATTTTAACGAAAGCCCTGATCACCAAATTCCCGGAAGAATATAAGTGGTATTCCGAGAAGAAGTTCACCTTCAACGGCATCACTCAGTACAACCGCAACAAACTATTGTGGCAAGACCCAACCGTTGACGGCCTTAAAACCGGACATACCGAAACCGCAGGTTTCTGTCTTGTGGCTTCCGCCAAACGTGACAACATGCGTTTGATTAGCGTGGTTCTAGGCACCAACAGCATGGAAAAACGTATCCAGGAAACCCAAAAACTTCTAAACTACGGTTTCCGTTTCTATGAAACCCACCCGCTTTATAAAGCCAACCAACGTTTGAACGACGTGACCGTTTGGGAAGGTAGCAAGGATATTCTAGGCGTTGGCTTGGCAAACGACCTTTTTGTCACCATTCCGCGCGGACAATACAAATACCTTAAAATCGAAACTACCTTACAACCTGAAATCGTTGCTCCGATTACGACTAACCAACCACTAGGGCAACTGCATGTCTCCCTTAACGGCGAAGTCATCAGCGAACAACCGCTGGTTGCACTGTCGGATGTCGAAGAAGGTTCGTTTTTCAAAAAGCTGATCGATCAAGTTAAACGCACGTTCAACTCATTGTTCAGCTTCTTGGATTAAACACATTAAAATTAAAATAGATTAGGTTAGTTATGTGACGACAGTCACTTGTTTAGGAATGTTACTCAATGAGTCAAAATGAATCGCCGGTCATGCAACAGATCGTTTATCTCAATGGCGAATATCTGCCAATGGCCGAATCGAAGATTTCCACTCAAGACCGTGGATTTCTTTTTGGGGATGGCGTCTATGAAGTCATTCCGGTCTATCACAGAAAACTGTTTGCATGGGAAGCCCACCTACAGCGACTCAAGAACAGTTTGCAGGCGATTAGCATTGCCAATCCGCTCACCGATGAAGAGTGGTTTGAATTATTGACCAACCTAATTGAAAAACATCCTTGGAACGATCAGTTTATCTATCTGCAAGTGACTCGCGGCATTCAAATGCAACGCGACCACATGCCGGCAGATTGTCTGACTCCGACCGTATATGCTTATACCAATCCATTGAAGCCGCTGGATCCGAAAATTATCGAAAACGGCATCAAAGTGATTACTCTGGATGACATTCGCTGGTTACGTTGCGACATTAAAGCACTGACTTTGCTACCGAACGTCATGATGAAACTGGCAGCGAAACACCAAGGTGCGGACGACGCTATTTTGATTTCCCGTGACGGCACGATATCGGAAGGAACGGCAAGCAATGTGTTCATCGTCAAAGACGGCGCCTTGATCACTCCGCCTAACGGCAATAAATTGTTACCGGGTGTAACGCGTACCGTAATTGAAAAAGTCGCTAAGAGTCACCATATTCCTTTTATCGAAAAAGAATTGAACTTAAGCGACCTGCAGAACGCCGATGAAATTTGGCTAACCAGCTCGACCAAGGAAGCCCTACCCGTTACTGAAATGGACGGCAAACCGGTCGGAGACGGTAAACCGGGCGAAATGTGGAAACACCTGCGCGAACATTACCAAACTTATAAAGCCGAGTTTATTGCCGAATCGGCACAATAAACCCTTTTGTGAAGAGTGAAATCACATGACTAAAGATTTACATACACCGGATACGGAGAGCCTGATCGAGTTTCCTTGTGACTATTGCCTGAAGGCAATGGGACACAATACCGAAGAGTTTATCGATCTGGTTTTCGAAGTCACCCAAAAGTACGCTCCCGGCGTCACTCGTGAAAACATTCAGATCAGAGACTCCAAAGGCAAAAAATTCATTTCGGTGAACATCACCTTTTACGCCACTTGTATCGAACAGATTCACGGCATTTACGGCGATTTGAAAAAACATCCCCTCGTGTTGATGACACTCTAACCGCCTTTCAATAAGGCGGTTTTTCTTTACCATCCCGATATGAACATCCTACACCTCGGCTTACAGCCATACGAAAGCACTTGGCAAGCCATGCAAGCATTCACCGACAACCGCGATCCGTCTACCGAAGACGCCTTATGGATTGTCGAGCACCCTCCTGTATTTACCCAAGGCTTGAACGGCAAGGCCGAACACCTACTCAATCTCAGTCAAGACATTCCGTTGGTGCAAACCGACCGAGGCGGACAGGTAACTTATCACGGCCCCGGCCAATTGGTGATTTATGTTCTGGTCGATTTAAAACGCGCCAAACTCGGCGTACGCGCATTGGTGACGATTATTGAAGAATCGATTATCGAACTACTTTCTCATTTCGGAATCGAATCCAATGCCCGTGCCGACGCCCCCGGAGTTTACGTCGACCAGAATAAAATCGCCTCCCTGGGACTCAAAATTCGCCAACAAAAGAGTTATCACGGACTGGCACTGAACGTGAATATGGATTTAAGCCCTTTTCAAATGATCAATCCTTGCGGCTTACTCGGCATGCAAATGGCACAACTGTGCGACTTCCTGAAAGATGACGAATGCCCTGCCATCCCTGAACTGGGCACGCAACTTGCCGGCATCCTGCAAAAACGAATTGAAAACCGCGCCTCTGAGGCGCAAGCTTAAATTCAGCGAGTCGATTGCGAATCCTTTATAATAATCGGTCATTCAATAGCACTGAACGGTTTCCCCAGTATGTCGAATCCTCCACAGTTTCAAGAAATCAGCATTGACTCCATTGGCAATCGAGGGAGCTTAAAGGCCCGTAACGAAGCCATGCCTAAAGGACAGTATAAAACCAAGTCCTTAAAGCATCGCCCGGACCCGAATGCCGAAAAACTCAAAAAACCGCGTTGGATCAAAGCCCAGCTTCCAAAGGCAAAAGACATACACCGCGTCACCGAGCTTAAAAATATCATGCGAGAAAAAGGCCTGCACTCGGTGTGCGAAGAGGCTTCCTGCCCGAACCTGGGCGAATGTTTCGGCCACGGCACCGCCACCTTCATGATCATGGGCGACATTTGTACTCGTAAATGCCCGTTCTGCGACGTGACCCACGGTCGTCCGAAACCATTGAACCAGGACGAACCGCGCCATTTGGCAGAAACCGTCAAAGCCATGCAGTTAAAATATGTGGTCATCACCTCGGTAGACCGTGACGACTTACGTGACGGTGGTGCGCAGCACTTCAATAACTGCGTCAGCGCCCTGCGCGGAAACCTGCCGGATCTTAAAATCGAAACCCTGGTTCCCGATTTCAGAGGCCGATTGAGTGTCGCCCTGGATACCTTGCATAAAGCACCGCCGGATGTCCTCAACCATAACTTGGAAACCGTACCGAGACTGTACGAAGAAGCCCGTCCCGGCGCCGATTACCAAGCCTCTTTGGATTTGCTGAAACGCTTTAAAGAAATGAACCCGGATGTCGTCACCAAATCCGGCCTGATGGTCGGTTTAGGCGAAACCATGGAAGAACTGTTGCAGGTTATGCGCGATTTGCGCGCTCACGATGTCGAAATGCTCACCGTCGGCCAATACCTGCAACCGAGTAACTTCCACCTGGCCGTCAAAAAATACTGGACGCCGGAAGAATTCAAACAGGTCGAAGAAGCCGGTTATGAAATGGGATTCACCAACGTCGCCTCCGGCCCAATGGTGCGCTCCTCGTACCACGCAGATCTGCAAGCTAAACAAGTTGATTCTACAATTCAAGCTTAGGTATCTAAAATGGCTATTCTCAAAGAATTTACCCCGCGAGAAACCGACCTGAAAACACTACAGGAAATTCTAACCTTAAAAGAATTAACCCCTGTACAACGTAAGAATATTGAGTTAGAAATCTACAAACTCAAGCTTGGCGAACAAGCTGAGAAAAATGCCAGCTTTTATC
>NZ_JBFHFC010000029.1:0-24514 GCF_041583835.1 Thiomicrorhabdus sp. | reverse complement strand
ATACCGGATAACCTCGTTCGGTTATCTGTTTTACGGCTTCAATTTTGAATTCTTCAGGGTAGCGTTTACTGCTCATTTAACACCTCTTTTTTGACCATTATAAAATGGCTAAGAAGTGTCTAGTAAATTAGTGGCGATTCAAGGCTCTCCAAGAGCTCCTTCTATTTTCTGTATCGAATTTTGCGATATATTAAATAGCAATAAGGCCAAATCCTCATCAATATCCAACTCATGATGATCCTCACGAAAACCCAGCCCTCTTAGCTTAGCTTTCGGAATTTTTAAGGAATACTCCATTTCACCCAAAGAGAGTTGTTCAACAACTAAATCCTCTATTGCTAACGCCCTTAACTGAACAGGTCTGAAGCCAGTGTACATATTTGCCAACAACCAAGCATATTCTCTTAAAGTGATCTTATCATCCATAAAGGCGTTTACTGCCCACTCCAAAATAGACTGCTGCTCTTGCATCGAATAAGCTCCTGAATGAGGACAACCTTTTGCAACCGCCTTACCCTTAACATTACCTCTAAGCGTTAACGCCTCTAGAAAATCAGCTACCTCATCAGAAATTCCTTCAAAACCTTTTGAATGCCAATCCAGCAAAAAACCCTTGATTGAACCAAGCTTATACTCCTCATCTTTTCCTAAGGTTGATAAGTAGTTTTGAACTGTGGCTACAGTTACAATTTCATCACCTGTTAACGCCAACATTTTTTTAAACCAGTTAAAGCAGTTATATGTGTAATTCCCAGAGACCTCACTCGCATAAACAGCAAGAGCTTTTCTGAATCCCCTACTAAAGTCTTCTCCTAATCCCATAGTCTCGGTTAACTTCCAATTTATTTTCAACGAATTGTCCAGTTGCCATTCTTCAGCAGAAACATCGAAGGTATATCCAAACTTGGAAGTACGGATATCACTTTGAACTAACTTCTTATTTGTTTGTGTATTGCCTCTCATCGCTTATTTTTAACCTCTCTCTGAACCTTACTCATCTCTTGCATCATTTCTTTGTGTAGTTTTCTGGTTGCTTTTTGAATATATCGTTTAATATAAGGTCTAGCGGAATCAGTATTCTCCCACCCCATCAGCGTTGCTCTGGCATCCATCTCTTGTTGTTCGGTAATAACTTGTTTCTTCAGAATTGCTACCTTTTCAAACTCTCCATTTTGTTCTGCCAACAACATGTCTTCTCTCATCTTTTGATTATGTAAATCCACACGTTCAGAAAACAATTCATTGAATAAGTGACGGAATCCATGTCGCTTAACTAGCTTAAACATCTCTGGATTAATAGCTTTGGCCGTTTGTATTACACGATTATAAAAAGTCGAATTCGTCATAGGACTGCCCGCCGTGGGACCTTTATGGCTTACGAATATATAGGGGTGTGTTTTAGCTTTTAAGAATTTGCTACGAACTTTATTGATGTAGTAATCCAAATCATCTCTGAGACTCGAGGGGATGGGAACCTCTCGACTTTTTGTTTTCGTCAGAGGCTGATACTTTCTTGTGTCATAGGGATCATCATGTGTTCTAAGGATAGTCAATGTAGGACTCTCAACATCATAATCGATGCTATCAAGATTCAGTGATAAAACCTCCCCAGAACGTGCTCCAGTCCAATATATTACCTGAATGAGAAGATAGTTTCGAAGTTGATTGTCATACCCTTTAAAAGGATTGTCCCTGTGATTAACGTTAGTAACTTCCATGAACTTAACAAAGGCTTCTTTTTCCGCATGAGGCAACCTTTGATTACCATTGGAATAATTTGATTTTGGGTAGTGTGCTTTAAAAAGTTTTAACATGGACTCAATTTCAGTCAAAAGCGACGTCGCCTTATTTCTTCGCTTGACTATTTCCCTGCCAACAAATGCTAAGAACTCCGAAATATCATGCATTCTTCTTTGCTGAAGATCGTTCCCAACTTTCGCCAAAGGAGAACCTTTACCTAATGAGAAACTAGACATTTTGGTCATTTTCCCAAGTGACTTTCCCTCTAGTTCTTTTTGAATGTATTCACTTTTCAGGCCACAATATTCTTTCAAACTCTCAACTTCAAACAGACTAGGTACTTTTTCCTTTTCAAATTCAACAACCAAATTCCTTTTGTGAATCTTTTGCCACTTGTACAGAAGTGAAATACTTCTCAAAAAACTATTAATCGAAGATTGTGTCTGCTGCCTTAACCGTCGACTAACAAATAAAGTGCTCCAAAAATCAGGACACCTTTCCTCATTAAGCAACATTGGAAATCGTTCTCCAGATTGAAAAACAACTTGTTCAACTTTCATATCAATACCCCGTCTAAATCAACATTTTTATTGTTGCATTTGACAGGTAATTCCCAAGGGCTTATTCAACACTTTTTTTCAGATAATTTTCCTACAGACATAAAAAAAGCCCCATAAAATGGGGCTTTGCTTAATCTTTAACCAACATTATTGATTATTGTAAGACTCAGAACGGTACATCATCATCGTCGAAGTCGTTCGGTGCGTAAGCCGGTGCTTGCTGCGGCTGTCCGCCCATTGGGCGCCCTTGATTCATAGGCTGTTGTCCAGGCATTGGCTGTCCCATTCCCGGATTCATACCGCCTTGAGGAGCCGGCTGCTGGAAATTATTCTGCGGTGCTTGCTGCATCGGCGCTTGACCCATTGGCGCTGCCTGCTGTGGCGCTTGGTTAAAACCGCTATTGTCAAATGCAGCGTCTCCACCGCCTGAACGACCACCCAGCATTTGCATGCTACCAGAGAAACCGTCAATCACCACTTCGGTGCTATAACGATCCTGGCCGGTATTTTGATCTTGCCATTTACGGGTTTGCAGCTTACCTTCCAAATATACTTGCGAACCTTTAGTAAGGTACTGGCCGGCAATCTCTGCTAACTTTCCAAAAATAACAACGCGGTGCCATTCGGTTTTTTCTTGCTTTTGACCGCTCGACTTGTCATTCCACTGTTCACTGGTCGCCACGTTTAAATTTGCAATCGCATTACCGTTAGCCGAATATTTTACTTCCGGATCTCTGCCCAAGGTTCCCACTAAAATGACTTTATTTACACCACGCATACCGCTCTCTCTTTCAAATTAACTTTCTATTAAATCTTACTGACTGACTTTGCTTTGTTGTATATATCGAATCAGCGACTCTTCATTTTGGATTTTTCGATCAACTTTGAAGTAGGCTCGCTGCTCTTCGGGCAATATCACCACTTCATAGACGCCGTCATAAGCCAGCAATTTTTTCTGCAAGTCTTCCACTTCATTTTCGGCCACTTCGCCGACCGGAACCGATGCAATACTCAGTGGTAAAGGCTTCTGCATAGTTGCCGCCACTAAAAACCACAACACCCCGATTACGGTGGTAAATACAAACACTCCATTATAACCATAATGTTGATAAAAATATCCACCGAATAAACCACCTAAGGCCGCCCCTAAAAACTGGCTGGTTGAATAAATCCCACTCGCAGTTCCTTTTTTATCCGCCGGAGCCAACTTCACCACTAACGAAGGTAATGAAGCTTCTAATAAATTAAATGCGGTAAAAAAGATCAGCAATAATACAAACAATGACCAGAAGCTTTCATGGAAGTTCATAAAACCAAACTGCATCAATGCAATCACACCAATCGCCCCGACAAATACCGGCTTCATACGATCACGGCTTTCCGCTTGAATAATAAACGGCACCATCAACACGAACGAAAGCAACATCACAGGAAGATAAATATGCCAGTGCTGCAAACTATCCAAACCGGCCCCGTCGCGCAATGCCAAAGGCAACACGACGAACATCGCCGTCAGGGTTGCATGCAATACAAACACGCCAAAATCGAGACGCAATAGCTGGGTGTTCTTCAAAATTTCTCCGAACTGACTAGGATCGGTTTCGGCTTCGCGCTGGAACGATTGCTGTTCGATTTTAGGCATGGCGAACACCACCAGCAAAATACCGATTATGGCCAACAAAGCCGTTACCCAAAAAATGCCTCGTACGCCAAACCAGGCATCCAAAACCGGCCCGGCAATCAACGACAAAGTGAAAGACAATCCGATGGTCATCCCCACGATCGACATTGCTCTCAGACGGAACTGCTCGGTCACTAAATCCGCGACTGACGCCATCAGAACCGCAGCTACGGCCCCCATTCCCTGAATCGCACGTCCCAGAATCATCATCTCGATCGAATCCGCCACGGCGCAGACCATCGAACCGACCATAAACACTAACATACCAAAGATAATCAACGGCTTGCGACCGAATCGATCCGATAACATACCGTAAGGAATCTGCAACAGAGCTTGAGTCAAACCGTAAATCCCCATGGCGATACCGATTTGCGTTCCCGTCACCTCCGTAAACTCGGCTTGGGCAAACAACGCAAAAACCGGAAAAATCATAAACAACCCCAGCATTCGGGTCGAAAATATACCGGCGACAGACAAGGCTGCTTTTTTCTCTATCGGACTCATAGTGGCGGGAGATGGTACAGACATGTAATAACCCTTTTTACAGCTCTAAAAATTCGGATTGGAATAAAGTCGGAAATTATAACATTCATATTATTTCTCTAACGTTATAATTAATGCGTAATCCGACTTAGGGATTACAGTTTTATAAGAGTTATTCCAAACATTCGTGAATCATAATTTCAACGACCAATGGCCTGACTTGTTTCCAAAGAACCTTTTAAAACCAAGAGGGATTTTATGAAATTCATTCAGCGCAACCTTACCCAAATGATTGCCTTCTTTTTCGCATTCGCCATATTAACCGGTTCAACCTATGCGATAGCGGGGGATGAGGAAACCGAAAAAGACGATAAACACCGAATTCATTTCAACATCACTCAAGCGGCAGAAATCGACAACGACATCGTTGAGGTGCGCTTCCGTCATGTTGCGCAAGCCGCTAACGCCGAAGCGGTAATGCAAGAGATCAATCAACACATGCAGTCCGCACTTAAGGCACTTAAAAAATACCAGTCTAACGACGAGGCGAATCTGCAAATCCAGACTTCGCAATATCAAGTCTATCCCGCCTACAACAAACAACAAATCATTACTCACTGGAAAGGCCAGCAATCCTTGATCATCACGGCTAAAAACTGGAGCGGACTACCCAAAATGCTGACCGAAATCCAACCTTTCCTCAGCTATCAATCAACCGACTTCCGAATCTCGGAAGCGAAAAAACAGCAATGGATCGGAAAACTGACGGCCGAGGCATTGCAACGTTACCAACACCAAGCGCAGCAAATTGCTCAAAGCTTCGGTACCCGACACTATCGTTTAGTGGAAACTCAAATCCAACAACCGTTTTACGTCCAGCCCATGAAACAAAACTATTTACAAGCGTCCGTTCGCTCGATGGAACAAGCCGCTCCTCCGGTTATGGAAGCCGGCAACAGCGAATTGCGTATTCAAGTCAGCGGAACTTTAGTGATCGACAACCCATAAACAAGCCGTCAAAACAATATTATTAAGCTTTCGGACGCATATCAATGCGCCGAGCTTAATGATGACCTAATGGTCAACCGTAGATTCTTGTTATAATACTTTTTTTATCCAAATCGACGGTTGGTCATGCTAGAAGAAATCATTATTCAGGGCGCACGTACCCACAATTTAAAAAACATCGACGTCACCCTTCCTCGTGACAAGTTAATTGTGATTACAGGCTTGTCCGGTTCAGGTAAATCCTCTTTGGCGTTTGATACCATTTATGCAGAAGGTCAGCGTCGCTACGTTGAATCACTTTCCGCCTATGCGCGTCAGTTTCTATCGATGATGGAAAAGCCGGATGTCGATCACATCGAAGGACTTTCCCCGGCCATTTCCATCGAGCAAAAATCCACGTCGCACAACCCTCGCTCTACCGTTGGAACGGTCACCGAAATTTACGACTATTTAAGACTGCTATTCGCCCGCACCGGAACTCCGCGCTGCCCGACGCATCATTGCGACCTGGAAGCCCAAACCGTCAGTCAGATGGTCGACCACACTTTAACCCTGCCGGAAGGCAGTAAATGCCTATTGATTGCACCGGTGGTTCGCGGCAAAAAGGGCGAACACCACCACCTTCTGGATGAGTTGCAAGCGCAAGGATTCATCCGTGCTCGAATCGACGGCAAAGTCTATGACCTGGACGGTCAGATTGAATTGGATAAAAATAAAAAACACAATATTGACGTTATCGTAGACCGCTTCAAGGTGCGTTCGGACATCAAGCAGCGTCTGGCCGAATCGTTCGAAACCGCTTTACGCCTTGCAGACGGCCTGGCTCAAGTTCTACCCATGGACGAATCCGATGATTTCGAGCTGTTGTTCTCTGAAAAATTCTCGTGCCCGCACTGCGGCTATTCCGTTCCTGAACTGGAACCCAGAATTTTTTCCTTCAACAACCCTCACGGAGCATGTCCGAGCTGTGACGGATTGGGAATAAAAGACAACTTTGATCCGAAACGCGTGATCACCCACCCCGAACTCAGTTTGGCCGGCGGCGCAATTCGAGGCTGGGATCGTCGCCATAAATATTATTACGACCTGCTGAAAGCAGTCGCCGATTTTTACCAGTTTGACGTCGAAACCCCATGGGAAGAACTTTCTCCCGAACATCAGAAAATTATTCTCTACGGTTCAGGCAAACAGAAAATTCCGCTGCCGCACGGCAAATACAGCGACACCCGTCGTTTCGAAGGCGTCATTCCCAATATGGAGCGTCGTTTTGCCGAAACGGAAAGCAAATCGGTGCGTGACGAACTCGATAAATACCGCGTGAGCACTGCGTGTACAGCCTGTGAAGGAACGCGTTTGAACACGGCGGCGCGTAACGTCTTCATCAATGACCGTACTCTACCGTCATTGACGGAAGAACCGATTAAGGAACTGCATACGTTTTTCAGCCACCTTCACCTTGAAGGGGCCAAGGGTAAGATTGCCGATAAAATCATTAAAGAAATCCACGAACGTCTAAGCTTTTTGGTCAATGTCGGACTTAACTACCTGACCCTGAGTCGCAGTGCCGAAACCCTCTCCGGCGGTGAGGCGCAACGAATCCGTCTTGCGAGTCAAATCGGTGCCGGACTCGTCGGCGTCATGTACGTCCTGGATGAACCTTCCATCGGTCTGCACCAACGCGATAACGACCGTTTATTAGCGACTCTGACGCATCTGCGTGATCTTGGGAATACCGTGATCGTTGTAGAACACGACGAAGACGCCATTCGCGCGGCCGATTATGTATTGGATATCGGACCCGGAGCCGGGATTCACGGCGGACGCATCATGGCACAGGGAACGCCGCAGGAAGTCACCGACAACCCTAACTCTCTGACCGGACAGTTCTTAAAAGGCACTCGTAAGATCGAAGTGCCCGGTAATCGTTTAAAACCGCAAAAAGGCAAATGGCTTACCATCAAAGGCGCCAGCGGTAACAACCTCAAGAACGTCACTTTGGACATTCCTGCTGGCCTGCTGACTTGTGTAACCGGTGTTTCCGGTTCGGGTAAATCGACACTGATCAATGAAACACTTTCAAAGATCAGCGCCAATGAATTGAACGGTGCCATGCAAATGCCCGCACCTTATGAATCAGTTGAAGGCTTGGAGCATTTCGATAAAGCCGTCAATATCGACCAAAGTGCCATCGGTCGTACACCGCGTTCCAATCCGGCCACATACACCGGTTTATTCACACCCATTCGAGAATTACTATCTGCCACGCCGGAAGCCCGTACCCGTGGCTATACGCCTGGTCGATTCAGCTTTAACGTTAAAGGCGGACGCTGTGAAGCCTGTCAGGGTGACGGTGTACTGAAAGTAGAAATGCACTTTTTACCGGATGTCTACGTACCTTGTGACGTCTGTAAAGGCGCTCGTTATAACCGCGAGACCCTACAGGTTGAATACAAAGGCAAAAACATTCATGAAATACTGGAAATGACCGTTGAAGATGCAAGAGCATTTTTCGACGCAATCCCGGTTATTGCTCGTAAACTGCAAACCTTAATTGACGTCGGTCTGGGCTACATCAAGCTCGGTCAAAGTGCCACCACCCTTTCCGGTGGTGAGGCACAACGTATCAAACTTGCAAAAGAACTTTCCAAGCGCGATACGGGCAATACGCTTTACATATTGGATGAACCGACCACGGGATTACACTTCCATGATATCGAGCTTCTCCTCAAGGTCATTCGTCACTTGCGCGATCAAGGCAATACGATTGTCATTATCGAGCACAATCTGGATGTTATTAAAACCGCGGATTGGCTTGTCGACCTCGGTCCGGAAGGAGGTTCGGGAGGCGGACAAATCGTCGCCACCGGTACGCCGGAAGACGTGGCTGAAAACCCGAACTCCCATACTGGCTACTACCTTAAAAAGATGCTTAACGGCGTGTAGTTAAAAATAAAACCGAACCGGTCAGATCCGTTTTATTAAAACCATAGAATGGATCTGCCATACCAAAATATCAGGGAAAGCCATGAATCGTCTATTTCTAAAAGTCCTGTTCGGTTTATTATTCGGCTTCTCCTGCACTCTCCAGGCAACCGAAGATAAGACATTATCCGATTGGCACGATCCGGCCTATATTGAAAAGGCTTTTGTGGAAATTGCTTTTAAAAACGAATACAGCACCAAACTATCCACCCTCAGTAAATGGCAAGAACCGATTCGCTATACATTTAGTTACCATCGAGTACATAAAAATCCGATTGCAGAACAACTGTTCAATGCACACCTAGAACAGTTACAAAGCATTACCGGTCATTCCATCACACAAGCCGAAACGCCGGAACAAGCCAATTTAAAAATCATACTGACCCAGGACAAACTCTACAAACAAGATATTTTGAAATATACCCACAGCTATATAAAAGATATTGAACGCGAGAGCCACTGCCTTGGCCATTATCAAAAGAATGCCACCGGCGCGATTAATCAAGCAGTTGTGATACTGCCCATCGATCACGACATGGCAAGAGGATTATTGCCGGCCTGCGTGGTTGAAGAAACAACCCAGGCTTTAGGTCTGCCCAATGATTCCGACTGGGTGAATCCAAGCATTGCCAATGACAGCAGTAAACTCGACTTACTCACCGGATTGGACTACATTTTCTTAAAGATACTCTATTCGGATCAACTTCATCCGGGAATGTCGTTGCAGAAAAGCCGTCCGATCATTCGCTCGCGTATCCAACAATTAAACAAAGACGGCATAATCAAACAAGCTGCCGTATTGGTTAATCAGCAAGGGCTATACCCTCTGCTTTATTGACAACTCTTGTCGGCACCTTCGACCAATTTCTGAATGACGTAGCCTGCCAACATAAGCCCGAAAATTCCCGGCATATAACTCGCGGTACCGTTTACGACGCGGCCGCGCGCACCACAGATTTCTTCCATTGGACCTGGATCTTTAGGCGATTCTTTGGAAAACACCGTCATCACCCCTTTTTTGATACCCTGTTTTTTTAAACGTTGACGCATATTACGGGCCAATGCACAGCCGTGAGTTTTTGAAATATCGGCCAACTCGATTTTGCTCGGATCGATTCGTCTTCCGGCCCCCATACTGGAAGCAACACGCAATCCTTTATTGACCGCCGTAGCGACTAAAGCGACCTTACAGTTCAAACTGTCGATTGCGTCCACCACATAATCGTAATCACCCGTCAATAAAGCATCCATATCGTCCGGACGTATGAACTCCTTGCTGATGTTAACGATACAGTGAGGGTTGATATCCTCTATACGCCTCTTCATCACTTCCGCCTTATTCATACCGACGGTCGAATTAAGAGCGATGATTTGTCGATTTAAATTGGAAGGACTGACATCATCATGATCAATGATGGTCAATTGGCCGACTCCGGCACGTGCCAGCGCTTCAATCACAAATCCACCGACGCCGCCGACACCGGCAACCAGTACATGCGACTGCATAAGCTTGTCGATACCAACCTGCTCAAAAACCAACAAACTGCGTTCAAACAGTGCTGACATATATTAATCCTTTAAAAAATGAAAGATTTGATTCGCATTTGCTTCCGTACGTTTTACAACCTCTAAAGCAGTGCTACCGGTAATCTCAGACACGGCATTCACTACTTGCAGTATGTCCGCAAGGTTCGTTTCGGACACTGCAGGCAAACGAATATTCGGTGAGTCTGTTTCCAGTACAACGCATTCCAATCCAAACTCTCTTACAAGCTCATGGTAACGTCTTGCGTTATCCCTTGCCAAGATGGCATTCACTCCAAATTTAAACCCTAAATCGACGTACTGACGAGCTAACTGTACGCTACAACCCAAACTATGTACCACCCCTCTGACCGGATAGCGCTTTAAAAGCTCGATCGTTTCATTATGAGCTTTATAAACATGTAACGAAACAGGAAGGTCGTATTCTAAAGCAAACTTTAATTGGCATTCAAACGCATCCAACTGAAATTTTCGTGTGGCATTGTGATCGGGTGAAAAATCCAAACCAATTTCACCAATGGCAGTCGGTGTACTTTCTAATAACTGCTGTTGGAGAGTCTCTAATTCCGATTCATATTCTTCAGTTACATACCAAGGATGTAAACCTAAGGCAGAAAACACATTCGAATACGTTTTACTTAAATGGATTACGTCAGGCCAGTCGGAAACATGCGTTCCCATAGTCAGATACAGATGTTCCGGATTCAGCTGTTCATTTAAAGCCGAAGACGATAGTGAAGTAAGGTGGCAATGAGTATCGATAATCATATATTTCAGACATAAAAAAAGCCGGATAAACCGGCTTTTTTTATTTTTACGTAACAGCTTATTCCGCAGAAGAAGCAGTGTCCGCTACAGGACGATCTACTAATTCAACGATAGCCATAGGCGCGTTATCACCAGGACGTGAACCGCATTTCAAAATACGGATATATCCACCTGGACGAGCTTGGTAACGTGGACCAAGCTCAGAGAACAACTTGCCAACCGCAGCTTTATCACCTAAACGTGAAAAAGCGGTACGACGATTATGTACACTGTCATTTTTTGCAAGTGTAATCAAAGGCTCAGCAACTCTACGAAGTTCTTTAGCCTTAGCAACCGTTGTACGAATCACTTCATGTTCAAAAAGTGAAGCAGACATGTTTTTAAACATTGCCTTACGGTGTGAGCTATTACGATTTAACTTACGACCAGTTTTACCATGACGCATGATAGCTTCCTTATATTATACTGACTCTTTGCTCACCAAGCTTGCTGGTGGCCAGTTTTCTAATTTAGTACCTAAGCTCAAACCTCTTTGCGCAAGAACATCTTTAATTTCTTGCAGAGACTTCTTACCTAGATTTGGTGTTTTTAGCAAATGAGTTTCAGAACGTTGTACTAAATCACCAATGTAGTAAATTTGTTCCGCTTTTAAACAGTTTGCTGAACGAACAGTAAGTTCCAAATCATCAACAGGCTGCAAGAAGATAGGATCGAATTCATTCTCTTCTTCTTCAGGAGCGGCAACTTCTTTATGTTTCAAATCAACAAATGCATTCAATTGATAATGCAATACGGTTGCTGCTTGCTTAATTGCATCTTCAGGATCTAAAGTTCCGTCCGTTACAACATCAATGATCAACTTATCTAAATCAGTACGCTGTTCAACACGTGCGTTTTGCACTTCATAACTAACGGTATGAACCGGACTAAAACTAGCATCTAGTTTCAAACTTCCGATCTGTGTTGATTCAGTATCTGATTGTAGAGCAGGGCGGTAACCGATACCTGTCTCTACTTTTAACTTCATGTTTAATTCAGCACCTTCACTCACATGCGCAATGATGTGATCAGGATTTGCAATTTCTACATCATGATCAACTTCAATGTCTGATGCACGAACAACTGCTGGTCCTTTTTTATGTAAAGTCAATTCTGCACTGTTTTTTGCGTTGAGTTTTACAGAAACTTCTTTTAGGTTAAGAAGAATTTCTAAAACATCTTCCCTCACACCCTCAATTGATGAATATTCGTGTAAAACACCATCAATTTGAGTTTCTACAATCGCAGCACCTGGCATAGAAGATAATAATATACGACGTAACGCATTACCAAGCGTATGACCGAAACCTCTTTCAAGAGGCTCCAGAGTCACACGGCTATGAAAATCCGATCGTCTTTGAATATCAACTAAACGAGGTGTTAACAGCTGTTCTAACATCTCTTGCATTAGAAGTTATCTCCGTTTGAATGTATTACTTAGAGTAAAGCTCGACAATTAGGTTTTCTGAAATATCTGCAGACAAGTCAGAACGATCAGGTACAGATTTAAAGATACCTTCAAATTTCGAACTGTCGACTTCAACCCAACCAACTGTACCTGTTTGCGCATTTAGTTCTAGCGCAGATGCGATACGAGACTGGTTACGAGCCTTTTCTCTAATAGTAATTGTGTCACCCGCAGAAACCTCATAAGAAGGAATGTTAACAGTTTGACCATTTACTAAAATTGCTTTATGAGAAACTAACTGACGTGCTTCAGAACGTGTAGAAGCAAAGCCCATACGATAAACAACGTTATCCAAACGGCTTTCTAGGATCTGCAACAAGTTAACACCTGTTGAACCCTTACGACGATCCGCTTCTTTATAATAAAGACGGAATTTCTTCTCTAGCACACCATACATACGACGTACTTTTTGTTTCTCACGTAACTGTAAACCATATTCAGTTACACGCTTACGACCTGCACCGTGTTGACCAGGTAGTTGATCGATTTTACATTTTGAATCGATGCTACGAACACCACTCTTCAAAAATAAATCAGTACCTTCACGACGTGCAAGTTTACACTTTGGTCCAATATATCTAGCCATGTTTACCTCAAATATTAAACGCGACGTTTCTTAGGTGGTCGGCATCCGTTGTGTGGGATCGGAGTTACGTCAGCAATAGCCGTAATCTTGAAACCAGCACTATGTAAACCGCGAACAGCTGAGTCACGACCAGGTCCTGGACCTTTAACCATAACTTCCATATTCTTCACACCATAGTCGTGAGCCATTTGACCAGCTCTCTCAGCTGCAACCTGTGCAGCAAATGGGGTACTTTTACGTGATCCGCGGAAACCACTTCCACCTGAAGTTGCCCAACACAGTGTGTTACCTTGACGATCAGTAATCGTTACAATGGTATTATTGAAAGTTGCATGAACATGCGCAACCGCATCAGTAACAACATGTTTTACTTTCTTTTTAACACGCGAATTTGCTTTTGCCATATCTACTCTCGCAATTATGCGTTATCTCTTAATCGGTCTTACAGGACCTTTACGAGTACGTGCATTAGTTTTTGTACGTTGTCCACGTAAAGGCAGACTACGACGGTGACGAATTCCACGGTAACATCCCATGTCCATTAAACGCTTAATGTTCATAGAGACATCACGTCGCAAATCACCTTCAATTTTAAATTTTGTTACTTCTGAACGAAGTGCTTCTAACTGATCTTCAGTTAGTTCTCTAACCTTAGTGGTTGGATCCAAGTTAACCGCTTCGCAAATTGCTTTAGAAGTAGTCGACCCAATCCCGTAGATTGAAGTCAACCCAATCACAACATGCTTGTTAACTGGTATGTTTACGCCGGCAATACGAGCCATTTTGACGCTCCCTTAAATTCCATCTACTGAAAAACAGAGCATTATACTTGTTTTTCATGTCAAATACTAGATAAATAACAACAATAAGTAGTTGAAGTTATTTTCCTTTTAATTTTGCTTTTTTCATCATGCCTTCATACTGGGTAGATTGCATTTGTGCTTGAACTTGAGTCATGAAATCCATAACTACAATCACAATAATCAGCAATGATGTACCTCCAAAATAGAAAGGAACATTCCAGTAAAGAATTAAAAATTCTGGCAACAAACAAACAGCCGTAATATAGATTGCACCGGCAAGAGTTAATCTCCCCATGATGCCATCAATATGTCTAGCAGTTTGTGGACCTGGACGAATACCAGGTAAATAAGCACCTGATTTTCTCAAATTATCAGCCGTTTCATTCGGATTGAAAACAATCGCGGTATAAAAGAAACAGAAAAAGATAATCGCCAATGCATACAAAAGAATATATAGAGGCTGCCCTGGAGACAAAGTGGTAGCGATGTCTTTCAACCAACCCATATTTTCCGCAGTACCAAACCATCCACCTAGCGTTGCAGGGAATAGAATAATACTAGATGCAAAAATTGGTGGGATAACACCTGCCATATTTAATTTCAAAGGCAGATGGCTCTCTTGGCCACCATAAAGCTTACGCCCACGCATCTTTTGCGCATAGTGAACGGGAATGCGACGCTGCCCCCTTTCCACAAACACGACAAATGCAATTACTGCAAAAATCAAAGCAAGCAGAACAAATACAGTGATAGCGTGCATAGCACCTGTATTTACTTGTTCGAACGTACCGCCTAAAGCTGAAGGTAAACCTGCAACGATACCGGCGAAGATGATCAAGGAAATACCATTACCGATACCACGCTCAGTAATCTGCTCACCCAACCACATTAGGAAGATCGTTCCACCTACCAATGTAGTTACGGCTGTAACTTTAAATAAGAAACCAGGATCAACAACAACGGACATGCCATTAATGTTTTGAGATTCTAGTGCCACAGCAACACCCAAAGCTTGGAATGTAGCTAAAACAACCGTACCCATTCGGGTATATTGGGTTATTTTACGGCGACCGTGCTCACCTTCTTTCTTAAGCTGTTCTAACTTAGGGGACACAACCGTCAACAACTGCATAATGATCGATGCAGAAATATAAGGCATAATCCCCAACGCAAAGATTGATAAACGCTGAAGGGCGCCACCCGAGAACATGTTAAACATGTCTAAGATAGTACCCTTTTGCTGTTCAAACATTGCTGCCAAAGCGACTGGATCAATTGACGGCACAGGGATATGCGTACCTAAACGGTAAACAATTAGAGCACCTAAAACAAAAAAGATTTTGCTCTTCAGATCACTCATGGCGTTGGATGCAATTGAACTATTCATAATTGATTAATCTTCGATTGAACCACCAGCCGCTTCAATAGCAGCCTTGGCACCGGCAGTTGCTTTAATACCGGAAAGTTTTACTGCTTTAGTAATCTCACCAGAGTTAACAACTTTAACGAATTTAATCTTTTCACCGATCAAATCAGCCGCTTTAAGAGCAGCTAAATCGACAACATCGGCTTCTACTTTAGAAAGCGTATCTAAACGAATCTCAGTAGTAAAAGACGCTTTACGAGAAGAGAAACCAAGTTTTGGCAATCTTCTCTGCAAAGGCATTTGCCCACCTTCAAATCCGATCTTAGGCATACCACCTGAGCGAGACTTTTGACCTTTATGACCACGTCCACCCATTTTACCTAAACCAGAACCTTGACCGCGTCCAACACGTTTTTTAACAGATTTAGAACCTTCTGCTGGTTTTAGAGTATTTAAATGCATTTTAAGCTTCCTCAACCTTTAGCAAGTAGGATACCTTGTTGATCATCCCGCGATTTTCAGGAGTATCAAGTACAGTAACTGTTTGGTGCATCTTTCTCAGACCAAGACCAGATACACATGCTCTATGTGCTGGTAAACGGCCGATCTTGCTCTTTACCAGTGTCACTTTTACATATTTCTTATCTGACATCTTATTCACCTAAAATTTCTTCTAGAGTTTTACCACGCTTAGCTGCGATCTGTTCAGGGCTGCTCATGCTAGTCAACGCATTTACTGTACTACGTACAACGTTAACCGGGCGAGTTGTCCCTACACATTTTGATAAAACGTTTTTAACACCTGCAGCTTCTAGAACTGCACGCATTGCACCACCGGCGATTACACCAGTACCATCAGAAGCAGGTAGCATTACGATGTTCGCAGCACCTTGCTTATAGTTGATTGGATACTGAAGTGTACCGTTATTTAGTGGCACATCTTTCATGTTGCGACGTGCTTTTTCCATTGCTTTTTTAATCGCGACCGGTACTTCACTGGCTTTACCACTTCCGTAACCAACACGCCCTTCACCGTCACCAACAACTGCTAGTGCGGAGAATGCGAATACACGACCACCTTTTACAACTTTAGCAACACGGCGAACTGATACTAGTTTTTCAACTAGACCATCTTGTCCATCTTGTAATTCACGTGAAGACATAATTAATCCTTCTTTTAAAATTCAAGACCGTTTTCACGGGCTGAGTCTGCTAACTGTTGTATACGTCCATGATACTTGAAACCAGAACGGTCAAATGCAACCTTAGTTACACCTGCTGCCTTTGCTTTTTCAGCAATGGTTTTACCAACAATTTGAGCAGCTTCTTTATTACCAGTGTTGCTGACTTCTTTTTTAATGTCCGCTTGTACAGTAGAGCTTGACGCAATAACTTCAGCACCATTTGCTGAAATTAGCTGAGCATAAATATGCTGAGAAGTACGATATACACACAAACGTGGCATTCCTAACTCAGAGATTTTTGCTCTTGTTTTCTTAGCTCTACGAAGACGGGCTGCTTTCTTATCCATACTTACTTCCAGCCTTATTTCTTCTTAGCTTCTTTACGTAAAATACGCTCATCCGCATACTTAACACCCTTACCTTTATAAGGTTCAGGTGGACGATATGCACGGATATCAGCAGCGACTTGACCAACAAGTTGCTTATCAGCGCCTTTTACAATAATTTCAGTTTGAGTTGGTGTTTCAACTGTAATCCCTTCAGGAATTGCATGCTCAACCGGATGAGAAAAACCTAAAGTTAAGTTCAATGTATTACCTTGTGCATTTGCACGGTAACCAACACCGACCAACTGTAATTTTTTCGCAAAACCATCAGTAACGCCAACAACCATGTTGTTAACGATAGAACGAGCAGTACCTGCTTGCGCCCAACCGTTTGGCATTCCGTCAACAGGAACAAAAGAAACAGAACCATCTTGTTGCTGAACTTCTACAGCATCATTGAATGTTTTAGTTAATGCAGCATTACCATTTTTAACAGTAACGGTTTGACCATTAACACTTACTTCAACACCAGCTGGAAGTACAACAGGGGCTTTTGCAATTCTTGACATAATAATTCCTTATGCAACGTAGCAAATAACTTCTCCACCGATACCCGATTTACGAGCATCACGGTCAGTCATAATACCTTTTGATGTTGAAATTAAAGCGATCCCTAGACCACCGATTACTTCCGGCAATTCATCTTTGTTCTTATATACACGAAGACCTGGACGACTAACACGCTTAATCATCTCAATTACAGGCTTACCTTCGTAATACTTAAGATCTACTGATAACTCAGCTTTACCATCATTTTCTTTTACGCTGTATGTAGAAACGAAACCTTCATCTGCAAGTACTTTAGCGATTGCCAATTTTACTTTTGAAGAAGGAATTACAACATTCGAATGACCAGCCATTTGACCATTACGAATACGAGTTAACATATCAGCTATTGGATCAGACATACTCATAGATATTTATCCTTACCAACTGGCTTTTCTTAAACCAGGAACATCACCTTGCATTGCTAACTGACGTAGCATGTTACGTGACAAACCAAACTTTCTATATACGCCGTGTGGACGCCCTGTTAAACGACAACGGTTCTGCTGACGAACAGGAGAAGCATTACGTGGCAATTTAGCCAACTTATCTACTGCTTCCATACGCTCTTCGAAACTTAAAGACATATCAACAGATGCTTTTTTCAATGCAGTACGTTTCTCTGCATATTTAGCAACTGTCTTAGCGCGTTTCTTTTCTCTTTCAATCATTGATTGCTTAGCCACAAGAAAACCCTCTATTTCTTAAATGGAAAATTAAAGGCTTCTAGAAGAGCTTTAGCTTCATCATTAGAACCAGCAGTCGTAGCAAAGTTAATATCCATACCACGGATCTTATCAACTTTCTCAAACTCGATTTCAGGGAAGATGATCTGCTCTTTCAAACCTAGGTTGTAATTACCACGACCGTCAAACGCATTCGGATTGACTCCACGGAAATCACGAACTCGTGGAAGCGCGATATTAATAAGGCGATCTAAGAATTCATACATTCTTTCGCCACGTAATGTCACCTTACAACCAACCGGATAACCTTCACGAACTTTAAAGCTCGCAACAGATTTACGTGCAAGTGTTCTAACAACCTTCTGACCTGCAATCTTTTCCAGATCAGCTACAGCGTTATCTAAAACTTTCTTGTCACCGATTGCTTCACCAACACCCATATTGATGGTAATTTTAGTTAACCTAGGTGCCTGCATAGGTGATTTGTAACCAAACTTCTCAGTTAACTGAGCTACTACTTGGTCATTGTAGATTTTCTGTAATCTTGCCATTCTTCTAACCTATCTTAAGCATCAACTGCTTTGCCAGTAGACTTGAAAAAGCGGATTTTGGTTTCACCTTCAAACTTAAAACCAACTTTGTCGGCTTTATTAGTTTCAGGATTCAACAATGCCACATTCGAAGCGTCCATAGGCATTTCCTTAGAAACGATACCACCTTGCGCACCTGTCATAGGGTTTGCTTTGGTATGCTTCTTAACCAGGTTGATTCCATCCACTAAAACTTTACCGTTATCTAAAACAGCAGAGACAGAACCACGCTTACCTTTATCCTTACCAGTGATAACGATAACTTCGTCACCTTTTCTTAATCGATTCATCACTTATTCCTTATAAAACTTCAGGAGCTAATGAAACAATTTTCATAAACTTTTCATTACGAAGCTCACGTGTGACCGGCCCAAAGATACGTGTTCCAACAGGCTCTAATTTCGCATTAAGAATAACAGCAGCATTACCGTCGAACTTAATCAAAGAACCGTCGTTACGTCTAACACCTTTTGCAGTACGAACTACAACAGCGTTATAAACGTCACCTTTCTTAACCTTACCACGTGGCGCAGCTTCCTTAACACTCACTTTAATTACGTCACCAATGTTGGCATAACGACGTTTAGAACCGCCCAATACCTTAATACACTGGACACGTCGTGCTCCACTGTTATCTGCAACATCAAGCACTGATTGCATCTGAATCATGGTGGTACTCCATCCATAAAGTAAAATTATTACAGCACAAAAACCGCTATGGTGATCAGTTCCTTAAAGGCTTAACCACTATAACGGTTTCGAATCAGTCAATTATATCAAATAATTTGACTACATGCTAATTAAAGTTTAAAACTTTAAATTTTCGCTTTTTCGTCAATACTAACTAAAGTCCATGACTTATTCTTAGACATTGGTTTACATTCCTGAATAGTTACAGAATCACCAACGCCCGCGCTGTTATCAGCATCATGAGCCATTACTTTAGTAGACTTTCTAACGAACTTTTTGTATTTAGGGTGTTTAATAAAACGATCAGTACGAACAACGATTGATTGCTGCATACCGTTACTTACTACGACACCTTGAATAGTACGTGCTTTTTTCTCTTGACCAGCCATTCTTATTTACTCACTTTTTGACGAATGATGGTTTTAACTCTAGCAATTGAACGACGTACAGTCTTTAATTGCGCAGAGTTAGATAACTGACCAGTTGCGTGTTGCATTCTTAAGTTGAATTGCTCTTTAAGCAACTCAATTAATTCTGCTTTCAATTCTTCAACTGTTTTGTCATGTAGTTCTTTTGCAGTCATTTACATCACCGTTCTGGTTACAACTTGGGTTTTAAATGGAAGTTTAGCAGCAGCTAAAGCAAATGCTTCACGAGCTAGCTTTTCATCCACACCCTGGATTTCATAAAGGATTCTTCCTGGCTGGATCTGAGCAACCCAGTATTCCACGCTACCCTTACCTTTACCCATACGAACCTCAAGAGGCTTGTTTGTAATCGGCTTATCAGGGAAAACACGAATCCAAATTTTAGCACCACGTTTTACATGTCGCGTCATTACACGTCGACCAGCTTCGATCTGACGAGAAGTCATTCTTCCACGCTCTAAGGCTTTAAGGCCAAAATCACCGAAGCTAACTTTGTTTCCAACTTGTGCCAAACCACGGTTACGTCCTTTATGAACTTTTCTAAATTTGGTACGTTTAGGCATTAACATAGTCAGTTATCCTTTTATTTACGGCCTTTCTTGCCCTTAGATTGTTTATTATCGTCAAGCGCTAATTTTCCAAGTTTTTCACCTTTGAAAATCCAGACTTTAACACCGATCTTTCCGTAAGTGGTATCAGCTTCAAATGTTGCATAATCGATATCAGCACGGAATGTATGTAGAGGTACACGACCTTCACGATACCACTCAGCACGTGCAATATCTGCACCATTTAAACGACCAGAAACCGTAACTTTAATTCCTTCCGCACCTAAACGCATTGCATTACCTACAGCACGCTTCATTGCACGACGGAACTGAATACGCTTTTCTAGTTGCTGAGCAATACTTTCAGCAACCAATTTAGCGTCTAGTTCAGGCTTTTTGATCTCTTCGATGTTGATATTTACAGGCATACCAGTCTTCTTCATAAGAGACTGCTTTAGCTTTTCAATATCTTCACCTTTCTTACCAATTACAACACCAGGGCGTGCCGTAAAGACCGTAACGCGAATACCATTCGCAACACGCTCAATGTTCAACTTACTAATTGAAGCGTGCTTAAGTTTTTCGTTTAATTCTTTACGAATTTCAACATCACTGACTAGGAAATCAGCATAGTTCTTACTGTCAGCATACCAACGAGCATTCCAGTCTTTTGTAATACCTAGTCGAATGCCAACAGGATGTACTTTTTGACCCATTCTGATTCTCCTTATTTATCGCCAACAGTAACAGTGATGTGACTGGTACGTTTTAGAATTCGGTTACCGCGACCTTTAGCACGAGCGCGCATACGCTTCATGATTGGCCCTTCATTTACATAAGCAGCGGTAACTTTAAGTTCATCGATATCAGCGCCTTCATTGTTTTCAGCATTAGCAATTGCTGAGTTCAAAACAACTTTCATCAAAGAAGCTGCTTTTTTATCACTGAAAGCAAGGATATTTACTGCTGTCTCAACATCTTTCCCGCGAATCATATCCGCCACTAAACGAGCTTTCTGAGGAGAGATACGAGCAAATTTATGAGTTGCACTTACTTGCATTTTTACTCTCCTTATTTGCGTTTAGCTTTCTTATCCGCGGCATGACCACGGTAAGTACGAGTCATTGAAAATTCACCCAATTTATGGCCGACCATGTTTTCTGAAACGAAAACAGGAATGTGCTCTTTACCATTGTGAACGGCAATTGTTAGGCCGATCATTTCAGGTAAGATCATAGAGCGTCTTGACCATGTTTTAATTGGACGTTTATTACCAGATTCTTGCGCCTCAACCACTTTTTTATACAAGTGATGATCTACAAAAGGTCCTTTTTTAACTGAACGTGGCATCAGTGTCCTTCCTTATTACTTGTTTCTACGACGTACGATCATATTATCAGTACGCTTATTACTACGGGTTTTCTTACCTTTAGTCGGTACACCCCATGGCGTAACAGGGTTACGACCACCAGAAGTACGACCTTCACCACCACCATGTGGGTGATCTACAGGGTTCATGGCAACACCGCGAACAGTCGGACGAACACCGCGCCAGCGCTTAGCACCAGCTTTACCTAGCTTACGCAAGCTATGTTCAGAGTTACCAACTTCACCAATTGTCGCTTTACATTCCGCAAGAATCTTACGCATCTCACCAGAACGAAGCTTAACAAGAACGTAAGCACCATCACGACCAGCGATTTGGACAGACGCTCCGGCACTACGTGCAATTTGAGCACCTTTACCAGGACGCATTTCCAATGCGTGTACAACCGTACCCACAGGAATGTTTCTCAATGGAAGACAGTTACCTGGCTTGATTGCAACATGATCACCAGACTCGACAACGTCACCGGCAACCAATTTCTTAGGTGCAATAATATAAGCTCTTTCACCGTCTGCATATTTCAACAATGCAATATGAGCAGTACGGTTTGGATCATATTCAAGACGCTCAACAGTTGCAGGAATACCTACTTTGTTACGCTTGAAGTCAATCATACGGTAGTGCTGCTTGTGCCCACCACCTTGATGACGGACCGTGATACGTCCATTATTGTTACGACCACCTGTTTTAGACTTCTTTTCAAGCAAGGCTGAATGTGGCTTACCTTTATGCAGTGAAGGTTCTACAACACTTACTACAAAACGACGGCCCGCAGAGGTCGGCTTAGACTTTTTAATAATTGCCATCTTTAGACTCCTTACTCAGCACTTACAAAATCAATTTCTTGACCTGAAGCTAAACGAACAATCGCTTTACGAATACCGTTACGCTTACCTTTACGGCCTTTGAAAACTTTTGTTTTACCTTTGATGTTGATCATGTTCACAGATTGAACCTTAACATCAAACAAACTCTCAACAGCCTGCTTCACTTCAGTCTTAGTTGCTGAAGGAATTACTTTGAAAACGTACTGACCAGATTGATCCGCGATAGTGGCAGATTTTTCTGATACATGCGGTGCAAGCAATACTTTTAAAATTCTTTCTTGATTCATGCCAATTGCTCCTCTAGTCGCTTAACAGCACCTTGAGTCATAACAACATTCTGGAATCCAACCAAACTTACTGGATCAATACCAGCTACATCACAGACGTCTGCGCTATATAAGTTACGGCATGACAAATACAAGTATTCATCAAACGCTTCAGTAATAATCAACGCATCAGTAACGTTTAAAGCACCCAACTTAGCATTGAATTCTTTAGTCTTCGGAGCATCCACTTTAAAATCATCAACAACAATTAGTCGACCACTTCTGTTTAGCTCAGAGAAAATAGAACGCATTGCACCACGGTACATTTTTCTGTTTACTTTCTGCGAATAATCACGGTTATGACCAGGGAACGCACGTCCACCACCAACCCAAATAGGGCTACGTGTAGTACCAGCACGGGCACGACCAGTTCCTTTCTGTCTCCATGGCTTAGCACCACCACCACTTACTGCCGCTCTGTTCTTCTGACCTTTAGTACCAGATCTTCCAGCAACCATATAAGCGTTAACAACTTGGTGAACCAAGGCTTCATTAAAATCTACACCAAATAAAGAATCTGAAACTTCAACAGTACCTGCTTCTTTACCAGTAGAAAGTTCAATTAATTTTAAATCCATCATGCCCACCTTACTTAACAGCTTTACGAACGATGACAGTACTATTTTTAGCACCAGGCACTGCACCTTTGATCAACAATAGACCATTTTCTGCATCAACCTTAACTAAATCCAAGTTCTGTGTAGTTTGACGAACATCACCCATGTGACCAGACATTTTTTTACCTTTAAAAACACGTCCAGGAGTTTGGTTTTGCCCGATAGAACCGTTCGAACGGTGAGAAAGAGAGTTACCATGAGTAGCGTCTTGCATATGGAAGTTATGACGCTTCACACCACCCTGAAAACCTTTACCTTTGGTTGTTCCGGTTACATCAACAACAGAGATTTCATTGAAACGATCAACAGTCAGTTCAGCACCGACTTCCAAACCTTCCAAATCACCGTCTGTTTCGACACGGAATTCCCACAAGCCACGACCAGCTTCAACACCCGCTTTCGCGAAATGACCAGCTGCAGGCTTACCTACACGACCAGCATGCACAGTTCCAGTCGTTACCTGAACTGCAGAATAACCATCTGTTTCAAGAGTTTTTAGCTGTGTAACTCGGTTAGGAGAAACTTCAACTACAGTAACAGGTGTAGAAACACCTTCCTCATTGAAAACACGAGTCATACCGATCTTTTTACCAATGAGACCAATACTCATATCAATACCTCATTATTATTTATGTCAGTCATTACGATTGATGACTAACTAACTGCGATTAACGCAATTCCAGTTGAACGTCTACACCAGCTGCAAGATCTAACTTCATTAATGCATCAACTGTTTTATCAGTTGGATCAACGATGTCTAGCAGGCGCTTATGTGTACGCAATTCATATTGATCACGCGCATCTTTATTAACATGCGGTGAAATCAGAACAGTAAAACGCTCTTTACGAGTAGGCATAGGGATTGGGCCACGAACTTGTGCACCAGTTCTCTTAGCTGTCTCTGTAATTTCTCTAGCAGATTGATCGATTAATCGGTGATCAAACGCCTTCAAGCGAATACGAATATTTTGAGTCGCCATTTATAATTTCTCTTCTTGTAAAAAAAAGAAAAGCAGCGATTTTTTCAAATCACTGCTATTTGAGGTTGCGAATTATAAACAAAACAAAGTCACATTACAAGACTTTGTCTTTTTTATTAATCACTTAGTTTCATTAATCAATGATTTTCGCTACAACACCCGCACCAACAGTACGTCCACCTTCACGGATCGCGAAACGTAGACCATCTGACATAGCGATTGGGTTGATTAGCTCAACTGTCATCTGAACGTTATCACCAGGCATTACCATTTCAACACCTGCCGGTAGT
>NZ_JBFHFC010000028.1:0-29958 GCF_041583835.1 Thiomicrorhabdus sp. | reverse complement strand
GAATTTGGTAGCGGGGGCTGGATTTGAACCAACGACCTTCGGGTTATGAGTTTAGAATCTAACTTTCAAAAACCTTTTAATTCAAACACTTAAATCTTTGGCAATGCACCATCAATGTTGCTGAATGTATGATACTGTCGTTTCATGTTGCCTGGCAGTGGTGCAAAATCGGTGCATTCAATTTATATTCCATCCGCAAACAAATCTCCTGTATTCACACTCAAATCCGTGCCGGTGTCGGCCTGAACCTGGGCAATATCCACAGGCTTATCAGAGCGCACACGAATATCAACTGAACTTCGGCTTTGCACCGTAGGGCTTTTGATTATGCTGCGGTTCTGACCGGTGATTGCCTGTCCTGGCGTACCAGCTGCGGCAACATTCATCATTATGTCAGAATTGCCGTTGATGGCATACTGCATCCCGCTTTTATTCAGTTCCTTAAACCGGGTATTAAATGCTTCAAGATCCTTTTGGCCTTTTTTGATGGACTTGCCCCACCCTTCCGGAAGCAATGAATCCGGAATCAGTGACACCATTTTCATGATGGCACGCGGGAGAAGCAAAAACAGCCTGACCAGTTCGCCAAAAATAGCACCGACACCAAAGCCGAACCGCTTCAAGAACTCCCACAAACCGCCGACTACTTCCCGGAAGGTTTTTGATTTCAGGTAGGCATAAGTTAAACCTATTGCCAGGGCAGACAATGCCCCAACGATCATGCCGATCGGGTTAGCATACATGACCGCATTCAAAGTGAAAAATGCCGTTTTCAGCATCAGGATCCCGGCAACCACTTCCGGGAAGTAATTAACCAGGAATAGGATCCCGCGACCGATACTTTTAATCACATCAAAAAAACCTTTTAAGGTTTCCCGGACCTGTTTTATCGTACCTTCACGCCAATCCGCATTTTTAAACTTTTCAGTGAAGTCGGAGAAGATGACAGTCAATTCACGCATGATAGGTGCGAGCGATGCATACTTGATCGATCTTGAAGCTTCCTGAATGCGCTGCATAGCATCGTTGTAAGCTTCGGCGGCCTTGGCGTCGTCTTCCTTGATTCCGCCGCCTAGATCATTGAATTCTTTGCGCGCAGCGGTCAAACCTTTGGTGCCTTCGCGTAGCATGATTAACATTTTACGACCGTCCTGGCCGAACGCGGCGTCGGCAAATGCCATCTGTTCCTGGTTGGTCTTCAGCTTGGAAAATGATTCCAAAAGCTGCTGATAGGCTTCATCGGTGGTTTTTGCCTGCTGCAGTTGATAATACAGCGGGTTTTTGCCTTTTTTCAGGAACGAACCGAGCGCGCCTGATCCGGTTGTCTGTAGAACCCCTAAACGCTTTGTAAAGCGTCTCAAATTTCCTTCCATCGTGTCTGCACTGACACCGTTATGTTCCGCCTGGCTTTGCATCGCCTGCAGTTCACCGATCGGCATTTTCAGGTTTTGCGCCGCCTTGGAAAGTGAATCCATTGTTCCTGCGCTACTATTGAGTTGGGTAAAGAATCCGGCGATCGATGCACCGGTACCAAGAAGGCCGACGGCACCGGCTTTGACCCCACCGAATGTAAATGGTTTAGCAAGCTTGGCTTTGATCGACTCGATTTTCTTGTACCGATTCTGCAGCTTGTTCAAAGTCGTAATGGACTTTTCATGTGCGCCAATCAGGCGTTTTTCTTCGCTCGTCAGGTGTTTTGTATCGACACCGGCTTTTTTCAGTGCTTTGCCGGTTTTTGAAAGCTGTGCCCGGTAATCAGATTGCACCTGGTTAAGTTCGTATAACTTCGTGCGTGTCTTGTTGTACTGCGCCTGCTGCTGTGCGCTTAACGGCCTTCCGGAACGGATCTGTGCCTGGTACTTTTCCAGTTTTTCTTTGGCGACGTTAATGGCGTCATTGTTGGCTTTGTGCTGCGCCTGCAGCTTCTTCAACGCCTGGACGTTTGAAAGCAGGCCTGAATTGTCCTTGAGTGCTTTTTGTGCCGCTTCAACTTTTGGTGTAAACTGGCCGTACTCACCTTTTATTTTTTTCAGCGGTGCCGTTGCTTTGTCAATGGTCTGCATGACAACTGCGAGGTTCATTTTCATGAGAAAAATTCCTTTGTATGCCTTGTTGTTTGCTGTCGGCTTCTTTCTGCCGTCGCTGTTGATCGCATTCAAGGCGGTATCTGCTTAAACAAAAAAAGGGTGCGATATGCACCCTTTTTCAATCATCCTGCCTGGTTCTTTCTTCGGCTTTATCGCGCCAGAGTTTCAAATCTTCCAAATAGAAATTGTCGATTTCTGACGGCGGCCAGTGAAAAACAACGGCTATATCCGCGTACCAATCTTCGACGGCCTGCGGATATGCACCACTGTTTAGACCTTGACGAAAAAACCCAACAATTCCGTAGAAACGGCGGTGTAATCTTCCATTTCCAAATTATGAATATCACGATCTGAAAGGTTACTGATTCGCGGCAGTAGTGTGTTGACGCTGTCGACGTCAAGCTGCAGCACCATTGCCAACTGCAGGCCGCGAAGTTCGCCTGCTTTTGGCTTGCGAAGTTCAACGGTATTGATCTCTTCATCACCGGATTTGACCGGCGTTGACAGTGTCACTTTGATGGCTGTTTTCTTAGTCATTGGCTTTCACCTTTGCTTTAAGCTGCTTGATGACGGTTTTCACACCGACATTGGCGTCCAGTTTCAAGGCCTTTTCATACGCCTGCAGCGCACGTTCATCCTGTCCGATCTTCTGCAATGCCTGGCCGTGAAGCTTGTAAAGCTTCGCTTTAAGCGGTGCATTAGTGGCGATCAGGCCTTCTTCGATTTCGACCATTGCAATGTCAAGGTATTCGATCGAAGGTTCCTGATCTTGCTTCAACTGTTCGTCGACGTGCTTGAACACTTCGTCCAGGTACATGGTTTGCCAATCACGGGCAAATTTAACCGGTGTTGTCAGACCTTTTTCGATCGCTTCATACCATAGCGGTTGAACGTCAGAGAAACCTTCAACATCGTTGCGCCATAACAGCCACCAGAACAGAACGTCCAAATGCGCCCAGGTTTGATAGGTCTGTAAATAGATATCACAAAGCGGACGGAATTTCTCGATCAGTTCTTTTTTGAACGGTGTCTTTTCTTCGTCACCGCTTAATTGTTTAAGCGTAATCAGATCGTTATCAAGCTGCAGCTTTAAACTTGATAGTTCGTTTGACTTTGCCAGAGACATACCAGGCAGCTTTTGTGCGAAAGCCGGCGCATGATTTGACTGTGACGGCTTACTGTCTTTCTGCTGTTTCTGTTCTTCCAATACACGCTGTTTGTGCCTAAGTGCCAGACTGTGCATAATTCACTACCCCTTATTAAGATTCGATCATTTTAGTGCCGTAAAACTCGACCTCGATCTGGCCGTCTTTTACGTTCAACTCTTGTGGATTTCCTACCCATGCATCTTTCAAGGTGTACTGTTCACCGCTGTTCGTTGCATACACAATGGTTTTATCAACGAAATTGCGTAAGTTTTCTTTGTCCAATTCATTGGTGTCAATCAAGGTCACCTTAATTGATGGTGCCTCGGTATATTCTTCGGTATACCCAAGTACACCTTCATCACCCAATACCGGCTTTTTTTCAAGATTTCCAAAATTGACCTTTCCGCCCTCTTTGGTCGGCAAGCGTCCAAGGCCTTCTGCATCCAGGTAACCGCGTGAAGTTACTACGCCCATAATCATTTCCTCTTTGCTTTCAAAATGGTTCACGCCCGCATCAGCGGGCAATTAATCGGTTATTTTCTAAACTGGATCTTCCCGGCATAAATAATCATGCCGTTCACGAATTTAGGCGAATCCTGAACGTTGATCCGAGATGGGTTATCCGCATCCAGTTCGACGAACAGGGTTACCTTATATCCGTCAAAATCCTGAACGATCGCTTTGTATTCAAGGTCGGTATACAGTGCCATCAATTCCGCCTTGATAAGAGATGGTGTCACCACGGCTTGACCTGGTGCAAAACGGGTGCCGTCTGCAGCCAGTTTATGGCGCGCATACTTGCTCAAAATACGGCTGCGCTGTTTGGCTCGAATATACATGGCCGTAGCCGGTACCGTAATATCGAGATAGCTGTCATCGGCCACACCTGCCGCGTTCAGCTTGTAGGTTGTGATTGGGCGTTCAATGAACACCTCTCCGGCATCGTTTGAACGATAGGTCGAGATCCCGGAATACAAAAGCAGGTTGCGTTCAGACCAGATCCATTCGCTTGACGCACCGCTATAAACACCATCCAGTTTCAATGTCTGCAGAGGCCGTGCCGGATCAATCGATAGGCTCAACGAGATTTGCCCAGCCCAGGCTGCTGCCAGTTCAGGTTCCGTCAAGGCCGTGCCGGTGACGTCATTCAAGGCATTTACCGGCATGACGTTGATGAACGGTGAATTAAACCCTTCGCCATAGGTCACAAGGTTGGCGTGGGTGTCTTGTTTGGCGATATACCCTATCCCTGGGATCTGCTGTAGTGCTTCATAACGCGCGCTCAAGAAGTCGGCCAACGAATTCACGCCGGTGGCATCATTGAAAGCGGAAACGATATGGTGATACTGTTGATCGCCGGTCGCGGCCAACGCAGAGGCCACATCCGGTGTGGTTTCATTGGTGGCAACGGCAGACATAGGAAGCGCAATATTCTGCTTGTAGAACCATTCGGCCATCTTGTAGATCTGACTGTCTGCGCCAAAGCGATCGGCTGCGGCCGTCGGAGTCGTGATCCCAACCACGACATTTTCACCGGTGTCGCCACCGGTACCGGCCAGGCCGACAAGTAAAACGCGCTGCAGTTCTTCGGCGTTGTTGGCTAGAGAATTGTCAATCTCAATGTAAACGCCGGGAACTCTTGCGTTGCTTGGAACTTCATTAAAACTAATACCTGACATTGTTTCGCCCTTCCTTGTTTAAAGTTATTTTGACGTGGTTTTCGGTTTAATTTCGACCACTGATTTATCAGCGATTCGGCGCAACCAGTATTCATTCCGTGGTTTGGTTTCACCGCTTGTTTTCAGTGGTTTCATTGTTTCCGGATCACGCACCTTCATGCCCTGTGCCGGTTTAATTTTGAAATCCTGTGCCATTAATTCAACTCCATGTGTTTAGTGATTTCTAAGCTGATTTGAGTGGTTAAATCCTTGTTCCATCCGATGAATGGACGCTGCGGCATCTTATATGCGCCTTTGCCTTTTATGCCGCCTTTCCAAAGGTTGCTTTTTGAATCAAACCATCCATTCATCCGGCGCGGAAAGGTAACGACCTGTCCTTCGTTATGAACCCGGCCGACCTTGGCGGCCAACCCGGCCAACCCGACGCTGAACCCGTCGGCGTCGGATGCTGTCATCAACATTCTTGAAAGCCCGTTCAGCATGTTTTTGTTCGGTTTAGACCGGCCTTTATCAGTGAATCCAACCTTTCGGCGTTTCCTCGGTGCATATCGCTTGCCGTGAATGTCTTTCTGACTTTTGATCTGCGCCCTAAAGTAACGCCGCACCATATTTGCCAGGTTTCGGTTCAGCTTCTTTTTATCGCCGTCCGCTAACATCAAGTTTTGCAACAGGTTGACGATCTCTTCCGGGCTTTCGATCTTCTCCATTAGTTAGTCAATCCATTGTCCTGGGTGACCGGGTCAAATAGATCCAGGATCCCGGTGGCTTCATCAACGCCGAAATCCGATTCAGGCCGGTACCGCTTGCCATCATCTAGCAGCCAATCACCGGCCGGATCTTCGACCAATCGAATCTGTTCTTTGAAATCGATTATCAAGCCAAGATCGAAATGACTGTCTTTCAACGGTTCCGAGAAAAATTCAGGTGCCGGCAATCCTTGTTGATCTCGGTCTGGAATGTATTTGTTCATCCAGTAGGTTACCCACATAAACAGATCAGTTGGGGTGACCGTCACGTCATACAAAGCGAAATTGGCCTTATATTTCAGTTCGTAACCATCAAAATTGGCGGAGGTGACGAACAACACTTCGCCATCTTCCGCCCAGGCTTCGATTTTTTCCTGTATCACCACTTCACCGGTTTTGGTCAGGAAGTCTAAAAGGCTTTGTAATGCTTTCATTCAGATCACCTAAATCAAGCTGATTGCATAGCCGCTGTCGGCACGTAAAAGCTGCTCAATGGAACTGCGCGCCTGGCTGTTCAAGTGGTCAACCTTTTGGTTCAATGCTTCTTGTCTGTCTGCCGCTTCTTTGGTGGCATCGGTCGCCATGCGGTTGCCGATCAGGTTGGCGGCCGTCATGGAAAACACCGCGTTTTGATAAAGAACTGCGGCGGTTGTGTCGTCTCCAAATAGTGCCTTGGAGACATCAACTAAATTCTGGTGCGTTTCGGTCAGTGTCAATAACTGACGATGCACGGTTGAACGATCAATAATCGCCTGTTGTGTCACGGCGTATTCGTTCTGGTCTTCAAGGAAATTAAACTGCTGCTGAAAGTCAGCAAGCTTTAACACCGGGTAAAAAGGCGTTGCGCTTAATTCAGTGGTATAGGTCTGGCCTTTGTCTCCAACGAATTGCACGGTCATTCCCTTTGTTTTGGTTGATAAAAAGGGGCGTTAAGGCCGAATGGTTCAAACTGAACGGCGAACCGTTGAATGAACCAACAACCTAAGCCCCTGGGGAGGTACTCGGTTATGCAGTCCAGGCGGTACCGCTGTAGAACTTGACGTTTGCCGCTTCAATGGCAACGGCCTTGCCAAGATCTTCAAGAACGTAATCCATGTTCATTGAATAGAATGAATCGTAACGATCACGTGCCGGGTTATCCACGTTTCGACGGCGGATAGATGAATCCTGAATGTAAATCGACAGGTTCGAGAACGACGTAATCAACAAACCACGCGCCGGGAAGTGAGGAACTTTGTAAGCCGGTAAACCACCGTAAGTTCCGATTACTTGGCGCTCTTCGATCTTGGCTTTTTCTGATGGCGTGTTTCCATGATCGGTATAGAACTTATTCTTTTCATAGGCCAAAAGTTCATGGCCGACGATCACCACTAGGTCACCGGCTTCCGCATGAGCTGAATCAATCAACTGCAGCAAGTCGGACACCATCAGATCTAGGTTCAAATAATCGGTACCGGTACCTGCACCGAAATGAATTTCACCAACTGTCGCACCTCCTGTAAGGTATTGGGTAGGACGACGGTTTTTAACCTTAGCGATCCAACCTTCTGACACGTCTTCACCGTTCGGGTTGGCAACTGGATCAGTTTGTGTCGCCACAGTTTGACCGTGGAATCCGATCATGATCTGGTTCAAAGCGATCTGCTTGCGGGTTTGGTTGTTCAACTTGGTGCGGAAGTTCGGCTGCAATGCCCATCCGTCCAAAGTGGCATAACTGACAAACGTGTCAAATTCAACCTTGCTGCACATATAGGTGTTGCCGGTTGTGCTGTGTGAGTCGGTTGGGGTACGGTCATTGATTGACGTATTGGTGCGGCTTGCAATCAAACCGCTTACGTCCAACCCGATTGCATCGCCTGATTGTTCAGTAACCGGAACAACATTGATTCGTCCAAGGAATGTAGATTGTTCCTTGACTGATTCAATGATTTTTTGTGCGCCGTTCGGCGTCACGTTGAATTTTTTTGTCGGGTCTGAAACGGCATAAGCCTGTGCCATCGCAGCATGAAGGCTATTAACCTTAACTCGTGTTTCTTCTCTCATGGTTTCCTATCCTTTGAATGAAAAACTATTTGTCAGTGTGAATTACAAAACCAGGTTTTCGTCTTCTTGTTCCTGGTTGCTAGTATTTGCGCCAGTCGCGTTATGGCGGAAGCCTTCATCGGTAAACTTTTCCAACGCGGTCTTGACTTGTGAAAGTTCGCCTTTCAAGTCATCGACGGCCGTTTTAAGCTGTGTGAACTTCTCAGGATCCTTGCCGTTTTCATCTGTACCTGATACTTCTGAATCGCCGGAACCGGAACCGATTTTTGAAAGTGTTTCCGTCATTGTCGTCATGGCATCTGACATTTTGTTTAACTGCTGAACGACTTCTGACTGTGTCTTATTCATTTCAGTCAATAGTTGTACTGTTGCTGCATCCATTGATTCATCCTCTTTTGATAAAAGTCTGTCGAAAAAATTGGTTTTTTTGGGTTGAGGTTCAATCACCTCATTGGTTGAAAAGGTTTGCACGGCCTGCTTGTTGCCGTCAGCTTGAACACTCAAGTGCATTTCGGTTGTTCCAAGGCTTGCCGGGGTGTCGGTGACCGCAAGCCCGGTTAAATACGCCTTGCCGGTTTTTGCAAAATCCAGGACAAATTCAACGGAAGTGTGAACCTTTTGACCGGCCTGAATCAGCGTTAGGAAATAATCCGTCGGCTTCAATCTGGCGAACAGCTTAATTGCCCCATCCATTTCTTCGGCTTTCACTTCGGCTACGCTGCCAAGCTTGTAGCCAAATTGGTTGTGTTCGATGTTGATACGGGCGTTATAAACTTCTGGATCATAAGTTTCTGCAATCTGTTCCAATACTTCCGGTTCGACATTACGGCCGTCGACGGTCGCGCCTGCAGTCAAAATACAAATCCATTCAGTAATAAACATTTCTCGTTCTCCAAACTTGGTTTTTGTGACGTTTTTGTCGGTGTGATTTCAGTATGCGATTTTCGCTAAAGCATTGAAACCAATTGCCTTTTTAGCTTTGCGATATAAAAGTGCAATAACAGAAAAGCCGTGCGATTTTGCCCATAATTGAACCCATGAGAACAAAAACCGAAGAACAGACCATCTACACGCAAAAACAAACCCGCGCTTTGGGTTTGTACTTGCAGCAAAAAACGCCTGCAGAAATTGCAGAAGACGTTTGCGTGACTGCGCGCGCGGTTCAGCGTTGGATCTCAAAATATAAATGGAATGAGTTGCGCGACGATTCACCAGTAGAACTGGTTATGCGTCAACGCATTGCCTATTTGATGTGGGTGGATGAAAAAAGCGAACGTCAGCTTAATGAGTTGGAAATGCTTTTAAAACACCAGTTTGGTGATCCAACTAAGAAAGGTGGAAAAGCAAAAGACGGATCCAACCGTGGGCGGCCATCCAACAAAGTGAAAAATGACGTTTCCGGCATCACAAAAGAAATGTTGGACGAGTTCCGGGAAAAGACGTTCTTCTTTTACCAGTTGAATATCTGGGAGACAAAACAAGATCCAGAAGTAGCATGGATGCGCTTCTTTCTGAAATCGCGCCAGATCGGTTTGACCTACTACTTCGCGTATGAAGCGTTTGAAGATGCGATTTTGACCGGTGATAACCAGATCTTCTTATCGGCATCGAAAAAGCAATCCGAGATATTCAAGACTTACATTCGTATGTTTGCTTTGAAGATTGGTGAAGTCGACCTGAAAGGCAAAGACGAAATCACCCTAAGTAATGGGGCTACCTTCTATTTCTTGAGTACAAACAGCCGCACTGCACAGGGTTATCACGGTCACTTGTATGTTGACGAAGTGTTCTGGATCCCGCGCTTCAAAGAACTTGATGATCTTGCCGGTGGTATGAGCATCCACGATAAGTGGCGGACGACATACCTTTCGACACCGTCGACGATCGCCCACGAAGCCTATCAAAAATGGGCGGGGTCTAAAAAAGACAATATCGACATTTCTCACAAGGTACTAAAAGGCGGTGCGCTTGGTGCTGACGGCATATACCGGCAGATCATCACGGTTGACGATGCAATTGAAGGCGGTGCGACATTCTTCAATATGGAAAAATTGAAGAAGCGCTACCCGGATAAAGAAGTCTTCGACAACCTTCTGCGCTGTAAGTTCCTGGATGATTCAAAGGCGGTGTTCAAACTCAAAGCACTCATGGCCTGTAAGGTTGAATCGAAGGATTGGAAAGACGTTAATTTCGACGCTTACAGGCCAGTCGGTAACCACCCAGTTTGGATTGGGTACGATCCATCCGGAGAAGGCGACGAAGCGGCGGTCATTGTCGCTTTGCCACCGGCCAGACCTGGAAGCGCATTCCGGTTGGTTGAGAAAATCCGCCTGCAAAGCGAATCCTATCAATACCAGGCTGACCGCATTAAAGAACTGTGCGAACGCTACAACGTCACTGAAATCGCAATGGACACAACTGGAATCGGTGACCCGGTATCGACATTGGTCGAAGATTTCTTCCCAGGACTTACCAAAATAATCTACTCGATCAACACCAAATCAAAATTGGTCTATAAGGCTCGAGAAGTAATTACCAACGGCCGCCTGCAGTTTGATGGCGAATGGGATGACGTTGTCCACTCATTCTTAATGATTAAACGTGTCACAACCGGAACCGGAAAGTCGACATTCGGCGCAACCAGGACGAAAGATAGTTCACACGCTGATATTGCTATGGCGATCATGAACCTGCTGTCACTTGAAGATATTAACGAAAACGAAGATGGAAGGCCTACAGTGGCTTTTTCACAATAAATAAGGGGTAATCTATGCTTGTAGAATTTGGCGAACCAGAATCCGTATTGAATGGCACTCTATACGACTATACGGAATCGTTCTTGATAGATGGCATTTACGAACCGCCAGTTTCATTGCCTGGACTTTATAAATCATTCCGCGCAAACGGGATGCATAGTTCAGCCATTTACGCGAAACGCAACATCATCGTTCTGGCGATCGAGTTGAATACAAACGGCAAGCTATCGAGAGTTGACCTTGATAAGTTCCTGTTGGATTTCGGTGTTTATGGCAACGGTTACCTGCAGGCGATACGCAACCCGTTTGACAAAATCGTCAAGTTCAAACACCTTCCGGCACTTTATATGCGTCGACGATCTGATCCTGACTGTTATTCGTATGTGAGTTTCAATCAAAAAATAGAATTCAAGGAAGGATCCGTCTTCCACTTCTCTGAATATGATCCGGCACAAGAGATCTATGGGATCCCGGAGTATTTCGCCACGTTAAGTTCGGTTTGGTTAAACGAGGATGCCACCCTATTCCGCCGTAAATATTACAAAAACGGCGCGCATTCCGGTTTCTTGCTTTACATGAACAACCCAAAACTGGATAAGGAAATGGAAGACGAGATAAAGCAGACATTAAATTCCGCTAAAGGTCTTGGAAACTTCAAAAACCTGTTTATCAATGGACGCGGTCAAGATAAAGAGAAACCGGAATTGATCCCGGTAGGACAGATCAACGCAAAGGATGAATTCGCAAGCATGAAGAACGTGACCACGGCCGACATTCTAAGCGCACACCGAATCCCGATCGAATTAATGTCCGTCGTCCGGGAGAACATGAAAAGCGGCGGAGATCTAAACAAGGTTGACCGGATATTTAACAAAAATGAAATTCAGTCTTTCGTCGAACGGCTAACGGTTTTGAATGATTTCGCCGGGGAAAAAATCATCGAGTTAAGATCCTACGAATCACTTGAATAAACAGCTTTCACATTTTGGGGTATTTTTTAGGCAAAAAAGTGTAACTAAGCTATTTTTTAAACATAACGTATTGATTTAAAAGAAAAATAAAATTACAAAAAAAGGTAACTTTATGTAACAAAAAATTACACTTTTTTATAAGCTGTTGATTTAAAAAATAAAAAATACTATTTAAAATTTAAAAAAATTACACTTTTAAAGTGTAACTTGATTACTTATTTTTTACTATAAAATTACTATAAAATTACACTTTTAAATAAAACAAAATAGTTATTAAAAACAATTACTTGTGATATAATTTAAGCACATTTTTAAACATAATTACACTTTAAAATAAATACCCATACCGTGAAATTTTAACCGATTTCACCACAGCCGAAGGTATGAGACTTTGAACCGCTTAATTGAGGACGGTCTTATATGCTTGTGCGCTGCCCTACTTGCCTATCTAAAGCCATCATTGTGGCATCAGAACAATACACACAAGAAACCCGCGTATTGTATTGCCAGTGCAAAAACTTGAACTGCAGCACTACATTCAAAGGACTCCTATCTTTTGAAGAGATTATCCGATCACCGGCGCAAGGTGCAGAACCACCATGCCCGACGAAACAACCCGACCTTTTAAAAGACCCAAGGCAAATGGATTTATTAGCCTGTGAACCTGAAAATGAGGGGTGAATCGATGATTTCTAGACAAAAACCACGTTCATTAAGCCAGTCGCTATTTACCGAGCACACTTTCTGTGCGGAGGAGGAGGTAAGCGGACTTGATCGCCGTTGCTCGAATGGCGTGTGCGCTTATGAACCTACTTTGAGTGGTGGCCGTCATGTGGGATAAGAAATACGACCAGGCGACCTGGAACGGGATCCCATTTAGCATTCTGAAAACAGATGACACCCAAGGTAAACACGTCGACGCTAAAGAGATCCCATACAGCGACAGCCACTATCATGATGTGCTTGGAGACAAGATACCGACCTATACGATCGAAGCAGTGTTCGTCGGTGCTGATTCATTAAACGAAGCAAACGCATTTCGCAGCGAGTTACGCCAGAACCCAGAAGGTACATTAGAACACCCTTACCTTGGTGAACTTGATCTGGTTTATGAGGACAGCACACAATCGATCAACACCAAAAAAGGCCTGGTCAAGCTTACGTTGAAATTCATCACGCAAGGTAAACCGGTCGAACTTCCAAAGACCTTCTCAAAGTCACTGACAAACTATTCGGATCCAGTGATTAACCAGGCTAACATTCAGTTTGAAAACCAAATCAACGCGGCAAGCGTTGACCAGATCACAATCACTCAAAACGAATTCGATACCTATTTGAATGATATTGATTACCTGGCAAACCAACTGAAACTTGACGGTTCAGGCCTTGATGTGAAAACCAAGATCAACGCCGCCAAACGTTCGATCTCTTCAATCGCCACAAATCCTGGCGAGTTTGCCGGCCAAATTGATGGTGTTATGAATTCGTTGGTTTCAGGTGTGCAAACATCATACGCAGACACCGCCAGCAACAGTATTTTGAGCCTTGAACAAGTGGTCGATAAACGCTTTAAAGACAATGAAGAAAACCAAACTACGCCGCTTATCAAACTGCATAGCACAACTGCCAGATTAAAACTAAATCGCGCCCTAGCAGCCGTCAGTGATAGCACGGATTTGAACGGAAGATCGTCTGTCGGTGATTTGACCAATAAACTAAACGGTATCAACTTGGAAACCGCCTACCAATCAATTAAAGCAGTCAAATCATCAATTGAACAACGTTATCAGGAAAGCACCTCGACGGCAGACTATGAAACCATGCCACTGGTTGAAGCGATCGCAAACTTAAACAACCACGTTCAAACCCAGTTAATAAAACTGAATGAATACCTCGAAACCTTGCAAACAATCAGCATTTACAGCCCAACGCCATCAATATGCCTTGCCTTTGCAAACGACAGCACGCTATCCGAATTTGAAGGACTAAACGCTATCACTCACCCACTGTTTGTTCATGGTGAAATCAAGGTGAAAAAATGACCGATCGAATTAGACTAAAAATCGACGGTCAAGAATGGCCGTACTATACGGCAACGCTTAGATTCAGCCTGGATCAGTTGGCACATACCTTCACGGCCAATATCCAATACATGACAATCACTAAACCGCTTGAAGTCGAATGGTTGCTAGGACCCACCACAATTTTGAAAGGCCAGATCGATGACGTCGACGAAGGAACCACAGCCACATCAACCGGCATCACCATCAACGGCCGATCGCAAAGCGCCAACTTTATTGACAGCCGGATAAAGACTGACGCCGCCTATAATCTGAGTTTTAAAGATCTGTTGAAAAATCTGCTGTCAGACTACGGCCTGAACGTCAAAAACAATGTTTCCGGAAATATCGATCCGATCGAAGAATTCCAACTGAATGCCGAATCTGCACTAAGCGGTGTTTCCCAACTTGCAAAACACCGAAATTTAAACCTAATAGAGCGTTCCGGATCCATCTTGATTGAACGTCCTGGACAGTTTGAAATCCAGGATCTTGTCCTAGAAGAAGGCAACAACCTAAGAGAAGTAAAAATCAAACGCAGCTTTTCAAACCTATACCACACTTATGAGATCCAAAGCGGTTGGGATAATTCCGAAGCCATTGTCACCTACGAACCGGCTGCAAAGAGCCGCAAATGCGTCATTATTGCCGACAAGTTGAAAGACCAACAGGCCTGCCAGAACCGTGCCGAATACGAAAAGAATCTGGCGATTGCCAAAAGCCTTGTGGTCAGCGGAAAAGTGCCTGGCATTCATGCACAGCTAACCGGAACCGCTATCAATAAAATGGTTGAGATCAAATCAAACAAGCGCAAATTTGATGAAAAATTGCTGATTCGTTCCATCACATTGAATGCTGCAAAAAATGAAAACTCAACCGATATTGAACTATTCCGCCCATTCATGGAGAACGCATAATGCTTAAAGACCTGGCAAACCGCATCAAGCTGCTATTTGGTACCGGAATCCCAACCAGAGTGGAAACTAAATTCATCCAGATACTAATGGCAACCGGTGTCAAAAACGACAAAATCAAGCGGATCCATAACTATGGATTCATGAGCCGACCGCTGACTGACAAAAGCAAAGCCTATACCCTATTTTTGGGCGGTGACGTCTCACGCGGGATTGCCTTCTGTGTCGAAGATGAACGTTATGAAATGGAACTGCAGCCAGGTGAAGTCGCCATATTGGACAACAAAGGCAATCTGGTGCATTTAACTGCATCCGGTATCACTATTTACAGCGACAATGACGTCAACGTCTCATGCTCCAACGCCACGGTGAACGCAACCAAAACCACCATCAATTCCGAAACCGAAATCAATGGAAAAACCACAATTAACGGCGAGACAACATTGAACGGTGCTGTAACCAATACCGGTGGAATCACAATTGATGGATCTAATTATGGCACCCATAAACATAACGAAAATGACGGTGGAACAACCAGTACACCTGTATAGGAATAACACAAATGAGCAACTATTTTTCATTAGCCGCGATCAGCAGCGCGTTGAACAGTCAAACAGGGCTTGAACATGCAATTTTGCAAAGCCTGCTTAACTGGGCGAAAGCCCGTGCAAATGACAAGCTAGAGAAAGGCCAAGACCACCGTGGATGGTGGGCAAATGAATTCCTATCAGGAATTGGCTGCCGTGATTGGACACTGGCACGGGAAAAGCAAACTGACGATACACGAAAACGTGCAAAACGCTACACCGAACAAGCACTTGAATGGCTAATCACCCAAGACCGAGCCAAAGCCATAAAAGTGCAATGTCAGTATGAAAATGAACGCCTGGTCAGGGTAATTACAATCACCTTACCAGACGACACCAACTTTCAACTGACGTTATAAGACGACACAAAACCATCGAGGTGACAACATGAGCCAAAAACCAAGCCTACAGCAGCTTATAGATCGTGCAAAAACATCAATGATTAATAAACTTGGTGTATCAACACCTGCAATAGATGCACTTGCAGCCGCAATTGGTGGAGGTAATTATGGTCAATATTCTTATCAGGACTATTTATTCAGACAATTAAATCCTGAAACTGCAGATGAAGAATGGTTATACCTTTGGGCGTCGCGATTGGGTGTCGATCGGATCTTGCCGAGCTATGCGACCGGATCCATTAACTTTTTTAACACATCCGGCGTGGTTTCGGTACCGGAAGGCACCATTGTAAAAACTGCAGACGATAAACAGTACCAGGTTTCTCAGGTAACAAACTCGGATCAACCGGTACCGGTAGTTGCGCTGACTGCCGGTAGCAATTACAACCTGTCACCAGGCGTCAATCTCTATCTGGTTTCGTCTGTTCTAGGGTTAAACCCGGACACCATCACCACCGATGCGATTGCCGGTGGTTCAGAAATTGAAGACCTGGAACATTGGCGCAACCGTATCATTGTCGCCTTCCAATCACAGCAAGCGATCGGACGGAGAGAAGACTATAAAAACTGGGCGATTTCAGCACATAGCGATGTTGATTTCGGGTGGGCGTTAGACAATACACCTGCGACCGGTAACGTGACTGTTTATATCGGACAACGTGAAAATAACCCGATCGTAACGGACACCGTGAAAACGGCCGTCCAGGACTACATCGAAACCAAACGCCTGGCTGGGTGTCATGCCTTCATTAATCATCCAATCACAAAACCATTGAACATTACCATCAGCGATGTGGCCGACCTGACAACCCGCAACACCATAGCTTCTGCGCTGCAAACCTACATAAACGGACGTTTAGGTGACCAACAGGCGATTACACCTGGCGAAATAATTCTGGTTGTGTCAGCAATTACCACAAATTTCAGCCTAATCAGCCCGATTGCAAGCGTGTCACCGGCAACCGATGAAGTCATCACTTTAGGGGCAATCACATGGCAGTAACCATCGAAGACAGCTATACAGCGGAAGATTTTAAGAAAGCAACACAAAAGCTTCTTCCACCAGGCGAATATTGGTCAAACCAAACACCTGGAACGGATCTCGACAAACTTCTGACTGCGATTGGGCAGGAATTTAAGACAGTACACGACGAAACCAAACTATCCGTTTTAATTCAACTCGATAATAGCCTGTTCGGTTGGAAGTTAGCCGACTATCAAGGACTATTAAACCTACAAGGAATTGACGCGCAGGTCACCGACGACCCACTGACGCCGAACGTAATTTACATCAAGATCCGTTCAACACAGGATCTGTTTGCAGTATTCCAACAGATTGAAAACTATCGGCTACCGCACACGATAATCAACTGGGGTTTTGAAGTGCTGTTAGGTATGAAAGCGGCACTTCGCGGAGCCGTTTATAAACGTATTGAAGCCATAGAAGCCCCTTACCTTGGCGGCGTTGGATTACAGGCTTCAATCAGACCGATCAATTATTTAAGACTAGAAGCAAGCGAGGCTTAATCACATGGCTTTACAAATCACCATTACAGATGCCGGGCGCGCCGAAATCATCAACGCCGCCAATACTGGAACCGCACCGGTCGAAATTACCGAAGTCGGGCTAGGTACCGGAAACTATGTGCCGGATCCAACCCAAACCGCACTGCAGACAGAAACCAAACGACTGACCACCATTGCCGGGCTTTCGGTCGCTGCAGACACAATTCACCTCACAATCAAGGATGAATCGGCAGACGTTTACGACGTCAGCGAGTTCGGTCTTTATACCGCAAGCGGTACCCTATTTGCAGTCTATTCAGATGCAGTTAACTCATTCATGCAGAAGGCGGCCGGTAACACCCTGTTATTGTCGGTTGATATTGTCCTTGGAACATTGGACGCAACCAACGTTACTTTTGGTGACACTGCCTTTGCTAATCCACCGGCAAGCGAAACCGTTTCTGGGGTATTAAAACTATCTGACTTAACACAGGCAACATCAGGAACAGACACATCAACTGCAATGACTCCTAAACGAGTAAACGAGGCACTTTCCCAGTTTGGTTTGTTTGGAGTATCAAAAAACCAAAGCACTGGGGATGCAGATTCCATAACCAAAAATGGTATGTACTATTTTTCATCAGGTTTAAATATTCCGATTCCGAATGGACACTTAATTCATCAACAAGTCACTGCGGATTATGCTGTTCAGTATTTTTCACCTGGCACACTTTCATCATTAGGCGGTATGTACCATAGAAGAAAAGTTCTTGGTGTTTGGCAGGGATGGCAAGAACTTGCACATACTGGTAATGAGACCACACTTTTATCTGGAAACGGTTATAAAAAATTTCTTGGTGGGTTGATTATTCAATGGGGAATAGTTACAGGTTCAGCCAGTAGTGATGTTGCTGTTACATTGCCAATTGCATTTCCAAACTCACCATTTAGAACTTACACAGAAGCTGTTGCAGCAGGTGCTGCAAGAACTACAACGAGCGTAAGCCAGAGTACAACTGGCTTTAATACCTCTATATGGGGGTTAGATGGACTAAGAAAAGCAGAGCCAATTTATTGGCTTGCATTTGGTTATTAAGGTGATCTACATGAAAATTTTTTATAGTAAAAAAACTGGTGGTTTTTATCCAGATGAATTGAAATCAGATTATGAAATTGCAGGATCATGGCCTTCTGACGCAGTTGAACTTTCAGAATTAGAGCAAGAAACCTACTGGAAACAAAATCCACCAACTGGTAAAAAACTTGGTTCTGATTTAAATGGCCGCCCTATTTGGGAAGATATTCCACCATTACCACTAGCAGATGCAATTAAGATCAAGTCTTCTGAAATCAACACCAAGGCACAACAATTCGTCGATGAAAAAATCCCGGCTTATCCTGAATTTGCTATGCAAACATTCAAGAGCCAGGAAGAAGAAGCTATCGCCTATCTTGCTGACAACAACGCACCCACGCCAACACTAGCAAGCATTGCCAGTAAACGCGGCTTAACCGTGCTTGAAATCGCAAATCGAGTGATCGCCAAAGCCAACGCATTCAAAGCCATTGCCGGTGACATCGAAGGACAGCGACAAGCATACGAAGACCAACTTGAAGCGGCTCTCGATGTTGCGGCCGTCGAAGCGATCGTCGTCAACTATGTGCTACCTGCCTAGTGGTGTCAAAGCCGAAATCATGCTGCCGCCTAAATGGTGGCAGCGTCCATACTACCGGCTACTGGAACCAATAGAGTGCGCCGGTCATTTCGTACCGAAAGGCTTCATTTCAGATGGTGCAACCGTTCCACGCTTATTTTGGCCTGTTTTCCCACCGATCGGCCGTTACCTCAAAGCAACCCTGGTTCATGATTGTTACCTGCAGCAAGGAATCGATCGCAAAACCTGTGATCAACACTTTAAGCAATGTTTACTGGCTTTAGGCGTCACTTCTTGGCGTGTCATCACACTCTATACCGCCGTCCGTTTATATAGCTGTTTTCTAGCTTTTAAACACACGCGTTAAAACTAAATCTGATTGAACAAAAGCCACCAGAAACTAGAATAAAACCCATGAATTTTTAACAAAAAAAAGGCCATCACCAACCAAGGTGACGGCCTGAATTTAAGGCTAAGAGAAGCGACCCGTTTGAATGCGCCAACATTCAAAAGGCCATCAACCACAGTGATTACGCACTGTGAGTCGACCAAGGCTCCCCTGCTCTGCAGAGCGCGGAGGAGTTTACCATATTTTTAATAATGGAGGACTCACAATGTCATCACCCATCATTCCGTGGATGGGCGGTAAACGCCGCCTAGCCAAACACATCATCCCCATGATTCCAGAACATACCTGCTATGTGGAACCTTTCTCTGGTGGTGCAGCGATTTTTTTCATGAAGCCAGAATCCAAGGTCGAAGTCATTAACGATTTAAACGGTGAACTGGTTAACCTTTACCGTGTCGTACAGAACCACATGGAAGAGTTTATCCGCCAGTTCAAGTTCTCCCTGGTAAGCCGCCAATTGTTTAAATGGGAACAGATGAAAAACCCAGAAACGCTCACAGACATTCAGCGTGCCGCCCGTTTTTTCTACCTGCAGAAACTTTGCTTTGGTGGCAAATCAACCGGACAAACCTATGGCACGGCCACCACATCAAAGCCACGGTTAAATATCAACACCATAGGCGAAGAGTTAACCGAAGCGCACTTCCGCCTACATAAAACCAATATCGAAAACTTATCTTGGGAGTTATGCGTCAAAAAATACGACCGGCCACACTCGTTTTTTTACCTGGATCCACCCTACTGGCAAACCGCCGGTTACGGTGGTGATTTTGACTTTGAACACTATGAAAAAATGGCAGAATTCATGCGTGTAATTCAGGGCAAGATGATGATCTCAATCAACGATCACCCTGATATTCGAAAACTGTTCAACGAGTTCAATATCAAAACCGTCAACCTTAAATACACCGTTGGTGGTTCAAAGAAAAACTCAGATAAAAAACAAGAACTTATCATCACAAATTATTGATACTGAATAATCACTAAATAAAAAACAATTAACTAGCTATTAAAACAATTCTAGGAACCAGTATAAATGCCAGCAATAGGCATGGCAGCGCATATACAGATCACTGCATATGTGTTGCCGTTATATCTTATGGCCTAGTTAAAGATTATCTAGGAACCATTCAACGATTAAATGAACGATCTTAACGATCGACAAAGCGCGGCTAAAAGCCTTAACCATTTCTTTAATTTTAAACATACAAATACCTCGTTTTTTTGAAAAAAAATTCACCTTTTTTCAAAGGCTCATAGGTATTTATAAAAATTGTTTTTTTAACGTAAAAAGCGTGCAAAACGCTTTTATAAAAGTGCATTAAAAAGCATTTAACTATTTATAAAACAAGGAATTAGTAACAATAAAATAAAACAATTAATAGGAATAGACATGGCACAAAACGAACCAAATGAAGGGCAAATTTCTACTCAAGCCAAATCAACACTGGAACGCCACGTCCAGACGATCCTAGTAAGTTTGATTACAGCAGCAATCATTTACGTTTCCGTAAACCTTTCGCACTACCAGGAACAGATGGCGCGATTTGAAGAACGCATGATCGCATTAACCGACAAAATCGACGGCCTGTTGATGTTGCGTGAAGACGTCGAAGACAACAAAGTCAGAATCAAGGTGCTTGAATCAAAGCATGAAAGGGAACGGTAATGGGTTACCACTATTCGTCTAAATCTAGTCGCAATCTAAGCCAGTGTCACCCGCTGATTCAACAGGTGTTCAACCGTGTCATTGAAATAGCAGATTGCACTATCATCACCGGTTTCAGAAACGAGCAAGACCAGAACGAAAAATACGACACCGGCCGCAGTGAAGTTCAATGGCCGGACAGTAAACACAACTTTATCCCATCGTTGGCGATCGATGCAGCACCCTACCCGATCGACTATGACGACCGAGAACGCATCACCCTATTTGCAGGCCTGGTTCTAGGGATCGCATCTGAAATGGGGATCCAACTGCGTTGGGGTGGTGACTGGGATCGAGACTGGCAGGTCAAAGACAACAAGTTCGACGACCTTCTTCATTTTGAATTGATTGGGGTGACCAATGGCTGAAAAAATTGATCTACCGCAAACCTACTGGAAATACCGTCGCAGCATTGCCATTGCCTGCGCGGTATTTGGATTCATCTTCGCTTTGGTAATTCTATTCACCTACGACGTTTTGACACTAAAAGAATTCCCGGTCGTCAGCTTTTCAACCGTCGTTTATCTGTTCCTCGTCATTCCGATCGTAATTTACATGACCGGCGCAAACCGCGAAGATTTGGAAAAAATAAAGGGGATTTTAGAGGTATTGAAGAAATGATGATTTTAACCTGGATTAAAACTAACCTTAAATGGTTAGCCGTGATTGCAGTCACAATAGCCTTGACCTATATCGGCTTCAAACTGGTTGAACTTGGACGTAGCCAAGCCGAACTCGAATGCCAGATTGAGAAAACCGAAGCCGTGGCAAGAGCCATCAGCCAAACTAATCAAATCAACCAGGAAAACGCGCAGATTGCCGAAGACTACTGGAAAGAAATTACCGAACAAAAGCCCAAGATACAAACCATTGAAAAAAGGATCATCGAATATGTTAAAAGCAATGATACTGGCCGCTGTGATCTTGATGACGGCGAGTTGCACATCCTCACCGACATTGTCGACATCGTTAACCACGGCAGCACCGGAACCGGTCATTGACCAAGCCTGGTTGGTAAAATGCGCCCCACTTCCATATCCACCAAAAGAAAAGGCAAACCACCTGCTTTGGAAAAAAGCGATACTGCTGCAGTACAAAGATTGCCGCGACCGGCATAACGCCTGGGTAGATACACAGAAATAAAAAAGGCCGCAAATGCGGCCTTTTTATCGTTAAATACTTCTAATATTTCAGATTTTTTTAGTACGATTGAAAATATCAATCAAACCATTTTCAAACTCTCTAAAAGCTTCATTATTAACGTCATTGTTAACGCTAGTTATGCTTGAATGAGCAAAACCACCAGAAAGACAATAATCTCCTGCAATTGGTTCATGTGATGAATATTCAATGGTTGCAGTAAGATCTAGTTGTTTTAATAAATCTAATGCTTGAGATTTATAACTATCAAGATCAATTTTGTATCTCTCTAGTGTTGGAAGGTTAATGGTAATTTTATTCATATAATTTTATCCAATAATGATTATTTATCTTATCTTAGTAACCGTAACCATAATTTCAGGTTCTTCGATTGCACCGTTTCTGGTCAACGATCGTTCGCCAGTAATCTCACCGCTAATCAAAATTGATTCACCGGCTTTAAGTGATTTGAAAACCGCCTGAATATCGCTGTTATCTGAAAATAGGTGAAATTCATAACCGCCTAAATCTTTGGCAATGACAAAATAACGATCTTTATCGATACTTTTGATTGATTCAACTTTCAACCCCCACCAAACGATCGGTTTTTTCTGATTGAAAAAATCATGCGCTTCATTCAAAGCCTGGTCGATCATAGCTTCATTTTTTGCCGCTTTGCTTTCTTCATACTTATCTTGAAGTTCTGAAATCTGTAAATCATACATTTCCTGTTCACTAGGAGGATGAACAATATCAGCTTGTTTTAAAGCCATTACTGACACATAGACAAACAATACCGTTAATACAATCCTGACACCCAACGTCCATACTTTACCCAACCACATCAAAATCAACCCGATTGGAAAAAAAATCACTAAAAAAATGATTATTGTTACCGGATGGAAACTAGGTTTATCACTTTTAATTTCAGATATATTCTGTTGAATTTCTGACATAGTATTCTCATTAATATAACTCGTAAAACAACCCATTTATTAAGGTTTTGTAATATAAGCAAATAACTATATTGGCATGTGACTTGTAACTATCGCGACTGCGTAAAACCGGAATTACGCAAACATTGATAATTGTCGTTGATAAATAGCCACAATCTCAGGCTGTTTTTTCCGACGTAGACAAATCCCGTAGCTTCTTCTCTTCTGGTGTGATCTGGTCATCACTTGTAGTAACTGGCATTTCATCGAACATTAAATACATGGTGTAGTGAGGAAAAGCCGCACATATCTTTTGGATTGCTTCTAAATTTGGTGATCTGGTTCCACCTTCATATCTGGCAACAGAAACCTTTCCTACCTCGATTCGCTCACCAAATTCGGTCTGTGTTAAACCTTCGGCTTCTCGAATCTCTCTGATTTTCTCTGATATTTTTTTTGACATAAAGTTATCCATTCGGCTATTATTTAAAACAAGTTATCCACTTGGCTAACTTTTCTAAATGGAGCCGAACCCATGAGAACTTTTTTAGACACCAATGCACATCAATTTACTTCATCCGATCACTCGGAAGAAAATTCGTTGCGCGTTGATTTTTTGAAGACTTCTATTCGATACGCTGACCCAAAGACGTTGGATCAGAAGTGTGAGAATAAAGTCCACTGTCTTTCGTTGAATGCTTTTTATCCACGTTTAAAGCATTCATTCACTTGGTTAATGGGTTCGGCTCCGTTCACCAATCGTTTGCAGTGGGCTTCATTGTCACACTTTTTATTCTGCTAAGTCAAAATTTAGGGGTACGCCATGAGTAGTAACATTCAACATCCGCAAGAATCCGCAATCAATGCGATTTTACGTCAGCAGATCAAGAACCTAATCACGCTTCAAACTGAACTTAAATCTATCAAACTTGAAAACATTTCAATGGCGCAATGTGTTCAACACTCGAAGCGTCTGGCAACGATAAAGGCAAAAGTTGAAGCCTATCACGAAATTATAGATCTGCTTAACATCGATCAATCGACATCCGCCGAAGCATAAGGACGGTTTGCCATGCAAGAAATATTCACAATAACTCATTTTATCGACGGTATAGGCGACCACGAGTTCGAACCAAAGCAAAACCCGATCGCCTGTTTAGTTGGTATTGCGGAAGACCTATTCAAACAACCTTACTATCTAGTTGAAATCGACAAAAGAACAGTAAATCTAGGCTCTTCAAAAGACTTGAATCACTTCATCAACCACAATCAAAGTTTTCAAAATATCACCGTAAAGGACGCTTTTTCGCCGCTAGGTGACGAGAACCACTTGATATTGAACCGTAACATCCATTGAGCCTGCTTATGTCAACAAACCACCCGATCGATTATTCACAAGTCATTAACCGTCTGGTTGCTGATTACAGCTTCAAACGCAGCGGCAAACACCTTGTTCAAGGTCGTTGCCCGGAGTGCGGAAAAAAAGAACTGCATACCCACGTTGAAAAGCCGTTTTCGGTCAAATGTAACCGCCAGAATAAATGCGGCTACGAGGAAACCATAAAAGACCTGTACCCGGATCTATATGAAGACTACACCAAGAAATATCCGGCAACAGATAAGGATCCAAACCTAACGGCTAAGAAGTATCTGAACGATGTGCGCGGATTCGACGTCGGCAAACTGAACGGTTGGTTTGAACAAGGCATGATTCACGACGCCGAACACAACGTTACCACGGCAACGGTTAAGTTCTGGCTAGATAAGGAAAACGGCGTTTCCTGGGAACGACTGATCGACCACACCAGGCACTTTGAAAAGAAAGCCCGTTTTCTCGGAAAACTGGCAGGTAACTACTGGATGCCACCGGCGATTGAACACATAGATCCTGAACGGCCGCTTTACCTGGTCGAGGGGATCTTCGACTGTATCGCTTTATGGTTCTGTGGTGTCCAGGCGGCAAGCATTATGACGACGAATAACTGGCCGAAAAAATTGATCGATCGCCTAAACAAAGAACAGACGATCGTATGGGCGTTGGACAACAACAAAGCCGGGATAACCTGGGGTAAAAAATACCGCCAACAAAGCCGTGTTCTCGGTTTCGATTCCTTCCTGGCAATCCCAACCAATCCAAAAGACTGGAACGACCTGTATATTCTCAAGGATCCTGACGCTATGTTTGATGTTATGGATCAAGCGATATGGAACGGCGAGATCATCGCTGCAGCTACAGCCGGAGAAGCGGCAGCATTATATGTGGCGCAAACCCGTAAGCCGTACCGCATTATTCAAAAAGGAAATGCCTACTGGGAAGCTAAATACGACCGCAACAAGCTTGAAAAGGACGTCGGTGACAAGGACGACCCGGAGGAATTAAACAAACACTTTAAACGCGACTCTCTTGACCTGATCCGCGACGACATTTTCTTGAGCCAGATAAAAAGTGCCATTCGCATGGAAAAGCTGTCTAACTGCGTCGCCAAGTTTGAATATCAGCAGGTCGACCAGTACAACGACCAGGATAGATTGAACTATTTTGAGATCTCATACGAGAACGGATCACCAAAATCAACCATTAGCATTCCAGGAACAGCCCTAGCCGATGCCGGATCATTCAACCAGGCATTATTGAGAAATACGCCAGGTGCACGATTCACCGGAGGTAAGGCACACATTGAACACCTTCACGAAAATGTCTGGTTCTATAAGCCGGCAAAGGAAGTTAAAACCCTAAATTTCTGCGGTTACGACCATAAAAGCGGTGCTTACGTATTCAATGAAACCGCCTTCCTTCGCGGTAAACGTCATGAGATCAATCAACAAGGGTTTTTCGACCTTAAAGACGTTGCCATCAAATCGGTAAACCGTGACATTCGCTTGAAGATCTCTAACCGTTTTGATCCGGTAAAGTTCATGTACCATTTTCAAGGGGCTTACGGGGAACGTGGTTTGATCGTCTTTTCATGGTGGGTTGGATCTCTTTTTGCAGAACAGTTGCGTGACCACTTCCAAGGCTACCCATTCTTTGAACTGCAGGGGCAGGCATCTTCCGGTAAATCGACCTTAATCAAGATCCTTTGGAAGCTGTTTGGCCGTGAGGATTACGAAGGCTTTAACCCGCTTAACTCTTCATTCAGTGCGATCGACCGTAACTTCGCTAAAGCATCCAATATGCCGGTGGTTCTAATCGAATCGGATGCCAACGACGAACAGCGTAATTCAAAGAAATTCAACTGGGAACACCTCAAGAACGCTTATACCGGTGAACCACTAAAGGAACGCGGCGTACAGAATGGAGGGAATGAAACTGTATTCAATCCATTCAGGGCGGCATTGATGGCCGCACAGAACACAGCGATCGAGGGAACAGAAGCGATTCTATCCCGCTTCATTCATCTTACGCTTGACCGTACGCACCACCTTCCTGGCGGTAAATTACACGCAGAGACGTTGGCGCGTACTGACGTTGAAGAACTGTCCGGGTTCATGCCATTTATGCTGCGCCATGAAAACGAAATCATCAAAAAAGTAATTGAACTCACACCACTGCATTACAAAGCAATGGATGACTTGCAGATACGCATTGACCGTATAAAAGACAACCACGCCATGCTCATGGCGATTTTAGAGACTTTATGCGCCTATCTACCAATCGACGGAGAAATCGCTTTGAGAGCGATGGAATTAATCCGCAAGCGCGCAATTAAACGCCAACTAGACACCCAGGTCGATCACCCAAGTGTCCAGGAACTTTGGGATATTTACGAATTCTTAAATATTCAGGAAAACACCGACGACAAAAATGACCTTTATGGCTCTAAAGAGATCCTAAACCACAGTAAAGATAACAGTCTAATCGCTATAAACCTGGTTCAGTTTGAACAGGCCTGTAAACATCGCGGCATTAAATCGCCTGATATGGCCGAAGTTAAACGAAATATAAAACAATCGCACCGATTCAAGTTCGTCGAATACAAAAGCGTTAATTCTAAGATCAGTAACAAGGCGGTGCGTTGTTTCATTTTTAAAAATCCAAAAGGAGGTAATTAAGTGCACGGTCAGAGACAACAAAAGCAGCCAGATAAGAAAGAAGCCATTAAACGCATGGAAAACGCTCAACTATTGGCAGCCATGCGTGAAATGGAACTGGAACAACTGAATAAGAACTGGGGGCTGAAATTCGACATGGTCGTCAAAATGTTTGAAGCGGCCATCAGCAATGCGGCAACGATCGGAGAAGCAAAACACTGGTATAGGACTTGGGCGGAACAAGTCAACGCGATCGATCACACTGCAGACGATGCAGAACAGCAAATGGATGCCATCATCGAACAGCATGGATTTGAATTCACCATCACACCGGTTGCAGTTCCTTACCAGGAAATGTGCGGCCGTAAAAACTAAAAAACTACTTGGAGGTAGAGCAATGAAAAACTTAATCAACAGAGCATTAATCTGGGCTTATGAAAAAGGAATTATTCACGGTTCAAAACCAGATATTCACGTATTAAAAACCTATGAACAAACAGCAAAGCTACATAACGCAATCATAAATAAAGATCTTGATTCAATCGAAAAGCACATTGGTGGAACCTTAGTAACGCTAATTATTCATGCTGAAATGAACTGTTTGACTATTGAACAATGCCTGGAAACTGCATTGAAAGAGATTGAGCCGAGAGAAGGCGAAATGATTAACGGCCTGTTTGTAAAACAATCTACTAATAACTAACGAAATAACAAGTCTGGCACTTAAGCCAGTAATAGGAGCCGAAATGAAAAACTCAATGCAAGATCTGAATAATCACCTATTCGCTCAATTAGAGCGTTTGAATGACGAAGATATGTCACCGGATCAAATGAAAACCGAAATCAACAAAGCCAATGCAATGGCAAATGTTGCGAAGGTTATATCACAAAATGCTGCACTTGAACTGAAAGCACAACAAATGGCTGATGATGGTTATATTCATTCAAAGCCTAAAATACTTCAAGACAAAAAACCGGCAATCGGGAGTCAGTCATGAGAATAAATAAACCTTATACCGAAGCCCAAAAACAATGGCTTAAAAAACAGTACCCGCAACTTTCAAGGGTTGAACTGACAAAAGCTTTCAACGAACAATTTGAATCTGATCGTACAGTAAAAGGCCTTGTTGAATTCTGTAAAAGGAACGGTATTAAATCTGGAAGATCAGGGTGTTTTGAGAAAGGTAGCAAACCTTGGAACACTGGAACGAAAGGAGTATGCAAACCAAATTCCGGAAGCTTCAAAAAAGGTGGCCGTCCAGATCAACGCGCACCGATAGGTCATGAACGGATTGATAAAAAACACGGCTATATCTGGAAGAAGGTAGAACAGCCGAATAAGTTCAGGCTGAAACATCAGCTTGTTTGGGAAGAACATAACGGAACAATACCTGACGGTATGGTGTTGTGGTTCCTTGATGGCAACCGTCAAAACTGTGCGATCGACAACCTTGAACTGATTAAAAAAACAGAACAGATCAGAAGAAATAAGCTGCGCGTAAATCAGTCTCCGGAAGAGATCAAGTACACCTTGAAACTAGTTGCAAAAATACAAGTAAAAGTAGCAGAAGAAACAAAGGTGGAAGACTAATGGAAATGCTTGAATACATCGGCGCAGCGTGCGCAATTATTGGTTCATTATGGCTTACTCACAAGCTTCCCGGACACTCTTATGGGTTTGTACTATTCCTTATTGCAAGCCTTTCACTGGCTTTGTATTTTTTCAGCCAAAAACAATATGGCGCGCTTGCAATGGAAGTGGTGTTCATCTATTCCAACATGGTTGGAATTCGTAAATGGATCTTCAATAAGGTTTAGATCATGAAGCTTTTAACCGTTGAACAAGTAGCATCTATGTTAAATCTTTCGACATTCTCGATTCGTGAAATGGCTAGAGAAGGGATTATTACAGGTGCGAAAGTACAGGGAAAATGGCGCTTTCTTATCACTGATATTGAAGCCTATATCGATAAGTTGTTTAATAAAGGGGATGGTGCATTGCCAGAAACATCCCAAAAGGAGGGATTTCAATGGCAATCACAAAACGAGGTAAAACCTGGTATACACGTTTTACAGCGCCAAACGGACAAAGAATATTCCAATCTTGTAAAACCGAGTCAAAGACGGAAGCGCAAGAATTTGAAGACACTTTGAAAGCTGAATTATGGCGTGTGTTCAAACTAGGTGAAAAACCACGCCGATCGTTTAAAGAAGCCGTCATAACCTACATTTCAAACGCACAGATTAAAGAAAGCACCCGTGTTTCGCATTTATCAAATATCGCTATATTGGATGAATGGTTCGGAACATTAATGCTAGATGAAATCGACCGTGCTTCGATCGATCAATTTAAGATAGATCGCCTAAATGAAGGGGTTACAGGTGCAACCGTAAATCGTCAACTAGAGATTTTACGTGCAATCTTTAACTTTTGTCGTGATGAATTAGAGTGGATCGAATCGTTTCCTAAAATCAAAATGTTTAAGGAAAACACGAAAAGAATCCGTTTTTTAAGTAAGGCTGAAAGCGAAGCATTGCTGACACCAGGTGTTCTTAACGAACATACCAGAGATATGGCTATATTTACTTTGGCTACTGGTTTACGTGAAAGCAATGTCACCGGTTTAAAATGGGAAAATGTAGACCTACGCAGAAAACTGGCTTTTGTTGATCCAGATGATGCAAAAGGTGGACGTTTGATTCGTGTACCACTTAATACTTCTGCAATCAGTGTACTGCGTAAACAGATTGGTAAACACGATGTTTATGTATTCACTTTTCGAGGTAAACAGGTGAAAAAGGCCGGGACAAAAGCTTGGAGAAATGCCTTAAAAAAACTAGGCATTGAAAATTTCAGGTGGCATGACCTTCGCCATACATGGGCTAGTTGGCATGTTCAGAACGGTACTTCTCTTCAAGAACTGCAAGAACTTGGTGGTTGGTCGAGTTATGAAATGGTATTAAGGTACGCTCACCTTGATTCAGATCATTTAATGGAATCAGCAAACAATGTGGATAACGTAATCGGGTGTGCAACTGGTGCAAAATCGGTGCAACTTGAATTACAGACAAAAAAAATGGGCTAGTGCTGCAACACTTAACCCATTGATTTCAATACTTAAATTGTATTTGAATTTGGTAGCGGGGGCTGGATTTGAACCAACGACCTTCGGGTTATGAG
>NZ_JBFHFC010000027.1:0-31443 GCF_041583835.1 Thiomicrorhabdus sp. | reverse complement strand
GGGGGTGAAGTGTTGAAGCGTGCCGGTGGTGTGCCGGTGACCTTGCCGGGCGGCGAGTTGTTCCCGTCGATGCAGTCCGGTGCTTTGGATGCGACCGAATGGGTTGGACCATACAACGATTTGGCGTTCGGTTTCTATAAAGTCGCCAAGTTTTACTATACTCCGGGCTGGCACGAACCGGGGACGACGATGGAATGTATGATCAACGAAAAGGCGTTCAACGAATTGCCTGCCGACTTGCAAAGCATCGTACGCAACGCCATGAAGGTCGCCAATCTGGAAATGTTGTCGGAATACACCGCGCGTAACCAGCAAGCCTTGCAGACGCTGATCAACGAACACGGCGTTCAACTGAAAGAGTTCCCGGACGACGTTTTGAAAGAGTTGAAGACCTTGTCCGAGCAAGTGGTGGATGAAGAATCGCAGAAAGACGATTTGTCGAAGCGCGTGTGGGCTTCTCAGAAAGCGTTCCGTGATCAGGTCAGCAAGTGGACGCAAGCCTCCGAGCAAGCTTACGTTCGGGCACGCAGTCTTTAACAGCTAACCTCTTCATACCGGCAAGAGGGTGATATTAAAAAGCACGATATTGTTATTTGATATCGTGCTTTTTTAGTTTTACGGCGAGAAAAAATCGGTTGTTAGGTGGGTAGACTAAGCTGTTTTTTTATCCGTAAAACCGGTTTTGTGTTTGAGATTCGCCGTCAGGCGGATTCGGGATATGATAGAACGCAGTATTGATCAGAACGAATTGGAATTGAGTATGAAAGTCGTGGTGTATAGCAGTAAGCTCTATGATAAACAGGCCTTGTGCCGGACTTTAGACCCGGAGTGGGATGTGGTTTATTTCGAGGCTGCATTGGATTTGAATACCGTGCCGAGTGCCCACGGTGCCGAAGTGGTCAGTGTGTTCGTCAACGATCGCCTGGACAAGCCGGTTCTGCAACAGCTGGCCGAGGGCGGAACCAAATTGCTGGCACTGCGTTGCGCCGGTTTCAATCATGTCGATTTACAGACCGCTCAAGATTTGGGCATTCGGGTGGTTCGGGTTCCGGCCTATTCGCCCTATGCCGTGGCGGAACACACCGTCGGTTTGATGTTGGCGTTGAACCGTAAGCTGTATCGAGCCTATAACCGCGTTCGTGAAGGAAATTTTTCGCTCAACGGCATGTTGGGGTTTGACATGCACGGCAAAACCGTGGGCATTATCGGAGCCGGTAAGATCGGCCGTCTGGTGGGTAAGATGCTAAAGGCGTTCGGCTGTCGGGTGTTGGTGTACGACCCTTACGAGTGCACGGCGTGTGGGCAGCTGGGTATTGAACAGGTCGAACTCGAAACGATCTGGGCGAGCTCGGACATCATTTCGTTGCACTGTCCGCTGACGCCGCAAACCGATCATATCGTCAATGCGGAAACCATTGCCAAAATGAAGCGCGGAGTCATGCTGATTAACACCGGACGCGGTGCCCTGATGGATACCGAAGCGCTTATCGATGGATTGAAATCCCGAAAAATCGGCTATTTGGGTATGGATGTTTATGAGAAAGAGGGGGCTTTGTTCTTTGAAGATCATTCCTGCGAGATTATTCAGGACGACCTGTTCGAGCGTTTGCTGACCTTCCATAATGTTTTGATTACGGGTCATCAGGCCTACTTCACTCAAGAGGCGTTAAGCCACATTGCCGAAACCACGGTAGATAATATTCGCGCCTATCTAGCGGAAGAAGTTTTACTGAACGAGGTTAAGGTATAAAGGTTTCATGCGATCTTACAATGAATTCGAAATCGGTTTCGGCCGGTAGAAAATAGAGGAACACGGGATGCGTAATTCGGGGAATTTAACGTTAATGGCAAAATGGACGGGTCTAACCTTTTTGGTCATGAATCTGCTGTTGTTGAGCGGATGCGCCACCATCAAGCTTGGGCCGTCTTACGACAAGCCGTTTAAAGAACAGGTGGTGGAAGAGACCGAGGGGGCTAAAGCCAAAGTGTTGCTGGTCGAGATCAACGGCACCATCAGCGACCAGCCTAAAGACGGCTTGTTGGGCAAAGCGCCGAGCTTGCTGGATTCGGTATTGATGCAGCTGAAAAAGGCCGAGGACGACGAACAGATCAAAACCGTGTTGCTTAAAATCAATACGCCCGGCGGCGGCGTTACCGCCAGCGACATTCTTTACCATGAATTATTGGCTTTTAAAGAGCGTACCGGCAAGAAAGTTTATGTACAGATGATGGATATTGCGGCATCGGGCGGCTATTACATTTCTATGGCGGGCGATCACGTTCAGGCGCATCCGACCACGGTGACCGGTTCGGTCGGGGTGATTTCGATGACGCCCGATATTTCCGGTACGATGGAAAAAATCGGTGTCGGCGTGAACGTCTATAAAACCGGCGAAAGCAAGGATATGGGGTCGCCTTTCCGCGCCGCTAACGATCAAGACAAAGCCTTGTTCCAAAACCTGGTCGACGAGATGGCTCTGCGTTTTTACGCTATTGTGCAGAAAAACCGCAAGTTGACGGATGCGCAGATGCAAGAGGTCAAAACGGCAAGAATCTATACCGGAGAAGCGGCCAAGCAGGTCGGTCTGGTGGATTCTTTGGGGTATCTATCCGAAGCGACGCAAGCGGCTTGTGAATTGGGCGGCGAGAAGAAGTGCAATGTCGTGACATACCGTTACCAGAAGAATCCGAACGCTTCGGTGTATTCGCCGAACGTGGAATCCTTGACGCCGCCGGTGTCGATGGGCTTGCTGAAAGCACCGATTCTGGACAGTGCTTTAAGTCTGCGCCCCGGATTGTATTATCTGTATTTGCCCTAGTGGGCTAAATCGTCGGTAACGGTTTTTAATTCAGTATTTTTGAAACGACGATTTCAACCCGGCGGTTTTGAGCCTGGTTTTCGGGGATCGGTTCGCCGTACTGGTTGCGGTTAGGCCGCTTGGGGCGGGTGTCGGCGTAACCGATCGCTTTCAGGCGGTTTTTGTCGATACCGGCGGCAAAGAAGACTTGCAGTACCGAAATCGCTCGCCCGGAAGAGAGCTGCCAGTTGGACGGGAATCGCACCGTACTGATTGGCACGTCGTCGGTATGACCTTCGATTTCAATACTGTAATTCTTAAACGGAAACGCCTTGATTCTGGCGGCGACGTCCGCCAAGAGTTTGGCCGAGGTTTCGCCCAAGTCGGTCGATCCCGTGCCGAACAGGAGTTCTCCCGGCAGGTCGAGTTTAAGGGTGTTGTCGGAAACCGTTACCGCATCGATCGGACTGATATCGTAAGCGTTAAGCACCCCGGCCAAAGAACTTTGTAGATCTTTCAGCGGGTTTTTAACGGTCTCCTTTTTAAGCAGGGTCTGCCCCAGCGACTGATTCAAATCTTCGAACTTGGATTGGCGGATTTCGGAAACCGAAAAGATCAGTACGAAAAAAGCCAGCAGGATGGTGACGGCATCCGCATAGGTAATCAGCCAGTCGCTGTCGTTTTCGTCGGAAGGTTTTTTCTTGTCCTTGCTCGCCTTGATTTCCGCCTGATGCTTCTGCATCAACAGCTCCTGAATCTCGATGGACGGCTGGAGAGGCGCATTAGGATTTCCCGGATTGAGCGGGTTTGACGGATTGTTCGGTGTGTTTGGCGAGGCCATCAGCGAACCGCTCTGCTGAATTGGTAGTTGGGTTCCAAAAACGCATTCATAGCGTCTTCGATATGAGACGGTGAAACGCCTTCGGAAAGCAGTACCACGCCTTCAGTCAGGACTTTGTTACGGTAGGCTTCCAGGTCTTGTTTGTGTTCGACTTTACGAGCAGCCGGTTTGAAAATCAACTGGGCCATTAAGACGCCGTATAAGGTGGTCAATAAAGCAACCGCCAATCCGGCTCCGATTTTCGACGGGTCGCCGTTCATGTTGTTGAGCATGATGACCAGACCGACCAAGGTTCCGATCATACCGAAGGCCGGTGCGGCCGAAGCCATTGTCATCAGTACTTTGGATTGAACCATTTTACGTTCGTAGATCGACTGCTGGACGTTTTGCAGCAAGACGCGCAGTTTTTCGCCGCGGTAACCGGACAGCAGGTAGATGAACGATTGGCCGAGAAAGTTCTTGTCGTCTTCGGCCGAAAGCGCGACGGTGTTTTCCAGTTTTCTCAAACTCTCTCGACGGATGATTTGCGCCCAATCAATCAAGGTTCCGACGTCTTCGTAGAGTTTTCTCGGGTCGACGCGGTTGCTTGCCAGCGTCGCCAGAATTTCACGGAAGGCAAGCAATACGTTACGCCCTTCGAACGAGATCATCGCCACCGCCAGAGTGCCGCCGAAGACCATCAACAGGCTGGAAAGGCTGAAAAACATCAGGTAGTTTTCGGTGTTGACGTACACCGCCAGAGCGAAAAGCCCCAGGCCGAGGAAGAATCCCATTAAAGCGGAGAAGGAAATGCGCATTATCTATCCTACGTTTTGGCCCGGCCATTGATTGTCAAAGGCGGAGCTGTTACAGGGTCAGCGAAAGTCTTCAAGGTGTTTTACCGTTTGTTAACAACGGCCTGGTTCGCTGATGTAGTTGTCTAATATAACCTGTATCGACGTAATGAAATAAAACTTTACCGACAAGATTTTGAATCGTTGCCGGTAAAAATTTTATAAGGGATTTTAGTGGGTAGGCGTTCTCACTTGATTTTGAAATAGGCCATTTCCTGATTCAGTATTAAGGCCTGTTCGGATAGGCTTTTTGACGAATTGGCGGTTTCCTCGACCAGGGTCGTGTTTTGTTGGGTAGCCTCGTCGATCTGGCTCACCGCCTGATGTACCTGACGAATGCTTTCAAATTGCTGAGTCGAGGCCTGTGCAATCTGGTCAATCATACCGCTGACACTGAGTACCGCCTGATTGATTTCTTCAAGAACCTGTCCGGAATTCGTGGCTAAAGTATTGCCCTGTTCGACGCGTTCTACCGTCACTTCAATCAGGTTTTTGATATTCTTGGCCGCTTCCGCCGATTTTTGCGCCAAAGCACGCACTTCTCCCGCCACGACCGCAAAGCCTCTTCCATGCTCTCCCGCACGAGCGGCTTCTACCGCCGCATTCAAGGCCAGCAAGTTGGTCTGAAAAGCGATGCCGTCGATTAAGGTAATAATCTCGGAAATTTCATGGCTGGAGTTTTGAATGGCATGCATGGCTTCAATCGTCTCATTCATTACTCGCGTGCCTTGTTGTGATTTCTGCTGTACCTGAGCGGCGACCTTTGACGCCTGCTGGGCGTTTTCAGTATTGGTCTGAACCGCTTCGTTCATTGTCAGCATGGTCTGGCTGGTTTGTTCCACGGCCACGGCCTGTTCGTTAATGCGGCGACTTAAATGCTCTGCGCTTTCCGCCACATCAGAGGTTGCCTGATTGACGACGGCGGCCGCTGTCGAAGCGTTTACGATCACTTGGTTCAAGCGTTCGGACATGTTAACGGTTGCGTTTGACAGCGCGTCTATGGCGTTGCGAAACAGTGAATCCTCATTGTCTTTAAGGTGCTGTCCCATACGCGAGGACAGGTCGCCTCGAGCAAATCCCGTTAGCACTTCAGTCGCGTCTTCCACGACGTTTTGCAATAGTTTCATATTGGCGTTGTTGCCGACGTCCGTACCGTATTTCACAACTTTGTAAACTTGGCCGTCGCTATCGAAAATCGGGTTGTAGCTGGCTTCCAACCAAATGGCGTTGCCGTGTTTGTCGAGTCGTTTGATGGTGCCTGAAAAGTGTTTTCCGGCCGCAAGGTCTTTCCACAGCTTTTGGTATTCCGACGAATTTCTATATTCGGGGGTGACGAACATTTTATGGTGGTGGCCGACAATTTCATCAAGTCGATAACCCATTGCCTGTAGAAAGTTGTCATTGGCATGAAGGATATTGCCTTCAAGGTCAAACTCGATGACCGCCATAACGCGGTTGATGGCGTCAATCTGCGACTGTGCTTCATTTTCTCGGGTCACTTGTGCGGTGATGTCGGTGGCGAATTTGACGACTTTAGTCACCTGGCCGTTACGGTCCAAAATCGGATTGTAGCTGGCTTCCAGGAAGAGTACCTGGCCGTTTTTATTCAGGCGTTCGATTCTCCCGGCTTGGAATTCGCCGCGGCGTAATTTTTCCCAGAAGTCTTGGTATTCGGGACTGTTTGCATAATCGTGTTTTGCAAACAGGCGATGATGTTGGCCGATCACTTCCTCTTTCCGGTATCCAAGGGTGTTCAGGAAGTTTTCGTTGGCTTCCAGAACCTGTCCTTGAAGATCGAATTCAATCACCGCCATGACGCGGTTTAATGCGCTGAGAATGGATTGGTCGTGTTGCAGTTCGGATTCGATTTGTCGGATTTTACTTTTATAGTTTGTACAGAACATCGTTGCCCTTGTTGGTTGCAAGCTTCAAAGTCTGAAGCTTAACATCCATTTGTAAACAGGATGCTTACAAGTGTTTATGCAGAGTATTTAAGACTGTTTTCAAATTACGCCATTTTGATTATGGAAAATATCTCAAAGGCTAAAAAACGTTTAGAGACAAGGTTTAGCGTCGGCGTTTTTGAAAAGGCTTTTCATGATTTTCTGGCGGTAAGAGGCGCTCACATACTTGTTTGGCTGTGATTGTAGAAGATAGATGAAATCGCCTTGTTTGAAATCTTCCGGACTGGTGATCGGATGCTGAGGCATCAGGGTGTGGATCGGACTGATAACGCTGATTTTAAGGTTGGGTGCCATGCGGTGCAGAGCGGCGACCGTCCCCAAATGACCGTTGCTGTGAAAGGCGCCGTTGAGATGCAATACCTGATAACCCGGATTGTCCCGTAAGGCTTGCAAGATACTCTCGGCCATGGTGTTGTCGCGGACGATCTGCGCTTGATAACTCTTGAGTGCGGCATTGGCCGAAAGGTGCCGGACTTCTTGAATCCAACTCTGATATTTCTGTTCATAGTTCGGGATGTCGGCAAACGGTTCGTCCGCAATCCAGTTTCGTTCGGTGCCGGGAAGCTTTTCCACGTACTTGTCACCTTCACGACCGATGCAACGCACGATGTCCGTCGGTGCATTGGCAGCCACGACCGGCAGAAAATGCTGTTTCGCGAACTCGATTAAAGGCCGGTAAGATGACGTGTAGTTCTCCCAGGCCGGGGCTTCGTTGACCAGATAAGCTTCGCCGATTTCATTGTCCAGATAACGGTCTAGAATCGGCTGTTGCTGACGTTCGAACTGTTCCATCGACAATATCTGTTTGGGTCTGCGTTGGTAAAGTGCGTTTTGAAGTTGCGATTCCAGCAGGTGCGACGCGTGATTACCGTGGAATTCGCCGATGAAAACCACATCGCTGTCGACGAGCCGATCGGCCATTTCATCAACGGAAATCGGCTTCTGGGTCGTGCCGTCTAACAAGATATAGTCGTAAAGGGTGTCCAGCGCAGGCAGGGTTGTTGAATCGCCGGATTGAGGAAGCAGCGCGCAACCGTTCAAAAGAACGGCCAGACCGAATCCCAAGATTAGATTCAACTTGTTGAGATGCGCTGCCTTTTTACCCATTAAGAAATCACCCGGCCTGTTCGAAGTCGTTTTAGTTTAGATGAATTCTTCCACTTTTGCGTGCATCGGCAGTCTGGCGACGCCGGAGCGGATTGCCGCTTCACTGACCGCCTGGGAAACCACGTTGAACAGGCGCGGGTCGTTGGGTTTGGGAATGATGTATTCCGGCCCGAATTCCAACGAGTTTAAACCGTAGGTTTTGATGACCTCTTTAGGCACGTGGGTCTGAGCGAGTTTTTTCAAAGCGTGCACCGCTGCGACTTTCATCGGCATGTTGATTTCGGTGGCGCGTACGTCCAATGCGCCGCGGAAGATATAAGGGAACCCGAGTACATTGTTGACCTGGTTTGGATAGTCGCTGCGTCCGGTCGCCATAATCACGTCTTTGCGGGCGTGCAATGCCAGCTTGGGGTTAATTTCAGGGTCGGGATTTGCCATGGCGAACACAATCGGTTTTTCCGCCATGCTCATCAGCATATCGACGCTTAGAATATCTTTGTCGGAGACGCCGAAAAACACGTCCGCATCCTGCACCGCATCCGCCAACGTGCGTTTGTCGGTATCGCGTGCAAACGGTTGTTTGTAAATGTTCAGGTCTTTACGTTCGGTCGTGACCACTCCGGTACGATCCACCAATAGAATGTTCTCGGGAGTCGCTCCCAACTCGATCAGTAAATGCATACAGGTCAAGCCCGCCGCTCCGGCGCCGACGCAGACGATTTTGGCATCGCGCAGAGTTTTCTCTTGTAGTTTCAGCGCGTTCAACAGTCCGGCGGCGGAAACGATGGCTGTACCGTGTTGGTCGTCGTGAAACACAGGGATGTCGAGTTTTTCCTGCAAGGCTTTTTCCACTTCGAAGCATTGCGGCGCAGCGATGTCTTCCAGATTGATGCCGCCGAATGTGGGGGCGATGTTGGCGATGGTTTGCACCAGTTCGTCGGTATCGGAACAATCGATTTCAATATCGAACACGTCAATGTTGGCAAAGCGTTTGAACAGCATGCCCTTGCCTTCCATTACCGGTTTGCTTGCCAGAGCGCCGGTATTCCCCAAGCCCAGGACAGCGGTGCCGTTGGAGATGACTGCGACCAGATTACCTTTACCGGTATAGCGATAAACGTCGTCCGGTTTTTTTTGGATTTCACGCACCGGTTCGGCAACTCCGGGGCTGTAAGCCAGACTTAAATCACGTTGGTTTTCACACGGTTTGGTGAGCGCCGTTTCCAGTTTTCCCGGTTTCGGCAGCTCGTGGTAATGTAAAGCATCGTGGCGAAAGTCACTCATGGTTTGCTCGCTTTGTTACATTGAACGAATGGTAGAGGGATAGATTGTAAAACAAAAAAAGCTTGGTTTGCACGGGGTTTTGCGTATTAAGTGTAAGTGTCACATTTTAGTAATGTTTTTAAGGTGATAGGCGCGATTTTACATCGACCATCCCGCCGGACAGCCAACCGTGTAATGTGGTTTTTGTCAGTAGCAGGCAAGGCAGTTGCAGCAACACTAAGTTCAGGAGTAACAGGTCGCCCGGAAACCATATCCAAAATAGCAGGGTGGCGAAGCTGGCCGTATACAGCAGGGCGTGCAGTAGTTGATGCGGTTTGGAATAAGTCTGTTTCCAGTGGGTATTCTGTAACGCCATGCCGGGCAGGCGGTAGTTAAAGAATAGAATCGAGATCAGGTTTTCCAACCAAAACAGACCGATGAAAATCCACTTCAATTCCAGTGTCGAGAAGTTCAACCATAGGAAAGGAAGCAGCATCACAAAAGCGACGCCGATATTGACGAGCGAAGTGAACAGCTTTTCCAGAATGTTGGTTTCCCGAAAAGCCGTATTCATCGTATTTAAATCTTATTCGAAGAACTGGGTGAAGTTCTCGACCGGTTCGCGGTCGGTGCGGTACTGGTTGACCGGATGGCGGGTATCTTCATAACCTAATGCCATACCGCAGATCAGCAGTTTGTCGTCGCCGTAACCGAGTTCGCTGCGGACGATATTCGGGTATTCGCCCAAAGCGCCTTGCGGGCAGGTCGCCAACCCTTCTTCAATGGCCAGTAACATGATGTTTTGCACAAACATACCGTAGTCGAAATAAGAACCGGTTTGCAGACAGTCGTCCATCCAAAAAAACAGCATCACGGGGGCGTCGAATGCACGGTAGTTTGCCGCCCATTGCGCCATTTGGCGTTCCTTGTCCTGTCGGTCGATCTGCAATGCGCCGTAAAGACGTTTGCCGGTTTCGACTCGGCGTTGTTTGTAAGGCGGCTTCCATTCGTCGGGGTAGTAGCTGTAATCCATCTTGCCGCGTTCGCCCGTATGGAATTTGTCCAATATCGCCTGTTGCAGACGTTGTTTGGTTTCGCCCGTCACCACCGACACCTGCCAAGGCTGGGTGTTCACGCCCGAAGGCGCAAAGCGCGCACGGTCCAGAATGCGATGAATGACACGGGTTTCGACAGGGCTGTCAGTAAAGGCCCGAACCGAATGACGTTGTTGGATGGCTTGGTGAACGGCGATGCTCATATTAGTAACCTTGATAAATAAAACGGTAGATACAAAGTAATAGGGACAAAAAACCTATAGCAATTGGAAATGCATAGGTAAAGTGCAGCCATGTCATATATCTGAGGCTTGATAGATTAGCTTTACAAAATAAGCGCTGAAATAGGCTTTTCTCGAAGGCTATGCTTCCTAGATGGGACGTTTGCTCTTTCCACTCCTGTCTAGCTGTTCTATATCCAGGATAGGCGTAGATAGAAAATGCAATCAAGAAATACAGACATATGAGAAATAAAATGCCAAACAGAAAAGAGGGGTCGATGCCTGTAAATTTCAGTCCAAAAAAATCGATTTCACCAGAAACGTTACTCCAAAAAGCAAAAATTATCGCGCTGGAAATAGCTAACAGGTTGCGTCTCTCCATTCTGACGAAGTCATCATAGGAGTTACGCATAATTGAATCAATTTTTTCAGGTTCTCCATGCGTAGTTCTTTCTTTGTGCATTGCCATGTGAATGGTTACCTTGGTAGAGACCCATTGTTGATGTCGATACAGACGCCGTTGATGTATTCGGGGCATTCGGTTCCGAGCCAGTACATGGTGTCGGCGACTTCCTGTGCGGTGGCGAAACGGCCGCTGATGGTGTTTTTTAGAAACGCTTGCTGACGGTGTTCGGGAATACTTTGCAACAGGTCGGTTTCGGTCGGGCTGGGGGCGACGGCGTTGACGATGATCTTGCCCAGGAATGCTTTCGAGAACGCTTTAGTGGCGTTGATCAGTCCCGCTTTGGCGATGCCGTACCAGATGTCCGGATGGCCGATCTGTCCGGCAATGGAGGCGTTGTTGACGACGCGCGGGGTGTAGTCGGACGGTGCGTTCAGTTTTTCTTCCAGCATGGTGGTCAGTTTGACCGGTGCGATCAGGTTGAGGTTCAGGGAGTAATCCATGCGGTCGTCGGGATAGTTTTCGTAGGTGATCGGCTGCAACAGTCCGGCGTTGTTGATCAACACATCGACTTTTTCGATCTGTTCAACCAGTTCCGGCAGTTTGTCGACTTCGCTTAAGTCGAATTGGGTGCAGGTGACCAGCGGGTGGTTCTGGTAATCGAATACTTCCTGGTTGCTGAAATCGCGCGCAATGATCTGTACTTTATCGCCGGCTTCCACAAAGCGTTGGGTTAATGCCAGTCCGATGCCTTTGTTGCCGCCGGTGATGACTACGTGTCTCATGAGATTTTCCTAATATTGATTGATCCATGAATATTAACAAAAAAGTCCGCCGAGGGCGTGTTCAATGCACAGAGTTTACGGCGCGATGGATCAATTCATCTTGACCAGAATGTCTTCCAACGAATTAGCGCAGATCTGGAAACGCTTACCGATCTCTTTAAGTTGCAGCAACAATTCGCGGTGAATGAACATTTCCTGCAAGTTGTTGCTCTTGGAGAGCTGCGCCATTTTCTCCACATAGACATCGACCAGTGAATCGTAGTTGTCTCTGACCCTTTGAGCTTCGTTTGCAACAGCGAGGTGTTCTTTGTCGATCAGTTGTTCAAACCCGCTGGCCAAATGGTCGGCGCTTTTACAAATGTGGAAAAATATTTCGCCGTAACCATTGTGCAGTTGCTCTACTTCATAAGCTTTGGCTTCGATAATGAAGTGGCGAATGCTGATGGCGAGCCAGTCTAGTTGAGTGATGATGCGGAAAATGGATTCGCGGTCGATCGGCGTGATGAAGCTATTGAGCAATTCGTTCATATTGCTCTCTCTGATGCTTTTGGCCTGATGCTGATCTTCTATGATGGCTTTACATCCGGTTTCATCCCCTTCGATAAAGCACGCTTGCAGTTCATGGGTGATGCGTTTAATGGACTGGGCGTGCTGGTTGAGGGCACCGAGAAAGTCGACCTCTTTCGGTAGGACGTACTTTTGAAGCAGAGACTTAAACATGATTACCTCCGATCAGGTAGAAAATGAGAGCGGCGTAAATAGCACCCAACGCCATTGAAATCGGCACGTTCAAAAACCAACCCGCCACAATGCCCTTGGCTTTGAGCCAGTTGACGTGACGCGGTTTTTCCGCCGCACCGTTACCGATTAACGTCGCCGTGACCACCTGGGTGGTGGAGGTCGGGGCGCCGATCAGGGTGGCCAGTGTATTCACTACGGAGGCACTGATCTGGTTGGCGACCGAGTGGACAACTCGAATACGGTAGATTTCGAATCCGAGTGTCTTGATGATGCGCCATCCTCCGAAAAACGTGCCCAGGGTGATGGCGGAGGTACAGAGTAGTATTGCCCAGAACGGAACCTCGAAACTTTGGGTTTGACCCGAAGCGAGCAACATCATGCCGATGATCGCCATGCCTTTTTGTGCGTCGTTTGCGCCATGCGAGAACCCCAGCCAGGCGACACTGAAATATTGGGAAGCCACAAACAGGTTGCGGATGCGGTAGGTGAAGTTTCTGAATACGTTCAGAAACAGCTTCATCAGTAAAAAACCGATCAGCAAACCGAGAAACGGGGAAGCGAACAGGCCGGCGACGACTTTCATGACGCCTTCGAGGTGGCCGTTGATTAACGCATCTACTCCCCAGTTGATGTTCTGGTTGCCTAAAAGCGCCAGACCCGCACCGACCAATCCTCCGGCCAATGAGTTGGAGGATGAAGAGGGGTAACCCAGCTTCCACGTGATGAGATTGTAGGTAATGGCGGCCATCAAAGCGCCGATTACCAGACTTTGCGCCAGATGAACGTGAACCCCCTCGATATCGACGAAGGTGCCCACCGTATCGGCGACCGCCAATCCCATCAATAACGGTCCCAGGAAAGTGAAGAAGCCGGCGATAAGGATTGCGACGGAGGTTTTCATGGCGCCGGATGCGATGGCGGTGGCAACCATGTCGGCGGCATCGTGGAATCCGTTGGTGAAGTCGTATAAGGCCACGGTGACGACGACTAAAATTAAAAGTATAAAGCTCAGTTCCATAGGGCGTCGAGAAGGTTGGGGTTGGTTCGGATCATGTGTGTTGAATCGAATGGATGAATCTTAACAAAAAAGTTCGAGAAGGTAATTGTTATGCGTAATTTCATTCGGCTTTATAAAACGCGTGGTTTGTGCAAAAGAGTCGAAAGTTGAGTGTGCGGGAATGAGAGTGGTTTGGGGAGAAGTATTCGTTGACTGACAGGCATTCGTTTAGACAAGTCAGTCAACTTTAGAAGAAGAGGAACTCTTAAGCTTTTTTAACCAGTTTGACGATATAAAGCAACAGTACGGCGCCGAGTGTGGCGGTGATGATCGAACCGATTAACCCGTTGGCGGAAATGCTGAGCAAGCCGAATACAAAGCCGCCGATAATGGCACCGACAATCCCGACAACGATATTACCAAGCAGTCCGAAACCGCCGCCTTTCATGAAAGTACCCGCTAACCATCCCGCGACGGCGCCAATGAGTAAGAAAATAATGATATTCATGTGATTTACCCTTCGTTATTTATAGGTTGTTTTTGACGCTTCAAGCGTGTCATGGACTACAGTATACGTATTTATGATTAATATTTAATAGATTTTTTATACCTTGAGAGACATTTCGCAGCTGTAAAAACAGACTTAGACACAATGTAAGTATTCGATTTTCTTTGTTTTTTCCTAAGAGGAAATATTTTTAAATATTAGCCGGTGTTACAATGCCATTTAGTATTTTCATTGGTTGGGCTATTTATTTGGAGGCACACTGATTCATGGCTCTATTGAGATTAAATAAAATAAGTCACAAGATTATTTTGCCGATCGGTTTGTTGGCTTTGCTTTCAGTGATCGGATCCATATTCATTTTTAATCAGATTGAAACCGTTGTCGAAAAAATTGACCAGGCAAAAAACCAAAGTGTTCCATTTGCCATGACGGCCAAAGAGATGGACCGTGATGTGGTTGAAGTTCAGCAGTGGCTGACCGATATTTCCGCTACGCGAGGATTGGATGGTCTGAACGACGGTTTTGACGAAGCCGAGAAGGCGCGACAAAGATTCTTGGACGGCGTTGACGCCTATAAAGAGCTGTATAAAGACAACCCTCAGATGCTTCAGGAGCTGGCAAGATTGACCGACGCGTTCGAGAGTTGGTACGAAGTTGGCAAGAAAATGGCGAACGCCTACGTTTCCGGTGGTCCTCAATCCGGTAACCAAATAATGGGTAGTTTCGACCAACAGGCTGAAAACCTGGCACAAGTTTTGGAACCATTCGTTAATCGTCAGTTGCAGGAAGCGGATACGCTCCTGTTCGACGTCGATATTGCGGCCAATCAATTGGTGACCATACTGTTTGCAGCTCTCTCCATGATGATCGTTGTCATGGTGCTAGGGAGTCTGTTGCTTTCACGTAATATCACTTCTTCCATTTTAGGACTGCAGAAAACCATCGACGAGGTGAGTCAGTCCGGTGAATTGAAACACCGTGCGGAGATTTCCGGAAAAGACGAAATCGCCCAGATGGGGAACTCATTCAACGAACTTCTGCAACAGATGGAATTGACCATCGAAGAGACGAATACCGTTGTCGGTGCAATTGCCAGAGGCGAATTCGACCAGGAGATCAAGTCGGAATTGAAAGGCGATTTCGAGCGCTTGAAGCAAGGCGTTAACGGCAGCGCTCAAAGTGTCCGGTTCACCATGCAGGAGCTAGAGAAAGTCATGTCCGGATTGGATCAGGGCGACTTCTCTATAAGAATGGATCCGAAGGTAGAGGAGAGCTTCCGAAACAAGGTCGACAATTCCATGAGTTCCATAAACCGGATATTGAGCGAGATCAATCAGGTTATGAGCGCTTTGAATGACGGCGACTTTTCGGCCAGAGTCGAATCCGATGCCCAGGGCGACCTGTTGAATTTGAAAGAGAATATCAACGAATCCACCGGACGCTTGGAAGCGGCGATAGATGAAATTGTCTTTATTGCGACCGAGCAGGCCAGTGGTAATCTGAATCAAAGATCCAGCCGCCATTTTGAAGGCCAATTAGCGAAACTCCAGCAGGTAATCAATGCTTCGTCGGATAAATTGAAACAGACCATTTCGCATGCGATGCACGCATCGGACAGCGTTTATGGTGCGGCTGTCGAGTTATCCAAAGGAACCCAGACCCTGAACGAGCAAGCACAAGAACAGGCGGCCTCTTTGAACCAGTCTGCAAAAACCGTTGACGAGATGGGCAGTTCCGCACAACAAACGGTTGCACAAGCTCAGACAGCGGCCAAGGCGACCACTGAGGTTCAAGCGCAAGTGGATCAGGGGCAGGAGGTCATGAAGCAGAGTATTCTGGCGATGGAGAAAATTGAGGAATCGAGTCACCGGATTTCGGACATCATCCAGTTGATGGACAGCATCGCATTCCAGACTAACCTGTTGGCACTTAACGCGGCCGTTGAAGCGGCGCGTGCCGGCGAAGCAGGAAGAGGGTTTGCCGTGGTCGCTGGCGAAGTCCGTAACCTTGCACAAAAATCCACCGACGCGTCCAAAGAGATCAAAGCATTGATTGAAGACAGTGTCGAAAGGGTGAACGAAGGTACGAGATTGGCGGTAAGTTCCGGGGAAGTGTTGAATCAGATTAATGAGTCGATCCGTCAGGTGACCGATGAGGTCGATAGTATTGTGAACTCGTCAGAGCGACAATTATCTGATATTCATCAGATTCATACCGCCTTGAATCAAATCAACCATTTGACTCAGCAGAATCTGAACCTGGTGATGGCAAGTGATCAATCCGCGGAAAGTATGCGCGAACAATCGCAGTAGCTCAAGGAAGAGATGGCGTTCTTCAAAATCAATTGAATCAACTTAGTTTCAAGATAATAAAAAAGCCCGCAAGGAGATAATCTCTTTGCGGGCTTTTTTGATTTGGTCGGCGCTGACCAAACAGGCCTGTTCGGTTCTTAAACTTCCAAGAAGTCCAAGATACCTTCAGCGGCTTTGCGGCCTTCTGCAATAGCTTCAACCACCAAGCTGGAACCGCGAACCATGTCACCACCGGCAAACACTTTCGGGTTGGTCGTTTGGAACTGGTAAAGCGACTTGTCGGAAGCAACCACGCCGTCCCAATTGTTGACTTCGATATTGAAGTCTTTAAACCATGCTGGTGGATTTGGTTGGAAACCGAATGCAACGATAACGGCGTCACAAGGAATGATCTGCTCGGAACCTTCAACCATTTCCGCGCGACGACGACCGTTTTCGTCCGGCTCGCCCATGCGGGTTTCGATAACCTTGATCCCTTCGACTTTGCCGTCGCCGATCACTTCGACCGGAGCCAAGTTGAATTTGAACTGAACGCCTTCTTCTTTGGCGTTTTTAACTTCGGCACGTGAACCCGGCATGTTTTCTTCGTCACGACGGTAAACACAATAAACTTCGTCCGCTTCCTGACGGATGGAAGTACGGGTACAGTCCATCGTGGTATCACCACCACCCAGTACAACCACTTTTTTGCCTTTCATGCTGATGAAAGGTTCAGGATCGTTCGGCATGCCCAATTCGTTTTTGACGTTACCGATCAAGAAATCCAACGCTTTGTATACGCCCGGTAGGTCTTCACCCGGGAAACGACCGGCCATCGGCTTGTAGGTTCCCATTCCTAGGAAGACGGCATCATAGTCGTCTAATAGGGTTTGGAACTGGATGTCTTTACCGATTTCGGTGTTGCAACGGAACTCGATGCCCATGCCTTCCAGGATTTCACGACGACGTACAATGATGTCTTTATCCAGTTTGAATTGCGGGATACCGAACGTCAAAAGACCGCCTATTTCAGGTTGTTTTTCAAAGACAACCGGCTTAACGCCGTTACGGATCAGGATGTCCGCCGCTGCGATACCGGCAGGACCCGAACCGACGATGGCGACTTTCTTGTCGGTCATCTTGATGTTGGAAAGATCCGGTGTCCAGCCTTGAGAGAGTGCCGTATCGGTGATGAATTTCTCAACGGCACCGATGGTGACCGCACCGAAGTTGGTATCTTCAAGCGTACACGCCTGTTCGCACAGACGGTCTTGAGGGCAGATACGACCACACATCTCCGGTAGAGAGTTGGTCTTGTGAGAAATTTCGGCGGCTTCCATAATGTTGCCTTCCGCAACCAACTTCAACCAGTTAGGGATGTAGTTGTGTACAGGGCAAGCGAATTCGCAGTATGGGTTACCGCAATGCAGACAACGATCGGCCTGAGCCATCGCGTCTTTCATTTCAAACGGAGCATAGATTTCTGCAAATTCTTGCGTACGCTCGACCGCTGCCTTCTTTTCGGGAAGCTGGCGGTTCAGTTCTAAAAATTGTCTTACATTTGGCATTTTTAAATTCCTTCCAGATTCTCTTAGTTGGCTTCGGTTGCAAATAATTCAAATAGTGAATCAATGCTGATCGCACGCGACTTAACAAGCCAGAAGTCACCGATATAGCGGCTGAAGTTGTTCAATACTTCACGACCCCATTTACTATCGGTCTTTTCAACATATTCAGTAATCAACGCTTTCAGGTACACACGGTACTCTTCGGTTGCTTCGGTATCGATGCGGATCGCTTCGACCATTTCGCCGTTCAGCTGGTCCGGAAGAGAACGGTTTTCGTCAAGGATGAACGCCATACCGCCCGACATACCGGCTCCGAAGTTGACGCCGACTGCGCCCAGGCTGACAACGGTACCACCGGTCATGTATTCACAACCGTGATCGCCTAATCCTTCAACCACAGCGGTTGCACCCGAGTTACGCACTGCGAAACGCTCACCACCGGTACCGTTGGCGAACAATTTACCGCCGGTTGCACCGTATAGACAAGTGTTACCGACAATCGGCGTGTTTTTCGCGTCAAACGTACTGCCTTGAGGCGGACGGATAACGATCTCACCACCGGCCATACCTTTACCGACGTAGTCGTTCGCATCCCCTTCAAGGTGAAGATTCAGACCGTCAACGTTGAAACCACCGAAAGACTGACCGGCGATACCGGTTAGTTTCAAGGTGATCGGCGCGTCTTTCATGCCGTCGTTACCGTAAAGTTCGGCGATTTCACCGGCAACACGCGCACCGATTGAACGGCCGGTGTTCACCAGTTTGAACGAGAAAGTACCGCCGCTTTTCGCTTTGATAGCCGGTAGTGTCTCTTTCACCATCTCTTCCGCGATGTCTCCGTGATCCCAAGGGTTGTTGCGATCAACTTGAACGGTTTGCGGCTTGTCAGCCGGTACGCCGCCATCGCTGATGAACGGAGTCAGGTTGATGTTCTTCTGTTTCTCGGTCAACGGGTTGTCGATGACTTTCAACAAGTCGACACGTCCGACCAATTCACCTAGAGAACGCACACCTAATTTAGCCAGCCATTCACGGGTTTCTTCGGCGACGAAACGGAAGTAGTTCATAACCATTTCAGGCATACCGATGAAGTGTTCTTTACGTAGACGTTCGTCTTGCGTTGCAACCCCTACCGCACACGTGTTCAAGTGACAGATACGTAGGTATTTACAACCTAGTGCAACCATTGGAACCGTACCGAAACCGAATGATTCCGCACCTAGAATGGCCGCTTTGATAACATCAAGACCGGTTTTCAAACCACCGTCCGCTTGCAGGATAACCTGACCGCGAAGGTCGTTGGCACGTAAAGTTTGGTGTGCTTCAACCAAGCCCATTTCGAACGGGTTACCGGCGTATTTGACCGAAGTCATCGGGCTCGCACCCGTACCGCCGTCGTAACCGGAGATGGTGATCAGGTCGGCATAAGCTTTTGCAACACCGGCTGCGATGGTTCCGACACCCGGTTCGGCAACCAGTTTCACCGAAATCAACGCATTCGGGTTAACTTGTTTCAAATCGTAGATCAGCTGAGCCAAATCTTCGATCGAGTAGATGTCGTGATGCGGAGGAGGCGAAATCAGAGTAACACCCGGTACTGAATGACGCAGCTTAGCGATGGTCATATCGACTTTGTGGCCCGGTAGCTGTCCGCCTTCACCCGGTTTCGCACCCTGTGCAACCTTGATCTGCAATACTTCTGCATTACGTAAGTAGTGTGCGGTTACACCGAAACGTCCGGAAGCGATCTGCTTAATCTTAGACATTCTTTCGGTGCCGTAACGTGAAGGATCTTCCGCACCTTCACCTGAGTTGGAGCGTGCGCCTAAACGGTTCATTGCCGTTGCCAAAGCTTCGTGCGCTTCAGGAGATAATGCACCTAAAGAAATACCCGCAGAGTCGAAACGCTTGTAGATGGATTCTACCGGCTCGACGTCGTTAAGATCGATCGACTCAATACCGTCTTTGAATGTAATCAAGTCACGGATGGTCATCGCCGGACGAGTGTTAACCAGGTCACGGAACTTGTTGTAAGCGTTTTGATCGTTTTTCTGAACCGCTTCACGGATGCTGTTAACCACGTCCGGGTTGAATGCATGGTATTCGCCACCGTGAACGTATTTGAACAAACCGCCTTGCTGCAGAGGCTTGCGTGGGTTAAACGCTTCCCAAGCCAAACGACGCTGGTCTAGTTCCAAGTGGTTGAAGTCAGTTCCTTCGATACGTGAAGGCGTACCTTTGAAACATAGGTCAACGATTTTAGACGTCAAACCGACGGCTTCGAATAGCTGTGAACCACGGTAAGAGGTAATGGTTGAGATACCCATCTTAGAAAGGATTTTGTACAACCCTTTGTTAATCCCTTTACGGTAGTTTTTGATGTAAGTGCTGATCGGCGTGTTCGCATCCAATTCGTTGGTGCGACGCATATCGTCGATACTTTCGTATGCTAGGTACGGGAATACCGCCGTTGCACCGTAACCGAACAAGACCGCAAAATGATGCGGGTCACGTGCGGTGGCCGTCTGTACGATGATATTGGCTTCGGTACGTAGCCCTTCGCTGATTAGGCGGTGGTGTACCGCACCGGTTGCCATTGCAGCCGGAATCGTGATTTTGCCTTGCTCGATTCCCAAGTCGCTTAATACCAACAAAGTGATACCGGAACGTGCCGCCGCAACCGCTTGATCGCAGACTGCCACAATTGCCTGTTCCATGTCTTTTTCTTCATGGTTGTAGTGCAATGAAATCACTTGGTTCTGGTAGTCTTTGTCGTCCATGCTCATCAATTGTTCCATCATTGACGGACTCAATACAGGCGATTGCACTTCAAGACGACGAGCGTGTTCAGGGCCTTCTTCAAACATGTTCAATTCACGTCCGAAACAGGTGTTCAAGGACATGACGATGTTTTCACGTAGCGGATCGATCGGCGGGTTGGTTACCTGCGCGAACATCTGACGGAAGTAATCGAAAATAGAACGCGGCTTGTGCGAGAACACCGGTAGCGGAGCATCGTCACCCATGGAAACGGTGGCTTCCTGTGCGTCTTCCGCCATGACGCGGATAACCGCATCACGTTCTTCAAACGTAACTTGATAGTATTTCTGATAGGTGTCTGCGGTGTTTGAATCCCAGTTAAGCGTCTGTTCGGCTTGCTCCATTTTTTCTTCAATGCGCATGTAGCCTTGATCCATCCACTCACAGTACGGCTTGGCCGACTTAAGTTGGTTATCGATCTCTTCAGGCTTCAATAGCGTACCGCTTTCAAGGTCGACCGCAATTAATTGCCCAGGCTTCAAGCGGCCTTTTTCAACGACGTCTTCCGGCGCGTAATCATAGACACCGATCTCGGATGCGAATGTGATGTGACGGTCTTTGGTAATGACGTAACGAGTTGGACGTAAACCGTTACGGTCGACACCACAGATCGCGTATTTACCGGTGTTGATAACCATACCGGCCGGACCATCCCAAGGTTCCATGTGCATGGAGTTGTATTCCAGGAACGCTTTCATGTCCGGATCCATGTGCGGCATGTTCTGCCATGCAGGTGGAATCAACAGACGCAATGCCTGGAATACCGGCATGTCACCCATCATCAACACTTCAAGCATGTTGTCCAATGAGTTGGAGTCGGAACCGGATTGAGCAACCAGAGGTTTCAAGTCAGCCAAATCAGGCAGTAATGGCGTTTCGAACTTGCTCTGACGCGCCAACGCCCAGTTACGGTTACCACGGATGGTGTTCAACTCACCGTTATGTGCCAAGAAGCGGAATGGCTGAGCCAGACGCCACTGCGGCATGGTGTTGGTTGAGAAGCGCTGGTGGTACGAAATAATGGACGATGCAAAGGCGTCGTTTTTCAAGTCAAGATAGAACTCAGGTAGTTCTCTTGGCATGACAAGGCCTTTATACGAAAGCAACTGGGTGTTCAAAGAAGCAATATAGAACGTTCCGTCTTGCGGTTCGATTTCCATTTCGGTTTTACGGCGAGCCGTAAATAGCGCACGGTTGAATTCGGCTTCGGTCATGCCGGACGGTGCATTGACAAATACCTGTTCAATTACGGGCTCCATACTGGAAGCCTGTTCTCCAAGCACGCTTGAATTAACCGGAACTTTACGCCAGCCGGCAACGATCAACCCTTTGTTGATTAGTTTTTCTTCCAGGGTTTTACGCGCTAAATCGGCTTTGGCGGCATCTTGGTTAAGGAAAACCATACCGGCAGCATAAATTTCAGCCAGTTCGAATCCTGACTCGGCGGCTACGCCGGATAAAAAGCTTTCCGGTTTTTTGATTAACAGTCCACAACCGTCTCCTGTGCAGCAGTCGGCTGCAACCCCACCGCGGTGGGTCATGTTAGCTAGAGACTCAATGGCCGTTTGAACGACCCAGTGACTTGGTTTGTCGTCCATGTTGGCGATCAAACCGAAACCACAGTTCTCCTTTTCAAACTCAGGAGAGTAGAGGCCTGTTAGATTTAGGCCGTTTGGGGATTGTAATGGGTTCATAATTCCGTGTCCTGTCCGTCAAAATCCGATAAAACAAGCAGTCAGCTTCTTTTATAACCGATTGTTATATAAGGATTTTGTATGTTTTCAGCGCGTTTAAAAAATAAAAATTGGTGCGAGATTATACTTTATCTATGCATTTGGAATCAAATTGTACCATTGTTTTTCGCTTATCTGGCACGGAATTATGGCTGGAAACGCGGCAGACAGAAGGTTGCGATCAGTGGGTTGTGATCCGAGATTTCAGGTACGTGGAGTGCGTTGGATTCTGTCAGAACCAAATCGCGAAAAAAGATGTGATCGAGCGGCTGGCGCATTAGGGTTTTGATGTTGTGGCTGTCCGGGTATTCGACCTTTTTCAAGCCAAGTTGATCAGTTGCGTGATGTAGGGTTTTTAAACGGGTTCGATTCCAGGTGTTGAAGTCGCCGCTGATAATCATCGGGCCTTCCAGGTGGGCGAGTTTGCTCCATAGCAGCTGCAGTTCTTTTTTAAATAACGTATGCGGTACGAAGTTGATGGCGTGGATATTAACGTGTGTCAGCCAGTTGCCGTCATTGAGCGGGTGGGTGGTGATCAGTGCGGTTTTATGGGTCATGATGCCAAGTTCGCGGGTTTGTGTCAGGCATTGGTGGTGTGGTGTGATGCCGGAAGTGGAAGCAGTCAAAACGCCGTAGTGATTTTTTTGGGTTTGGATGTTGGGTGCCATGACAAAAGGCAGGTCGAAAAATTTGCTTTGCATTGGCCGGGTGGCGGCCTCCTGTAGCGACAGGAGGTGAGGTGTGCGGATAGAAAGCAGGGTTTCGATCGGACGATGGATGTAGTGTCCGAAATCGACTTTTTGCAGGTTCCAGGTCAGCAGGGTGAAGCAGTCAGGAAGGGGATGTTCCGATTGTTCCAGCGGGTGTGCATGGGATAGGGGTGTGAATTTAGGTTTGTACATTTCGCTGCTCTGGGCTTCAAAGGATCGGGGCGACGATACGCGTCAGGTTTTCAAACAGCTTGCGAATCCGGTTGCCGCTGGGTTGATAAGGTTGGCTATGGTTTTGCAGTTCCTCTAACCATGCGGACATCGTTTGGATGAGCGGTTTTGAATAGATGAAATTAACCACCTCGTGGTTGATGAATAGCGAGCGGTAGTCGAAATTCGCGGAACCGATAAGCATGGATTGCTGGTCGATCATAATGAGTTTGGCGTGCAGCATGTTGTCTTGATAGTATAAGAGTTCACCGCCCACTTCGCTGAGTTCCCGCATGTAGGAACTGCGTCCGAGATCGAAAATAAGGTGGTCGGAGGTTTCCGGGGTGATTAGGGTGACTTTGACCCCGCGTTTAACCGCAATCAGCAGGGCATGCATAATCGCACTGTCGGGGATGAAGTAGGGTGTAACGATTTGGATGCTGTGTTTAGCCAGATAAATGCTGTGCAACAGGGTTTCAAACAGGGCGTCGCTATTGATGTCCGGTCCTGAAGGAACGACTTGCATGATTTCGCCTTGCTCCGAAGCGCTGTTGGCGGGAGGTTTGGGGTCTTCCAGTCTTTCATCGGTCGTGTAAAACCAATCCTCGTTGAAGACGTACTGGTAGTGGAAAGTGGTGGGGCCTTGGATTTTAAACATGAGGTCGATCCAACGCCCGTTTTTTGGTTCGGTTTCTCGACTGCCCAAGTAATCGTTGGAAAGGTTCATGCCGCCGGTCAGTAAAGTGGATTGATCGAACAGGTAAATTTTACGGTGGTTTCTTAGGTTGACCCGGCTTTTAAAAAAAGAGTGGATCGGCGGTTGAAAGAAAGCGTATTGGCCGCCGGCTTGAATAAGTGGTTCCAAGCGTTTGCGGTTAAGGTAGAGGGAAAACGAACCAATGGCGTCAAGCAGTAGGCGGACTTGAACGCCTTGCTGCGCTTTGCGGATTAAGGCGTTCAAAATGGTTTTTCCGGTTGAATCTAATTCAAAAATGTAGGTTTGAATGTGAATGCTGTGTTCGGCGTTCTCGAGTGCGTCCATCAGGATGTCGAAGGCTTCGACGTCGCTGTTGCAAAGACGGACCTGGTTGCCGTTGGTGGTGCCGGCAATTTGATTGGATTGTAGTAGCCGGTCGAGTTGCGACGCCAATTCGTTGTCGGGTTTAGTGACGGAGACGGAACGCATGGCGATAGGAGGTTTCTCGCGTTTGTAGAGGAATTTCCTCGAGCCGAACACGATATACAGTATCACGCCGAGAATAGGCAGTAGCAACAGGGTGAGTAGCCATGCCATCAGGTTCTGTGGCGATCGGCGTTGATAAAGCATGTGGATGACGGTGGCGATCACCATGGCGATGTCGAAAAGGTAAAGCCAGAACAACGGTTGGTTGATCGAGAAAGTCATTTATCCTTCCCATGTGATGTTGGATTGATTGGGTAATCTGTCGGATAGGATAAGGTGAAAGTCGTCAATTATCCAGTGCGGATTGAATGGGACGTGTGTGATCGGTGTGAATGGAGTGGAATTTAAAACGAAACAGGCCCGCCGATTTTAAAAATGGGCGGGCCTGTTTCGGAGCGTAAGCCCCTATGAATTAAGCTTGAATTAAGCTTAAACGCATAGGCTCTTACCGGTCATCTCTTCCGGCTGTTCAAGCCCCATGATGTCTAGCATCGTAGGCATTACGTCAGGAAGTGTTCCACCATCGCGAAGAGTGCATTTGCGAGGTCCGAAGTAGACGCAAGGAACCGGGAAAGTGGTGTGGGATGTTAACGGTTCACCGGTTTCAGGGTCTTGAAGCATTTCCATGTTACCGTGGTCGGCCGTGACGATGACTTGACCGCCGGCTTTTTCGATTGCAGCTAACATTTTGCCTAACGCTTCGTCAACGGCTTCAACCGCTTTGATACAAGCAGGGAAATTACCTGAATGCCCGACCATATCCGGGTTGGCGATGTTGCAGATGAACGTGTCGTATTTGTCCGATTCGATCGCTTCCACTAACTTCTCGGTTAATTCGCCGACGCTCATTTCCGGTTGAAGGTCATAGGTGCGCACTTTCGGAGAAGGAACCAGGATTCGGTCTTCGCCTTTGTACGGTGCTTCAACACCTCCGTTTAGGAAGAAGGTGACGTGGGCGTATTTTTCGGTCTCGGCGATGCGAAGCTGCGCCAAGCCTAATTTTGATACATATTCGCCGAAGGTGTTTTTAAGCATCGTCGGACGGTAAGCGATGGTCGCGCCGAAGTTTTCAAAGTTCTTGTTGTATTCGGTCAGGGTGACGAATGCAGAAAGCACCGGTGTTTTGCAACGGTGGAAATCACCGAAGTCACTCATGATGAATGCCTGGGTTAGCTGGCGTGCACGATCCGAACGGTAGTTCATGAAAATGATCGAGTCGCCGTCTTTCACTCTGGCTTTCTTGCCTTTTTTGCTTGGAATAATGGTTGGCTGAATGAATTCATCCGTTTCGTCACGTGAATAGGCCATTTCAACCGCTTCTTTTGCAGATGCCGCGGTAAATTCGGCTTCGCCGCAGCAGATGACATTGTAAGCTTGTTGGATTCGTTCCCAACGGTTGTCACGGTCAAGCGCGTAGAAGCGGCCGGTGACAGAGGCAATGCGTCCGCCGCCGATTTCTTTCATGTAATTTTCGATGTCTTCAATGTACCCCAGCGCACTCTTAGGAGCAGTGTCGCGGCCGTCGGTGAAGATGTGCAGCAAGGTTTTTGCTCCGCGTTCTACCGCTAGCTTCAAGGCAGCTTTGATGTGGCTGATGTGCGAGTGCACGCCGCCATCTGAAAGCAGACCTAGGATGTGAACCGAATGATCACGTTCAGACGCTTTATCAATGGCGCTCAAAAGGGCGTTGTTGTCGAAGAAGCGACCGTCGTCGATGTCTTTTTGGATGCGTGTCAAATCTTGATAGACGACTCGTCCTGCTCCAAGATTCAAGTGACCGACTTCGGAGTTACCCATCTGACCTTCCGGTAAGCCGACCGCCATGCCGGATGTATGGATGAGTGTATTTGGGTGGTTGGCGACCAGTTTATCCCAGTTCGGGGTGTTGGCTTGAGCGATCGCATTGTATTCGACTTCTTCTCGGTGTCCCCAGCCGTCCAGGATGATCAATCCTGTAGGACGATGTTTGATTTGCTTTTTGGGCTTTGGTTCTTGACTCATCGTTTTATCTACCATAAAAAATTGGAAATTCGATTTATTGTAGCGAGTTTCGCTGTTAAAATCATTAGCTTTGATTGAAGTCTATCAAGGGAATATGAATGTTTATTGAATTTGTACAAGAGCAGCAGCTTTTGTTTATTGCTTTGGTCGTTGTTATTGCGATGCTGATGTACAGCTATGTGGGTGACCGTATTGCCGGTTATAAAAGCGTAGGAACCGACGAGGCAATCCGTTTATACAACGATGACGCGTTTTTGTTGGATGTGCGCAGTGCGGGAGAGTTTAAAGAAGGCTTTATCGGTAACGCGGTGAACATCTCAGTGACGGAACTTGCCAAGAATCTTGATCGAATCACCGTAGACAAAGATCAGCCGATTCTGGTTTATTGTATGACCGGAGCGCGCTCCAGTCGTGCGGCGTCGATCCTGGTTAAGAACGGTTATACTAAAGTAATTAACTTGTCGGGCGGCATTAATGCTTGGAAGAATGCCGGCTTGCCGGTTGAAAGCGCTTCACGTTCAAAAAAAAACAGAAAAAAGTAGCCTCTAATTCTAGTGGGGCTGCAAAGAAAGGAGAAGTCAAGATGGCTCAAGTCGTGATTTACAGTACTCAAACCTGTCCTTATTGCAACATGGCTAAACGCCTTTTGGATTCAAAAGGGGTGAGTTACGAAACCATTGATGTGGGGAACGACCGACAGATGTGGGCGGACATGGAAGCGAAGACCGGTCGTAATACCGTGCCTCAGATTTTCATCGGCGATCATCATGTGGGCGGTTTTGACGACCTTTCGGCAGCAGATAAACGTGGTGAGATTGATGCGTTGTTGAACGCTTGATCTTGTTGCAAATTCGGATACAAAACAGTAATTCAAGGAATAACCATGTCTGAAACGACACAGCAGCAAAAATTTATTATCCAGAAGATCTACACCAAAGATATCTCTTTTGAGTCTCCGAACTCGCCGGGAATCTTCACAACCGAGTTCAAGCCTCAGTTGGAAGTGAACTTGAATGTTGAGAGTACAGCTTTGGAAGAGGGGATTTTCCATGTTGTGTTGCGTGTTACGGCAACGACTAAGGTTGAAGAGCATACTGCATTCTTGTGTGAAGTAGAGCAGGCCGGGATTTTTACCTTGGAAGGATTTGAGGAAGAAGAGTTGGCTTATTTGTTGGGCGCTCAATGTCCGAATGCTTTATTCCCTTATGCTCGAGAAGTGGTTTCGGACTTGGTTGCTCGCGGCGGATTCCCTCAGTTGTTGTTGGAGCCGGTAAACTTTGATGCGATGTATCAAGGTCATTTGCAAAGCCAAACTGAGCAGACGCAATAATACTTTCGCTGACTTTTGAGCTGGAAAGATGACGCAAGTAAAGTCTCCATTGAACATTGCCGTCGTCGGCGCCGGAGCCTGGGGAACGGCTTTGGCGATCCATCTTGCTCGTGCCGGACATCGGGTCGGGTTGTGGACGCACAATCCTCACCAGGCAAAGCAATTACGAATTCAGCGTGAGAACGCCAAATATCTGAAGGGGATTCCGTTCCCCGAAAGTTTGGTTGTCAGTAGCGAATTTTCCGAAGTGCTGAAGGATGTCGACGCGGTTCTGGTTGTGGTTCCTAGCCATGTTTTCAAGGAAACCTTGAGCCAGGTGCATTCGGTGATTGACGGTCGTAAAGTCCATTTCGCTTGGGCGACCAAAGGTTTCGAACAGGAAACCGCTTCCTTGCTGCACCAGATTGCCGCCGAGGAATTCGGAGAAGCTCAATCGATGGCGGTGTTATCGGGACCGACGTTCGCCGATGAAGTGGCGAAAGGGTTGCCTACCGCGATGGTTAGTGCTTCCGTTGATGAATCCGAAGCGCAGTTTTGGGCACAAGCCTTTCATCACGATAACTTTAGAATGTACACCCAGAACGATATGGTGGGTGTCGAAATCGGTGGCGCCTATAAGAATATTATGGCGATCGCAACCGGTTTGAGCGACGGTTTGCATTTGGGCGCCAATGCGCGTGCGGCGTTGATCGCTCGCGGCATGGCTGAGATGATGCGTTTCGGTCAGGCGTTGGGCGCCCATCCCGAGACCTTGATGGGATTGGCGGGGTTAGGCGATTTGGTGTTAACGTGCACTGATGATCTGTCGCGTAATCGTCGTTTTGGTTTGCAGTTGGCTCAAGCGCCGGGCACGGCCGATGAAATTATGAAGTCGATCGGTCAGGTGGTCGAGGGTGTAAAGGCAGTCATGGCGGTGAAACGCATTGCCGAACGTTACGATTTGGATTTGCCGATTATGGAGCAGGTCTATCGGATTGTGACCGATGCTTGTTCGCCTGAAGAGGCGGTTCGCGAGTTGATGGCTAGGGATGGACGTCGAGAGACGGAAGCGTTGCAGTAACCACGTGTGAAAGCGGTGCTGGCCTGTTTGTTTTGATGCAAAGGCGATCTTTAAGGGTCGCCTTTTGTTTTATAAGCTTCGGTTGATTTTACAGCGACATATCGAAGCCGAGTTGGCGCCAGGCTTCATAGGCAACAACGGAAACGGCGTTGGCAAGGTTTAAGCTGCGGCCGCCCGGAATCATCGGAATCGTCAAGCGCTGATCTTCCGGTAAGCTTTGAATGACTTCGGCCGGCAGTCCACGGGTTTCCGGGCCGAATAAAAATGCGTCTCCGTTTTCGAATTGCGGTTCGGTATAATAGCGCGTGGTTTTGGTGGTCAGCGCAAATACGCGATTGGGTTTGATTTTATCCAAGCAGGCTTGCAGGCTTTCATGCTCCTGAAGATTGGCCAGTTCTGCATAATCCAAGCCGGCACGGCGTACCTTTTTTTCACTGAGATCGAATGCGATCGGGTGAATAAGATGCAAGTGCGCACCCATATTGGCACTGAGTCGAATCAAGGCGCCGGTGTTTTGGGGAATTTCAGGTTCATATAAAATAATGTGCAACATATAAGGTGTATTCTATGATCGATTTATCGGTGGATATTTGTGGAATGAAGTGCAATTCGCCTGTGGCTATGGCCTCGGGGAATGCCGGTTATGGCATAGAATACCAGTCTGTTTCAGGCTTTTCCAATTTGGATGTTGGTGCAGTGTTTCTTAAGGGAACTACTTTGGAGCCTAAGTTGGGGAATAAGCCGGACCGTGTCATGGAATCCGCCAGTGGGTTGTTGAATTCCATCGGTCTGCAAAACCCGGGCGCGCATGAGGTAATTAACCGTTATTTGCCTAAATTGGATTTGAGTCAGTCGCAGTTCATTATAAATGTGTCGGGTTCCTCGATTGAAGAGTATGCGGAAGTGGTGCGTTTGTTCGATCAGACGGCTTTACCTGCGATGGAGATCAATATCTCTTGTCCGAACGTGAAAAAAGGCGGCGCGGCGTTCGGTAACGACCCGGATATGGCGGCAAGAGTGGTTGAGGCGTGTCGCGCCAATACCGCCAAGCCGTTAATTGTTAAGCTGTCGCCGAACCAGACCGATATTGCCGAAGGGGCGCGTCGAGTGATTGAGGCCGGTGCGGATGCTTTATCTGCGATTAATACCTTGATGGGAATGCAGATTGACGTTTATTCGCGCAAGCCGACGCTGGGAAATAACCAGGGTGGTTTGTCCGGTCCTGCAATCAAGCCGGTGGCTTTGCTGAAGGTACATCAGGTTTATCAGGTGGCGAAACAGCACGATATTCCAATCATCGGTTTGGGTGGCATCGCCAGTGCCGAAGATGCGATTGAGTTTTTCCTGGCGGGAGCTTCGATGGTGGCGATCGGAACGGCCATCGCCAAAGATCCGTTGTTGGTCAAAAAGGTCAACAAGGGGATTGCAGAATATATGCAGAAAAACGGCTATAAATCCGTGTCGGAAATGACCGGCCTGTTGGAATTGAATACCGATACCGTCTTGTGCGGATAAAGAATTTATTAAGTTTAAGATAAAGAAGTAAAAATGAAATCAGTTAAAGAGCAGTTAGCGATTATTAAGCGTGGCGCAGAAGAAATTCTGGTCGAGAAGGAATTGATAGAAAAGTTGGAGTCCGGTAAGCCGTTACGCGTTAAAGCCGGTTTCGATCCTACGGCGGCGGATTTACACCTTGGTCACACAGTTTTAATTAATAAGCTTAAGCAGTTTCAGGACCTGGGTCATGAGATTCTGTTTTTGATTGGTGACTTTACCGCGATGATTGGTGATCCGACCGGAAAGAGTCAGACACGCCCTCCTTTGTCTCGTGAAGAGATTGAAGCCAATGCAGCTACTTATAAAGAGCAGGTGTTTAAAATTCTGGATCCGGCCAAAACCAAAGTGGTATTTAACTCGGAATGGATGTCTAAAATGACGGCCGAGGATATGATTAAGCTGGCGGGTACGGTCACGGTTGCTCGTATGTTGGAGCGTAACGATTTTTCGGACCGTTATCAGTCCAATACGCCGATCGCGATTCACGAATTTTTGTATCCGATGGTTCAGGGGTACGATTCGGTTGCTTTGGAAGCGGACATTGAGTTGGGTGGAACCGATCAGAAGTTCAACCTGTTGATGGGTCGTACCTTGCAGGGTCACTTCGGTAAGTCGCAGCAGTGTACTCTGACCATGCCGATTCTTGAGGGATTGGACGGCGTTCAGAAGATGTCTAAGTCGTTGAATAACTATATCGGGATCAAGGATGAGCCGAATGATATGTTCGGGAAAGTGATGTCGGTATCCGATGAATTGATGTGGCGTTATTACGAGTTGTTGAGTTTTGAGAGCATCGAAACAATTGAAGGTTACAAGCAGGCAGTTGCCGATGGCGAGAACCCACGTAATATAAAAGTGAAGTTGGCAATGGAATTGATTGCTCGATTCCACTCCGAAGAAGCCGCTCAATCTGCATTGCAGGATTTCGAGACCCGATTCAGTAAGAATGCGATCCCGGACGAGATGCCGGAATTTACTTTTGAAGGTGAGATGCCGTTGGCTACTTTGCTTAAGGATGCCGGTTTGGTTGGTTCTACTTCCGATGCGCATCGAATGACTAAGCAGGGTGCGGTTAAGATTAATGGCGAGAAGGTAGATGACAGTCGTGCATTAATGCCGACAGGTACAACCAGCGTTTATCAGGTTGGTAAACGTAAATTTGCCCGAGTCACTATTAAATAATCCGATTCATATAGCTGTTTGTATATTTAATACATATATAGATATATATATAAATAAGCGACACTCTTTATATAAAGAGTGTCGCTTTTTTCGTTTATGGGGTTTTGAAAGTTAGGGTTTGAATGCTGTGTTTTGTCGTACATAGGCCATAAATGTGAACAACTCTGTGGATAACTTATGAGTAAGTTGGTAGTAAGGTTGAGGTTTCAAAAAAGTGTCAAAAAAGATGAAAAAAAGCGCTTGAAGGGGTTGCGCAGTTCTGAAAATTCTATAGAATACGCC
>NZ_JBFHFC010000026.1:0-33147 GCF_041583835.1 Thiomicrorhabdus sp. | reverse complement strand
TGGAACCACCTGATCCCATTCCGAACTCAGAAGTGAAACGTCTTAGCGCCGATGGTAGTGTGGGAGGTCCCATGCGAGAGTAGGTCATCGCCAAGCTTATATCCTAAAACCCGCCCTTGCTTCGCATCGGCGGGTTTTTTTTTAAGTGAAAATTATTATGATCTCTCTGTCTTCTCTACAAAAATGTTTTAAAAAATCATTAGCCGATACGGAGTTGTTGTTTTTCGATGAATTGGATTCGACTAACCGTTATTTGAAAGATTACGCTAAAAAGAGACTTGATAAGGCGTTTTGTATTACAACGCACCAAACGGCCGGTTACGGCCAGAGAGACCGACAGTGGTTTAATTCTTCAAATTCCCTAACATTTAGTCTTTTATTACCTATCTCGGTTGCACCAGATGGCTTGGACGGTTTAACTCAGTTAGTAGCTTTAAAATTGGTCGAAACGCTGAGTGACTATACCGACCAATCTTTGCAGATCAAATGGCCTAATGATATTTATATTAATGGTAAGAAAGTAGGCGGTATTTTATTGGAAATCCCTACTTTTTCGTCTGTGCAATCTTGGTTGGTTGTCGGTATTGGGTTAAATATCAAAACGGATGCAAAAACACAATTAGACGCTCAAATCGATTCGGTTAATGGTGGTTTGATTGAGTTTTTCTCTCATGATCAAACCAACATCTCGCAATTTCTCTGTGATCTTGTATTAAACCAGGAACAGCTGTTCGAAAATTACCGTCAGGGTCTTTTTAATGATTATTTACTCAACTATCATTTAGTTGATTATTTCTCTAAGGATAGTCGGGTAATTGTGTATGATAACGATCAAAATTTAACAGGCCTTTATAAGGGTCTGAATGCACACGGAGAATTACAGGTCCTGATCGACGATACCCTCATAACATATAGAAGTGGGAGCGTTTCTATCAGGCCCTTCAATTATTAGTATGATTGATTTATTTATTGATATGGGGAATAGCAGAATTAAACTGGCTATTCTTGAAGATGACGCCTATGAGTATATTGGCGCTTATCCTTACAAATCTATTCTGAATGACGGCGGCTTGGTGGAAGTATTGTCGACGGTCGATATCGTTCCGGATCAAGTGTATGTTTCTTCAGTTTCATGTAATGCTGCGGAGCATCAATTACGTGAGGCCGTCTTGTCATTGTGGTCAATTTTTCCGATATTCTTGAATACCCAGATAAACTGTTGCGGACTTGAGAACGGCTATGACGATCCTTTAAAGCTAGGGGTTGATCGCTGGATGGCCTTGGTAGGTTCGCATACGATCACACGTAAGCCTTATATTGTGATTGATGCCGGTACGGCTATAACATTAGATGCGGTACACGATAACAGACATGTAGGCGGGTTTATTGTTCCGGGCGTTACTACAATGAGACAGTCTTTGATCGACAATACCGCTAAGCTTTCTATTGATTGTAATGGAGTGGAAAGCGTCGATCGAGGCGACACAGTTACCAATATTTTACCTAGGAACACGCAATCGGCTATTTGTGCCGGAACACTCTATATGGCCGCTTCATTTGTTGATTCGGTTATATTTGACCTTCAGCACGAGTTTGGGTGCTTATTTAAGGTTTATGTCACCGGCGGCGATGGAAAACAGCTTGTAAGACTAATAAATGCAGATTGTGAGTATATTGAAGACTTAGTGTTGCTCGGAATGGTAAATGTTATAGAAAGTGTAAAAAAATAGTTGACAGTTTTTTTCTAAACTCTATAATACGCCCCATTCGCCGACATAGCACAATTGGTAGTGCAACTGATTTGTAATCAGTAGGTTGGGGGTTCAAGTCCCTCTGTCGGCACCATCATTTGAAAAGCTCGTATTTGCAAGAATACGGGCTTTTTTTGTATTTAAACCCGTCAATTGCTATGTTTTATTTCAAGCTGTTATAATGTGTAGCGAATTTATATCTATACAATCGGAAAACCGAATGGAACAACAATCTAGTTATACTAAAGAAGAACTTTTATCTTGCGGAAGAGGTGAGTTGTTTGGCCCAGGTAATGCCCAATTACCGTTACCTCCAATGTTGATGTTTGATCGTATTACCCATATCTCGGAAGAGGGTGGGGCATTCGGTAAAGGTCAGATTCGTGCTGAATTAGATATTACTAAGGATTTATGGTTTTTCGAATGCCATTTCAATGAAGATCCGGTTATGCCTGGTTGTTTAGGTTTGGACGCGATGTGGCAGTTGATCGGTTTCTTCTTGGGTTGGACCGGTGGTCCGGGTCGTGGCCGTGCACTGGGTTCAGGTGAAGTTAAATTTTACGGACAGGTTCTACCGACAGCGAAAAAAGTGGAATATGTCATCGACATGAAACGTGTGATCAAGCGTAAGCTTTATATGGGCTTGGGCGATGCGAAGCTGTTTGTTGATGGTCGTGAGATTTATAGTGCAGCAGACCTGAAAGTTGGTTTATTTACGAATACGGATAGTTTTTAAATTATGAAAAGAGTCGTCATTACAGGAATCGGGATTGTTTCAAGTTTAGGGAACAATAAACAAGAAGTAACGGATTCTTTACGCAACGGCCGTTCAGGGATTGTTTTTGCGCCTGAGTATGCTGAGAATGGATTACGTTCACAAGTGCACGGCGCTGTGAAAAACTTGGATTTTGCCGAGCATATCGATCGTAAACAATTACGTTTTATGGGTGATGCAGCGGCTTACAGCTATATTGCCATGCAACAGGCTGTAGAAGATTCAGGATTGACGCCAGAGCAGGTTTCCAACCCAAGAACGGGATTGATTGCCGGTTCCGGTGGCGGTTCTAACTCAAACTCGACACAGGCGGTTGAAACTGCACGTGAAAAGGGTGTCCGTCGCGTCGGTCCTTATATGGTTACCCGTACAATGGGTTCAACCGTTTCAGCTTGTTTGGCGACGCCATTCAAAATCAAGGGATTGAACTACTCAATCAGCTCAGCTTGTTCGACTTCTGCACACTGTATCGGTAATGCGGTTGAGCAAATCCAGTTAGGTAAGCAGGACGTTGTATTTGCCGGTGGTGGTGAAGAACTTCACTGGACGATGTCGGTCTTGTTTGATGCGATGGGTGCGCTTTCAACTAAAAACAATGATAATCCAAGCAAGGCTTCCCGAGCTTACGATGCAGACCGTGACGGTTTCGTTATCGCCGGCGGCGGCGGTATGGTTGTCGTTGAAGAACTTGAACACGCTCTTGCCCGCGGCGCTAAAATCTATGCGGAAATCACCGGTTATGGCGCTAACTCGGACGGTTACGACATGGTTGCTCCATCCGGTGAAGGTGCGGTACGTTGTATGCAGATGGCGCTTTCTACCGTCGCAGGTTCTATTGATTATATTAACCCGCACGGAACTTCAACGCCGGTTGGAGATACTAAGGAAGCTGCAGCCATCCGTGAAGTGTTTGGCGCTGATGTTCCTAAGATTAGTTCGACTAAATCGATGTCTGGCCACTCTCTAGGTGCAGCGGGCGTACATGAATTTATCTATAGCTTGTGTATGCTTGAAAACGATTTTATCGCGCCTTCAATCAATATCGATAATCTGGATCCTGAGTGTGAAGGGATGCCGATTGTAACGGAGTTGGTTGAAAATGCCGGTCTGAACCGCATCATGAGCAATAGCTTCGGATTTGGCGGAACGAACGCATCTTTAGTGTTCGAGCGTTTTAAAGCTTAATTTTCAAGTTTACAAACTGAACGAACAGGCTAGGTAGAAATATCCGGCCTGTTTCATTAATAAAAAAACCGCATGATTGCGGTTTTTTTATATCTGATTCATTTCCGATTGAGTTTTAGGAACAGTTCTTAAGTTGGCTACGATAGCGTCTAGCTTGATTCGTCACTTTCTGAGCGACTTTTTTGAGCCAGGCTTTCTTTTGGTACGTTTTGCGGGAATAACCGCCACGGCCTTCGTGATAGGCTAAATAAAGGTTGTATGGATCTTTTCGCGAGATTCCTAGCTGCCTGTGGGTTTCATAGTTATACCAGCCGATGAAGTCCAGAGAATCGTCGATGTTGCTGCGACGAGCACTCCAGTTGCCGGTCGCTTTTTGATAATCGTACCAAGCCGGGTCTTGGGCTTGGGCGTACCCGTAGGCCGAGGAACTTCTAGGTAACGGTATGAAACCTAAAAAATATGGTCTTTCAGGCTGAGCATCGTGTTTGAATCGTGACTCCTGATGGACAAAAGCCATCAATACATACATCGGAACGCCCCAGCGTTTTTCCGATGCTCTTGCCGCATCATACCAATCGTCATCAAAATCATAGATCGAGCAGATGTTGTTGTAAGTCTGTTTCGGCGGATTGGAGCTACAGCCTGCGATTAAGCTAACTGTTAACAATACCCAAAAAATTCTGTTTACCATTTCCTAACTGCCATAAGTAAATGAGTGTCTATAAAGGACCTGTTTATCGGTGTCTAACACTTCGACGGTCCATTGGCCCTGCCAAGCGCTGGTTAAACGTTTACTTGACCATGTACGGTACAGGTTACTTTTTATTGTCAAAGGAATCAATGCCATAACCTGTTGATTATGTAACCAACGGTGATAAATTACGCGGTCTTTAGCGCCTTTGATTTGTGTGAAAAAGAACAGTTTGCGTATGTTCTTTGGAACTTTACTGCCGAGTAAGTCCGTCGGCTCTCTGTTGAATATGTTTGAAGTTAAGACTGCCGTTTCGATTTCAATTGTGCCGTCGCTAATAATGGGAGTCGGCATTACGATTTCAGGCTTAGCATTCTTTTGTTCTTGTTGTGTGAGTGTTAAATCGTTACGTTGTTGAGGGGTTAACAACCCTAAATCCATTTCTACATCTTGTTTGGGATGAGGTACGTTGGTTTCAACTTCCGCAGTGTCGATTTTATCTACTTTCGGGGTGAGAGAGTCTAAAGAATTATCGAGCGCTAAATTTGTCGTTTGACGATTTGAGGTTTGAGTTTGGACGGGTTGTGTCGCTGGCTCTGTTTTGATCGATTGCGTCGTTTCAGTAGCTTGAATCGGTTGCGGAGTAGGAGTAGCGGTCTTATTCGAGATTAAAGCCTGTTGTTCCGCTTTTTGTTCGTTAATGTTGTTGATCAAGAGGGTGGCGGTGGCGATGCTTCCTAAAACAGTCACAACAAACCATGCCAGACGATTTCGCCATGGTTTTTTCTGACTGGCTTCTATGCCGGCAGCCATTTCCTCTTGAGCTTGTTCCCAGCCCATAAGGCAGTATTGACGCATGTTTTGGTCGTAACGTACGTTGCTGGGCGCTTGATTGACGGTTTTACCGTCAATCGCTAAACGATAGCCTTTTTTAAAAGCGTAAAGTTCGCTGGCGTTCTGGGTGTCCGGTAATCTCATGCTGGCAAAGATCTTTAAGAAGCGCTTTGATCAAATAATGCTTCGGTAAACTCTTTGGCTTGGAACGGCCTTAAATCGTCGATGGATTCACCGACACCGATAAAACGCACCGGAATATTTAATTGTTCGGCTAGAGCGAACACCATGCCGCCCTTGGCAGTACCATCGAGTTTAGTGACCGTGATGCCCGAGACATCTACGGCTTCATGGAATTGTTTGGCCTGATTCAACGCATTTTGTCCCGTACCGGCATCGATCACCAGCATGACTTCGTGCGGCGCGGATTCATCGACTTTTCCGATAACGCGCTTCACTTTCTTCAACTCTTCCATCAGGTTGGATTGAGTATGTAAACGCCCTGCAGTATCGGCGATCAATACATCAATTTTTTTCGCTTTGGCGGACTGAATCGCATCAAAAATTACGGCGGCTGAATCCGCACCGGTTTTTTGGGCAATGACCGGAACCTGATTGCGTTCTCCCCAGGTTTGTAATTGTTCCACGGCCGCCGCACGGAATGTATCGCCGGCCGCCAACATGACCGACTTACCTTCATTTTGGAATTTTTTAGCCAGTTTGCCGATGGTTGTGGTTTTACCGACACCGTTGATTCCGACCATTAGAATGACATAAGGCCCTTGTTGCGCGGCCAAGTGAGAATCTACATCAAGCGGTTGGCTGATCGGTTCGATAATCTCTTGTAATTGAGCTTTTAGTGCGGATAGCAGGGCTTCAGCATCATTTAACTCTTTGCGGGATACTTGTTCTGTCAGGTTGCGAATAATGCGATCGGTGGCATCGACACCAATGTCCGCTGTCAGCAGGATCATTTCCAGTTCATCCAGTAGATCTTCATCAATCTCTTTACGGCCTAGCAGTAAGTTGGCGATGTTATCGGTGAAGCTACGACGAGTTTTGCTAAGCCCGCTTTTCAAACGTGTGAAAAAGCCCGGTTTTTTAGCCGAGGTAGTTTCCGGCTCGGTTTTCGGCATGGCCTCTTCGTCGTTAATGATGTCGACGACCGTTTCGCTCGGTTCCGTAGGGGCTTCTGTTAAGGATTCTGTTTCAGGTTGTGTCTGTAGTTCAGAATCGGCTTCGATTGCCGTTTCTTCCGAGCTGGACTTCTGAACTGCCGACGATTCTTCAGCGGGTTCGGTTTGATCAACCGCTATTTCTTCTACTTCGGTTTCGGCTTGATCTTTTTTACGTCGCAAAAAGCTAAACATGCTGTATTCCTATTGGGGCAACCTGTCGCGATCCGTTTATTTCTTGGTTAGAATATCGCACTGAATTAGTAGGTTGTTTTAAGGGTTTATTAATACTTGAATTGATATATTGGGCTATTATAAATCAATATACACAGGGTTGTAGAGACATCCCTTAACTTAAAAAACAGATAGATAAGACAAGATGGCAGTAAAGATGAAAATGATCAAAAAACTGGGGTTGGCTGTCGTATTGGTTTCGCTTTCGGCACCAAGTTGGGCCAAGATCTCCGAGTTCCAATTAGATAACGGCATGAAAGTCTTGGTTAAGGAAGATCATCGTGCGCCGGTGGTTGTGCAGCAGGTGTGGTATCGAGTCGGCTCCACTTACGAGCAGGCCGGTCAGACCGGATTGTCGCATATGCTGGAACACATGATGTTTAAAGGCACCAAAAAATTGAAGCCTGGAGAGTTTTCAAAGATTGTTTCTCGCCTCGGCGGTGAGGAGAATGCTTTCACTACGGCAAACTATACGGCTTATTATCAGGTGGTCGGAAAGCAGAACCTGGAAAAAGTGATGAAAATCGAAGCCGATCGCATGCGTAATCTCGTGATTGATGATGCCGAATTTAATAAGGAACGCGATGTGGTCACCGAGGAGCGACGTTGGCGTTTGGAGGACAACCCTCGTTCCAAACTCAACGAACAGTTCAATGCCACGGCTTTCCTTAACAGTCCGGCCCGCAATCCGGTCATCGGCTGGATGACGGATATTCGCAGTTATCAAGCCCAAAATTTACGTGATTGGTATAAGAAATGGTATGCCCCTAATAATGCGACTTTAGTCGTGGTCGGCGACGTCGAACCACAAAAAGTTTTAGAGTTGGCAAGGGAATATTATGGCGGTTATCAGCCGGAAAGCATTCCGAAATTAAAGCCTCAGATTGAGATTGAGCAAGAGGGTTTACGTCGTATCGAACTTAAGGGTAATACTCAGGTACCTTCGCTTCAAATGGGGTTTCATGTGCCGAGTTTAGTGACGGCGGAAAACAAACGCGAAGTGTATGCGCTATCGGTATTGAGCAGCATTCTGGACGGCGGCGAGAGTAGCCGTCTGCCTCAGTCTTTGGTTCGCGATCAGCAGATTGCGGCCGGCGTTAGTGCCGGTTATAACGCCACGGATCGCTTGGATACCTTGTTTGAGTTAAGCGGTACGCCGGTTAACGGTCAGGATATCAAAGAGGTTGAAAAAGCCTTGCTATCCGAAGTTGAAAAACTTAAAAAACAGCCGGTAAGCCGACAGGAATTGGAGCGAGTGTTGGCGATGGATGAAGCGGATCACGTCTATTATCGCGATTCGATTCAGGCGCAAGCTTCTGTGCTTGGATCGTTGATCAGTGTCGGATTGCCGGCGGATACCTTGGATAACTGGATTGAAAATATACGCTCGGTGACACCGGAAGAGATTCAGGCGGTCGCTCAGAAATATTTAACCCACGATAATTTGACTATTGCCACACTTTATCCGGACGGTAAAGACCACTCCAATATCAAAGCTTATACAGGGAGACTGTAAATGAAGCGTTTCACGGCATTGCTGATCGTTTGTGTCGGCACTCTGTTATTTTCCGTTCAGGCTTCGGCAGGGGTCGATATCAAGACTTGGCAGACTTCCCAAGGAAGCAAGGTCATGTACGTCCATTCCCCCGAACTGCCGATGCTGGATATTGAAGTTGCGTTTGATGCCGGGAGTGCGCGTGACGGCAAGCAATGGGGGTTAGCCTCCTTGACGACAACGTTGATCGGTACGCAGACGCCGACGATGAGCGAGGAAGAGATTTCGCAGAAGACTAATGCACTGGGTGCAAAAATCGGTGGCGGAGTCGATCGAGACATGGCGAATTTTTCGTTACGCACCTTGACCCGAGAAAGCATCTTTAAGCCCTCTTTGGAGTTATTTAAAGAATCGTTAACGCAGTCGGTGTTTAATCCGGATATTTTCAACCGCGAACGTCAGCGTCTTTTGGTTGCTTTAAAACAGCAGCAGAAGAATCCAAGCGAAATTGCACGTAACGAATTTTGGGAAAAGTTATACGGGAATCACCCTTACGCCCATCCGGTTTCAGGTTCGGTAGAAACGGTCAAAGCATTGAAGCTGGAAGATTTACAGAGCTTTTATAAGCGTTATTTTGTGGCCTCAAATGCGACGATTTCAATTGTCGGTAATGTCACTATGAAAGAAGCGAAAGCGATTTCCGAAAATCTTTTGCAGTCCCTGCCGAAAGGAGAAAAACCGGCAGCACTTCCGGAACCGCAGCCTTTGAAAGCAGCGATGCGGAGTGTGATTGAATTTGATTCTTCTCAAACCTACTTCCGTCAGGGACAGATCGGCGTTAAGCGTGGCGATCCGGATTATTATGCTTTGTTCTTAGGCAACCACCTTTTGGGCGGCAGCGGCTTCGGTTCTTTGTTGATGGAGGAAGTGAGAGAGAAACGCGGCTTGGTGTACAGTGTCGGAAGCGGGTTTGCGCCAATGCGGGTTGCCGGTCCGTGGTTAAGTTATTTATCGACCAAAAACGAGAGTGCCAAAGAGGCGGAAAAGGTCGTCGGTGATACTTTGGAAGCCTTTATGAAGTCGATCGACGATAAGCATTTTCAGGCCATTAAAGATAATTTGATTGGCGGCTTTCCGCTACGAATCGATAGTAACGGTAAGATTATCGGATATATATCCATGATCGGTTTTTACGGGTTGCCGTTGGATTATCTTGAACAGTTTCCGAAAATCATCGAATCCTTGAGTAAGGAAGATGTGCTGAAAGCGTGGAAGAAACATATCCATCCGGACAAGATGGTGACGGTAATGGTCGGTCAACCAACTTAAGGTCTTTACTGGGTTTTCAACGGGTATGTCACTCTATCGCTTCATTGCCAAGTGGTGCTTTCCGGGTAAGCGTCGCGGGTTGAATCGGCGCTAACGCACTTAAGAAAGTTTGCGCGCAAGCCGTCCAGCTGAATGCTTGTGCGTAGTCTCGGCATGCTGTGCGGTTCAATTTCAAGGCCGCTTCGATGGCTCTTTTCAAATCCTCGTCCATAACACCGCACTGCGGTGCCAGTACGTCAATCGGTCCGGTGGTGGGATAGGCTGCTACCGGCGTCCCCGAAGCCAAAGCTTCCAACATGACAAGACCGTAGGTATCGGTGAGCGACGGGAATACGAATACGTCGGCGCTGGCGAACAATTCGGCCAAGTCTTCGCCGGTATGTTTACCTAAAAAGTGAATGCCGGGGTAGGCTTGTCTGAACGCATCCAAAGCCGGTCCGCCACCGACGACCACTTTAGAGCCTTCAAGCTCCAAATTCAGAAAAGCCGGCAGATTTTTTTCGACCGATACCCGGCCGACATACAGATTGATCGGTCTGGGCAGTTCCAAATCACGACGTCTTTTGGGGTGGAAAAGTTCGATATCGACCCCTCGGTTCCATTTGAATAGATGTTTGAAGTCTTTTTCCGATAGTTCGTCGATGAGAGATTGGGTGCTAACCAGTGTGCGTTCGGCCGGAGTATGGAAGAAACGCAGAAAACGATATCCCCAACTCACCGGGATGAGCGGAATGCGTTTGTTTAGATATTCGGCAAATTTGGTGTGGAAGGAGGTAGTGAACGGCCAGCCGCGTTTGATGCAGAAGGCTCTAGCCCTTAAACCAAGAGGCCCTTCGGTGACAATATGAACGGCGTCCGGCGCAAAGTCTTCGATCTGTTTGCGGAAATTTTTGGCGTAAATAACTAAGCGAATTTCTGCATAGCGCGGCATCGGAACGGTAGGGTATAAACCGGGGTGCAGAACTTTGACTTCATGTCCTGCGGTTTCCAGTTCCTGAATGACTTGAGTCATGGTAGTGACTACGCCGTTGACTTGCGGTTTCCAAGCATCGGTTACGATCAATATTCTCATGCGTTACTCCATCAGCTTTTTTTCTATTATGCCAATAAGCACAACGACTTATGTTTCACTATTTTGACAGTTTTATTTGGAAAAAGTGGTGTTCGCCCTACAGAAGATCTGACGGCGCTTTTATAGAGTCATCTCCAGGAGATAGATGCAAGGGATTCGAATGCCGGTTCCGCAAAGAAAAAACCTTGGAAGAGTTCAATGCCGAAAGATTGCAAGGTCTCGAACTCTTCGGCTGTTTCAATGCCTTCAGCAATCACTTCGATGTCAAGATCTCTGCATACCTGCAGAATGCCTTTGATGATAGATTGACGGACTCGGTCTTGATGGACATTTCGAACTAACGCCATATCAAGTTTGATTAAATTGGTTTGCATTTCCGCTAAGAGATTCAAGCCGGAATAGCCAGCTCCAAAGTCGTCGATCGCCGTCAAAAAACCCCTTTGTTTATAGTGGTCGACGATACTTCGGAGATGGTCGTAATCGTCAACCTTTTCACCTTCGGTCACTTCAAAGATGATTCTTTCAATTGGAAATCCGTATTCTTTTGCCGCCTTAAGTGTGGCTCTTATGCAGAGTTCCGGGCGGTAGACGGCTCGGGGCATAAAGTTGATACTAAGGAGCGAGTCGATCTCGAGTTCGGATGCGAGCTTAATAGCCTTGACCCGACAGGCTTGATCAAAGCGGTAACGGTTGGTGTCGTTTACGTGATTGAATACCTTTGCAGCAGACTCGTTGTTCAAGCCTCGTACCAATGCCTCCTGTGCGAAAACGGTTCGGGTTGTCGCATTGACAATCGGTTGTAAGGCCATAGAGAAATCGAATTCTAAACCCGCTCCTTGTGTACATTCTGAACAGCTCAATTCCCGGAAGTCAGGCTGTATTTTCATGCTACGCACTCCGCTCGATAACAAGATAGTTAGTAAGGTTTAACATTACCATACATTTTCGTTGTTTAGAAACGAGCGCGTTACTCATTTTATTGAATTTACACTTGTTTTCCGTTGTCTGAATGCGCAAATTTCGACCCGATTATTGCCACGCTCAAACCGCTTAAAATTCCGAAGGTGATGGTATAAACGTCCGGGAAAAGTTGAAAATGCGAGAACAGGACAAAACCGAGCAAGCCGCCCAAAATGGTAGCGATTGACCAGGTCTGATCGATTCTCTGTTTTAAAGCCAGCCACAGAATCAATGGTACGAAAGCCGATCCCAAAAGTCCCCAGGCATCCAATACCAGACTGAAAACCGTCTGGTTATTGGAAAGGGCGATCAAAACCGCAATCAGCAGCACACTAAAGGTGGAAAGCTTGGTCAGGAACAGGCTTTGGCTTGGATTGGTCGTCAGATCACGCGTCAGAGAAGCGGAACAAGACAGAATCAGGGAGTCGACGGTCGACATAGTAGCCGCGAACAGGGCCGCTAAAACCAACCCGGTGAAAACTTCGGGCATAAGCTGGGTCGCCAGTGTCGGCAATGCCATTTCGGCATCGAAGCTTTCCGTGGAAGGGATCAATAGGCGGCTGATCAGGCCGACGGTAATCGTCAATCCGTAAAACACGATGAACCAGGCGTAGTAGTAGCGCTGCATGTGGCCGGCGGTGTATTTCGGGTTCAAGGTCATGAAGCGGATGACGATGTGCGGTTGACCGATGACCCCCATGCCGCCGAAGACCCAACCGATAACGAACAGCACGGCGGATAATCCGGTCATTCCTTCGGGGAACCAGTTCATGTAGTGATCGGAAACCTGGTTCAGTTGCAGGTCGAACGAGTCTAGTCCGCCAATGGCGGATAGGCCGAAAACGGCCATGATGACCATACCGCTCAGCATGACGATGGATTGTGCCATATCGGTCCAGATCGATGCCCGGATACCGCCGACCAGGCTGTAGACGAAAATGATGAAAGCTGCCAGCAGGATACCGCTCTCTTCCGGCCAGTCCAGTAGTGCTTGGGTTGCTTTGGTTCCGGCCTTCAGTTGTGCGGCTGCGTAAACGATCAGAAAAACGATGGTCAGCAGACCGATCAGTTGTCTCAAGCGGTAAGCGGAAGGCGCGGCAATCCAGTGAGCAATTAAACCGCCGAAGGAGTGAACTCCGGGGGGCTGTGCGCTTTTCTGGATAGCGCCGACCGAATTGCGCTGGGCGATCCAGTCCCCGGCAATCCAGCCGATCATGAGCCAGATCGAAGACAGTCCCATCGCATAGGTTGCCCCGATCATTCCGATGAACATAAAACCGCTGTTGTTGGTCGCGACTGCCGAAAGGCCGACCAATGCAGGGTGAACGCTTTTACCGGCAACCAGATAGTCTTCGGTGGTTTTTTTAGAGAAGAAATAGCTTGTGATGCCAATGAGAAAGAACAGAGTAAGAAACAGAAGAAAGGTGATTAAAATCATGGAAACACGGGTCCGTTTTTTTGTTTAGTGTCAACGCCTCTTATAAATAAAACGCCAATCGAAAGTGGTTAAGTAGTTATTGAGAACCACTTAAACAAATCGGGCGGCGAAATTCAAATCTGTACCGATATTAAGGGAATTAAATGGTTTGCCTTAGGCGTGGATGAGGTTGGCCGCGAGGGCGAGAAAAACCAGCCCCGTGATATTGTGGAGTGTCTTTTGAATCTTGGGCGACTGTACGAGCTTGGTTCTTAATTTATCCGCCAGCAGAGCGATGGAGGCAAAAAGGATGAAGGTCACGAACATCATGATTAAGCCGAGTATGAAAACCTGCAGGCCGACGAAGCCGTGTTCGGGCACAGTGAATTGCGGCAGGAAAGCCAGAAAAAAGATTGAAACCTTGGGGTTTGAGAGGTTCATCAGGATACCGCGCCGGTAGAGCTGGAAAGGCGTGAGGGTTTTGGGCGGAAGGTTTTCCAAGGCGGCGTTGGATGCACGGAACGCCAGCCAGGCAAGATACAACAGATAGGCGGCCCCAAGTACTTTCAAAACCTTGAAGGCTGTAGGGGAGGTCTGCAGAATGGCGGCCACGCCCAAAGCGACGGCGGTGGTGTGTACCACCAGTCCGCTGCACAAGCCGGCCGTTAGCCAGATTCCGGCTTTACGTCCGTGAAAGGCCGATTGCGCCAGAACATAAAGGTTGTCCGGTCCGGGTGACAAGCCGATCAGGATGGCTGCGACGACAAACGTGGAAAGCAGTTCGAATGGAATCATCGTTGGAGAGAAGGTTCAGGGTGAGATACGTTCGTTGCGAACCAGGTAATCGCCGTCGAATAAGATTTCCAGCGGTTCGCCGCTAAATAAAGATTGGTTCGTCTCCCGTTTTTGTGCGCTGATCAGTAGGCTTGGTTCTTTGGAGTCGCCTGAGTTACCGACTTCCGCAAGCAAGTCTCCCGTTTTAACCTCGTCTCCCCGTTTGACGACGATGCTGCCTTGTTTCAAGTGGGCAAGCAGCACCTCTATATCGTTGCATTTCAGCAGCGCAAAGTTGCCGTATGGCTTGGTAAGATCTCGAACTCTGGCCGGAACCTGCATTTCCGGTAGATTGTTTTCTGTATCGACCACACTGCCGTCGCAGGGGGCGAAAACCTGTTCGCCATAGATTGCATAGTGTTGCGGATCAGTCGGTTGCGTTCCTTCTGCGCGAAGTCCCCAAGGGAATATTTTTACGATCTCGACGGCATAGCTTTGTCCCTTCCTGGGGGCAAAATTCGGGTTGGGTTTTAAAGACTTTAGATGTGGGTTTAGTACGGAATTACTTCCCGCATTGACCGCATAATAATTTCCATGGGCGAGAGGAAAAGATAAATTGACCAAGTTATGGGTTTTGGGAATCCAGCCTGACAGCAGATAGGCATTGATCGCGATGAAGATGAGCATGACGGCGCTCATTCCAAACGTGGTTATAACCGTAGGAAGGTTCCATGAAATAATCCAGGGTTTGTCGGCCGTCTGGGCGAAGGAACGAAGTGAAAACAGGATGGCAAGCCCCAAAAAAATGTAAGTCAGATACCATGGAACGAGAACCCAGAGCATGCCGACTCCGATGGCGACGAGATAGCCGATAACAACCGTCGTTTTGAAAAGCCATTTAAAGCGTGTATGTGTATGAAAAAGAGCCAGCCAAACAAGAAGGATTAAAGGCAGCAGCACCTGAAACAGCAGTACTTGAGTTAGCATCAAGGTCGCTCCTTTTGCATTTAAAACAGACAATATACGATTGGCAAGGAGTGGTTTTTCCTGCGGCCATATCGGTTTTGGATAAATTTAACATCATCATATCCCATTTTGGAACATTGGGGGAGTCGTGGATTGGTGTTCGTCAGTCTCATGTTAGTTGGCTTGCCGATGTCCAATTTATAAATAAAATTTGTGGGGTTAAGCAAATTCGGTCAATGTTGTATATGCTCTGTTTGTTCGTTGAATGGTTTAATGGGTATGGTTGAAAAGGCCGGATTGAATCATGGTCAATTACCATAAAAAAATCAGTGGATATAAGGCTTATTAATGATTTAATTTAATGTGATATGCCTATTAAAAAATATGATTAAATTAGCACCTTCTTATATGGTGTAACCTTTGCTACACTTTGTCCCACTATCAATAAGTTTTTGATGTGAAACGCTAAAAGCAAGGTTGCCTTATGTTAGATGTACTCAAAAATCTTTGGTTTCGAGATCCAAAAGAAGAAACCATTTTTATCAATGATGTCGCCGTTCGTATCCGGGCCGGAATCTTATTGGCCATTCCGATTTTCATGAGTTTTACTTTGTACGACGCCATCTTTGTGTCCAATTGGATCGTCGACGGTAATACCGCGGTAGACAGTGGTGATTTGGATTGGGATTATCATGTGATCTATCATGTCGATGCGGTGAAACGTACCTTCGATTATTCGTTGCAAACGTGGGTGCTTTTGTACGCTCTGTTTGAAATGCTGTCGGGGCTTTTTGTGACGACTTCGAGAGTGTCGCCGATTATTTTGCTTGCCAGCTTTTTGGCTAGAAAGCAGAAGCCGGTTTGGAAGCCGTTGGTTCCAAAACGATTCGCTTGGGTACTGGGTTCGTCCTTTATTGCTGTGTGTCTGGTGTTCTTTAATCCCGAAGTATTCGCAAATTGGGTGAATACGGTAGCAGGATCGCAAGTTCTGCCGACGACGTCAAACTATATGTCGCCTTATATTCCTTTGGTTTTAGTGTGGATTTGTTTAGGCTTCATGTGGTTGGAAGCGATTTTAGGTTACTGTGTCGGCTGTAAAATTCATGCCCTACTAGTCTGGATGGGAATTTTGAAGGAAGAGTGCGAAACTTGTAATAACATCGATTGGGACGAAATCGCCAGAAAGAATCAAGAGCGTTTGGCTAAGCAGGAAGCGGAAAACAAGACCTCTTAATTTATCAATCTTGAATCGATTTCCTTAATTATCAGGCCCGGTGAGAAACATTTCGATTTTCACCGGGCCTGTTTGTTTGCATCTTTTAAAATCGCCGCTTTCAGTCTTATTTGGTGCCCATTTACAGCGGCGTTATGGTAATGTTAACTTCAATTTCCACTGATCAGCCAGTGCCATCATCGACAAAAAATTAGGGAGTTTTCATGTTAAGTCGAACGGACCTTATCAGCCAGCCGGTTTTACTTAACCAGGGCGATGTCGAAACCAAACGTGCCGAGATCAAAGCCTATTTCAATCTGACTTACGATACTTACGAAGCGTTGTTTACGACGTTGAAATCCGACGAGGCGTATTATCAGCGTCCGTGTGAATTACGTCATCCTTTGATTTTCTACTTTGGTCATACGGCGACTTTTTTTACCAATAAACTCGTCCTTGCCAAACTACTCCCGCAACGCATTAACCCCAAGATCGAATCGATGTGTGCCATCGGCGTCGACGAAATGTCGTGGGACGATTTAAACGAGGAACATTATGACTGGCCGAGCGTCGCATCGGTCCGTCTGTATCGCGACAAAGTGCGTAAAGCGGTGAATGATCTAATTGATTCGGTCGAGTTTAGTCTGCCGATTGATTGGGACAGTCCGATGTGGCCGATTATGATGGGAATCGAGCACGAACGTATTCACTTGGAAACGTCTTCCGTATTGATTCGCCAGCTTCCGATTGCGTCCGTACACCCTAATCCGTTGTTCCCGGTTTGTCCTGATAGAGCTGCAGCGCCTGAAAATTCGTTGGCCGAAGTTCCGGCGGGCGAGGTTTTGATTCATCATCAAGATCCGGCCGAAACCTATGGCTGGGATAATGAGTATGGTTCGCACTATGCTGAAGTGTCTGCATTTAAGGCTGGCGTTTATTTGGTTTCTAATCAGGAATATTTGGAGTTTGTAGAGGCCGGTGGTTACGAGAATCCGGAGTATTGGGATGAAGAGGGGAATCGCTGGCGTCAATTCACGCCGGATAAACATCCGACATTTTGGGTAAATAAACAAGGCGAATGGTGGCTGCGTTGCATGACCGAAGAGATTCCGATGCCGTGGAACTGGCCTGTGGAGGTCAATTATCTCGAAGCGCACGCCTTTTGTAACTGGAAAGGTCATCAGACCGGTCGTCCGCTTCGTTTGCCGAGTGAAGACGAATATTTGCGTCTTCGCGAACATTCCGACGCGTTAGAACACCTGGATCAGGCTAACGTCAATTTGCAGCAATACGCTTCTTCAACGCCGATTGACGGCAATCAGACCGGTGATTTTTACGATGTAATCGGCAATGTCTGGCAGTGGACGCAAACGCCGATTTACCCGTTTGAAGGATTTAAAGTGCATCCTTTATATGACGATTTCACGACGCCGACGTTTGATAACAAACATAACCTGTTCAAAGGGGGAAGCTGGATTTCAACCGGTAACGAAATTAACGGTTATTCGCGTTATGCATTCCGCCGCCATTTCTTTCAGCATGCCGGATTTCGTTACATTGAATCGGAAGCGTCCGTGCAGACACATTTTTCGACTTACGAAACCGACTTGTCGGTGTCGCAATATTGTGAATTTCACTATGGCGAACCGCATTTCGGCGTCGCCAATTTTGCACAATCCTATGCTCAGCTGGCGATAGATTCGATATGCGAAGATGCCGACTTTAAAGGTAAGAGTGGCCTTAAAGTCCTGGAGGTGGGCTGTTCTGTCGGACGTGCGAGTTTCGAGTTGGCGCGTCATTTTGACGAAGTCACCGGTTTGGATTTCTCGGCGCGTTTTATTCAGATCGCCAATCAGCTTAAAGAAACCGGTTCGGTTCTGTATACCATTCCGTTGGAAGGCGAGATTATGGAGTTCAAAGAGCAAACATTGTCGGAATTAGGATTGGACGATGTTGCCCATAAGTGTGAGTTTTTGCAGCAGGATGCCGCGAACCTGAAATCCCGTTTCAGTGGTTACGACATGGTGGTGGCGGTGAATTTGATCGACCGGCTTTATGATCCGGGCAAGTTCCTAGCGCAGATTCACGAACGTATGAATCATGGCGGTTTGTTATTGCTGGCTTCTCCTTACACTTGGTCGGAAGAGTTCACGGCAAAGGAACTGTGGCTCGGTGGTTATAAGGATGCATTAAGTGGCGAAAACGTGACGACTTTGGAAGGTTTGCATGCCGTACTGGACAAGGAATTCGAACTGATTAGGGAGCCGTTTGATTTGCCGTTTGTCATTCGGGAAACCCGCCGTAAATTCCAGCACACTTTGTCCGAGGTGACGCTCTGGAAGAAGAAGTCGTCAAGCGGGCTTTAACTAAGGGCGGGAATCATGGCCGATTTTGAGAAAGTTGTCTCACGTGAAGGGACTTATGCCGAAAAGTATGAACTTAGAAAGGTGCTGTTTGGTACCGATGCGGTGCTGCCGATGTGGGTGGCCGACATGGATCTGCCGACCCCCGATTTTATTATCGAGGCGTTGAAACAGCGTCTCGAGCATCCGTTACTCGGTTATACGATGATGCCCGATTCACTCTATCAGGCGATTATCGATTGGCAGGCGCAGCATGATTATCGCGTCGATAAGTCGCAGGTCGTCTTTACCCATAACGTCGCCAACGGCTTCTTTATGGCGGTGTCGGCGTTGACCTTGCCGGGTGAGGCGGTATTGGTGCAACCGCCGGTTTATCCGCCGTTTTTACATGCGCCCGAACTGAATAATCGGGTTTTGGTCGAAGCCCCGTTGGTGCTTGACGGCCAAACTTACCGAATCGATTTTGAAGGCTTTGAGCGGGCCGTTGCTGAGAACGATGTTAAATTGTTTTTATTCTGCAATCCTCAGAACCCATCCGGACGGGTGTGGTTGAGAGAGGAACTTGAAAGGCTGGCGGACATTTGTTTAAAGCACGGCGTGACGATCGTTTCCGATGAAATCCATTCCGATCTAATCTATCCCGGCTACCGACACATCCCGATGGCGTCGTTATCTACGGAGGTTGCCAATATAACCGTTACGCTTAGCTCTCCCGGTAAGACCTTTAACCTGGGCGGCCTACAGATCGGTTATGCCTTGATTGCCAACCCTAAACTCAAAGCGGATTATTTGCGTGTGAGTCGCAGTCAGTCGATCCATGATTTAAATCTGTTTGCGATGATTGCCATGCAGTCCGCGTATTCCCGACAGGGCATGGACTATAAGCGGGAACTACTGACGCATTTATTAGGCAATATAGAGCGTGCGGAGCAGTTTTTTGAACGGCATTATCCCATGGTGAAAGTCATGCGACCGCAGGCCTCTTTTTTGATTTGGATCGATTTTAGCGCCCTGTTTGACGATCAGTCCGAACTCAAGAGTTGGTTGGTTGAACAGGCAAAACTAGGATTGAATGACGGTCTCTCTTTCGGAGAGGCGGGCAACGGTTTTATGCGCATGAATGTTGCGGTTTCCAAAGCGACCTTAGAGCAGGCGTTGACGCAATTGTTGGCGGCTAAATCGTCTATTTAATTGGGTGATTCGCCGGAATGCCGGAATGTGTAGGTTGGAGTTGGCGCAGCCACCAGGACTCGAACCTGGAACGGCCCCTTAGGAGGGGGCTGTTATATCCCTTTAACTATAGCCGCGTGAGCGCTATTCTAGCAGTTTTTATTAAGAAATTTTAGGGTTGTTGCCCGACGGATGCCAATAAGAATGGCGGTTTTTCCCTGTCAATTACGTTAGGTGTCGGGTGTTGGAAGTGACGGATAATGGGTCCGCCTATGCGGTTACTTAAAGCAAGATGGGTTCGATAGGAAAAACGAACCCCTGCAAGGTTTTTAGCCTCTTGCAGGGCGTACGTTTATTACGGAATGTTTAGAATTCGCTCCAATCCGAACTATTGTCTGCGACGTCTACTGTCGGCTGAACCGGTTTTGGAGCCGACGGTTTCGGTGCAGGCGTTTTAGCCGGCCGGGCGGTTTCGATTTTAGGTGCCGGGCTGGCGATAGCCGGTGCTTTCTCATGATGAGTTAGAGCCGGCGTCGGCTTTGGCGCTGTCGGTTCCGCCAGGCGCTGGGTGCCTGAAACTTTGAAGAAAGACATTTCTCGAGAAAGTTCCTTCGCTTGGTCGGCCATACTTTCACTGGCAGCGGACGTTTGCTCAACCAGAGCCGCGTTCTGTTGGGTGGCACCGTCGATATCGTTAATGGCCATATGAACCTGATTAACGCCGTTGGCTTGCTCCGTAGACGACTGGGCAATCTGATCGATCATGTCGTTCACTTGAACGATCGCTTCTTTGATTTCGTTCAGCATGCTACCGGATTGCATGGCCAAATCAGAACCTTGTTTAACGCGGTCGTTACTCTCGGTAATCAGCTGTTTAATGTCTTTTGCCGCATCTGCAGACTTTTGCGCCAACCCTCGAACTTCGCCGGCAACCACGGCAAAACCGCGTCCGTGCTCACCCGCTCTGGCCGCTTCAACGGCCGCGTTCAGCGCCAATAAGTTGGTTTGGAATGCGATGCTGTCGATCAAAGTGACGATGTCATTGATTCTTTGGCTCGAACTTTCGATGGACTGCATGGCTTCAATGGTTTTTTCCATGACTTCCGTGCCCATTTCGGTCTTTTCCTGCATCTGTTTAGACAGCATCGCCGCTTCGTTCGAGTTTTGAGTATTGTTTTGTACGGTCGAGTTCATCTCTTCCATGGTCGCAGAGGTTTCTTCAACCGCCGCCGCTTGTTCCTGAACGCGCTGGCTTAGATCCAACGCCCCTTTGGAGACTTCTTCCGAGGCGGATAGAACGATGCTGGCCGCTCCTGAAGCTTGCGTCACAATGCGTTCCAGATTATTCAACGACTCGTTAAGGCTGGTTTGAATGGTTGCCAATTCGCCGTTGTAATTGCCTGTCATCGTTGTTGTCAAATCGCCGCCGCTAAGTGCGGATAGAACCACTTTGATCTCTTCCATAGCTTCGCTCAAAGCGTTCACGGAGCTGTTGATACTTTGCTTGAGCGTGTCGAAGCTGCCTTTTGCTGAGACTTCAACGCGCTGTGAGTAGTCGCCTTGCGCAACGGCTTGCATGACTTGGTTGATTTCCTGGATGACTTGGTCGGTACGACCGAATGCTTGTTCAACCAAAGCTCTAAAACTTTCAGCGACTTGAGTATCCATTTTGGCATCCAGACTTCCGTCTTCAAGCGCTTGCATGATGTTGCCCAATTCGCCCATCATGAAAGAAACGCTGTTTGCCGAGGCGTTGACCCCTTCTTTAAGTTTAAGCAACTCGCCGACATAATCCCCTTCCATACGCTCGGTGAATATACCGTTACCGATCGCGCCGACGGTTTTATTCGCTTCATTTAGTGCCTGGCCGGTCTGTTCGAGAAGGTGGTTGAAGGAGGATGCAACTTGACCGATCTCATCCATGCGGGTAATGGATACGCGTCTTTCGAAATCGCCGTTTTGAACGACATGGTTCGTTGTGCTGACTAAGTTATCCAAAGGTCTTAGAATGGCACGTAACGTTAATATAGACAGGATGATCGAAGCGCTTAATACCAGAATGGTGAAGATGACGCCTAGCATGATCATGAGGCTATAGGTATTGTTGTTTTTGGTATTCAATTCGTCGGCGACACGCAATTGCAAGTTAATCAATTTGGTGATGCTTTCGGAAACCGGATCAATTTTTGTATAAAGTTCGTCAATGCTATATTGACGAACCGTTTTCATGTCTTGGTTATTGACGGCGTCAATCAATGCCGTCAAAGATTCGTCGGCGCTTTTCATGTATGCACTGGCTTGTTCTGCCAGTTTGGCTTCTTCGGGCGTTAGAGTGGTCGCCATGTATTTAGCCCAGATTTTTTTTACATCGGTCTGAGCGTCATGGATATTTTGAGCGGCCTGATCAAAATTAAGTTGTCCGTTACGTAGTTTGTGGTTGGTGTCGACGATGTTTACCGCGTACATATCGGCAATTTCTTTTAATTCTTTTAGCGGTACAATTCGGTCAACATACAGTGCCTTAAAATCGCGGTTATTGTTATGCATAATATATAGACCGGATGAAATGGAAACTAAAATGAATCCAATCAATACTCCAATCATTAATATGATTCTTGCTTTAATAGACATGTTGTACCTCTAAGATGTCGTAAAAATTTTATGAAAACAATCCCTGTTTTCTTGTTATGTTATTGTGAATAAGCTGGTCCGTGCTTTAAGGCTGGTAAGCCTACCAAATGGGCGCAAAAATTCAGATTAAATTTTTGTTAATGCGGGGTATTTTGCATTTACAAAACAAACTCAGAATTAAGCGTGTCTTAACAAGGGGTATAATAACTCTTATGCATTATGGTTTTTTACGTATTGTGCTGGAAAAAAATTTACTGGCAACGGTAATTCATTAATATCCTTTAATTTTTAATATTACAGCGGTTTTCTTGCCGTTGTTCGCCCGGTTGAATGGCACTTTTGTTTTGCGCTCAGTCATCGAACGTGCGTGGAATAAGTGGTAAGGGCTGTATCTTTAATTTAACGATAGATCAAACGTGGAGAAAGAGGCGATGATTTATAACAATTTGGGACATTCCGACATTCAAGTCAGCCGAATCTGTCTGGGTACAATGACGTGGGGAGAGCAGAATACCCAGGATGAAGCGTTCGAGCAGATGGATTACGCCTTGGAAAATGGCGTGAATTTCTGGGATACGGCAGAATTGTATAGCGTTCCTCCAAGGGCTGAAACCTATGGCCGAACCGAAGAGATCATCGGGAACTGGTTCGCTAAGCACGGTCGACGTTCGGAGGTGGTTTTAGCCTCTAAGATTGCCGGTCCCGGCGAATTTGTACGACATATCCGCGGTGGCAACGGACGCTTTAACCGTGAGCAGATTCATCAGGCTTTGGACGCTTCCTTGAAGCGTTTGCAGACGGATTACCTCGATCTTTATCAATTGCATTGGCCGGAGCGCCAAACCAACTACTTTGGACAATTAGGATTTAGTGAACCGGCGCACCAAGAAAACGGTTTGACGCCGTTTGAGGAAACGCTGGAGGTATTGACCGAGTTAGTTAAGGCCGGAAAAATCCGGCATATCGGGTTGTCCAACGAAACGCCTTGGGCAACCATGAAGATGTTGCATATTGCCGAGTCGAAGGGCTTGGAGAAGATTGTTACCGTACAAAACCCGTACAGTTTGTTGAACCGTAGTTACGAAGTGGGGATGGCTGAAATCGCCTATCGTGAAGGCGTCGGGCTGTTGGCATATTCGCCTTTAGGTTTTGGTGTGTTGTCAGGTAAATATTTACAGGGACAATTGCCAAAGGGTTCGCGTTTGGATTTGTTTCCGCATTATGACCGTTATTCAAACGACAATGCCGTTAAAGCCACCGAACTGTATGCCTCTTTGGCGAGAAGTAAAGGTTTGTCGCCGACACAATTGGCATTGGCATTTGTGAACAGTAGACCTTTTGTCAGTGCCAATATTATCGGTGCCACATCGATGGCGCAGTTAAAAGAGAATATTGCATCGATCGAAATCAATCTGGACGATGATATTTTGCAGCGGATTGAAGAGATTCATCGTCAATACACGATTCCGTCGCCTTGAGAGAATGACTCGCGACGTTCAGGGATTGGGGGCGAATAAAAGTTATTCAGTAGCGTATAAAAATTTTCATAGCAAATTCCTTAGCTTAAATAGGGGGATGATACTTTCTTTCACGTATACTCTTTGTGTTTAGAAGTCCGTGCGAGCGGCCTATCTAAAAAATAAAAAATAAATCAAGGAGTATACAAGTGAGGAAAATTACCATTTTGATGATCGGTTTGGGCCGGATTGGCGGTAAGTTTTACGAGCAGTTTAATAACATGAATCCGGAGCGTGTGGAAATCATCGGAATCAGCGAACCCAATGAGAATAACCCGTTGGTGGATGATGCCGAGCGGCGCGGTATTCCGAATTTTGTCGCATTCGAAGATGCGATCGATCAATTCGGCGATCAGATTGATATTATTATGGATACGTCCAACCGTCCCGAAATTAAGCAGGCCGTTCGACAGAAATTGCAGGAGACCAATAATCAACACAGTGTTGTCGTACCAATGGTTGTTGATTATCTGATGTGGTATCTGTTACCGGGTAGCGAAGATATTCCTCAGTCGCACCATACCAGCATCGGGTATTAATTCGTTATTGGTTTCATTGCGAGTTATAAAAAAGCCTCTTTTAAAGAGGCTTTTTTATTTTTATCGGTTCGAACGAACGGATTCAATTTTGTCACGAAGTTTGAATTGCACTTTACTTTTTACGGTTGATCCAATGCGCCTAAACGGGCTACGCTATACTCGCCGTTTTCGATATTGAGTTGATAGATATTGAAGTTGGTATCAATATCAAACCCGGCAAGGCGTTTGGCGTAATTGGTCGAGATGCTGCCGTCCGGTGAATGGACGCGGTGAAAAACGTAAGGTTCCCAGCCTAGAATCGCGGCACCGTCGTAGATTTTATCGCCGTTATGGTAAATGGCATCGGCCGTCACCTCAAAGTTTTCAACTTTACCGTGTTTGTTGGAGTAGAGCTCTACCAGGCGTTTTCCCTGGTGGACAACCAATTTATCTTCTTGGTCGGTATGCATGTACCAGTACCAGGTATCGTCTCCGGCAATTAACGGACTTTTTCCACCCGGTTCATGAATCACCAGATCCACACCGGATAGGCCTTCAACCACACCGTCGACGCTGAAGAAATGAACTTTAGGCGTCGAGCGTAAGGTTTTCAATGGAATGATGAAACACAGGTTTTTAATATAAACGGTTCTTTTCCCGGCTTCGTAAGAAGGCATGATTTGTCCTTTGCATTTTATATTAGGGTTAAATTATAAATTAAAGCAAACGCACCACCGGCGCAAGTCGATTTGGAGGTTGGGATTGCCGATGTTCGAACTTATTTGAGATGGATTATTTCAAAACGGTTTTTCCCGTTTCTTTTGGCTTGATATAGCATGGCGTCGGCCGCCTCAATCCATTCTTGCGTTGTTCGTTCCGTATGATTCGGATGGCTGATGGCACAACCGATACTGATCGTGACGTGTTCGGAAGTTTCCGAATATTGATGGGGAATTTTTAATTCGTTAATCGATTTGATGATATCGGCCGCCATCTGCTTAACGAAGTCAACATCTGTCGGCGCTAAAACAACAACGAACTCTTCACCGCCGTAACGTGCAACATAGTCGGTTTTGCGTTTAACGGTTTCTTGGATTTGTTTCGCCAGTTTATGAAGAACCTTGTCGCCTTCGCTGTGTCCGTAGTTATCGTTATAAGCTTTGAAGTTATCGATATCCAAAAACAATAAACCGACCGATGCGTCGGTCCGGCCGGAGAAATCCCAAACGTTTTCCAGAATGAGATCGAGTTTTCTACGGTTATATAAACCGGTCAGTGGATCGGTGTAGGAAAGTTGCTCCAGGGCTTCGTTTTTAAGCGCGAGTTCGTGGGTTTTTTCTTCAACCAGGCGTTCCAGTTTACGGGTCTCGGTGATATCCCGGATAACCGCTCTCAAGGCTTTTTGATTGTTGAAAGGGATGACGCTTAGAGTAACTAGAGAGAGGAATTTGTAGCCGTCGGTGCGCTGATGCATCCACTCAAAACTGTGTTCGCCCTTTTCTATGGCTAAAGCGATCATTTTGTCCGCTTTTTCACGGGAAGTCTGACCGTCCGGCTGAAATTCGGGGGAAACGTCAGAAGGGTGGAAGTTTTTAAGTTCGGATTTTTTTTCATAACCCATTAATCGATAATAGGCTTGATTATAGTCAAGGTACAGTCCGTTCGAGGCATCGTGAATGATCATCGCAAGCTCGCTGGTTTCGAACAGATAGCGGTAATCCGCCAACTGATCTTTTAGGCGTTGATTTTCATTGGTTAATGCCTTTAACTCATCCATGGTAAAACATACATTCTTATTAGGTTTATGGTCGAATGTTAGCAGACAACCGGTCTGAAAACCATGTTTATTACTCAGAAGTACGAATCGTAATACCGCTTACTGTTTGAGTCGGGAGCGGCTTTAATTTAGGGGTGACGGAGGGTAAATTTTGACGGTAAGGAGGGTGCTGCCTTTTTACTGGTTATCGCCGTCGTGCCATTAAATGGAATCAATAAATTGCACGACTTCGTCCATATTGCCTTGAAAAGTCACCTTGTGTGAATTCTTTTGCATTTGGTAATCATACATCGGATCGTAATATTCGCTTAACAGGGTTTCGATCCAAGTCTGGTGTCCATGTGTATCGCCGCTATTCAATTGCTGTTCGTGGGCGTGTTCGAACTGTTTGAGGACGCGTTGGTGGCGTTCGCCGCCCAAACGTTTTTGAATGCGGTCGAAAGCGGACAGCATAAAATTCACCCAGTCCTGAAGGTGAGGATATTCCTGTTGTGCTTCGATGACGTATTCCTGATGGGTGATGTGAATACGTTGTTCAAGCGGTGTGTCGACAATGATACGGTCGCCCGATTTTAAAGCGTCGAACAACGGCTTGGGCATGGAAACCGAGCCGATATTACGAGCTTCGTCTTCAATGACCAGTTGGTGTTTGGCGTTTTCCATAAAACGGATCAGAGCCATCGACAGTTGGTTTTCAAAATTGATTTGTGTCGGTTGCGGTGTGGCATGACGGCCAAAGGCCGAACCTCTGTGATGCGCCAAGCCTTCTAAATCGACGGCCTGTTGAATTCGTTGAATCACCAGCGTTTTGCCCGAGCCGGTGCGACCCGCCAGAACCAGCGGTTGAATGTTTTGCTGTTGCATAAGGGCGGGGAAGGCGTCAAGGTAGTCGATCAGATAGCGACGAAAGGCTTTATAGCCACCTTTAAGGCGGACAATTTCGCGTCCGCTATCCGCCAGCCACTGTTGTGAAATTTTGGAGCGCATTCCGCCGCGAAAGCAGTACAGCATTGCGTCAGGATGTTGGTCCATGAATTCCGACCAAGCCTGTATGCGCGGTTCTCTGACGGATTCATTGACCAGTTGATGCCCCAATTTCACCGCAGCCGCATTACCGTGTTGTTTGTAACACAGGCCGACTTTTTGGCGTTCTTCGTCGTTCATTAGCGGCAAGTTGGTGGCGGATGCAAACGCTCCCTGATTGAATTCTACCGGTGCCCGCACGTCAATCAGTGGAGTTTGATTCAAGACGATCGAACGAAAGTCGTCGGTTTGCGGCAGGCTATTCGAAAACTCAGTCAATTGAACGGCCATTACACTACCTCGACACAATGCGATTTCGAAGCGGCATCGACGGTTTGGCCGATGGCTTCAAGTTCCAGACCGAATTGCGCCGCGACTTCTTTAAAGCGAGCGACCGCATCCGGACGTACGGCGGCCAATAATCCCCCCGAAGTTTGTGGATCGCACAGAATCATTTTCTGGGTTTCTGAAATGTTCGGCGCTACTTTATGGCCGTAACTATCGAAGTTGCGTCCGGTACCGCCGGGCGTGCAGCCTTGTGCCAGATATTCGAGTACGTTTGGCAAAATCGGCACTTTGTCGAATTCGATTTGTGCGGCAATGTCGCTGCCTTCGCAGATTTCAATCAGGTGCCCGAGAACACCGAAGCCGGTGACGTCCGTCAATGCGGTGACGCCCGGAATTTGTGCAAATTCGCTGCCGGCTTTATTTAAGGTGGTCATGGCATCAATCGCCATTTCCAGGTGTTCCGGTTGGATTTTTTTCTGTTTCTGCGCGGTGGTCAGGATGCCGATACCGATCGGTTTGGTTAGAAACAGTTCGCAGCCGACTTCGGCCGAAGCATTGCGTTTTAAATGTTGGTTGTCGACGATGCCGGTGACTGCCAAACCGAAAATCGGTTCGGGGGCGTCGATCGAATGGCCACCCGCCAATGGAATTCCCGCGGCTTCACAGGTGGCGCGGCCGCCTTCAATGACTTGTTGGCCGACTTCGGGCGGTAATTTATCGATCGGCCAGCCGAAAATGGCGATTGCCATGAGCGGTTTCCCGCCCATCGCGTAGATGTCGCTGATCGCATTAGTCGCGGCAATGCGTCCGAAAGTGTAGGGGTCGTCAACGATCGGCATGAAGAAATCGGTGGTGCTCAATACCGACGTACCGTTGCCTAAATCATAAGCAGCGGCATCGTCTTTGGTGCTGTTGCCGACCAGTAACTGCGGGTGTGGCGCGATGTCCATTTGGGTTTTCAGGATGCTGTCCAGCACTTTGGGAGAAATTTTGCATCCGCATCCGGCACCATGGCTGTATTCAGTCAATTTGATGGTGGCGTTGGCAGTGATGTCGTCGAGCATTTTTTGGTTCCTTGTTGCTTCTGCCGGCGGACAAGTTGTCGCCTGCAGCGTCTTATTTATTTCGTTTTATTGGGTCTGCGTCTAGGCTTGGGTTGCGCTTCGGTTTGTTTGTTGGCCGTTTTGCGCAGGCCTGGTTTCGGTGTGCGTTTCGTTCTATTGGCCGCATCCGAGGGTTTGTGTTTGTTTTGTGTCGCCGTTTTTTGTGCGGTCGCTTTTTGCGTGCTTGGGGCGGCTGTTTTTCTCGAACCTGCCACGGCGCAGTTGATTTCATCCATCTCTTTTGCGGTCAGGTTGCGCCACTGCCCCGGCTTGAGATTGCCCAGTTCCACCGACATGATGCGGGTACGCTTGAGTTTAGTGACTTCATAACCCAGGTATTCGCACATCCGGCGGATTTGTCGGTTCAGTCCCTGGGTGAGAATGATTTTGAAGACAAAGCGGCTGACGATAGTGACCTTGCAGGGTTTCGTGACGGTGCCGAGAATCGGGATGCCGTTCGACATGCGTTCCACAAAACGTTCGCTGAGCGGTTTGTCGACGGTGACGATGTATTCCTTGTCATGAGCGTTTTCGGCACGCAGGATCTTGTTGACGATGTCGCCGTCGCTGGTCAGAAAAATCAAGCCTTCGGACGGTTTATCGAGTCGGCCGATCGGAAAGATCCGCTGCGGGTGTCCGATGGCGTCGATAATATTGCCTTTGACGCGGCTTTCGGTCGAGCAGATGATGCCAATCGGTTTGTTGTAGGCGATGTAGGTGCGGTCGGATTTGTTTTCGGCGCTGGGCTTAATCTCTTTGCCGTCCACTTGAACGACATCGCCCGCTTTGACCTTGGTGCCCAGTTCCGGCAGCTTACCGTTGATTTTGACGCGGTTTTGCTCAATCAACTTATCCGCTTCGCGACGCGAACAAAATCCGGATTCGCTGATAAATTTATTAAGGCGTTTTTCAATGTGGCTGGTCACACAGGATCCTGTTATTTCAATTCTTGGCAAGGGGTATTATAAATCGACAAACGGTGCGAAAAAGTCATTTGCGTTGTAAAGCTGTTTATTTTGAACGATTTGCGGGTTTTTTGCTGGTTTTTATGGATAGGGCAATGGAATGTAAGCGGGGTGGTTTTCCAGTCTTTGTCTGTATAACTCGGTATGATATGGCTTTTATTCGGCGGTTTGCATGTCTTATTGCAGCAAATGTAAAATAGGCAGGCCTGGTCAGAATGGATTTTTTATTTTTTAAATGATTTGAATGGCTTCAATGGCATAGACCGGGCATCACTTCTATAAGGCACACAATAATGACAAAACAGGCGAATATTGGACAGGTAAACCGACTCAAGGTGGTTAAAGAAGTTGAGTTCGGATTGTATGTGGATGCAGGGCAGTTGGGTGAAGTGTTGTTGCCTAACCGTTATGTGCCCAAGAACGCCAAAGTCGGTGACGAACTCGAGGTATTTATCTATCAGGATTCTCAAGACCGCTTGGTTGCGACTACCGACAAACCTTTGGCATCGGTCGGTGAGGTGGCTTTCTTAAAGGTCAATCAGGTGAATCGTACCGGTGCGTTCCTGAATTGGGGCATGCCTAAGGATTTGCTGGTTCCTTATGCGGAACAGCGAGTGCCGATGGAAGAGGGGCGTTCCTATTGCGTTTATGTGTATGTCGACATCAGTGGCCGGCTTGCCGCATCCAGCAAGTTGAGTCTGTTTTTGAAAGAAACCAATACCGATTTTAAGAGTGGTCAGGAAGTCAGTCTATTGGTCGCCAGCCGCAGTAATATGGGATATACCGCCGTTATCGACGGTACGCATTTAGGTTTGATTCATAATTCCGATATCTTGCAGCCGTTGAGAATCGGTCAGAAACTGAAAGGCTATATCAAAGGCATTCGCCCTGATTTGAAAATCAACCTGACGTTGCAGAAACAAGGCCGTGAAGGTCGTGAGGAGTTGGCCGAACAGATTTTGGCGCATCTTCAAGCCAACGACGGGATTTCTACCTTGACCGACAAGAGTGATCCGGAAGATATTTTTAAGCAGTATCGTGCCAGTAAAGCACGTTATAAAAAGGCATTGGGGCAACTGTATAAAGCCAGAAAAATTGCCATTGAAAACGATCATATCGCTTTACTGTAAGATCGGTTGTATACGGACTTTGATTTTGGAATAACGGAAAATGGCAAGAAAACCCGTAAAAAGAGCGTCTCATAAAAACGACTCCCGCCCACCGTCAAAAGCCGGTCGGCCGACTCGTTCCGAGATGGGAGAGGTACGGATTATCGGCGGAGACTGGCGTGGCCGGAAGTTGCCGGTGTTGACGGCCGAAGGTTTGCGCCCGACTTCGGATCGGGTGCGCGAAACCCTATTCAACTGGTTGCAGTTTGAAACTCCGGGGGCGAGTTGTCTTGACGTATTCTCCGGTTCGGGTGCTTTGGGGTTTGAAGCCTTGTCTCGCGGTGCCAAGCAGGTGATCTTTCTTGAGTTGGTAGCGGCGAATGCGAAACAGTTGAAAACCAATTTGTCGACCTTAAAGGCGGATCAGGCCGAGGTGGTGCAGGCAGACAGTTTACAGTGGCTGGCGCAACCTGCGAATCAAGTATTTGATGTGATTTTTTTAGACCCGCCGTTTCATCAAGGCTTGATGCAACCGGCGATGGACTTGCTGTTTAAGAATGGCTACGCCAATGATCGAAGCTGGCTCTACATCGAGCAGGAAAAACAGTTGGATTGGCCGAAGCTTCCCGACGGGTGGGTTTGTCATCGAGAGAAAACCACTTCTCAAGTCCGTTTTGGCTTGTGGTATCGGGAAGAATCGGAAGATTAATTTCGAAGCAAGGCATCTAGTTGATCGACAACTTCGGCCCAGTCGGCATCATCGTCGATCGCTTCGGTTAGAAATGCCGCTTGCGACGGCGTCCAGAAGGATGCGTCGGCTAAGTGTGTGGTATTCGCCATGGTTTTATGGGTGTTTATGAAGGCTTCGATTTCGGCATCCGAACTGGGTAATCCGAGTTGTTCGAATAGCGCATTGAGGCTGTGAACAGGTGCTTCCATAGTGTCTCTCCTAAATCGTTTAAAAGGTTTATTAACGGTTTTAAACTGTTTCAAAGACGTTTAGCATTGAAGTTTTATCATAACCTTTTGCAAAGCAATCGCAATCCAAATTTAATCCAGTTATTATAGGCGGCAAGTAATCGTTCGGTGATTTGTAATTATTGGACGAGTCTTTGAAACCTTAACCAGAAAAGAGACTTATGAGCATTACAGCGGTTTATCCCGGTACTTTTGATCCTATTACCTGCGGCCATTTTGATTTGATTGAACGGGCGGCCCGTTTTTACGACCGTTTAGTGATTGCCGTGGCGGATAATCGAAACAAACAGTCTCTTTTTACTCTGGACGAGCGTGTGGCGCTGGCGAAAAAAGTCACGGCCGAGCTGCCTAATGTCGAAGTGGTCGGATTTAGCGGTTTGTTAGTCGATTTCGTGCAAGAGATCGGCGGTAATGTATTGCTGCGGGGCTTACGCGCCGTATCCGATTTTGAGTATGAATTCCAGTTGGCCTCGATGAACCGCAAGTTGGCACCGGATGTGGAAACCATGTTCATGACGCCGGCGGAACAGTATGCGTTTATCTCGTCCTCTTTGGTTCGCGAAATATCCGCGCTAGGTGGGAATGTCTCTGAGTTCGTGCATCCCGTCGTAGCGGAAGCTCTGAAAAAGAAGCAATAACGAAACCTTCCAAATCCTCTCTTTCTGCTATATGTTGTTGTCGATATGTTGCAGTTTTATGACGTATTTCAATAGTATTTCCTGTTGTTGAGCAAGTATCTTTTATTATCTTTGTGAGTGGCACTTCACTTAGAATCGGCGTGCTTAGTGATATAAGCAAATCATAATTTAAGAAACCTATTCATAAGTACTGGGAGATACTGAAGTGAAATTGAAAACGCTTTTAGCAGGATTGGTAATAGCGGCGTCTTCGTCGGCTATGGCGAGTGAGCATGCTCATTGGGGCTATACCGGGCATATGGGGCCTGAACATTGGGGCGAGTTGAGTTCGGATTTTTCAACTTGTAAAACCGGCAAGACGCAATCTCCGATTAATTTGACCGAGATCAATGAGGCGAACTTACCAGCGATTCAATTTAATTATCAATCTTCCGGTTTGAATATTTTGAATAACGGTCATACCGTACAGGCGAATTTTGCTCCGGGCAGTTCAATGACCGTTGAAGGCATTAAGTTTGACTTATTGCAGGTTCACTTCCATACGCCTAGCGAAAATAATTTACAGGGCTTTTCTTACCCGATGGAAGCGCACTTTGTTCACAAGAGTGCCGACGGTCAATTGGCGGTTGTTGCCGTGTTGATTCGTGAAGGTGCAGCGGATTCTTTCATTCAGAAAATTGTTGACTCAATGCCGGTACATCCTGAAGCGGCGCATGCAGTTAAAGGCGTGAGTTTGAGTGCGATGGATTATTTGCCTGCCGATAAAGCTTACTATCGTTTTGATGGTTCTTTGACAACCCCTCCTTGTACCGAAGGGGTACGTTGGTTTGTGATGAAGAATGCGGCTTACGCTTCCAAAGAGCAGATTGCAGCGCTTCATTCAGTGCTAGGCAATAATAATCGTCCGTTACAAGCTCGCAACGGGCGCATGATTAAAGACTAAGGGCATTTCAATGCAAAAAAACCACCTTAATGGTGGTTTTTTTATGTCTCTAAGTTGTATAAAAAATGGGTTATGAGCGATTTGTCGTTTCCAGATGAAATGGAATTTGAATTTGTTTCCCTTCAGGCAGGTGGATCATTAGCGTGATTTGCCACTGCATTTTTTGAGTGGTGCAAAATGCCAGCATAGAGGTTCCGACAAAGTAGTCCGGTTTGGTTGAGGTTAAGGTGACCCGGTTATACCCCATATACAT
>NZ_JBFHFC010000025.1:0-39325 GCF_041583835.1 Thiomicrorhabdus sp. | reverse complement strand
GACCTCAGCGTTGAAGAGTTTTGAAGGTGCATACGCATTGGGTGTGGTGTCAGTTGATGATGTCGATACTTTAATCGCAGCAAGAAAAGGCAGCCCGCTCGTTATCGGTGTCGGAATTGGTGAACACTTCATCGCATCTGATGTTTCGGCACTGTTACCTGTAACCCAAAATTTCATCTTTTTGGAAGAGGGCGATGTCGCCAAGATTACTCGTGCCCAGGTGGAGATATACAGCGCCAATGGCGAATTGGTCGAACGTCCGGTTAAAACTTCCAACCTGACGGCTCATGCGGTCGAACTTGGTGAGCACCGCCACTATATGCATAAAGAAATTTTCGAGCAGCCACAGGCTGTTATTGATACTTTGGAAGGGCGAATCACGCAAGATCATGTTCTGGTTTCCGCATTCGGGCATGAGGCTGAAGCGTTGTTTAAATCCATTCAGCAAGTACAGATCATCGCTTGTGGTACCAGTTATCATTCAGGACTTGTGGCCAAATACTGGTTTGAAGATATTATCGGGCTGCCGTGTCAGGTAGAAGTTGCGAGTGAATACCGCTACCGTAATCCGGTTGTTCAGGGTAATACCTTGTTTGTCACGATCAGCCAGTCTGGGGAAACGGCCGATACCTTGGCGGCTTTGCAGCAGATTAAAATTCTTAAACAAGCTAAAAATATTCCTACCTTGACCATCTGTAATGTCCCTGAATCAAGTCTGACTCGTGAGTCGGATCTTACCTTTCTTACCCACGCAGGTCCGGAAATCGGCGTTGCCTCAACCAAGGCTTTCACTACCCAATTGGTTGCGCTCTCCTTATTGTTGACCGCGATTGGTAAATCGTTGGAAGTTATGTCGGAAGAGCAAGAACAAAAGATTGTTCATGGCTTGCAAAAACTGCCCGGTTTGATTCAGAAGACCTTGGAAAATGAAGATAAAATTATTGATATCGCACAGACTTTTGCTGACAGGGAAAGCGCATTGTTTTTAGGGCGTGGCACAATGTATCCAATCGCAATGGAAGGTGCGTTAAAACTTAAAGAAATCAGTTATATTCATGCTGAAGCCTATCCTGCAGGTGAACTCAAGCATGGGCCGCTGGCATTGATTGATGAACATATTCCTGTCGTGACGATTGCTCCGCATGACGACTTGTTGGAAAAGTTGAAATCCAATTTACAAGAAGTCAAAGCTCGTGGTGGCCAGATGATCGTGTTTGAGGATGAAATGTCGGGTGTGAGTTCAGAGCAGGGCTTTAGGGTTATTAAAGCCACGACCAATGTCGGGAGAATTACCGCACCGATTACCTTTAATATCCCGTTACAGCTGCTCAGTTATCACGTCGCTTTGATTAAAGGAACGGATGTGGATCAGCCTAGAAATTTGGCTAAATCTGTCACAGTAGAATAATTAAGAGATAGTAAAGAGATAAAGTATGAAAATTGCTGTTGCCGGAACGGGTTATGTAGGCCTTTCTTTAGCTGTCTTATTGGCTCAAAACCACGAAGTTGTTGCACTGGATATTGTTTCAGAAAAGGTGGATTTGTTGAACAATAAGCAGTCGCCCATTGTGGATGATGAAATTACAGATTTTCTGAATAACAGGCCGTTGAATTTAATAGCGACTTTGGATAAAAGGCAAGCTTATCAAGGTGCAGATTTTGTCATCATTGCTACGCCGACTGATTACGATACCGAAACTAATACGTTCAATACCAAATCGGTTGAAGCAGTTATTTCTGATGTGTTAGCCATAAACCCAAATGCGCTCATGGTTATTAAATCAACTATCCCCGTGGGCTATACCAAGCAAGTTAAAGCGAAATATGAATGCGATAATATTGTGTTTTCACCGGAGTTTTTGAGAGAAGGTAAGGCTCTATACGATAATTTATACCCCTCTCGGATTGTTGTTGGTGAAAAATCTGATAGTGCTAAGTTGTTTGCCAATTTATTGGTGGAAGGTGCTGCTAAGCCTGCTGAAGAGATTTCGGTACTATTTACCGATTCGACAGAGGCAGAAGCCGTTAAGCTGTTTTCAAATACCTATTTAGCAATGAGGGTATCCTATTTTAATGAATTGGATACGTATTGTGAGACGCATGGTTTAAGTTCAAAGCAAGTAATCGAAGGAGTAGGGCTCGATCCGCGTATCGGCAATCATTACAATAACCCAAGTTTTGGTTATGGGGGGTATTGTTTGCCCAAAGATACCAAGCAGTTGTTAGCCAATTACAATGATGTTCCACAAAATATTATTCAAGCCATCGTCCAGTCCAATACTACTCGTAAGGACTTTGTGGCTGATCAAATCATCAACCGTAACCCAAAAGTTGTGGGAATATATCGTTTAATCATGAAGCAAGGATCCGATAATTTCCGTGCCAGTGCGATTCAAGGAGTTATGAAGCGTATTAAGGCTAAAGGTATTGATGTAGTTATTTACGAGCCTGTACTTGAAGAGAGAGAGTTTTTTCATTCAAAAGTCCTTTCAGACCTAAATGAATTTAAGAAAATAAGCGATGTTATTGTGGCTAACCGTTTAATGGATGAAATACAGGATGTAAAAGAAAAAGTTTACACACGCGATTTATTTGGAAAAGATTAAATTGAAGGAATATGAAATGTTGAAGTTTGCTTTATTGGGATGTGGTCGTATTGCTAAGCGCCATTCAGAATTGCTTGGAAATAAACAAATTGAAAATGCTGAACTTGTCGCAGTGTGTGATGTAGTTGAAGAAAAGGCGAAAAAAATTGGCGAACAATTTGGAGTTCCTTATTTTACCAATATGCATGAGATGCTAAATAAAATTGATATCGATGTGGTTTCAGTTCTGACAGAAAGTGGTTATCACGCAGGGCATGTATTAGAAGTTGCTAAATATAAGAAGCATATTGTGGTTGAAAAGCCTATGGCACTGAGTCTGGATGATGCTGATGCCATGATTCAAGCTTGTGATGAGGCAGGCATTAAGTTATTTGTTGTAAAGCAAAATCGTTTCAATATCCCTGTAGTTAAAGCTAGAGAAGCTCTTGAAGCTGGCCGGTTTGGTAAGCTTGTTTTGGGCACTGTGCGTGTTCGTTGGTGTCGTCCTCAGGCCTATTATGATCAGGATTCATGGAGGGGGACGTGGGCGTTGGATGGTGGTGTATTAACAAACCAAGCAAGTCATCATGTTGATTTATTGGAATGGATGATGGGGGATGTAGAGAGTGTGCATGCTATGAGTACGACTGCGCTGGCAAATATTGAAGCAGAAGATACTGCAATTGTTAATGTTAGATTCAGAAATGGTGCTTTAGGTATTATTGAAGCCACAACAGCAGTCAGGCCAAAAGATTTAGAGGGTTCTCTGTCAATATTAGGCGAGAATGGAACTGTAGAGATTGGTGGTTTTGCCGTTAATCAGATGAAAATTTGGAACTTTTCAAGTGCCATAGTAGGTGATGATGAGGTGATGGAGAATTACTCCGTAAACCCGCCAAATGTATATGGTTTCGGACATCAAGCGTATTATGAGCATGTTGTTGATTCAATTATCAACAATAAAAAACATTTAGTAGATGGTTTGGTGGGGCGTAAAAGTTTAGAGTTAATTAATGCCATTTATGAGTCGATTGAAACAAAAAAAGAAGTTTTTTTAAGATTCAAGCCGAAGCATTGCCGACTTGGTCAAAAATAATGAAGCAGCCTATTATAAAAACAATTTCCATAAAAAACGATGTGGTCTTTGGAGAAAACGTAACAGTAATTCAGCCGGTAAATCTTTACGGCTGTAAAGTTGAAGAAGATTGTTTTGTAGGACCTTTTGTCGAAATACAAAAGGAGGTTCAGATAGGTAAGCGTACACGAATTCAATCTCATACATTTATTTGTGAATTAGTCACTATAGGTGATGACTGCTTTATCGGACATGGTGTCATGTTTATTAATGACGTCTTTTCTAAAGGAGGGCCTGCAAGGGGTGATACAAGCCTATGGAAAAGTACAAAAATTGGTAACCATGTTTCAATCGGGAGCAATGCGACAATCTTGCCAGTTGAAATTTGTGATCATGTGGTTATTGGGGCCGGTGCAGTGGTCACAAAAAATATTAAACAATCGGGTATATATGCCGGCAATCCGGCCAGAAAAATAAAGGATTTGGAATCAAATGGTTAAGTTTTTAGATTTAGCGGCACAATACCAAACCATCAAGCAAGAAATTGATGCAGCTATTCATGGTGTGATTGCAAAAGCCGCCTTTATCGGTGGTGAATATGTCAGTAAGTTTGAGCAAGAATTTGCCGACTATACCAATGTGGCACACTGTATCGGCGTCGCTAACGGAACCGATGCCATTGAAATTGCTATCGAAGCCTTAAATCTGCCGAAAGGTTCTGAAATTATCGTACCCGCTAATTCTTTTATTGCCAGTTCAGAGGCAGTAACCCGTCAAGGGCATAAGGTGGTGTTTGCTGACTGCGATGCACAATCCTATGTGATCTCAATTGATGATACCAAGAAACGAATTACTCACAAAACCAAAGCGATTATTGCTGTACACCTATATGGTCACCCATGCGATATGGATGCATTGCAAGATCTTGCTAAACAACACGACCTGTATATCCTTGAAGACTGCGCACAATCGCACGGTGCTGAATACAAAGGTAAAAAAGTTGGCTCAATTGGCGATATTGCTACCTTTAGTTTCTACCCAGGAAAAAATCTCGGTGCTTATGGTGATGGTGGTGCAATTACTACCAATAACGCCGACTTAGCAAAAAAGTGTCGCATGATTGCCAATCACGGACGTATTGCTAAATATGATCATGAGTTTGAGGGGCGCAACTCACGTTTAGATGGTTTACAAGCCGCAATCCTTTCGGTCAAACTCAAATACTTGTCTGACTGGACCGATAAACGCATAGCGGTAGCGGATTATTACTTGGCCAACCTAAAAGACGTGCAACAAATTGTTTTGCCTGTTAGACAAGAATGGGCAAAACAGGTGTATCATCTATTCGTGATTCGCACAGACAAACGGGATGACCTAGCTAAATTTCTCTCTGATAAAGAGATTCAAACCGGTGTTCATTACCCAATTTCTTTGCCTAAGTTAAAAGCATATGACTACACCGGTCAAGGTGCCGAAGACTTGTTCGCAAACCAATCCGACACCACACTGCTCAGCTTGCCTATTGGCGAACACCTAAAAGAACAAGACCTAGCGAAAGTCGTAACTGCAATAAAAGAATATTTTGCATGAACATAGCAGTAATCGGCGGAGGTATTAACGGCATTATGACCACTTGGGAATTGCTCAAGCAAGGTCATAGCGTCACGCTATATGAAAAAGGCGAGGTGATGAAACAAACCTCATCCGCTTCCTCCAAGTTGCTGCATGGTGGTTTGCGTTATCTAGAAAATTACGAGTTTCGTTTGGTTAGAGAAGCCCTGAAAGAACGCCTATGGTGGATAAGTCAAGCGCCACAACTTGCACAACCGCTAAAATTTTATATCCCCATCTACAAAACCAGCCGTCGCCCGGCATGGATTTACAAAATCGGCTTATGGCTATACAGCACCCTGGCGGGCAAACAAAATATCGGTCAGTATCAAAGTCTAAGCCAGGAGGAAATGCAACAGGCGTGCCCAGAACTTAAAAACGAAAATCTTATTAAAGGTTTCAGTTATTTCGATGCACAAATGGACGATTACCAACTCGGCCTATGGGCACTTGAAGAGGCCAAAAAACAACCAAGTCTGGTGATACACGAACATGCTGAAGTCACCATGCTTGACCCACAAGGCAGGCTAACTCTTTCCAATGGCACGACCCAAACTTTCGATCAAATCATCAATGTTTCCGGCCCTTGGGCGGAACAGCTGCTAAAACAGAGCAATATCAAGTCCAACTACACACTAGATCTAGTCCGCGGTAGCCATATTGTAATTGATTACCCCGTACAAAACGGCTATTTCCTCGAGATTCCAAATGAATCTCGTATATTCTTTGTTTTACCCTATCAAGGAAAAACCCTGATTGGTACAACCGAACATCGACAAAGCCTAAACGAAGAAGTAAAACCCGGTGAACTAGAAATAGACTACTTGATCAATGCCTATAACTACTATTTCAAAAAAAAGATTTGTAAACAGAATATCGTAAAAAGTTTTGCTGGCATGCGCCCACTAATCAAAAGTGCTGACAATGCCAACAAAGCCACCCGCGAATACTCCATCCAACAAAATCAAAAAGTTATCAGCGTATTTGGCGGAAAATGGACAACTTCGCGGCAATTAGGAAAAAAAGTTGCAAAAATAATCAGTGAAAATTCATGTTTATCCGCATCTGAAATAAAACATTTAGGCCAAGAAGTTGAAGTGGACACTGGTAAATGATCAAACGCCTAAAGCCAAAATCTGAATTCAGCCGTAATGTCTTGACCTTAATGACTGGCACAACCATTGCGCAGGCATTGCCAATAGCTTCCGCGCCGATCTTAACAAGAATATTTACGCCTGAAGATTTCGGTCTATTTGCCTTCTATTTTGCAGTAGTTTCTATATTGTCTGTTTTGGCTACAGCACGCTATGAGCTAGCTATAGTGTTGCCAAAAAGAAGAGATGATGCCTATCAGATTGTAACTTTGTCTTGTGTGATTTCAACGCTAGTGAGTTTGTTAACACTTTTGTTCATTTGGCTGTTTGAGAGGCAAATAGCTGTCCTACTAAATAATACAAATATTGCAAACTGGCTCTACTGGATACCCTTAAGCATTTTTTTTATGGGAGTTTATCAATCGCTGTACTATTGGTTTAATCGCGAAAAAGCCTACCGTAATATGGCCAATAGCCGGGTCGTTTTAAGTTCAACAATGGTGGTTAGCCAAATTGGAATTGGTTTTTTGACTAAACTTTCAGCCCTAGGTCTAATAATAGGGCAGGTTGCGGGGCAGGTAGCTGCAACGTTATATATGGGACAGAAATTTATTAAAGATACTCGAGTTATTCATAAGCCTCATAAACTAAAATTAATAGCACTGGCTAAACGTTACATTAATTTCCCTAAGTATTTAGTTGTAGCGCACACGATGAATGCTTCTTCAAGACAGCTGCCGAATATATTGTTTAATATCCTTTTTTCCTCATCTGTTGCTGGTTTTTTTCTGCTTGTCCAGCGAGTCATCGGTGCACCTATAACCATTGTTGGGGGTGCTGTAGGTGATGTATTTCGACAACAAGCAAGTAAAGCCTATGCAGAACGTGGTGAATGTAGAGTTGAATTTTTGAGCACAGTAAGAAAATTAACCGCTATTTCAATTTTACCGTCATTAGTTTTATTGTTTATGGCTCCCCAGCTTTTTGGATTTGTATTTGGTGAAGAATGGAGAGTTGCTGGTGTATATGCTCAGATACTTGTACCGATGTTTTTTTTGCAGTTTATAGCCAGCCCATTAAGTGTTTTATTTGTCATTGCTGAAAAACAAAAAGAAGATCTTTTGATGCAAGTGGTTTTACTATCTGGAATTCTTATGACTTTCTTTTTAACTAAAGATGTGAACATGGCTTTAATGCTTATTTCTACAAGTTATTCATTGATTTATTTGTGGGTTCTTTATAAGACAAATTCTTTTTCTAAGGGCATAAAATGAAAAGGGTAATAAAAAAAATAATTTTTTCCAGTTTTAGTAAGCTTTTTATAATGATGCTTGCGATAGCTTTAGGTTATAAGTCAGAAATATTCAAATCGAAGTATTTTAAAACTGAATATATTGGGTTTATCTGGCTTTTAAAGTCATTTTGGTTCCAACGTATTCTGGGGTTTAATAGATTTAAATCATACCCAGTTCATCCTACGTGCACTATTGCCTCAACAAAAAATTTAACGATACATTTAGACTCAATTAATAATCTAATGTCGCCGGGCTGTTATTATCAAAACTTTGCAGGAAAGATCATTGTTGAGAAAGATGTTTATATTGGTCCTAACACTGGAGTTATAACAGCAAATCATGACCCTATGAAACCACAAACTCATCTGGAGGGTGAAGATGTTGTAATTAGGGAGGGTTGTTGGATTGGTATGAATTGTGTCATATTGCCAGGTGTTGAGTTGGGACCTAATACTGTTGTTGCTGCTGGTAGCGTGGTGACTAAATCTTATACCGAAGGATGTGTGCTAATTGCAGGTTCCCCAGCAGTTATCAAGAAGTTATTGCATGCAACAGATGAAACGCAATGAAAACATAAGCTCTTCAGGGTGGGTTTTACTGATTGCATATTTTCTGCAATAGCTTGCGAAATATTCTTTCTGTGAAAATGTTTCCCTTGAAACAAAGGAAACATTTGCTGAGAAAACAAACAACGTAAAATAACTAAGGGTTATGACTTAATTTTAAATATGAAAACCATTGTTTTTATTTCAATATTTTTTATTGTATTTTTTAGAATTCCAGTTTTTTATACTGGGATTTACTTATCTCTGTTTCTAGGTTTTTTTGCATCTTTCTTTCTACTGCAAAAAAATATCAGGAGATTTTTTCTTAATGCGCTAGGTTTAAATCTTTTAGTAGTTTTTTTTACGATAACAATATTTGCACTTGCTATCGATATTTCAACCGGTGCATTAATTAATAATTTGACTAATGCTTTTACGTTAAGAGCTTCAATGATTGTTGTTATGTCAGCATTGCCAGCTCTTTTTGTTGTATGGTTTTTTGTTAAAAATGAAGGTGTGAAGTTATCAAAAATAGTTTATTGGGCTTTCGCCGGACAGTTAGTGTTTTGGTTGTATACCTTTTTTGTGCCGGGTGGTAAGGATTTTATATATGCTCTAATGGCGATGTCTAATAGTGTGAATATTATTCATGAATGGAATTACTATACACGCGGTTTTGGCTATGCTGTTGAAATTAATTACACATCTCCATTTGTAATGGTTTTAACTGCATTTACGTTGTTAGGTGTTAGATTGTTAAGTCTTGCAACATTGGTAACGCAGATTTTTAATTCAAATAATGTTGCTGTTGCTTTATTAATGGGAATGCTCACAAGAGGCACAAAAAATAATGTTGTGAAAGTTTTTTTTGGTATTGCGACATTTATACTTACAGTATCAGTTCTAGTTTTTTTCTATAGTGATTATCTCCCCACGAGATTACAGGCTGAATTGAATTCAGGCGGTACGCGGACAATTGGCTATCTATTAGAAAATCATTTTATATTTTTGAATACAGGTTGGTTTGAAGTTCTGTTTGGTACTGGTAACTATTTATTCCAATCCGGCCATAAAATAAGTGTCGATTCAGGTTGGGTTATTTTAGTAAATTACGGTGGATTATTTTTTACTAGCTTGGTCTTTATTTTTCTTTTCCTGCTTTCATTTAGGGCGTTTGATAACAAGTTTATTTCCTTAATTTGGTTTTCTGCAGGTCTCTGGTTAAATTTCAAGGGTTTGCTTTTTTCTCCAAATGCCTATTTATTTATGTTGTTTCTATTTTTATTTCATCGCCTCTATAAGAGAAAAATAGTGGCTAAAGAGTAGTTTATGAAAGGTAAAAGTTTAATAGTGCTAGCACCTGGGCACAATGAAATAGATCGAAGAGTGAATCGCACTATTGATGTATTTTCAAAAAAGTTTGATCGGATTGTCTTGATTTATGAATCACGGTCAAGTCTTAAAGGTACGTTTGCCTTTCCTAATAATGTTAGTGTTTTGTATGTTGATAATACAACGCCAAAGTTTAGGGCACTTCCACAATTGACCCCCTTTATTCATGTTATTAGGGACAATAATTTATCTGTTGATAATGTTTATATCCATGATTCAGGACTTCTTGGTTTGCTATTAGCAAACCGGTTAAGAAAATTATACGGTGATGGTCCTAAGATTTCTTTAGATTACCATGATTTTGTTCACTGGGAGGTACACTATCAACTTGGTAAGTTCATTAAACGAAGCGTAGTCAATAAGTTGATAGGATCTCTATTGCTTTCTATTTTTGCCTTTTATTTTCGTCGTAATAAAGGCTGCATGATTAACGGTGCAGTGGGTATTTCTAAAGCACAGGTTGTAAGTTTGTTGGATTGGTTAGGAAATTGTAGGGGGTTAGATTATATCTCTATACCCAACACACGTGAAAAACTTAAATCAGGCATGGAGATAGGGGATTATCCCGATGGTTCCTCTGACTTTTTATGGATTGGTAACATTGTAAATGGACGTGATCTTCCTGAAACTTTATTGTATTTAGATGAACTTGCTAAAATTCATGACTTTAAACTTTATGTTTTTGGTAAGGTTGTTTCAGAAGAAGTTTTTAAATTATTATCCGCTAAGCCTTATTTTGTTTATATGGGTGAGTTTAAGCAAGATTTAGATATGGTTGAAGTTTGTCAATCAAAAAAAATCATTGGCTTATTCTTTGGTTGGGATGATAAATATAGAGTTGGAATCAATGAAATATCATCGCCTAACAAAGTGTATTCATATGTGAATCTAGGCATACCTGTTTTACTACATCAAAAAGTAAACCCTTCTGCTTTCGATAGTGAGTATAAAATTGGTAAAACCTTTAATGACTTTGAGGGTTTTAAACAATCCTACGAGTTGGTTTCAGGGAGTTATGGGGCTTACAAAGACCTTGTATTAAATTCTAAGGAAAATTTTGTTTGGGAGACTGACTTGGAGGCAACACTTTCTCAATTTGTTGATAAGGTCTATTTTGGAGCAAGTAATGTTTAACAATAAAGTATTAATGATTACCGGCGGTACAGGATCGTTTGGTAACGCGGTGTTAAAGCGCTTTTTGAATTCTGATTTAAGAGAAATTCGTATTTTTTCTCGAGATGAAAAGAAACAGGACGATATGCGTAAGAGGTATGCCAATTCTAAATTGAAATTCTATATTGGCGACGTGCGAGACTTTCAAAGTGTTTTGAATGCGACTCGTGGTGTGGATTTTATATTTCATGCGGCGGCATTAAAACAAGTTCCCTCTTGTGAATTTCATCCTATGGAAGCGGTTAAGACAAACGTATTAGGAACTGAAAATGTACTGGAAGTTGCGATTCAGAATAAAGTGAAGCGAGTGGTCTGTTTAAGTACCGACAAAGCCGTTTATCCTATTAATGCAATGGGTATATCAAAAGCGATGATGGAAAAAGTCATGGTCGCTAAATCCCGTAATGTAGATGATGCGCAAACAGTCATTTGCGGAACTCGTTACGGTAATGTGATGGCCTCTCGTGGTTCGGTTATTCCATTATTTATAGAGCAAATGCGAGCGGGCCAAGCTTTAACCATTACTGACCCGAATATGACGCGTTTTATGATGACATTGGCGGACGCAGTGGACTTGGTTTTGTATGCCTTTGAGCATGGTAATAATGGCGATATTTTTGTTCAGAAAGCGCCAGCCGCCACGGTTGAGACTTTGGCTGTAGCGTTGAGAGAAATGATGTCACTTCCAGAGCATCCAATCAATGTTATTGGTACTCGACATGGTGAAAAGTTATATGAAGCATTATTAAGTCGAGAAGAGATGGCTTGTTCTGAGGACATGGGTGATTATTATCGTGTACCGCCTGATTTACGCGATTTAAATTATGCTAAGTTTGTAGAAGAGGGGGATGAAAAAATTTCTCACCTTGAAGACTATAACTCTCATAATACAAAGCGCCTAGATGTGGCAGGCATGAAAGAGTTGCTTCTGAAATTGGAATTTATGCAAAAGATTGTGCGTGGAGAACATGCTGCGGCAGAGGAATGATATGAAAATATTAATCACTGGCGCAAACGGTTTCTTGGCAAAAAATTTGCGTGTTCATTTGTCAGAAAGGCAAGATTTGAAGGTTGTCTTATTTTCTCGTGAAGACGATGTTGAGAGTTTGGAATCGAAGCTTGTAGATGTCGATTTTGTATTTCATCTTGCAGGCGTCAACCGACCAAAGACAGAATCTGAGTTTACGGAAGGAAATGCAGATTTAACCCGTGAACTATGTCGCATGCTTGAAAAGACGGGTAAAGATGTTCCTGTTTTATATACATCATCCATTCAGGCGGCATTGGATAATCCTTACGGTAAAAGTAAATTGGAAGCGGAGCAGGCTATCAAAAGTTATGCTGAAAAAAGTGGTGCTTCGGCTTATATATTCAGGCTGCCTAACGTTTTTGGTAAGTGGAGTAAGCCCAACTATAATTCAGTGGTCGCTACTTTTTGTAACAATATAGCAAATGATCTTCCCATACAGATTAATGATCCGAGTCACTTGGTTAGATTGGTATATGTGGATGACGTTGTGAAGCGCTTTATTTCGATTGTGGATGGCGCAATTGAAGAGACTACGTTTTGCGAAGTATCGCCAGTCTATGAAATCACGGTTGGGGATTTAGCGGATAAAATCCAAGCCTATAAGTCCAGTCGTGAAAACTTGGTAACCGAACCTGTTGGCACGGGGTTGGATCGAGCATTACATTCAACCTATTTAAGTTATTTGAAGCCTGAACAATTTTCATATCCTTTAATCAAGCACGGAGATGAGCGAGGCGTTTTTGTAGAAATGCTTAAAACCAAAGACAGCGGTCAGTTTTCATTTTTTACAGCTCATCCTGGTATTACCCGAGGCGGGCATTACCACCATTCAAAAACTGAAAAGTTTTTAGTTTTAAAAGGGAAAGCGCTGTTTAAATTCCGCGATGTCCTAACCGATGAATATTATGAGCTGGAAACGAATGGTGACGATCCGGTGGTTGTGGAAACCGTCCCGGGCTGGACTCACGATATTACGAATATCGGCGACGATGAAATGATTGTTATGCTGTGGGCTAACGAGATTTTTGATAGAGAAAATCCAGATACTTATGCAAAACCGCTTTAAGGATTGAAATGAAGAAATTAAAAGTTGTGACGGTGGTTGGTACCCGTCCGGAAATTATACGTTTGTCTTGTGTAATGAAAAAGCTAGATGAATTCTGCGAACATATTCTTGTTCATACGGGACAAAACTATGATTATGAGTTAAATGAAATTTTCTTTAATGATCTTGGTATTCGTAAACCTGATTATTTTTTAGGTGCTGCTGGAGCATCAGGAGCCGAAACGATCGGAAATGTGATTATTTCTGTTGATAAGGTGCTTGCAGAAGTACAACCGGAAGCTTTAATGGTTTTAGGGGATACAAACAGCTGTATGGCGGTTTTGCCGGCTAAGCGCAGAAAGATCCCGACGTTCCATATGGAAGCGGGTAATCGTTGTTTTGATCAGCGAGTTCCGGAAGAAATTAATCGCAGATTGGTCGATCATATGGCGGATATTAATCTAACCTATAGTTCGATTGCGCGAGACTATCTGCTGCGCGAAGGACTGCCGGCGGATATGGTGATTAAAACGGGCAGTCCGATGTTTGAGGTGCTGAATACATATCGTGAGGGAATTGAATCTTCTGATGTATTGGAACGCCTGAACTTGAATAAACACGAGTTTTTTGTCGTTAGTGCTCATCGTGAAGAGAATGTTGATTCGGATAAGAACTTTTTAAACTTGGTTGAATCATTAAATTCGATTGCAGAAACGTATCAATTGCCGGTAATCGTTTCTACTCACCCTCGTACTCAAAAACGTGTCGATGCAATGGGGGTTACGTTTAATCCTTTAGTCCAATTGTTAAAGCCTCTTGGTTTTAAGGACTACAACAAACTTCAACTCTGTGCAAAAGCCGTTTTGTCTGATAGCGGTACAATAAATGAAGAATCTTCTATTTTGAATTTCCCTGCCTTAAATTTGCGCGAAGCACATGAGCGTCCGGAAGGGATGGAGGAAGCTGCTGTGATAATGACGGGTTTGCAAAAAGATCGTATTTTGCAGAGCTTAGCCGTGATTGAGGATCAGCCAAGGGACGACGAGCGTTTGATCAGACAAGTTTATGATTATTCGATGCCGAATGTCTCAGACAAGATGGTGCGCATTATTCATAGTTATATCGATTATGTTAATCGAGTGGTTTGGAAGAAGTATTAATTGATGCGCATTTTGATCGTAAGCCAATATTTTTGGCCTGAAAATTTTCGCATTAATGACTTGTGCGCTGAATTGGCCGATCGTGGTCACGAAGTAACCGTATTGACAGGTAAGCCCAATTATCCTGACGGTGAGGTTTTCATTGAATATCGTGAAAATAAACCGAATTTCATGCACTACAAGGGGTGTGAAATTATACGGGTGCCAATGATTGCAAGGGGCAAAGGTAGTTCACTTCAGCTTGTATCCAATTACTTGTCGTATGTGTTTTCTGCATCATTGTGGGGAGCATGGAGGTTGAGACGAAAACAGTTTGATGTCATTTTTGTTTATGAGCCGTCACCCGTTACAGTTTGCCTTCCCGCAATTTTTATAAAAAAAATTAAAAAAGCACCTGTGGTTTTTTGGGTGCTCGATTTGTGGCCTGAGACACTAGAGGCAATCGGTGTTGTAAAATCTCCTAAAATTCTTGGTTGGGTGGGACGTTTAGTGCGTTTTATCTATAACCGCTGTGATTTGGTCTTGGGTCAATCCAAAGCATTCTATACTGGTATTTCACGTTATTGTGATGATACGAACAAGATTAAATATTTTCCTAGTTGGTCTGAGACGGTCTTTTCCGAGAAGGGGATTTCACCTATAGAGGAAATTGTGCGGCATAAAAGTGCTTTCAAAATTCTGTTTGCCGGAAATGTTGGAGAAGCGCAGGACTTTCCATCAATTCTGAATGCCGCCGAAATCATAAAATCAAAAAAGATCAATGCCATATTTTTTATTGTGGGTGATGGTCGGGCTTTTGACTGGGTTCAGTCTGAAGTTTTGAGTCGAGGGCTTGAGGAATATGTGACGCTTTTAGGGCGCCATCCACTTGAGTCGATGCCAAGTTTTTATGCTTGTGCCGATGCTTTGTTGGTGACCTTGAAGGATAGCCCTGCATTTAAAATGACTATTCCAGGGAAAGTGCAATCTTATATGATGGCCGGTAAACCCATATTAACAATGCTTTCAGGTGAAGGTTCTCGAGTAATCGATGAGGCTAAGTGTGGTTATATAGCGAATTCGGGAGATTTTGAGCAGTTAGCCTGTAATGTTGAGAAGATGATTAGTCTTGACCGTGGCGAATTAAGAGCCTTGGGCGAAAATGCAAAGCGTTATGCAGATAATGAGTTTGATCGCGATAAGTTAATTACTCAGTTGGAAGATTGGTTCATAGAGCTTAGTGGTCAGTCAAAGGAAAAGGGACTGTGATTTTAGTAACAGGGGCTACAGGATTTGTAGGACAAGCATTAGTGTCCGAGTTGTTTTCACGGAGTATTCCGGTTAAAGCTTTGGTTCGTATGTCTTCAGGATCGTTACCTGAAGAGGTGGAACAGATTGAAATCGGTGACTTATCAATCTTATTGGAAAGCAAATCGAGTTTAGTCGATTTAAGAGAGAAATTAAATAACGTAGACGTCGTTGTCCATGCTGCTGCTCGCGTACATATGATGCAAGATGTTTCTGATGATCCTTTGTCAGAGTTTAGAAAAGTGAATCGTGATGTTACTTTGTCATTGGCACGCCTAGCAGCAGAAGCAGGTGTTAAGCGTTTTGTCTTTTTGAGTTCTATTAAAGTAAATGGCGAAATGACACAAGAAGGTCAGGTGTTTACACCGGAGGATAAATATATACCTACTGATCCTTATGGTTTGTCTAAATATGAAGCTGAGATGGGGTTATTGAAGCTGGCAGAAGATACCGGTATGGAAGTTGTGATTATTCGTCCTCCTTTAGTGTATGGCCCAGGTGTAAGAGCTAATTTTGCTTCTATGATTCGTTGGGTACATAAAGGTATTCCATTGCCGTTAGGGGCGGTGAACAATAGTCGGTCTTTGGTTGCATTGGAAAACCTGGTAGATTTTCTTGCGCTGTGTTCAGATAGACAAAAGTCTCCAAAAGCATCGAATCAGGTATTTTTGATCTCGGATGGCGAAGATGTTTCGACCACGCAGTTATTGCGAAAAGTGGCCAAGGCTTTGAATGATAAAATTTGGTTAATTCCCGTGCCAACCGGAATGATGGTGTTTGCCACAAACTTGGTAGGTAAGAGGAACGTTGCTAAGCGTTTATTTGGTTCGTTGCAAATAGACAGTTGTAAGGCGCGTGACTTGCTTGGATGGACTCCGGTGATATCGATGGATGAACAGTTAATTAAAATGGTTAAGGTCGATTTGGAAAAAAATGATGTTTGATCTTTATTATTTATTGGTAGCTTTAGTTTCATCCTTGGGGTTAACGTATGCGTTGCGACTTTATGCATTAAAGCAAAATGTAATGGATATCCCTAATGCGCGTAGTTCTCACTCCGTGCCGACACCTCGTGGTGGTGGTGTGGCAATTGTGTTGGTATTTTTAGCCGTTTTAGCTTTTTCCGGTTTGTGGCTGCTGTTTATTGCTGGCAGTTTAGTGGCTTTAGTTGGATGGTTGGATGACCACGGGCATGTTAAATCGGGAATTCGCCTAATGGTGCACTTATCCGGTTCCGCTATGGTGGTATATGCTGTGGGCGGGTTGCCAGTCTTTAATTTGTTCGGGTTTGAACAAGATTGGGGGCTAATAGGCGATGTAATTGCCGTATTGGGGGTCGCATGGATTTTGAATTTATATAACTTTATGGACGGTATTGACGGAATCGCAGGAGTCGAGGCCGCGACGTCATCGTTGGTTGCAGGATTAATTTTATGGTTTGTTTTTGCTCAAAATGAACAGGCGTGGTTAAATTTTTATTTATCCGTTGCCGTTTTAGGTTTTTTAGCATGGAACTGGCCTCCTGCAAAGATATTCATGGGAGATGCGGGGAGTGGATTTTTAGGCTTAATGCTTGGTGGCATGATGTTGTACTCCGCTTCTATAGTTTCTGAGATGCTGTGGGTGTGGCTGATTTTATTGGGTGTCTTCGTTGTAGATGCCACTTTTACGTTAATTCGACGTTTGATTCGAGGGGATAAATTGTACGAAGCGCATCGTTCACACGCTTATCAGTTTGCTTCTCGCCATCATGGAGGGCATAAGCCGGTCACTTTAGCTGTATTGGCCATTAATCTTTTATGGCTGTCTCCGGTCGCATATTTGGTGGCCATTGATTGGTTAGATGGTGTTGTGGGACTTTTAGTCTCGTACGTTCCGTTGATTTGGCTCGCATGGAAATATAATGCGGGAAAAGCTGAATGAAAAAGTTATTGATAATCGGAGCGGGTGGACATGGCAAAGCGATCGCTGAAGCGGCGCAATTGTCCCGAGAATATCAAGTTGTGGGTTTTCTGGATGATGCATTTCCAGAGCTTTCCGAATCTTTTTCATTTCCGGTGTTAGGCAAGATTGAAAATGCAGCTGAATTTTTAGGGCTGGTGGATACTTTTTTTGTTGCGATCGGCAATAATGCATTGCGTGAGAAGGTGACTGGTGCCATCTTAAGTTTTGGCGGGCAGTTGGTTAATGTAATTCATCCGGCGGCATTTGTTTCGCCCTCGGCGCAAATGGGGCAGGGGATCGCAGTCATGGCTGGAGCCATTATTGGAACAGAAGCGTTAATCGGTGATGGTGTGGTTGTGAATGTAAATGCCTCTGTCGATCACCATTGTGAATTGCAAGAGTTTTCACATCTAGGTGTTGGAGTGTCTTTGGCCGGTGGTGTTAAGATTGGTCGCGCCGCATGGCTTCAAGCAGCGTGCTGTGCTGGTTATGGCGTTTGTGTTGAACCGTATCATACTTATTCGCCGGGAACGGTTCTTTCTATTTAGTTGTAATTGAGTATTTATTTTAATGAAACTTGCCAGATCCCTACTTTCTTTGTCCCGTGTTCAAAAACGTTTGATTTCAATACTTATTGATGTCATCGGTTTAAGTTTTGCCGCCGTTTTGGCGATTTGGTTACGTTTTGGTGAATCTGTTTTTCCTGTAGCCGATTACGTACCCGCAATACTATTACTTCCTTTGTTAGCGTTACCTGTTTTTATTACTCAAGGATTGTACCGCGCTGTAATCCGTTATATCGGACATAAGTTTGCAGTAACGGTTATATCGTCGGTTACTTTGGTCTGTGTTGTCTGGGCAGCTGCTATTTTTATGTTTGATTTAAAATACCCAAGGTCGGCCATTATAATTACTTGGTTGTTGGCTCTATTTTATATTTCTGCGACGCGTATATTGGCCCGTTGGATGTTGTCTGAAGGTGTAGCTTCGGGTAGGTCGTTAAATCGCAAGCAAGTCGTCATTTTTGGGGCTGGAACTTCGGGTAAACAGCTATTAAGTGCGATTAGTAAAGTTCCTTCAATTAAAGTGACCGGTTTTATTGACGATGACGTTAACCTGCAAGGTCATGACATTACATCGGTAAGGGTGTATCCGCGAGAGTCACTGGATAATTTAATTAAGGATTTTGGTGTTAGTGAAGTTTTCTTGGCGATCCCTTCGCTTCAAGCATCTCGAAGAAAAAATATTTTGGATTGGCTTGAGCCTTATTCGGTTAAAGTCTCAACGTTACCGTCAATGGACGAGATCGTAGCGGGAAAAGTCTCTTTCTCCGATATTAGAGAAGTCAATATTGAAGACTTACTGGGGCGCGATCAAGTGCCACCTCAGTCTGACTTACTTGCCCATTGCATCACCGGTCAAGGGGTTTTAATTACGGGAGCGGGAGGTTCGATTGGTTCTCAGCTATGTAGAAAAGTCTTAAACCAGCGTCCGAAAGTGTTGGTACTGTATGAGCTCAATGAGTTTGCACTTTATAACATTGAAAGCGAGCTTTCTAAATCCAAAGAATTAGGCGATACAAAGCTAATTTCAATTGTTGGGAACGTCCTTAACGAGTCAAAACTCCGTCGGGTAATTGATTTATATGAAATCAGCACTATTTACCATGCCGCTGCCTATAAGCACGTTCCCATCGTTGAGCACAATATTCAAGAAGGGATTGTTAATAATGCTTTCGGTACTCATATCGCAGCGAAAACCGCAGCCGAGAGCGGAGTTAAAAATTTTGTTTTGATATCAACCGACAAAGCAGTTCGACCGACTAATGTAATGGGGGCGAGTAAACGTTTGGCGGAAATGGCCTTGCAGGCATTGCAGTTAGAATATCCCAACACCAGGTTTGTTATGGTTCGTTTTGGTAATGTTTTAGGTTCCTCGGGATCAGTGATTCCGCTGTTTAGAAAGCAAATTGCTGAAGGTGGTCCGGTAACGGTGACACATAAAGAGATCACCCGTTATTTTATGACGATTCCCGAGGCTGCTTCACTGGTTGTTCAGGCGGGTTCAATGGGTGTTGGTGGGGATGTTTTCGTGCTTGATATGGGGGAGCCGGTCAAGATTGCGGATTTGGCCAAAAAAATAATTAAACTTTCCGGGCTTGAGGTTATGGATGAGGCTGGCCATGGTGATATTGAAATTCAATATTCCGGTTTACGGCCGGGAGAGAAACTCTACGAAGAGTTGTTGATCGGGAATAATGTTGACGGTACCGATCATCCGAGGATTATGAAAGCACATGAAGAATTCTTAACTTACCCAGAGTTAATGGATGAGTATGCTCAGTTGGAAGCGTCATTGGAACGGTATGATTATGAAGCCGTTATAGAACAGTTGGGTCGTATCGTTTCTGGGTTCAGTCATACTTCTGGCGTCGTTGATTATTTAAAATAATACAAAATTAAATTAATGTTGGGCTAACCGAGGTTCTGCCGGGCATCGACATTAATAAGATGTCATTTTTTCTTAAAATATCCCTTCTTCTTTTTGGTCTATACTGCCGGTCTTTGAAACGCGTAGTATAAGACTTCATAAATTGGTAGTTTCACTTATAGACCGGACGCTGTTCTGCAATTAATCTGTATATCATTGTGTTATTTACCAAAAAAGCCTGGTAAAAGTAGGCTTTTTATGAAAAATGTGCTTATATTCCTTGTTTAAATGTGTTCGATAGTTTGTTTTGGAGAGTTAAGGCGAGTGTTTGGTTTTTCTAGAAAAAATGTTAGGTCTATAAGTAGGTTAAGTTTGTTGCTTTTGTGGAGTGCAGTTAGCTCAATGGCATTGGCAGCGACTCCTAGCGAAGATCAAATTGATCTTTTTAAATCTTTATCTAAAGAGCAGCAGCAAAGGTTGTTGGATTCTCAAGGATTCGACAGTCGTCAATTTAGTGGACAGATGCAACAGCAAACTAAAATTGAACCGCTACAAGATACGGTTAAACCTCTCGAGTTGGAATTGTTCCCCGAAGTGGATTTTGCGACTAATGAAATTCAAACTCGTCCTAAATTAAAACGATTCGGCTCCGAATTATTTGCGGGACAACCTACTACCTTTTCACCCGTCAATGATATTCCTGTGCCGACGGACTATATTTTAGGTCCCGGAGATCAATTAAAAGTCCAACTTTACGGCGCAAAGAACCAAATGTACGAATTGGTGATCGATCGTAATGGAAGAGTAAATTTTCCGGAAATTGGCCCTGTTAATTTGGCAGGCTTGAGTTTTTCCGAAGCCAAGTCGGTTTTGTCTAAACGCATTGAAGATCTTGGAATGGGGGTGAATGCCAGTATTTCCATGGGAGATTTGCGCTCATTTAGAATTTTTGTGATGGGAGAGTCAAGAACGCCGGGTTCTTATTTGGTGAGCGGCATGGCAACGATGACGCATGCTTTGTATGTCAGTGGCGGAATATCGGATTTAGGCTCTTACCGAAATGTGCAGTTGAAGCGTAAGGGGCGTTTGATTGCATCTTTGGATTTGTATGACCTGTTAGTTCATGGGGATACTAAAGATGATGTTCGCCTCCAGCCAGGAGATACAGTATTTATACCATCGGCAGGGAAATTGGTATCGCTTGATGGTGAGGTTGGCCGTCCTGCAATTTATGAATTGAAAGACGAGAAAACCGTAAAACAATTGTTAAGACTGGCCGGAGGGGTTAAGCCGACCGCATTTTTGGAGGTGGTTAACATTACCCGTGTTGATAACCAAGGAAATTTAGGGGTTAAGAATGTCGATATCTCTAATAAGTCCGGTTTGAATACGGCTTTAAGAAACGGTGATGAAATTTTAGTTAAAAAGGTATCGGACAACCTGAATCGTATCGTTGAATTAAGTGGCGAGGTGACCCATCCCGGCGTATATCAATGGGAAGAGGGACTGACAATCGGGCGTTTGTTGGAAGGTTATCGTGATTTTGAACGTTCAGCCGACTTAGCTTATCAGGTGATTCTGCGTCAAAAGCAAGTTGGAGAGGCTTATGAGGTCATTACGGCTAACTGGAGTGCTATTCATAAAGGCCAGGAAGATGATGTGGCTTTGATGCCTCAAGATCAGATTTTTATTCTCAATCGCGACGATGCGGATAAAAGAAAAGAAGTCATCGATGACGTTTTAGCAAAGCTGAACTTGCAGGCCACTAAACAGAATATTGCCAAGTTTGCCTCTGTGACAGGAATGGTGCGTTTCCCGGGAATTTACCCTTTAAGCAGTGAGGATCGAGTTGCTGACCTCGTTCGTGCGGCAGGCGGTTTAAAAGCGCAAGCGATGTTGAATGGAACTGATTTGGTTCGTTATGAAGTCGTAAAGGGTGAGAAAAGGGAAATAGAACGAATTCATTTTAACCTTGGGTTAGCGATGAAGGGAGAGGCCAAAAACAATTTTTATTTAAAACCATATGACCAGTTAAGTATTAAGCAGGTTTCCGATTGGAACGATGCGGCACAACAAATTACGCTTAAAGGGGAGGTTCGTTACCCTGGTACTTATACGATTGCGCCGGGAGAAACATTGGGATCCGTTTTAGAACGTGCCGGTGGTTTTACGGAATGGGCTGCGCCTAATAATACGATTTTTACCCGAGAGCAGCTGAAAGAGCAAGAAGCAAGAGAGTTGAAACAGCTGGCGATGGAATTGGAAAAGAACCTGTTGCTTGCTGCAAGAAGGGATGCCGGTGTTATGGAGAATAAGACTGCCGGTCCTGCTATGTTGGCTATGGGAGAGGCTTTAATTGAGAAAATTAAAGAAACGCCTGCCATCGGTCGTTTGGTAGTAGGCTTTGATCCGAAAAATAACGAGCGTTTCAAATCGACTATGAATGTTGAAATGCGAGACGGAGATGTTCTCTACATTCCTAAACGATCCAATGAAGTTGTGATTATGGGAGAGGTTTCCCGTACGATCTCGGTCGTTCATGAAGCAGGCAAGCGTGCTACTGATTATATTGCAATGAGTGGTGGTTTGAGTAAACGTGCTGATAGCGATTCCATTTATGTGGTGCACGGCGACGGGGCAATTGAACATCTTAAGCTGGGTTGGTTTTCAAGCGATGATGATTTAGAGATTCTGCCTGGCGATACGATTGTGGTGCCGATGGATGTTGAGCGCATGAATCCTTTGATTACCTGGACGGGGGTTTCAAAAATTTTGGCGAACTTTGCCGTAACGGGAGCAACCCTGAAAGCGATTGGAGTGTTTGATTAATGGGCATGTCAAAAAATACTCGGTCGAATAAGCAAGAAGAATATTGGCAAAATGACCCTAGGGATATGAACGATGATGAAATCGATTTGAGAGAATTGTTTTCGGTTTTGAGTCAACATAAGTGGTTTATTGCTTTTATTAGTTTTGGATTAGCATTGGTTACTGCCATTGTTTCTTTCCAAATACCGAATCAATATCAAGCACAAGTTGTGATGGTGCCGGTTAATTCAAATTCGTCGGGAGGAATGGCGAGTTTGGCATCAAAATACGGCGGGTTAGCAAGTATGGCCGGGATTGACTTGCCCGAGAGCGGAGGAGACCGTACCCAGCAGGCCATCAGTGTTTTGAAATCCAGAAAGTTTATTAACGATTTCATTCTACGACATAAGTTAAAGCCCGAATTGTTTTCTGTTCGATGGGATAGTGAATCGGCCTCTTGGAGAGAAGATTCCCCGGATGTTCTTCAGCGGTTAAAGGGGGTCATTGGTTTGCGTCAAGGAGCCGTTTCGAATTATGAAGGACAAGAAAAGTTGGCCTTGGGTGAACCGAGTTTGTGGCAGGCCTATAAGCTATTCAGTAATGAAATAATGCGAGTGTCTGATGATAAGAAATCTGGTGTGATCACCTTGTCTATTCAGTGGTATAACCCTGTTCAAGCTAGAGATTGGGCTAATCAGATGGTTGACGATTTAAATAAACGCCTTCGTAATGAAATGATTGCGAATTCGGAAAAAACCATTAAGTACTTGAAAGAACAAATCAAACAAACAAACTTGTTGGAGTTGCGTGAGATCCTATTTGGTTTGATTGAAGAGCATGTTAAAAACATTACCTTGGCGAAGACCAATACAGAGTATGTATTTAAGGTAATCGATCCTGCCGTCGTTCCAGAAGAAAAGTCGAAACCGAAACGAGGCTTGATGGTTGCGGTTTCTTTTCTGCTTGGTTTGATGCTCGCTATTTTTATTGTGCTTATTCGTAATTGGAAAGCAGGTAATGCCATATCTGGAAAGCCATCTATCGAGTAAGGCATACTTTCTTTTTTAATCCTGCTTTTGCATATTTGTCCTCTTTTGGTTAATATGAATATCGATGCGTTAAATTGCGTATCTTCATATGATTAAAAGGAGAGGACGCGATGAATGTTAAAACACTGTTATTGATGGTTGGATTATTATTTTCTTCCACCGTATTGGCGAGTCCGGTCAATGTAAACACGGCATCGGTAGAAGAAATTTCCGAGGCACTGAAGGGGATAGGGCCTTCTAAAGCAGCTGCGATTTCAGCTTACTGTAAGAAGAAAACCTGTTCTCGCCCAGAAGATTTACTAAATGTAAAAGGGATTGGAGAGAAAACACTCGAAAAGATCAAAGCGGATTTACGTTTTGTTGCCAAAAAGAAATGATGTGTATTGATTCCGTTTTTTTTAGACAGGTTTCTATAACATGATTTTTCGAGAAAATGTCTTAAGTAAAAACAAAGGCCCGGTAATTATATCGGGCCTTTTTTGTATGTGGTTACTGTGCGTATCCAGCTTTGTTTGTTCCGCCGAACAGTCGATGCAAAAAACATTAAATGAATTTAATCGACCAAATTTATTGCTTTTAAAAAATTACGATGCCAGCTTGGATGTCCAGGGGTGGTTAATGAGTGAGAAGCTTGATGGCGTCAGAGCGTATTGGAATGGAGAGCATCTGATGAGTCGTCAGGGAAATCTTTTCGCGGTTCCTAAGTGGTTTGTCGAAAGCTTTCCCCCTTTTGCATTGGATGGTGAGCTTTGGTTGGATAGAGGCGCGTTTGAAGAGACCGTATCAATCGTAAGGCGGCAAGCTCCGCATGATGGGTGGCGGCAAATCACTTATCACGTTTTCGAGGTGCCGGAGCAATTAGGCGGCTTGATTGATCGCTTGGATGTATTGAGAGATTATTTAAAGCGTTTTCCTGCGCCCTATATCCGTATCATTCAACAAGCCCCGGTTAGTTCGAACGAGGAGATTAAAAGTTATTTACGGCAAGTGGTGGCTTTGGGTGGAGAAGGACTTGTCTTAAGGAATCCTGAGGTACGATATCAGCAGGGTCGCTCCGATACGGCATTAAAAATGAAGTTGAAAGAGGATGCGGAATGTATTGTCAGAGGCTATACAAAAGGTAAAGGTAAGTATCGGGGAAAGGTTGGGGCTTTAGTTTGTGAATTAATGCCGGGGCAATTTGATAAATTGATTAGTGCCAAGAATCGTACGATCAAGCTTGGCAGTGGTTTAAACGATATACAGCGTGCTAAACCACCTGCAATCGGTTCAGTAGTGACGTTCCGGTTCAGTGGTTTAACCCAGAGGGGATTGCCGAGGTTTGCGGTATTCTGGAGAGTAAGGGCGGATTGGAAAGAGTGAGAAATTGAAATATAAAAAAACCGGCTCTATGGCCGGTTTTTCGTTTTTAAGCAGAGCCAATAAATTTAGGCTGTTTGCATAAATGCATCCATACGATCCAGTGCATTGACTAAGTTTTCCATGCTGGTCGCAAACGAGATACGAAGGTGTTTATCCGCTCCGAATGCCGAACCAGGTACCGCAGCCACCAATTGTTCTTCTAAGATCGCGGCCGTGAAATCGGTATCGGTCTCAAAACCTTTCATTTTCATGGCTTCAGATACGTCCATGAAAGCATAGAAAGCGCCGTCTGCATGGATGCATTTAAAGCCGGGAATCTGATTGATACGTTCGACCACAAATTCATGACGCTTTTTGAATTCCACCAGCATGGTCTGAATACAATCCTGCGAGCCGTTTAAAGCTTCAACGGAAGCCGCTTGAGAGATCGAGCAAGGGTTCGATGTACTTTGCGACTGAACTTTACGCATACCGGCGATGATGTCCACCGGACCGCCCGCATAGCCGATACGCCAACCCGTCATAGAGTAGGCTTTAGAAACCCCGTTCAATACGACGGTACGGTCGTAAAGTTCAGGGCAGACTTCAAGAATGTTCGTAAACGGCATATCGCCCAGCAAAATATGTTCGTACATATCGTCCGACGCAATAATGATGTCCGGATATTTCTTCAGTACATCACCTAGTGCTTTTAATTCTTCCGCAGAGTAAACCGCTCCGGTTGGGTTGGAAGGGCTGTTGATGACCACTAATTTCGTTTTCGGTGTAATGGCTTGTTCCAATTGTTCTGCCGTGATCTTGAAGCCCTGCTCAATCCCCGCTTCGACAATGATCGGTTCGCCACCGGCTAATAATGCCATATCGGGATAAGAAACCCAGTAAGGTGCCGGAATAATGACTTCATCGCCTTCGTTTAAAATCGCTTGGCATAGATTGAAAAAGCTTTGCTTTCCACCGGAGGAGACCAAAATTTGATTAGCTTGATATTCGATATGGTTATCGCGCTTGAACTTGGCCTGAATCGCTTCTTTAAGTTCAGGTGTTCCGTCTACGGCCGTGTAACGCGTCTGCCCGTTTTCAATCGCTCTGATTCCTGCCGCTTTAATATGATCCGGCGTGTCAAAATCTGGCTCGCCCGCGCCTAGGCTGATAATGTCTTTCCCTGCACGTTTCAGTTCGGCAGCTTTAGCGGTAATAATGAGTGTTAAAGAGGGTTGTACTCGATTGACGCGATTAGATAGGGTTGCCATGTAATGTTTCTCTCGAAATAGGTGGAGCTTGTATAATAGATATTTGAATTTCGGTCTTATTTTATCTGTCTCAACGAGACGTTTCATAAAACTGTCATTCTACTGGATTTTAGCGAACTTTTTAAAGGATTTGTTGTGGCAAAAGCATTTGAATTGGTATCTCAGTATCAGCCGGCCGGAGATCAACCGACTGCGATCGCAGAATTGGTTGAAGGTTTGGGGGATGGCGAGGCGTTTCAGACCCTTTTGGGGGTAACCGGTTCGGGTAAAACCTTTACGGTTGCCAATGTTATTCAGACTGTCCAGCGCCCGACGATTATCCTGGCTCATAACAAAACCTTAGCGGCACAGTTATATGGAGAAATGAAAGGTTTTTTTCCTAATAATGCCGTCGAGTATTTCGTTTCTTACTACGACTATTATCAGCCTGAAGCTTATGTTCCCGCCTCGGATACCTATATTGCCAAGGATTCTTCGGTTAACGAACAGATTGAGCAATTGCGTCTATCGGCTACCAAGGCGCTGTTGGAACGGGAAGACGTCATACTGATCGCCACGGTTTCTGCAATTTACGGTTTGGGTGATCCTGAAATGTACCTGAAGATGATTTTGCAGGTGCGTTTGGGGGACAGTATTTCACAGCGCGATATTCTGGCCAGATTGACTTCGATGCAATACAACCGCAACGACATTGAGCTTTGGCGAGGGACTTTCCGGGTTCGCGGTGATGTGATCGATGTTTTTCCGGCCGAAGCGGAGGAATATGCGGTGAGAATCGAGTTGTTTGACGATGAAGTCGAAAGTATTGCTTGGTTTGATCCGTTGACCGGCGAAGTGATTGCGCGACCGACTAGAGTGACGGTTTATCCTAAGTCTCACTATGTGACGCCGCGCGAACGGGTTATGGAAGCAGTCGAGAAAGTCAAAGTAGAACTGAAAGAACGTTTAGAGCAACTGCGTTCGATGCATAAGCTGGTGGAAGCCCAGCGTTTGGAAGAAAGAACCAAGTTGGACATTGAGATGATGCTGGAACTTGGGTATTGCACTGGAATAGAAAACTATTCGCGCTATCTTTCGGGACGTGAAGCCGGTTTTCCGCCGCCGACGTTAATGGATTATTTTCCTAAAAATGCTTTGCTGGTGATTGACGAAAGTCACGTGACCATTCCTCAGATCGGCGGCATGTATAAAGGGGACCGTTCCCGTAAAGAGAACCTCGTTAGTTACGGTTTCCGTTTGCCGTCGGCCTTGGATAACCGTCCTTTGATGTTTGAAGAGTTTGAACAACTGATGCCTCAGGCCATTTTCGTTTCGGCTACGCCGGGTAAATACGAGGCGGAACATTGTTCGCACATGGTTGAGCAGGTTGTGCGCCCGACCGGTCTGTTGGATCCGGAAATCGAGGTGCGTCCGGCCTTGACGCAAGTGGATGATCTTCTAGGTGAAATTCGTCCGCGTGTTGAGATGAATCAGCGTATTTTGGTCACAACGTTGACGAAGCGTATGGCGGAAAACCTGACTGAATATTTGGAGGATCATCAGGTTAGGGTGCGCTATTTACATTCCGATATCGATACGGTGGAGCGTATAGAAATTATCCGTGACCTGCGTTTGGGAGAGTTCGACGTGCTGGTCGGAATCAACTTGCTTAGAGAAGGGCTGGATATTCCGGAGGTGGCACTGGTGGCCATTTTGGATGCCGATAAGGAAGGCTTCCTGCGTTCGGACCGTTCTTTGATTCAGACCATCGGGCGTGCGGCACGTAACGTCAACGGTAAGGCAATTCTGTACGCGGACAAGATCACTAAGTCGATGAAAAAAGCAATCGACGAAACCGAACGTCGTCGTGCCAAGCAGATTGTGCATAATGAAAAACTGGGGATTACACCGCAGGCATTAAATAAGAAAGTAAGTGATATTCTAGAAGATTCGCCTTATGCCAGTAAGTCGGCTAAACCTTCATCCTCCAAGAAAGCGGCAGAGCCTCAAGGGCATTACAATCCCGAGCTTAAGCATTTAAAACCGGCTGAATTGGCTAGTCAGATCAAAAAGCTCGAGAAAGAGATGTATAAAGCCGCGAAAGCGTTGGATTTTGAAGAGGCCGCCTCGTTACGTGATCAAATTAAAACCCTGAAAAGTACGATGGTCGGGGTAGGTGATTTGCGCTAAGGTATGAGTGGGAACAACTCCGATCATTTGGAGGTTGGGTGATGCCGCAATTCGAACAGGGCAGTTGAATTGCGGCGGGTATCCCCGAATTTAATCTTCGCTTTCTTCCTGAACTTTGAAGTTTGCATCCATCATTTCTCTGCGAGCGACTTCCGGCATCGGGAGTTTACTCTCCAGTTTGATTTTCAGGCGTAGGTTATTCATCGAGTCGGCGTTACGCAAGGCTTCTTCATAGCTGATCTTGCCGGCTTCATATAAATCGAAAAGTGCCTTGTCGAAAGTCTGCATATATTGATCTTCCGACTCTTCCATGAGCTTCTTAATGCCGGTGATGTCGGCCTTAAAGATTAAGTCCTGCATACGCGGTGTATTGATCATGATTTCAACCGCGGCAATTCGTCCGCCGCCGATTTTAGGAATCAAACGTTGGGAAACCATCGCTCGTAGGTTCAAGGACAAATCCATCAATACGTGATTGCGTTGAATCGGCGGGAAAAAGTTGATGATACGATCCAAAGCCTGGTTGGTGTTGTTGGCGTGCAGTGTCGATAGACATAAGTGACCGGTTTCTGCAAAGGCGACAGCGTGATTCATAGTGTCGTCGGAACGAATCTCCCCGATCAAGATGACATCCGGCGCCTGGCGGAGCGTGTTTTTCAGGGCCGCATCGTAGCTTTCGGTGTCCACACCTACTTCGCGCTGGGTCACGATGCTCTTTTTGTGTGAATGTACAAATTCGATCGGGTCTTCGATCGTAATGATATGTCCGTCCGTTTCGCGGTTGCGGATATCCAGCAAACTTGCCAAGGTGGTGGATTTACCGGAACCTGTTCCACCTACGACCAAAATCATTCCTCGTTTTGCCAGGATTAATTCCTTTAAGATCGGCGGAAGATCCAAGTCGTCAAATTGTGGAATGTCGGTATGAACCGAACGAATGACCAAGCCCGGTGTGCCGCGTTGAATGAAGACGTTTACACGATAGCGTGCCGTTCCGGGGATGTGGTAGGCAAAGTTACATTCGTGGGTACTGTCGAATGTTTCCCGTTGATCGTCGTTCATTAATGCATAAGCGAATTCAGCCGTCATAGCCGGTGTCATTTTGACTTCGGTCAGTTTTTGTAACGCACCGTCCTTTTTCATGATGACAGGACTGCCGGCCGTGATGAAAAGGTCGGAACCTCCATTCTGTGAGAAATGGATAAGTAGCTGATTGAGTTCTTCTTTAAGCTCGTTGGACATTTGTGGACTCCTGTTTACGGCTATGGATTGGTCAAACGCGGTTAAGCCATAAAGCTTTCTTTATGGACGGCTTTGGCACGAGCCGTTTCCAACGTGATCTTGTGTTCCGACACCAAGCGTTTAAGATCTTGATCCAGTGTCTGCATACCTAGTTGGTTGGAGGTCTGGATGGTCGAGTACATTTGTGCGACTTTGTCTTCGCGAATCAAGTTTCGGATTGCTGCGGAACCGAGCATGATTTCATGCGCGGCAATACGACCGCTTTCCACTCGTTTGAGTAGCGTTTGGGAAATAACCGCTTTCAAGGATTCCGAGAGCATTGAGCGTACCATGGCTTTTTCATTGGCTGGGAAAACGTCGATGATACGGTCGATGGTTTTTGCTGCGGAGCTGGTATGCAGAGTTCCGAAGACCAAGTGCCCGGTCTCCGCTGCCGTTAACGCAAGACGAATGGTTTCCAAGTCACGCATCTCACCGACTAGAATGATGTCGGGGTCTTCCCTTAACGCGGCTCTTAAAGCGTTGGAGAAACTGTGGGTGTCGCGATGGACCTCTCGCTGGTTAACTAAGCAACGTTTTGACTGATGTACGAATTCGATTGGATCTTCAATGGTTAGGATGTGCGAATTCTTGCGTTCGTTGAGGTAATCGATCATTGCTGCCAGGGTAGTCGATTTACCGGAACCGGTTGGTCCGGTAACCAGTACGATACCGCGCGGGGTTTCGGCAATTTGTTTGAAAATAGCAGGGGCGGCAAGGTCTTCCAATGTTAGGATGTCGCTTGGAATCGTACGGAAGACGGCGCCGATTCCGCGGTTTTGCATAAAAACGTTGGTACGAAAGCGAGCGATATTCGTCAGTTCGAATGAAAAATCCAGTTCTTGATGTTCTTCGAAGTTTTTACGCTGATCGTCATTCATGATCTCGTAAATCATCTTATGAATGACTTCGGGCTCTAAATGCGGCGTATCCAGGCGTTTGATGTCGCCATCCAATCGAATCATTGGAGGAAGGCCGGCGGATAGGTGTAAATCCGAAGCGCCTTGTTGCGCACTGAATTCTAATAGTTGGGTGACATCCATGGAGTTGATTCCTTAACACTGGTATTTGAATGGAATGGATTAATTCATTATAGAGAATAATGTTATTAAATAGAACGTAATAATCCTAATAAGAGTTTTCATCGGGCTTATAAAAACCTTATAAAAATTTTATACTGCATTACAATCTAAATAAGTTCAAATTGAATATATATAAATGCCGTCTACTTTATATTGCCATAATGTAGTAAAATGGCGTACTTTGTTAAGCGTTAAATATTAAAAGATTTAGGGATGTTTATGGATGATACACCTCAACCTATGAGTAATTCGTTGAATAGTATGAAAGGGAGTGGTCAGGTTATGCAGGATGCTGACGAGATCGATCTGTTTGAATTATGGAATGGGTTGGTGCAAGAACGTTGGTTCATTCTCGCTAGTGCGATTATCGTAACGCTATTGGCAGGAGCTTATGCTTTTTGGGCTACGCCGATTTATCAGTCAAAAGCTTATTTTTTACCTCCGTCGGTTGAGGACGTTCAAGAGATGAATTCTTTGAACTTATTGACTAATAAGCCGTTTTATAAACCGGATGAGGTTTACGAGGATTTTATTAAATCGCTGCGATCGAGAGAGGTGCTCAAGCAGGCTTTTAATAAATACGGGTTGGTAACATTGTATGAAAAGAATCTCGGCCAAGTTGACGGAGCGAAAGAAGAAGCCTTAACTAACCGTGCTTTTGAAAAATTTGCCGAGAGTTTTAAGCTTCAGATTCCGAAGGTAAAAAGTGCGTCTCAAGAGGTTTCGGCAGAGTTGGCTTTGGCTTTACCGCCTGAAAAAACGGCACAAATTTTGAATGAGATTGTCGGATTGGCGGAACACGGAACCAGTGAACAGTATCTGAGAAATATTCAGGCGGAGTTACAGATCCGCAAGCAACGTATTAGCGACCAGATTGCGAGTTTACGTCAAATTGAGAAAGAGCGCCGCTTGGATCGTGTTGCTCAATTGCAGGAAGCGGCCAATATCGCTCGTTCGCTGGATTTCGCCGAACCGATTTCCATGGGGCCTCAGGTTAAATTTAATGGAATTGCAAACCAGGGTATGCCGCTTTATTATTTGGGTTATAAACTCCTGGAAGCCGAATTGAGTGCATTGAAATCGCGTCAAAATGACGACCCTTTTATTGCAAACTTACGTGGACTTCAGCAGCAGTTATCCGAATTGGAAAACTTGAAGATTGATGCCGATAAGTTTGGTGTCGTTACTATCGATCAGTTGGCTGTGCCTGATGCTAAGCCGATCAAGCCTAAGAGAGCATTGATCATCGCCGTTGGCGCTGTTTTAGGGCTGATGTTAGGGGTATTTGTTGCCTTGATTCGTAGAGCGGTAAAAAACCGTCGACAAGGGGTGGTGGAAGTCAATTAAAGGCTTATCGAATTCGTTCGGGATAGGACTTATTCGATGAGCTTATGGATGTTAAATATTAAAAAAACCGGCTTTATGCCGGTTTTTTTGTGAATGGGTAATTGAGATTACAAAAGAAGATTAATTGAAGCCGATTTTATGTACCGTCGGCTCGATGCCTCTTGCTTTGTACGCTTTCCAACGTTCTCTACCCATTTGCACCAGGTATTCGGTCTGATCCAAAATTTCAATGGTTCTTTGATAATTGAAAAAGTCTTCCGAAAAGCCCGTATGCAGGTTGATCAGCACATCTTTACAAGGTTGATAAATCCGTTCGCCGTGTAGCTGTATCGGAGCCGGAACGGCATTTTTTACGCTATGAATAATAAAACTCTGGGGCTGAAAATCCCACAAGGTTAAATCATAACGTAAGGCTTCCTGTTCGTTTTCAAAACGAACGTCACAACGGCGTTTTTCGGACTGAATTTTTTTCAGTAACTTGCTTAAAAAGCGCTCGCGTTTTTCAGGCTCGGTGCTGTTTAACACATAAAACAGCACATCTTTCTCAGTATCCGTCGACATCGTCGTTTTCCGATTTTGCGCGGAATGTTTCCGTTAGCAGGTACTGAACCACCGCCGGAACCGGACGGCCTGTAGCGCCTTTTTTATCGCCGCTGACCCATGCGGTTCCGGCGATATCCAGGTGCGCCCACTTTACGTCTTTGGTGAAACGTGCCAGAAATTGTCCTGCCGTGATGGTACCTCCGGCACGACCGCCGATGTTTGCCATATCCGCAAAGTTTGATTTCAATTGTTCATCCCATTCTTCGCCTAACGGTAGCTGCCAGAAACGGTCATAAGTTTCTTGACCGGCGGCTAAAAGAGCGTCGGCCATTGACTGGTCGTTAGCCATCAAGCCGGAAACATGGTTCCCCAAGGCGATGATGCAAGCGCCGGTCAACGTTGCCATGTCGATGATTTTTTCAGGTTTATAAGTTTGTTGTGCGTAAGTTAAAGCATCACACAGGATCAGACGGCCTTCGGCATCGGTATTAAGGATTTCAATCGTCTGGCCGGATAGCGAAGTGACCACATCACCCGGTTTAATCGCTTCGCCGGAAGGCATATTTTCGGTAGCGGGAATGACGCCGACTACGTTGATGTTCGGCTTAAGTTCGCCAAGGGTTTTGAAAACCCCAAGTACGGTAGCTGCACCGCCCATGTCATATTTCATCTCGTCCATCGCCGCGCCGGGCTTTAGAGAGATGCCGCCAGTATCGAAGGTGACGCCTTTTCCGACCAAGGCGATAGGTGCTTCATCACCGGCACCTCGGTAGGATAGACAGATCATCTTAGGCGGTGTTTTCGTGCCTTGCGCGACAGACATAAACGATCCCATGCCCATTTCGATCATTTGTTCGCGTTCCAAAACATTGGTGTCGAAGCCATAAGTCTTACCCAATTCGATCGCAGTTTCGGCCAAATGAGTCGGAGTACAGAAGTTACTTGGCATGTTGGCAAGGTCTTGAGTTAATCCCATGCCGACTGCGGTGGCTTGGCCTTGGGCAACGGCTGCAGTTAAACCGGCCGTTTCCGTCATAGGAAAAGCCATACTGTCGAGTTTAGGTTCTTTAGGGTGGTGTTCGCCACGGCTTTCATGAGCATAATCATAGAAGCTTTGCTGGAAAATTTGGCAGTTTTGGCGAACTGACCAGTCTTGATCAAAAGTGTGCGGTGAAACGAAAACCAAAGCATTCAAGACGTTTTTAGCGCCGCTGTTTTCAATGGCGACGGCCGCTGCTTTAGTAGCTTCCAGATAGGGTTTGACGCTTAAACTTTCCGCTTTGCCCAATCCAACCAATAGAATGCGTAATGGTAAAGTTTCCGCCGATTGCATGATCATTAACGTTTTGGCGGCCTTACCGGTAAAGTCATCGGATTGGTTAAGTTGTGTAACCAGTTGGCTTAATTTGGCGTTTTCATCCAGTTTGGCGCAGTTTTCAGCGAGGGTGCCGTCTGAAAATACTGGCAGGATAAGGGTGTCGTAAGAAGTAATTGTCGCTGTTGCATCAAAGCTAAAGGAAATACGTTTCATCTTGTTAAAAAGCCTTTGTTTCAGATTATTAATGACTTTGTTTTGTATAATGCAGTTTACCAGGTTAGACGAGTGTTAAATTCGACTATAAAAAGCTGGAAAACCCATTTAATTCTACCATTTTAATGTTTCAGGGGATGGTTTTGCGAATTCTCGACCGATATTTGTTAAAAGAGCTGTTTGCAACCTTTTTTGCGGTGCTGGCGGTGCTGTTGCTGATCACCTTTGGGACCGAAACCACCAAATTGTTAGCATTGGCGGTTGAAGGTAAATTGCCCGCATCGGTGGTGTTTCAAGTGTTGTTGCTTAAAATCCCTCCTGCATTAGAGGTGATTCTACCGCTCGTCGCGTTGTTGAGTGTGATGTTGGCGGTTGGCCGTCTTTATCAGGATCATGAAATGGTGGTTATGAACAGTTGTGGAATTTCTCCTCGTTATTTTCAAAAGGTAGTGTTTTGGTTCTTATTGCCATTTTCGCTGCTAACCGCTGCCATTACCCTGTATATCACCCCGTTGAGCTATGAAAAAGAGACCGCTCTGATAATGGATGCACAAACCAGTGCACCGTTTGCCGGATTGGTCTCGGGTAAATTTAATGAGCTACCGAATAATAAAGGCGTCTTGTATGCCCGTAAAATCAATGCAGATGGACAAATGCTGGACGTCTGGATTAAGTTTAAAGGCAAAGAGAAAGATTTGGTATTGACCGCGCCTCAGGGGCAGTTTGAGTGGATTAAGGAGCGTTTGGCGCTCGTCCTTATAGACGGAAAAAGTTATGAGGGATTGCATGCGAACAAGGAAAATCTGACCGTTCAGCATTTTGAGCGCTTTGAGGGGTACCTGCCGGAATTGGAGGCTGCGGCCAAGCACAAAGTCAAAGGTATTTGGGCTCCAACCTCTGTTTTGCTGGAATCCGCTAGTTTGGAAGACAAAGCATTGTTGCAATGGCGGGTTGTGGTGCCGGCAGGCGTGTTGGTTTTGGGGCTTTTAGGGTTGCGTTTGAGCAAGACGGGGCCGCGTGAAGGTCGTTTCGCGAAGTTGTTTATTGCGATTGTGCTGTATGTGATTTATAACCAGTTATTGGTGACGGCGCGTGACGGTATGTCGGACGGAGGGATTCCATTATATATCGGGCTGTGGCCGATTCCGTTGTTGTTCCTACTGTATGCTCTCTATTTGCCGGATACAAAAAAGTCCAAGTTTGCGGCCTTTAAAAATAAGGCGAATCCGCAAGGAGGGCAGGCGTCATGAACCGTATCGAACGTTATTTGGGACAAGTCGTCTTTACCCACACTTTGTTGGTGTTGTTAGTTTTGTTGGTCATTTTAGGCTTTTCCGAATTTATGATTCAGGTCGGCAAGTTGACCGAAGAGTATACGCTTGCCAAAGGTGCACTTTATACCTTATTGAAATTACCGGTTTATGCCTATGAGATTTTTCCGGTCGCTTTATTGATCGGTTCTTTGATGGGGTTGGGGGCTTTGGCGAATCAGTCGGAACTGACGATCTTACGCGTGACGGGGTGGTCGGTTCGACGCATACTTTTTGCGGTGTTAAAAACGGCCATGTTGATGTGGTTGATCATGGCTTTAATGGGGGAGTTTATCGCTCCGAGCAGTGAAACCTATTCGAAAAAGGTTCGTAGCGAAGCTTTGCAAAAAGGGTTTTCGGTCGGTAGTGACAGTGGTTTTTGGTTAAAAGACCCAAACCGTTATATCTATGTCGGCCGTGTGGTTTCCAGTACCGAGTTGCGTAATCTGGAAATTTATACACAGCAAAACGGCGAAGTTAATCAGTTCATTCAAGCGCAAAAGGCAATCTATGCAGGTGACCATTGGATTCTGTCCAATATCCGCCAGCAAGATCTAGAATTGAAGGCCCCCGTACCTGCGGTCGAAAATGAGCATAAATTACCTTTGTTAGATTGGCAGGAATCACGGATTAAGCAAGAAGATTTCAGTTTTCCATTGCAGCCGGAAGTATTGGAAAGCTTGAATATTGAGACTCGCTATATGAGTTTGCTTGATCTGTACGGTTATATTTCCTTCTTAAAGGAAAACGAATTGGATTCTGAGGAGTACCAGTTAGCTTTTTGGCGTAAATTGGCGATGCCGTTGGTCGTGATTGGAATGATTGCGATCGTATTCCCTCTTATCTTCGGTTCGCAACGCCAGGTGAGTATGGGTCAAAGGGTTTTTGTGGGCATTTTGATCGGTATGGGCTTCCACCTGATGAATCAGATGTTCGGTAATTTAAGTGTGGTGTATCAGTTTCCGGCGGTAGTGGGGGCGTTTCTGCCCGCCTTATTGATGATGTTGATTGCCGCTATGTGGTTAAAAAAAGTCCGTTAACCTTTTATCGCTATTCTGATTTGGTTTCGGTTTTAAAATTTATAATTACTCGTCAACCAGTTGTTGAATGCGGTAAACCGCTTTTTTACCGGCAAGTTTGTCGGCCAAATAGGGGAGTGCGTTTTGCATTTCCTGCATGAGTGTCCAAGGCGGATTGATCATAATCATACCGCTTGAAGTCATGCCGCGTTGTTCGGTATCCGCTTCCAATCCCAATTCAAAGACTTGAACGTTACGGATGCCGCTGTTCTTAATAGCATCCAGCATTTTTTGTATCTGTTTACGTTGAACAACCGGATACCAGACGGCATAGGTTCCGGTAGCGAAGCGTTTGTGGCATTCAATCAATACTTCAACCACGCGGTCATAATCGGTTTTCACTTCATAAGGTGGATCAATCAGAACCAGACCACGTCGTTCTTTTGGCGGCATAGCGCCGATGGCCGTTTGAAATCCGTCTTTTGAAAAGACTTTGATACGGCGATCATGTTTAAAGTTTTCCAATAGTGTTTTTTGTTCGCGAGGGTGGAGTTCGCAAAGGGATAAGCGATCATGCTCTCTTAGTAGGTGAGCGGCAAACCAGGGGGAGCCGGGATAAAAAGCCAAACTGTCCGGACTGTTCTGGTTAAGTTGATGGAATTCGCCCACACATGCGACATAATCGGCAACCACTTCCGGCAGGTCTGTTTGCTCCCAGAGTATGCCGATACCATTTTGATATTCACAGTTCTTTTGAGCTTCGTCCGAGTTTAAACTGAAGCCGCCCGGCCCCGAATGCGTGTCTAGATAAAATACGGGTTTTGGCTTTTGTGTAAGGTAATTTAAAGTATGAACCAAAATGGTGTGCTTAAGTACGTCGGCAAAATTGCCGGCATGAAAAGAGTGTAAATAGCTTAGCATAACGTCTCGGAATGGCTGAATAGGGGAGTTGCGTGGATTATAACGATTTACACGGAAGCAGGATTGAAAATCTGAACTTCTCGATTAAGTCAGTAGCCCATTCTGACAATGAATGCATTAGTTTGTTTTCGCCTTGTAGTCAATCAGGAATTGTTGGAAATCTTCGGCTGAAAGAGGGTGGCTGAAATAGTATCCTTGAATCTCTTCGCATTGTTCCTGTTTCAAAAATTCCAGCTGTTCGACCGTTTCAACCCCTTCGGCGATGGTCATTAGCCCCAGGTTCTGAGCCAAACTGATGATCGCCTTAACGATTGCCCGGTCTTCCGCATCGATTGTCAGGTCACGAACAAAGGATTTGTCGATTTTCAGTTTGGTCGCATTGAACCGTTTCAGGTAACTCAATGAAGAATAACCGGTTCCGAAGTCGTCGATTGCGATTTTGATACCGTGCGTACCCAATTTGTTAATCATTTCGATGGCTGCTTCCGGATCGGACATGGCGACGCTTTCGGTCAATTCCAATTCCAGGTATTTCGGTGGAACGCCGGTTTCCGAAAGGATATGCATGACTTGCTCGGGCAGTTCTTTTTGGCGGAATTGCACGGCGGAAAGGTTGACGGCCATGACAAAAGGTGGATGTCCGTCATCAATCCAGGTCTTAAGTTGTTGAAGGGCGGTACGTAATACCCATTGCCCGATACCCAGAATTTGGCCGCTTTGTTCCGCTACCGGAATGAATTCCATGGGCGAAATCGTACCCAACTCAGGATGGTGCCAGCGAAGCAGAGCTTCCGCACCGACTATCTGACCCGATTCAGCGCAGATTTGCGGTTGGTAGTTAATTTGGAATTCATTTCGGGGAAGCGCCATGCGCAAAGCACTTTCAATCTGCATCAAACGCGAGGAGTGTGCCTGCATCTCTTCTGTGAAGAAGCGATATGCATTGCGGCCGTCTTGTTTGGCTTCGTACATGGCGGCATCGGCGTTTCTGAGAAGGGTATGAATGTCGTCTCCGTCTTGAGGGAATATCGCGATTCCGATCGAGGGGGTGATGAACAGTTCGTAAGATTCCACTTTGATTTGGGCTGAGACGGCGTGTAGAATTTTTTCCGCGACGTGCGCCGCACCGTCTTCTCCCGTTCCCGGTAATACGATAATGAATTCGTCTCCACCTTGGCGGGATAGGGTATCTTCCGCTCGCAACAGTTTGGACATACGTTTGCCGGTTTCAATCAATAGTTCATCGCCGATATGGTGCCCTAAAGTATCATTGACGTTCTTGAAGTGATCCAAGTCGATGAAAAGTAATGTTAAAGGGGCTGCGTGGCGCTTTGATTCACTGATGGCATGTTGCAGGCGATCCATCAATAATTGGCGGTTGGCCAGATTCGTCAATGGGTCGAAATGAGCCAGATGTTGAATTTTTTCTTCGGACTCTTTGACTTTGGATATGTCTGTGAACATTCCGATGTATTCGGTAACGTTCCCATGTTCGTCAAGTCCCCGGCTGATAGTCAGCCATTCCGGGAACACCTCACCATCTTTCCTACGGTTCCAGACTTCGCCTTGCCAATGGCCTTGGGTATCCACGGTTTCCCACATGTTTTTATAGAATTGATCCGAGTGTTTTCCGGAAGCCAGAAGGTTCGGTGTTTTTCCGAGTATTTCGTCCGAACTGTAACCGCTGATTTCGGTGAATGCATGATTGACTAATAGGATGGTCTTGTCAGGGTCGGTAATCATAATCCCTTCACGGCTCTGTTCGAATACCTTGGATGCCAGTTCGATTTGCGCTTCGGTTTTCTTGTATTCGGTAATATCCGATGCAAATCCGTGCCATAGAATGGAGCCGTCCTGTTCTTTTTCAGGCATTGAGTTAGCAGAAATCCAACGAATCGTACCGTCATTAAATTGAATACCGCATTCAATTTAATGACGGTACGATTCGTTGGATTTCAGGCATGGAGTTAGCAGAAATCCAACGAAT
>NZ_JBFHFC010000024.1:0-40196 GCF_041583835.1 Thiomicrorhabdus sp. | reverse complement strand
CGCCAAGACATTTTTGATTACATCGAAATGTTTTACAATCCCAAACGACGTCATTCTTCGAACAACCAACTTTCACCAGTTGAGTACGAGAAGCGGTACGAAATGAGGCTAAAAAGTCTCTAGGATTTTAGTGGCGATTCATGTCGTAATCAAAATACTGTAACCAATTGTAGACAGTCCAGTCACGATCTTTCTCATAAATACTATATTTGTCTAAAACGACTTTCTCTTTTTCATATTTGAAAGTGTTTAAGAATCCATAATAATCATTGGGTGACCAGAAATGATTCAGCTGGTTGAGACTGTATTCCGATACCTCTTGCCGCTTATCAAATGCATGGAGAGTGTATACGTCAAATAAGATGCTTCCGCCTTCGTTCAAAATCGCTTTGAATTTTCTAAGAAGGCTTAGCCTTTGAGACGGATTCAAGGCACAGAAATCGCACATGATCAAAGTGATTAAATCGAATTTTTGATCAAGCTCGACATCCAGGTAATTTCCATTTATGTAATCGATGGATAGACCTAAATTTTTAGCTTCTTCCATCGCATATCGAATGGAATTCTCGGAAAAATCTATCCCGGTTATCTTGGCCCCTAATTGGGCAAAACGTGATGTATAGAGCCCAGGCCCGCACCCAAAGTCACAAATAGTTGAGCTTTCAGAGAGACTGAATTGATCTTTGATCCAGTCAACCGATTTTTCAATGAAATTGATTTTCCTTGATGAGATGTCTACATCTGGGTTGATGTGATATTGGAGCATTTGGCTCGATGTGTATTCATCGTTCCATAGTTTTTCTGCCGTATAAACAGACCAAACAGCCGGTTTGCTGTTTATTTTACAAAGTTCGTTGAACATAGTTGTCGTAATCCTGTTTTAAAAAAAATAAATTCGGGATTAGCGACTGCTTGGATTTTAATGTTTAGACAAGCCGCTAATCGGAAGGTGATGCGTATTTTTTGCATATGACATTTGAATACCTCCTGTTAGCGTTAAAAATTGAGACCTGAATGATATTTAAGATAAATATGCATGTCAAATATTCGATATGAATGTAATCTCCATACATCATACGTTTGAACTTTCAAAAGGCCTGTTTTTACAGGCCTTTTTGTTTTTATCGTATTAGACTTCCCAGTCCGGTTTTTCCCCGATCTTTTTAGACATGAAATCGATGAACGCCCGTACTTTGGGTGATAGGTGTTTGCGTTCGGGGTAGATGGCGTAGATCGACAGTTCCTGCATGCGGTAATTGGAAAGTATTGGGGTTAATCGCCCTGTCTGGATATCCGGTCCGACGATGAAGGTAGGGATGAGCACGATTCCGGCGTCCTGAAGTACGGCTTCCCGCAAAGCCAGGCTGTTGTTCATGTTGATTGCACTATTCACTGGAATGGAAACATAGCGTCCTTCAGGGGAGAGTAGACGCCATTCCCTCGGGGAATCGTGGTACCCATAGGTCAAGGTTCGGTGTTGATGTAAATCGTCCGGTGTCTGCGGCGTTCCGTGCGCTTCGAGATAAGCCGGTGAAGCACAAAGTACATGTTTGCAGGGGCCGAGACGGCGCGCGATCAAGTTGGAGTCGGGCAATTCTGCAATTCGTATGGCTAAATCGAATCCTTCCTCAACTAGATCGACCTGACGGTCTTCCAGAACCATATCGATGTTGATGTCCGGATATTCGGTCTGAAATTCGTTGAGTACGGGGGCGATATGCAGGATGCCGAACGACATGGGAGTGTTGAATCGTAAACGGCCACTGGGGGTTCTCTGTAACCGGGACACTTCGATTTCCGCCGCTTCGATCTCTTCCAGGCCCCGTTGGCTTCTTTGATACAGAATCCGTCCTGCCTCGGTCAAGCTAAGTTTACGGGTGGTGCGATGCAGCAATCGTACGCCTAATTGTTCTTCCAGCCGGGTAACGTATTTACTGACAACGGATTTTGAAAGCTCCAGTTGTTCCGCTGCGGATGTGAAACTGCCGCAATCGACGACTTTGACGAAAACTGCGATATCCGAAAGATTGTCCATTTTTCTAGCCTGATTATGCAATATTTGTGAACAGTATTGTTCAAAAAGCACCGATTATCAATTCCTTGTTATTTATTAATATATTTTTCACCGCTTCCGAGGGTTGTCGGATGTAGGTGAATTTTTTCTCAATCAAGAAACAGGAATTGAATCATGAAGACTTCATTCGTACATAGAATGGGCCGCTTGACTCTTGTTCTCGCCGCGTTTATGTATCAATCGTCACCGATGGCGGCAGACGAACAGGTTGGCAAAAGCCCTTGGGGGCCGAAAGATGAAATCGGCCGCTTGAATTTAATGACTCCCGAATCTCAGCAATCTGTGATGTCTAGAATTGCCGGAAGTCGGGTTTACGACCTTTCGGTGGAGTATTTCATCGGTATGCCGAGTTGGCAGGCTGCCGGGGATCCGCATTACCGTATCTGGATGACGCATACTCCTCACGGCACCGTGATCGATGACCCGATGGGGCTGGGTAAGACGATGAACGAACACGTCAGTTATACCGGGGCGGCCATTTCTCTCTATACCCACATGGGAACTCATATCGATGCACTCAACCACTTTGGTCTGAACGGGCAGATATGGAACGGCTTCAAGGCTAAAGACCATCTCGGAGACCGAGGCTGGAGCGTGGCCGGTGCCGAAAAGATTCCGCCTTTGATTGCACGGGGTGTTTTGGTTGATGTGGCGGCTGCAAAAGGTGTGGATATGTTGCCTAGTGGCTATCGCGTTACCCGTAACGATCTGATGGAAGCGCTTCAAAAACAGAGGGTGGAGATTCAGAAAGGCGACATCGTACTCATCCGAACCGGCCGCATGAAATCCTATAAAAATGCGTCGGTCTATATGGAAAACCCGCCGGGCATGGGGCTATCGGCCGCGCGTTTTCTGGTGGAAGAAAGTGGCGCCATGATTGTGGGGGCGGATAACCTCAGTTTTGAAGCCTTTCCTTCCCAGGTCGAAAACAATTATGTGCCTCTCCACAGTTATTTGTTGGCACAGCATGGCACTCCGATCATAGAACTGGCCTACCTTGAAGAGCTATCCCGCGACAAGGTCTATGAGTTCGCTTTCTTCGGAGGCTCTTTGAAGCTTCGTGGATCTGATGCGGCACCGCTGCGCCCGATCGCCATTCCGTTAAAACCACTGGAAGGAGGCGAATTATGATCAGAGTTTCTGGTTTGGCGCACATCGGTGTCAGGGTGTCCGACTTTGAAAACTCGATTGAGTTTTACCTTCAACTCGGTTTCAAGATGATACGTGATGATCAGGAAGAGCGTGTTGTGGTGCTCAAACATCCAAGCGGGGTTGAAATCAATCTTCTGGATTCGGTCAGTTTCGATAATTTCGGACGCAATGTCTTGATGGATGAAATATTGCGTTATGCGGGGTTCACACATATGGCTCTGCAAGTTGAAGATATCCATCAAGCGGAGGCGGCGACGCGTTCGATGGGCATTGAAATCACGGAAGGTCCGGTCACGTTTGGAGACGGCAGCGTCGCGATCTTTTTTCGTGATCCGGATCTCAATGTGATCGAACTGTCGCAGCCTATGGAATTGCATTGATTGGCAGAGTTCTTTGCCGGATGCAAAAGGAGTGTGTAATGAAAGCGTTGTTCTTGCTTATTGTTTCGGGAATTCTCGCGGGGGGCGTTTTTATCGCCGGTAAACAGGCCGGTGGCGCGCAGGTTTCAGCTTGGTTGATTCTGTTCTGGCAGATGGCCGGCGGTGCAATGGTGGTATGGCTGGTTTCGTGGCCGTCGCGACGCTTTCCGGTTTGGAATGCGGCCTATGTCCGTTATTACCTGATCGGTGGGTTGCTTGGGGTGAGCCTTCCTTATGTATTGGCTTTTACCGCCTTGCAGGAATTGCAGGTCGGTATGGTGGGATTGCTTACGGCTTTGTCGCCGGTGGTGACGTATGCCATGGCGCGTACTTTGGGGTTGGAGAGGAATCATCCGTTGCGTCTTTTGGGCCTGGTGATTGGTTTCGGGGGCGTGGCGATGTTGGTTATGAATGGAGAATCGATGTCTTTTTCAGGCAATGGTTTCTTCATGCTATTGGCGCTTGGTATTCCCGTCACTCTTGCCGCAAGCAATATCTATCGGAGCCGTTACTGGCCGTCCGGTAGCGAAGCCTTGCCGTTGGTGATCGGGATGTTGACGGTTCAGAGTGTCTGGCTGTTTTTCGTCAATCTTGCAATGGGCAACTTCCAAGGTGTCGTAACCATGGGTATGGATGTCGGCATGCTGTTGTTCGGGTTGGGTTTGATGGCGGGGGCGTCGTATCTCAGTTCGTTCAATCTGCTGAAAGTGGGCGGGCCTGTCTACTTGAGTCAAATGGGGTATGTGATTACGGCTGTGACAATACTGGCCGGAATAGCATTGTGGGATGAAAGTTACAACCAGCGTGACTTAATGAGTATTGGATTGATTTTGTCAGGCGTCTTGCTCACGACTTTGACACAAGGTGCTTGGTATCAAAAAGTGACGACTTCTAACCGGGAAAAGTTGAATGAATCGGATTGAATAAATTTTTAAGAGGAAATGAAAATGAATGTAATGGAAGCTTTGAATTGGCGTTACGCGGTCAGACAGTTTTCGCCCGAACGTCTTGATGAATGCAAGGTTGGGGAGTTGCTAAGTGCGACGCGGTTGAGTGCGACGTCTTACGGTTTGCAACCTTATCGGATGATACGGGTGGACGATATGAATGTCCGCAGATCCCTGATCGAATACTCCTATGGACAGGAGAAGGTGGCCGATTGTTCGCATTTGATCGTGTTTGCGGTTCAGACACGTATTGGGGACGAAATGGTTGATCGCTATGTCCGTTCGGTCGCCAAAACGAGAGGGATTCCGGTCGATGAACTGAAAGGATTGGCCGAACATATGAAATCGGTCTTTTCCGGCATGACTTTGGAACAGAGACGCGAGTGGGCGCATCAGCAGGCTTATATTGCGTTGGGAACCATGCTGACCGTGGCATCGACAATGGAAATTGATACCTGCCCGATGGGAGGAATCGAAGCGGACGGCTACGATGCCGTGCTTGGACTGTCGGATAAGGGGCTTTCCACTTCGGTGGTGTGTTCTCTCGGTATGCGACATCCTGAAGATGAAAACGCCTATTTGAAAAAGGTGCGTTATGACTTGTCGGAAATGGTGGTTGTCGTATGAAGTTGAGGGTGGATTAATATCTATTTCGGACGTTTTGGTAATCAGACCATAAGTTTTTGATTCATATAATGGGCGTTTTACGCCCTTTTTGTTGCGAAGGGTTAGTGGTTGTCATCTTTTTTGCTTATATCAATTTTTGACGAGTTTTATCAATTAAACACAGTGTTGTTCGAAGTATTGGTTGAGCAGGTTTTGTGTTGATATTTTTAGAATATGAATCAGTTATGCTTAGCGAGTTTTATATGCTTTGTAATAACGGCGCTTGCTGCGGGATTGCGGCATGGTTTTTAAGCGTTTTGAAACGTCGATAGTCCCACTTTTTGCCTTTAAGGTTACTTATGATTGAACGCCGAAATTCATTAAAATCGATTTTTGTTTTGGTATTGTTGCTTTTCACTCTGGTCTTTTCTGGTGCAACCGCATGGTTGTGGCAGAGCACAATGAAAGATCGATATCAGGATTTGGCGTATACACTTGGCGTAATCAAACATTTATATATTTTTTCCGTACGACAGCGACAGTTGGTTTTGGAAACCTCCGGAGAGCGTTTGCTGGACATGGGGGTGTTGCATAATCCTTTAGTGGGGCACACTTTTGTGGATGGAATTGTGAAGAAGACGCCGGAATTTGTCGGCTTGGGGCTATCCGATACCAACGGGCAATTGAAGATTTTATCAGGTGTGCCCGCCGGTGAGCCTCTACCGAACGTGCTTAGTAACCCCAAAAGTGCGGCTACGTTTCAAAGGGCGCTTCTTAGTCAAAATGCCGAAGTCGGCGAAACCTATTATTTTGATGCTCTTAAGGACTGGGTGCTTCCTGTACGTTTTCCCATTCGAGATGTCAGGGGAGACGTTTTTGCCGTTATGACGGCGGGAGTCCGTATCGAAGCGATGCAGCGTAATTTGTCGAATTTAGGATTTGATTCCCGTTATCAGGTTCAGGTTATCCACATGGAGCAAGGTACGACACAGCTATTTTATCCGTTGGAAAAAACAGATTATGGGAAAGTCTTGGGCTTGCCGGATAAGAGTTTGAGTCAGAGAAAGAGCGAAGGGGTTAATCACGGCTTTTCCAGCTTTAGGGCATTTGGAGAGCGGGAAGGTGTGCAGGTTATTGGTGTTGAGGATAAAGATGTAAGCTACAGGGAGATTGTACGGGTCTACGTTCCAATCGGTGTGGTTTGGCAAGATTTTGCATCCAGATATTGGGTTTTAGTCACCTTGTATGTATTGCTAAGCGGCTTGTTGTTGTTGCTTTATCGTCACTTTAGACACGAGCAGATCAGTTATGCCAGCAGGTTGATCCACTTCGCTACGCATGATGAGTTGACGGACCTGCCTAATCGGCGTGTGATTTCCGAAGAGACGGAAAAATCGATTCTCTATAACCAAGTCCATCACTGTAACAACGCCGTTTTTTATTTGGATTTGGATTTCTTTAAGAATATCAATGACAGTTACGGCCACGATGTAGGCGATGCGTTACTGATGGCCGTGTCTAAAAGGTTGCAGGATGTGGTGGGTATCGAGAATATGGTGGGGCGCCAGGGGGGCGACGAGTTTATTGTGCTGTTGCGGACGATCAAAGAGAAGGAACAGATCACCCGTTTTGCCGAACAGGTTATCCACACGTTTGATTCGCCGTTTGAGGTGCGCGGTATCACATTGAAGACGAAGGTTTCAATTGGGATAGCCGTGGGTCCGGAAGCAGGGGATACTGCAGACGATATGATGCGTCGGGCGGACTATGCGCTTTATATGGCTAAGGATCAAGGCCGTTCGACTTTTGCTTATTATTCGGAAGATCTCAACCGGAAATTAAAGCGCCGTTTGGCCATTGAATCGGCCTTAAGTAAGGCCGTAGAAAATGAAGAATTAGAAGTGTTTTATCAGGCACAAGTGTTAAGCGAAAGTAAGTCCGTAATCGGTGCGGAGGCGCTTGTCCGTTGGACGAGTTCCGACTTGGGTGTGGTTGCTCCCGATGAATTTATTCCGATTGCCGAAGACATCGGTTTGATTTGCCAAATCGACGATTTTGTTCTGGATCGTTCATTTAGGGATTTACGCGCGTTGGGCGGACGTATCGGGCGAAAGTTAACGGTGGCGGTGAATATCTCTTCGGTGGAACTTTTGGAAAGGGATATCATCTCTAAGGTTGAACGGCTTTTGACGAAATACGATTATGATCCCAAGCGTGTGGTGTTAGAGATTACCGAAACGGCGCTGCTGCAAAACTTAGAGCGGGCATTGGAAGTGATTCAAGGTTTGCGTAGCTTGGGGCTGACGGTGAGTTTGGATGATTTCGGTACCGGCTATTCGTCATTGAGTTTTTTGCATAGGTTGCCTGTGAGCGAAATCAAGATCGACCGTAGCTTTGTGCGTGATATTTTGGTGGATGAGCATGATGCGAAGCTGGTGAATTCGATTGTTCAGATGGGTCGAGCTTTGAATATCGATGTGGTCGCCGAAGGGGTCGAAACGCAGGAACAATATGAGTTGCTTAGATCTTATCAGTGTGATTTTGTTCAAGGTTATTGGTTGTCGCGCCCCGTTAAATTGGGCGAGTTTGAACAATTGGTAAATCTGTGTGAAAAGGGTGAAGCGCACTTCCAGAAAGTGGACTGATCGTTATAGCGGGTAAAGACTGTAGAGTCGATTATAAGGTTGATTCGCGCAGCGACGTTAAACACGAAAATTTAAAATTTTTCCAATCTGCTCTTTAAGAATCGACTTGCTGGCCGATATCCTGATTAGAGGTATTCGCTATGAAGGAAAAAAAGTCGGTCACTCCGGCGATTCAGTATTTTTTTAAGCAACTGGAAAGACGTTCGAACGAGCTTAAGGAAGAGCAGGAGCAAAAGCAGCTTGCCAATAAAGAAGTGCCGTTTGAAGAGTTGGAAAGTTTCTTTAGGCGCATTATGACCCAGAATATTTTTATTCATACGGTCGGTTTAAGCGGTCGTCCTGAATCGACGATTTTGTCAAAAGCGATATTCAGCATGAATAAAGTGGTGCGAATTTATTACAGCACCAGTTTTGATGAGCGCGATAGCGGTTTTATCCGAATTCTGCCTCATCGAGATACTCAGATGATTGTCGTCGAGCGTGTTCATGGCTACCATGCCAAGCCTGAAGTTCTGTATCAGTCTTATGATGAATGCCACGTGATTCGTTTTATGATTCGCTGGTTGATTCGTCGTGTGGATTGGAATAAGACTCATTTGAGGAATTTGGATTTGTACAAGTCTTATCTGGAAGTTGAGCGACAAGAGCTTGAAGCTAAAAAAGCCGAGCAGGAAGCCGCTCAGTTGGAAGAGCAGATGGCCATTGCCATGAAAAAACTCAAGGGAAATAAAGTTAAGCTGTAATTCCGACGGTTTTGGGTCGATGTTTTAGTGGTTACGGTTAACCGCTAAATCGGCCAAAGACAGTAATGCTTCTTTAATCGGGCTTTCATCTAGAACGTTTAACGCTTGTTTGGCTTTTTCAGCCTCTTGGGTTGCGAGTTGTTTCGTATAATCGATTGCGCCCGAGTTTTGGATGATTTCCGTGACTTCTTTGAGTAGGGCGATCCCTTCGGATTCTATCGCGCGGCGGATAATCTCTTTTTCGGCGTCGCTTCCGTTTTCCAGAACATAAATCAACGGCAGAGTCGGCTTACCTTCGGCCAGGTCGTCACCGATATTTTTGCCTAGTTCCGCTTCATCCGCCATGTAATCCAAAGCATCGTCAACTAGCTGGAAAGCGGCACCGATGTGTCGGCCGTAGAGTACAAACGCGTCTTCAAGTTCGGGTTTATTGGCTAGGATAGGTCCCATTTGAGTGGCGGCTTCAAATAACTTGGCGGTTTTGCGGTGGATGACTTCAAGGTAACGTTCTTGAGTGGTATCGGCATCGTGGCAGTTTAATAGCTGCAAGACTTCACCGGCGGCAATGACATTGGTGGCTTCCGACATCACTTCCATGATTTTCATAATGCCCGGTTCGACCATCATTTCGAAAGAGCGTGAATACAGGAAGTCGCCGACCAGTACGCTGGCCGCATTGCCCCAGACTTCATTGGCTGTTTTATTGCCGCGACGGGTGTCGGATTCATCCACCACATCGTCATGTAACAGTGTCGAGGTATGGATGAATTCAATGACGGCCGCCATCAGACGGTGATTCGTGCCCTGGTAACCGCAAGCCTGTGCGCTTAGCAGTACCAGTAGGGGGCGTAGACGCTTGCCGCCGCTGTTGATGATGTAGTGTCCAATCTGGTTAATTAAGACGACGTCGGAAGCGAGGCGTTCCAAGATGAGCGCGTTCGTTGCCTGAATATCGTCTTGAATTAATTTTTGGATGTCTGATAATGTCATATTGAGTCGGCCACTACGTTGGGCTATGCCAATGAATAGAAAGCCGATATTCTAGTATGATTTAATGGTCGGCGCCAGTGTTTTACGGATGTTTCACTCCGCAGAATTCAGGATGTATACTTATACGCTTAAGCAGACTGAATGCTTGTTGTAAAAGGTTGTATCGGGGGGTGATTAGCTCAATCTGGTAGATCGAGTTATTTTTATTGAATATTTTGATAAATAACTTTGACCTGGGTTTTAAAAAGCTATATAATCCCGCCTTTGCCGAAGTTGACGGCTATTAAAAGAATTTTTGAATCCGGGAGAAGTTCCATGTACGCGGTAATTAAAACCGGTGGTAAGCAATATCGAGTTCGTGAAGGTCAAGTGCTACGCATTGAGTCTTTAAATGCAGAAGCGGGCGATGCGGTTGAGTTTGACGAAGTATTGATGGTTGGTGAAGGCGCAGATATCAAAATTGGTACGCCTGTTGTTGAAGGTGCTAAAGTTACAGCGACTGTTGAATCAAACGGTCGTGGTAAAAAAGTTACCATCATCAAGTTCCGCCGTCGTAAGAACCGATCTAAAACGAAGCAAGGCCACCGTCAAAACTATACTGAAGTTAAAATCGGTAAGATTTCAGCTTAATAATGTGAATCTAAAACAGGGGTTACTTCTGAGTAGGGGGTAACACTGTTAACAGAGGGATAATACCATGGCTCATAAGAAGGCTGCAGGTAGTACTAAAAACGGTCGCGACTCCAATGCTAAACGCTTAGGTGTTAAGCGTTTCGGTGGTGAAGTGGTTTCAGCGGGTAGCATCATTGTTCGTCAGCGCGGAACTAAATTCCACGCAGGTGTGAATGTTGGTCGCGGTAAGGATGATACTTTATTTGCAAAAGCGGACGGTCAAGTTGCTTTTGTTTCTAAAGGTAAGCCAGTACGTACCTATGTAACAATTGTGGCTGAATAAGTTTAAATACTTTTCGCATAATTGATTCTAAAAACGCCCCGCATTGTCGGGGCGTTTTTGTTTGTTTGAATTAATTACGGATTATTTTTGGCTGGTGATAAAATTGCCATTAATTTAGTGCCGTATTGAAGATAGAAGGATGACCCATGCAGTTTGTAGATGAAGCTCCTATTCGCGTTGAAGCAGGGAGAGGCGGTAACGGTGTCGTGAGTTTTCGTCGCGAAAAATACATTCCGTTTGGTGGTCCTAACGGCGGCGACGGCGGGGACGGCGGCAGTGTGTACCTTGTCGCCGACCGCAACCTGAATACCCTGGTCGACTTTCGCTATACCAAAGATTACCGTGCCCAGAACGGCCAAGGCGGAATGGGTCAGCAAAAGACCGGTGCCGCGGGCGAAGATTTGGTGATTCCGGTTCCGGTCGGAACGACGGTTACGGATGTGGATACCCGGGAAGTGATCGGCGATTTGACCGAGCACGGACAGAAGTTGCTGGTGGCTCAGGGCGGGCGACACGGATTGGGTAATATTCACTTCAAGAGCAGCCGCAATCGAACGCCGCGTCAATGTACGCCGGGTGAGGATGGCGAAGAGCGTAATTTAATGTTGGAGCTGAAAGTATTGGCGGATGTCGGATTGTTGGGTATGCCTAACGCCGGTAAGTCCAGTTTGATTTCTGCGGTTTCAGCAGCGCGTCCGAAAGTGGCTAATTATCCGTTCACGACTCTATATCCAAACTTGGGTGTGGTGCGTGTTTCGCCAGAATCCAGTTTCGTTATTGCGGACATTCCGGGCTTGATTGAAGGCGCTGCGGAAGGTGCGGGTTTGGGGATTCAGTTCCTGAAACACTTGTCTCGTACCGGACTGTTGTTGCATGTGGTGGACATCGCTCCGATGGACGAATCCGATCCGGTGGAAAATATCAAAGTAATTCAGCAGGAGCTTGAGAAATACAGCGACGAATTGGCCGGTAAAGAGCGTTGGTTGGTTTTGAATAAGACCGACTTGTTGCTGGAAGAAGAAGTGGAAGAGTTGCGCGATCGTATCGTTGCCGAAACGCAATGGGAAGGACCGGTTTATTTGATTTCCGCTGTTCAGCGTCAAGGGACGACGGAACTGGTGAACGAGATTGCATACAAGTTGGAGCAAAATCGTTTGGCGGATCAGGAAGAAGAGGCGCCGTTACGTACGACCGTCGTTGATGAAGATTTTGAGTTTTAACAGGTCTGTTTAGAGTTGAAGTGAATGGAACGTTCTAAATTAAGTCAAAGTAAACGTTGGGTCATTAAAATCGGTAGTGCCTTGTTGACCAATGATGGCCAGGGGTTGAACTTGCCCGCGTTGCAGAAGTGGGTGAAGCAGATGGTCGCTTTGCGCGATCAGGGTATTGAGGTGGTGATCGTTTCTTCGGGTTCGGTTGCGGAAGGGATGCAGCGTTTAGGTTGGCAGAGCCGACCTTCGGAGTTGCACGAGTTGCAAGCCGCCGCCGCCGTCGGTCAGATGGGCTTGGTGCAGGCCTATGAATCCGAGTTCGCTAAGTACGACATCCATACCGCGCAGATTTTGATGACACACGACGATCTTTCCAGCCGTAAGCGCTATTTGAATATTAAAAGTACCATTCAGACGTTGCTTTCCTACGGCGTGATTCCGGTCATTAACGAAAACGATACGGTTGTGACCGATGAGATCTGTTTTGGGGATAACGATACCTTGGCGGCGCTGACAGCTAACCTGATTGGTGCCGACGTATTGGTAATTATGACGGACCAGCAAGGACTCTATGATGACAATCCGCGTGAAAACCCGAACGCCAAATTGATCAGCCAGGCTCAGGTGAGCCGTAAGGATATCGAGGCGATGGCCAGTCCGACCGGCGGTGCGCTTGGTAAAGGCGGTATGTATACCAAGGTTATGGCCGCCAAGCGTGCGGCTCGTTCCGGTACGGCGACGTTGATTGCGTCCGGAAGAGAGCCGGATGTGTTGCCGCGTCTGTTGTCCGGCGAAGATCTGGGAACCCTGTTGATTCCGGATCTGGAGCCTTTGACTGCTCGTCAGCAATGGTTGGCAGGGCATTTGCAGGCAAAAGGTAAGGTTGTTCTGGATGACGGTGCCGTCCAGGTTTTAAAAAATTCCGGTAAGAGTCTGTTGCCGATCGGCGTCAAGGCCGTGGAAGGTGCTTTCCAGCGTGGAGAGATGGTGGTTTGTGTCGATGAGCGCGGTATGGAAGTCGCCCGAGGCCTGGCCAACTATTCGGCGGTGGAAAGTCAGAAGATTATCGGCAAGCCGAGCCAGCAAATTGAATCGATTCTAGGATTTATCGCGGATGAATCGATTATCCATCGAGATAATCTGGTGCTGACAAAATAAATTAGTCGTTCCGCCAATCTCGCCACATCCGTGGTCGAGATTGGTCGTATGCATCTACCTTTCTTTTCTCACTTTTCCTTTCTCTTAGTCAGCTGCACTTTAACCAAATTTTCCGGTGATATAACGATCGGTCTGTTCTTTTTCCGGACTAAGGAAAATCGTGTCTGTGTCATTGAATTCGACTAAATCACCTAGATACATGAACCCGGTGTAATCCGAAATTCGGGATGCCTGTAGCATGTTATGTGTGACGATAGCAATGCTGTAGTGCTCTTTGAGTTGTAGAATCATCTCTTCAATCGCGCCTGTCGAAATCGGGTCAAGTGCCGAGGTGGGTTCATCCAGAAGCATCAGTTCAGGCTTGAGAGCAACGACCCTGGCAATGCACAGGCGTTGTTGCTGGCCACCCGAAAGTCTGCGTGCATCTTGATGAAGCCGGTCTTTGACTTCATCCCAAAGTGCGGCTTCGCGAAGCGAGCTTTCGACAATCTCTTCGATGTCATACCGGCTTTTAATGCCGGAAATTCTCAAACCATAAGCGATATTTTCATAGATGCTCATTGGAAATGGCGTGGGTTTTTGAAAAATCATCCCGACCTTTTGACGCAGCTTGATGAAATCGTTCTCTTTTTGGATATCCAGTATGTCGGATGCGGTGCCGTCCTCCGCTTTGAGTTTGATCTGCCCTTGATACCGGCAACCTTTATAGATGTCGTGGATGCGGTTCATCGATCGTAACAGAGTAGATTTACCACAGCCGCTCGGGCCGATCAACGCTGTGATGTGATTTTCCCGGATAGGTAGGGTGACGTTTCTTAAAGCTGGATTTTGGGATTTCGGATATGTGAAGCTGAAATCCTGAATTTCCATAATGTTGTTAAAGTCTTTCACGTTGAGTACCTATCTGTTTAATGATGTTTTTCACGAATGACGAAGCGGCCTAGCAGGTTCAGTAGTAGCACTGCAAAGGTCAATACCAGCGCGGCGGCCCAAGCCAGTTGCACCATCTTTTCGTCCGGCATGGTGGCCAGATTGTAGATGGACACAGTGATAGACGGGAAGGTCTCGCTCAAGTCGTGCGACCAGTAAACGCTTGAGCCGCTGGTGTAGAGCAGTGGGGCGGTCTCGCCTACCACGCGAGCGAATGCCAGAATCAAGCCGGTGACGATGCCGACTTTGGCTGCGCGTAAAATGATATGGGTGATGACATGATATTTAGGCGCGCCGATCGCAATACCGGCTTCGCGTAATTCGGTAGGAACCAAACTCAACATATCGTCGGTAGCGCGCACCACAATCGGCAGCATCATGATAAACAGGGCGAAGACACCAGCCCAGCCCGAGGTATGCCCGGTCGGAATGACAATAATGGCGTATACAAACGTACCGATTACAATCGATGGCGCTGAAATCATGACGTCGGAAAGGTCTCTGATGAACTCGGCGTATTTGGTGCCGTTGCCATATTCTTGCAAATAAATTCCCGCCATAATACCGATCGGTATGCCAAAAACGGTGGCGATTCCGGCAAGCATGAATTGGCCGACCAGCAGGTTGCGTATCCCGTTGTTGATCAGGTCGTTCGTAAAGATATATGGCGACAGCGCTTCGGTACCTTTAATGATCAATGTAGTTAAAATCCAACCGAGAAAAACCAAGCCGACCAGTGCCGCTAGCGAACATAAACCCAGAACGATTTTATTGATAAGAAGGCGCATTAGATTTTCTCCCTTCTTAAGAAGTAATGTTTTGCGGTGAAGATGATGATGAAGCTGACAGCAAACAGAATGAGCGATAAATAGAACAGCGCGGATAAACTCGTGCCGCTGGATTCAGAGAAATTGTTGGCCAGTACGACAGGGATCGAATTGGTTGGGTCTGTGATCGAGCCGGCATAGGCAAAGACGCCGCCAATCACAAAAGCCACCGCCATGGTTTCACCTAAGGCTCTACCCAGTGAGATGATAATAGAGCCGATGATTCCGGCTTTGGCGTAAGGGAAGATGATGTCTTTAATCACTTCAAACTTGGTCGCGCCAACCGCGTAGGCCGCTTCTTTTAATACGTCAGGCGTGGTGTTGATGGCGTCACGGCTTAAAGCCGCCATGAATGGGATGATCATCACGCCCAGAACCAGACCGGCAATCAGCAAAGAAACGGAATGTCCGCCGAGCAGTGAAGCGATAAAAGGTCCAAAGTAAAAAAGCCCCCACATGCCGTAAATGATGCTTGGAATCGCAGCAAGTAATTCAATGGCAATGCCAACCGGTTTGGCTACTGCAGGACCGGCAATTTCCGATAGAAATACTGCGATTCCCATCGCCAGAGGTATGGCGAACAGTAGGGCGATAATGGTCGAGAACACGGTGCCCACGATCGCTATAGCGCCGCCGTAAACTTCCTTGGTGGCCGCGATGTCCTCGTCTTCCCCCATATTGACGGCATCCTCACCTCCGACATTAATGTCTTCATCGCCGATGTTGATATCTTCGTCACCGACATTAATGCCATTGTCCAGCTCCATGTCTTCTTCCGAGGCTGTTGACGCCGCCGAATCGGGAGTCACGTTTTGTTCAGTAGAGGTTGGATTTGTTGTGGATTCAACCGGAACGTCTACAGCCCATCGAGAATCGATCATGAAATAGGTGCCGAACTCTTCAATAGCCGGTTTCGCTGCAATATAGAGGGTTACCATTGTGCCGATAAGAACGAGAAAAACCAGACTGGCACTGATTTGGGATAGCCTCGTAAAAATTTTTTCCATTGTTAGAATACTTATTTGTTGTTATGAAAAAGCCTTTAGATCAAAACGCTTATAAAAAAGTAATCGTCTGTCTTTTATAAGAGTTTTAAACCCGGCATCTAATTTCTAATAGATGCCGGGCGATAATCCTTATTTATAGGATGCCTTTAGCAGTCCAATAAGCGCGGATTTTGTCTTTTACGCTTGAAGGAAGCGGCACGTAACCTAGGTCAGATGCGGCTTTATCACCATTTTTGTATGCGTAATCAAAGAACTCAGCAGTTTGCTTGTTCATTTTTGAACCCTCAGGCAGTAGGATGAAAGTTGCTGCAACCATCGGGTATGCATTGTCTGGATAAGCGATGATTGAGTAAAAATCTTTCTTTGGATCCAAGTCGGCATGACCTGCCGCACTGACAAAGTTAGCTGGGGTCGGATCGAAATATTTGCCGCCATGACCTTGAACGCTAGCCATTTTTAGCCCGTTTTTCTTGGCATCGGCATAATCGACATAACCTATAGAGAACTTGTTGGTTTCGATGGCAGTCGCAACACCGAAGTTACCTTTGCCGGCGATATGGTTTTCCATCGGCCAGTTAACGGCTTTTTTAGCCCCGAATTTTTCATTCCATGTCTTGTTCATTTTCGACAAGTAATAAGTGAAGTTGAATGTTGTACCGGACTTGTCGGAGCGGTGAACGAAAAGGATTTTCTCGTGCGGTAAATTTGCACTTGGATTGTCTGCTTTTAACGACGCATCATCCCAGTACTTAATGTCACCCAGCACGATACCTGAAATTGATTTTTCAGATAGCTTCAGGTTATCGACACCGGGTAGGTTGTAAGAGAAAGTGATGGCTCCAACGACCGTTGGAAACATGTCTAGCCCCGCTTTTTTCAGCTCGGACGGTTTTAGTGGTTTGTCGCTACCGCCAAAGTCGACGTGGCGAGCGGAAATTTCTTTAATGCCGGTTCCGGAACCTGTCGGTGAGTAGTTAATTTTGTTGCCGGTGGCGTTGTAGTAACTTGAGATCCAGGCTTTATAAACCGGATATGGGAATGATGCGCCAGTACCTTCAATAGTTGAAGCAAACGCGGTTGTGGTCATGCTCGCTGATAAAGCGATCACAGACAATAGTTTCTTCATGTCAAACTCCTAAGAAAATTTAAAAATACATATTGAAAGCCGTCAATCGACTCCAATGCCGTACTGTGAATCTTGTGTTGCAGTGTTAAAAACTAACATTTCATATAAGGCATTTTTAATGTTGCATTTGAGTTACAAAAGTATTGAAAAAAGCTGACTAAATGTTTACAACTTATTGTTATTAAAAAAGATTATGTGATCATAAGTATGTGTTTGGTGCATTGGAAGGGGCTCATGAAAGTGTCATCTTCTTCAGCCTGTTCAGTTACAAAGTAGAAGGGGGACAAAAAATCACTAGGTACTTGAATTTGTATTTAAAGTCCTTATATAAGTTGACACCAAACATTAGTTAGCTACAATTGTTAGCACTCTAAACGAGAGAGTGCTAATTTTTTAAAAAAATTGCCGGGTATCGCAGTGGAAAGAAAAGCGTATCGGCAAATGAATTTGTACTTTTTGATATTTTTAAACTTTCAGGAGAAATCAATGAACATTAAGCCATTACATGATCGCGTTGTGATTCGTCGAGTAGAAGAGCAGCAAGAGTCTGCAGGTGGGATTTTGCTACCAGGTTCAGCCCAAGAAAAGCAAAACAAGGGTGAAGTGGTTGCAGTAGGTCCAGGTAAGGCTTCTGATTCTGGTGCTGTGGTTCCGATGACTGTTAAAGTTGGCGACAAGGTATTGTTCGGTCAATATTCCGGTCAGGAAGTCAAAGATGACAAGGGTGAGACCCTAATTGTCATGCGCGAAGACGATATCATTGCAATCATTGATTAATGCGTCTGTTCCGATGAAGTGAATCGGACGGATTTTCGGTATTTATTGAAGACAGTAATAAACAGAATTAAAAAGGAATAAAAATGGCAAAAGAAGTCAAATTCGGTATTGATGCCCGCGAAAAAATGGTTGAAGGGATTAACATCCTTGCGAACGCGGTAAAAGTTACTCTTGGGCCAAAAGGTCGTAACGTTGTTTTGGAAAAATCATTCGGTGCTCCGACTGTGACTAAGGATGGTGTTTCCGTTGCCCGTGAAATCGAACTTGAAGACAAGTTCATGAACATGGGTGCGCAGATGGTTAAAGAAGTTTCTTCGCAAACTAACGACGTAGCCGGTGACGGTACTACGACTGCGACCGTTCTTGCTCAAGCAATCGTTCGCGAAGGGATGAAGTCGGTTGCAGCGGGTATGAACCCAATGGATCTTAACCGCGGTATCCACAAAGCGGTTGAAGCCGTTGTTGAAGAGCTCAAAGCGATGGCTCAGCCATGTGAAACTTCTGCTGCAATTGCACAGGTCGGTACGATCTCTGCAAACTCCGATTCAGCGGTTGGTAAGATGATTGCCGATGCGATGGAAAAAGTAGGTAAAGAAGGTGTTATCACCGTTGAAGAAGGTTCTTCTTTAGAAGACGAATTGGTGGTTGTTGAAGGTATGGAATTCGATCGCGGATACCTATCTCCTTACTTCGTAACAAACCAAGACAAAATGGTAGCTGAATTAGACCAGCCTTTCGTTTTGTTGTATGACAAGAAAATCTCTAACATCCGTGATTTGCTACCGACCCTAGAAGCGGTTTCAAAAACAGGTCGTCCTTTATTCATCATCGCAGAAGATGTTGAAGGTGAAGCTTTGGCGACTTTGGTTATCAACAACATGCGCGGAATCGTTAAGGTTGCTGCGGTTAAGGCACCTGGTTTCGGTGAGCGTCGTAAAGCGATGTTGCAGGATATGGCGGTTCTAACCGGTGGTACGGTTATCTCTGAAGAAGTAGGCTTAAGCCTTGAAACCGTTACTTTGGATATGTTGGGTGAAACCAAGTCTGCAGTTGTCGGAAAAGACAGCACCAAGTTGATTGACGGTGCCGGTTCTAAGGATGATATCACTGGTCGTTGTGCACAAATCCGTGCTCAACTTGAAACCACGACTTCTGAATACGATAAAGAAAAACTTCAGGAGCGTTTGGCTAAGCTTGCCGGTGGTGTTGCCGTACTTAAGTTGGGTGCTGCGACCGAAATGGAAATGAAAGAGAAGAAAGACCGTGTTGACGATGCATTGCACGCAACTCGTGCAGCCGTTCAAGAAGGTATCGTTGCCGGTGGTGGTGTTGCTTTGGTTCGCGCTAAGTCTAAAGTTCAAGTTGAAGGTGATAACCACGACCAGCAGGTTGGTATCGAAATCGCACTACGTGCAATGGAAGAGCCAATGCGCCAGATCGTTGAAAACTGCGGCTTGGAAGGTTCTGTTGTTGTGAACAAGGTCATCGAAGGCGAAGGTAACTTCGGTTTTGACGCGGCACAGGAAGAGTATACCGATATGTTGGAAGCGGGAATCATCGACCCTGCTAAAGTAACTCGTTCTGCATTGCAAAACGCGGCTTCTGTTGCGGGTCTTGTCATCACGACCGGTGCTGCAATTGCGGATCTACCTGCGAAAGATGCAGGTGCCGGTGGAGACATGAGTGGCATGGGAGGTATGGGCGGAATGATGTAATTTTCGTCCGGGACGTTCAAATTTCAGCGAGTACTTCGTTGGATTTGAACTTCCAATGCTCATGGACTACTAGTCCATTGCGCATTGGTTTCAAATCCGCCTCGTCCTCATCTGAAATTTGTACCGCCCGAATCGAAAATAGGCACACTTTGCTTATATCTGAAAGCCCGCATTTGCGGGCTTTTTTGTTTTCGGTGTATTTGTATTTCAGGCCCGCTTTATAGCGGGTTTGTTGTTTTTGAAAGGTTATAAATAAAAGTATGGTTATTCGGTCTTTGAACAAATTCTTTTATAATCAAGTGGATAGTATGTTGGTTTGCTTGTTTTTGAATGCACTTGGCGTTACGCTTATAAAAGACCATTAAAAATATAAGAGATTGGTGCGGTGAATTTTCCAATCATAATTGGTCGTTGTGTTCTGAGGAGAGCGTGCTCATGTCAATTCATATCAAATCAATCATTTTATCTATCATCTTAATCGGTGTGTTCGGTTCGTCATTGGCGACGGCGGACGAAATTCGTCCGGGTACGGTTTTGTATAAACCGAAAGCCGACGCCGCTCCATCCGAATTGCGCGGATTGAATGCGCTGTTGAAGAGTCAGGGATTGCTGAAGGAGCGGGTGCTTGAAAATCTGAATCTGCATATCGCCCACTTCGATTCGGTCGGGCGCGAGAAGGCGATCGCCAAATTGATTCAGTCCACCGGTGCGGTGAAGTTTGCGGAGCCGGATTATGAAGTGCCTTTGACATTGACGCCGAACGATCCGCAATTTGAGTTGCAATGGCAACACGGAGCATTGAATACTCCTCAAGCTTGGGAGCAAACCGTAGGTGACGCGGCCGTTAAGGTTGCGGTATGTGATACGGGGGTGGATACCGATCATGAAGATCTGGCGGCCAATTTGATTTTGCCGAGTTATAACGCCCAGGACGGTTCGACCAATGTGGAGGATTTGTTTGGTCATGGTAGCGGCACGGCCGGGACTCTGGGAGCGGTTGGTAATAACAGTATTGGAGTGACCGGGGTTAACTGGCATGTGTCTGTCATGCCGGTCAGAATCAATATCAACGACGGTCTCAGTTCCGCTTATGTTTCCACTATGGCCGAATGTATTCGCTGGTCGGCGGATCATGGAGCCAGAGTGGTCAATTTAAGTTATGGCGGTATCCAGTATGCCACCATCGATGATGCGGCCCAGTATTTGCGGAACCGCAACGGCCTGTTGTTCATGGCAGCAGGTAACGACGGTGCTTTGGAAAGCAGTTTCCCGGACTACACCTCTTTTGTGGCAGTGGGCGCAACCGATCAGAATAATGTCAAAGCCGGTTTTTCCAATTATGGCGATTTTGTCGATGTGGTCGCGCCGGGGGTGAGTTTGCGTACCACCTATAAAGACAACGGTTATATCTATTACAGCGGAACCTCTTTTTCATCCCCGGCTGTAGCCGGGGTGGCTGCACTGATGATAGCGGCTAATCCTGCGATTACGGCGGATGAAATCGAAGCCGGACTGTTCTCTACGGCGACGGATTTAGGCGATCCGTTATTGTATGGGCATGGGCTGGTCAATGCGCAGGCGGCGGTGAATTACGCCTTGAGCCTGAGTCATAATTTGGCACCGGTCGCCAATTTCAGCACCTCTACCGCAACGGGCTCACTACCGTTGACGGTTCAATTCGATGCGGTCGGTTCCTATGATTCGGACGGCACGATTGTAAGCTATCAGTGGGATTTTGGTGATGGAAGCCAGGGTGTCGGCGTTCAGATTAGTCATGAATACACCCAAAGCGGGCAGTTCACTGTGGTATTGACGGTGACCGATGACGGCGGACGTACGGCAACGGCTTCCACTGTGATCGATGTGGTCAATGAGCTTCCAATCGCTCAAATAACGGCGACCCCGGTTTCGGGTGACGTGCCGTTGGCGGTCAGTTTCGATGCGTCCGGTTCCTATGATACGGACGGCAGCATTGTCGGTTACGATTGGAATTTCGGCGACGGAACCCAGGCAAGCGGTCAGAATGTACAGCACACCTATCAATCCGGCGGAAACTTCGATGCCGTGTTGACGGTGACCGATAACGGTGGGGCGCAGGCTACGGATTCGGTTGCAATCAGTGTCAACGATCCGTCTCTATTGATTGCGCCCAGCAGTTTGGCTGCTGTGGTCGATGGGGCCGATGTGACCTTGACGTGGCTGGATAATGCCGATAATGAAACCGGTTATGTGGTGGAACGGGCCGTTAAAATTCGTGGTAAATACAGTTTTGAAGCGATTGCCACTTTGGGGCAGGATGCAGTGGCATTTGTCGATACGGGCGTTCCGGTGGGAACTTATCAATATCGGGTTTATGCCTATAATTCAGCGAAGCAGGCTTACTCGGAAACGATCCTGGTGAAGGTGGAAACGACTTCTACCCAACCGCCTCCAGTGCCGGGTGCTTTGACGGCTCCGAGCAATTTGTCTGCAAGTCTGAATGGTAATCAGGTGACGTTGAGCTGGACGGACAACAGCGACAGCGAAGACGGTTTTTATATTGAGCGCGGCCTAAAAGATCGAAATAAGATACTGTATCAGCGAATCGATACGGTAGGGGTTGGCAGTACCGGGTTCACGGATACCTTGAGTGCTCCGGGAACCTATTATTATCAGGTTCAGGCTTATCGTGGCGGTGAAGTCTCCGCCTACAGTAACAGCGCTTCGGTGCGATTGCGTTAAAGTCCGGGTTTACTTATAGTATCTAGCCCGCTTAGGCGGGCTTTTTTATTTTGTACACAAGAATCGTTATCAAGGGTTTTGCTTCGTATTTAACGCTGAACAGGTTTGGTAACAGAGGTTTAAGTAATCATAAGAGGTTGAATGAACGTCCATCCAGTATTGTATTCCTATCGCCGTTGTCCTTATGCAATGCGCGCCCGTATGGGAATTTATCTTTCGGGTATCCGGGTAGAGCAGCGGGAGATTGTGTTCTGGGATAAACCTCAGTCGATGTTGGAAGCTTCTCCCAAGGGCACTGTTCCCGTGTTGGTCATGCGGGATGGTGACGTGATTGACGAGAGTCGGGATATTTTGTTGTGGGCTTTGCGGCAAAAGGCAGATTCTCGTTTGCTTCCCGAAGACGATCGTTTATTTCGACAGATGAATGCCTGGATTGATGAAAACGACGGTGAGTTCAAATCGGCATTGGATCGCTATAAGTACGCCGATCGTTTTCCTGAACATCCGCAGACTTTTTATCGTCAACAAGGTGAGGTGTTTCTGGCTAAGTTGGAGCAAACTTTATCGGCTCAGGCTTATTTGTTGGGTGAGAATTTAAGTATGGCGGACTTGGCGATTTTCCCGTTTATTAGGCAGTTCGCCAATGTGGATAAGCGGTGGTTTGCAGAATCCAATTATGTTGGATTGCGCAACTGGTTAGAGCGTCATTTGCAGCAGGATTATTTTCTGGAAGTGATGAAAAATCGTCCGGTTTGGGAAAAGGCGCATCAGCCGTTATGGGTTTTTGAGCCCGATTTAAACCGGCGTGACGAGTTTCTTATCAAGGCGCAGGCGCAATAAGAAAATCCTATTTACAGGCAATTATTTCGCTAAAATAGCGTTATTGCCAAATCATATGAATTAAGTGGAATAAAAAGATGAAAAAAGTCCAGGTAGGCATCGTTGGTGGAACAGGATATACCGGCGTTGAACTGTTAAGAATTTTAGCCAATCATGCGCACGCGGAAGTGGTGGCGATCACTTCGCGAAGTGAGTCGGGCGTTAAGGTGGCGGACATGTATCCGAACCTGCGCGGACATTATGACCTGGCTTTCAGTGAACCGACTTTGGACGTGTTAAAAGGGTGCGATGTTGTGTTTTTTGCAACCCCGCACGGTGTGGCAATGAGCATGGCGCCCGAGTTGACCGAGGCTGGTGTCAAAGTGATTGATTTGGCCGCCGATTTCCGTATCAGTGATTTACAGGTCTGGGCGAAATGGTACGGCATGGAGCATACGTGTCCGCAAATGATGGATCAGGTGGCCTATGGCATGCCGGAACTGTATCGCGATCAGATTAAGCAGGCTAGCGTGATTGCCAATCCTGGCTGTTATCCAACCAGCATTTTATTAGGGCTTATGCCGTTGCTACGCGCGGGTCTAGTCGAGTTGGACGGGATTGTCGCCGACGGAAAGTCCGGAGTGAGCGGTGCCGGAAAGGGAGCGAACGTTGCGATGTTGGGTGCCGAGATGAGCGAAAGCTTTAAGGCTTACGGCATTGCCGGGCATCGCCACTTGCCGGAAATGAAAGATAAGTTGACGGAATTGACCGGCGAAGAGGTTGATTTGACGTTTGTACCGCATCTGGTACCGATGGTTCGTGGAATGGAGTCGACCATTTATGCAACTTTGAGTGAAGATGTTTCGCAGGAAGAGTTGCAGATGCTTTATGAGAAAGCTTATGAGCATGAGTATTTCGTTGACGTGATGCCGGCAGGCAGTCTGCCTGAGACACGTATGGCGAAAGGATCCAATATGTGCCGTATCGCTGTTTACCGCCCGCAAGGCGGTAGCAAGGTAGTCGTTACTTCGGTTATCGACAACCTGGTTAAGGGGGCGGCAGGCCAGGCGGTGCAGAATATGAATATTCTGTTCGGCCTGGAAGAAAATGCCGGCTTGCAACAAGTCGCCTTGTTGCCGTAACTTCCAACTCCGTTCTTATTGCATTTTTAGCCTCATTTTTAAAATAACTGGGGCTTTTTGTTATAATGTTTTTTTATATTTAAGCCATTTCCTTTAAATTAATATGGGTATTCCCGTTATAGGAAATTGCTTTACAATTGGAGAGAACAGAGTATGTCTGAAATTCCGACTCCTTTAACCTTCACAGAAGCGGCTGCCGGTAAAGTCAGCGGGCTGATTGAAGACGAACAAAACCCGAACCTGAAGTTACGTGTTTACATTACCGGTGGCGGGTGCTCTGGTTTTTCTTACGGGTTTACTTTTGATGAAAATCAAGCGGAAGACGATACGGTCGTTGAAAAAAATGGCGTTACCTTGCTGGTCGATCCGATGAGTTTTCAATATTTAGTGGGAGCTAAAATTGATTACTTGGAAGATTTGCAGGGCGCTCGCTTTGTAATCGAGAATCCGAATGCGACCACGACTTGTGGTTGCGGTTCTTCTTTTAGCGTTTAATTTGTAAGCGTTTGTCACTTGGAAAGTTTTTCAGGGCTGACAAACGTTTTTGCAGACGTTTTCGTTTTTCAAGCAGTTTATGATTGTTGCGACAATCGATTTTACGAAAAATAGCGCATTAAATTTTCAGGAAAGATTATGCAATATATTCCAGGATTAGCAGGAGTTCCGGCAACGGAGTCCAAGATTTCATACATTGATGGCCAGAAGGGGATTTTGACCTATCGTGGTTACGATATTATGGAGTTGGCGGAGAAGTCTTCATTTGAAGAGACCACTTTGCTTCTGCTGTTCGGGGAGTTGCCTACCGAGGAAGAACTGGCTAAGTTCGACGCGGAGTTGCGTAAGAACCGTCGGGTGAAATACAACATTCGCGAAATCATGAAGAATTTGCCGCCAACGACACATCCGATGCACATGCTACAGGTGGTGGTTGCGAGTCTGGCAAGTTTCTACCCGAGTACCGAGTATATGAAAGGCGGTACCGAGAATCAGGATTACATCAACGACGTAACCGTTAAAATCATTGCTCACATGGCGACGTTGGTTGCCAGTTGGGAGCATATGCGCAACGGCTACGATCCGATCGAACCTCGCAAAGACTTAACCTACGCAGAGAACTTTTTGTACATGGTGACCGGAGAAGAGCCGGATCCGGATTGGGCGAGATTGTTGGATGCCTGTTTGATTCTGCATGCGGAACACACCATCAATGCTTCGACGTTCACGACAATGGTAACCGGTTCGACTTTAGCCAACCCTTGTTCGGTTATCTCTTCGGCGATTGCTTCTTTGTCCGGGCCTTTGCATGGCGGCGCCAATCAGAAAGTCATCGAAATGTTGGAAGAGATCGGTACCCCTGAAAATGCGCGCCCCTATATCGAAGAGCGTTTGGCCAAGAAAAAAGTAATCTGGGGAATGGGGCATCGCGAGTATAAGACTAAAGATCCGCGAGCGACGATCCTTCAGAAGCTGTCTACTGACATGTTGCAAAAGAAATCGGGTGCAGGAGAGTTAAGTATTGCATTTGAAACGGCGATGGAAGTCGAGAAAGTGTGTGAAGAACTTTTGAGTCATAAAGGGGTTTACCCTAACGTCGATTTCTATTCGGGTATCTTGTATAAAGAGATGGGCTTTGATGCCGGTTTGTTCACTCCGATTTTTGCAGTGGCGCGTTCGGCCGGTTGGATGGCGCATTGGCGCGAGCAGTTGCAGAATAATAAGATTTTCCGTCCGACTCAAATCTACACTGGAGCGGGCACGTCTTGTTATTTACCGGTAGAGCAGCGCGGACATAGCGACGAAGAATAAAATTGCATTTGAAACTGTGCGCTAAATATTGCGCTAAGTAAATGGCAAATATCTAAAACCCGGAATGAGCATTGTGCTGATTCCGGGTTTTGTTTTTTAGGAACAATCGTATTCGGTTTTTTAGCCTCAGGTCGCCGACCAGAGGCCACCCAAAACAACATCACGTTCAGAACCGGTAATTCGTTTTAATGAGATCGGGATGCCGTATAGACGTTGGTGTGCGAGCCAGGCGCACATCATCGCCTCAATTGCATTTGGATTTATATCCAACTCTAGACTGCTGGAGACCTTAAAGTCCGGTAGACGTGCTTGAATGCGTCGAATCAACTCTTGGTTAAAAGCCCCGCCGCCTACTATACAGATATCGCATGGGGAAACATTCAACAATTGGATTCCTAACTCGATACTGGCCGCTGTAAATTCGCACAGCGTCGCCAATAGATCGGCGGGATCCAGCGACTGTCCGAAGTTTTGCAATTGCCGTTCAAGCCAGTCACGGTTAAACGTCTCACGTCCGGTGCTTTTGGGGAACGCTTGGTGAAGGTAAGGGTGTTTAAGGAGTTGATTAAGAAACTCCTGGTTGACCTGTCCCGATGCGGCGATCGTACCGTTGGAGTCGTAATTACATGCGAAATGTAATTGGCAGATTTCATCCATCAGTCCGTTGCCCGGACCTGTATCGAAACCGAATGTTTGGTTTTGTTCAAAATCCAGGAAGCTAATATTGGCAATGCCGCCGATATTGATGACGCAAGCCTGCTTTTGTACGGCAAATAATTTTTGGTGGAAGGCGGGCGCGAGTGGTGCTCCTTGGCCGCCGACGGCGAGATCGTCGATTCTGAAGTCCGCTGCGGTATCGATCCCGGTTTGTTTGGCAATAAAAGCCGGGTGACCGATTTGCAGGCTCATGGGGGTTTGCGGCGAGTGAAAAATGGTCTGGCCGTGACTGCCGATCGCTCTGATCTCATCCGGTTTAAGCTGATTGTGTTGCAATAATGTTTGGGTGGCGATTATGAACTGCTGTGCGACTTGATATTCGAGATCGCATAGTGTTTGTAAGCTGATTTCCGGCTTGAGGTTTAACCCTGTCAATCGGGATTTAAGTTGATCGGGCAGAGGGTGCTCGATAAAGTCGACTAGTTGGATGTTGTCGGCATCCATTTTCACCAATGCAGCATCGACGCCGTCGACGCTGGTTCCGGACATGAGGCCAATAAATAACTCGGGCTTATGCACGGCAGCTTTAGGCACTATTCAAAACTCGCCATTCTAAGTTTGGGTGAAAAACGTTCAAGTTGGCTGAGCATAAGATGGCTGTTTTTCTTGAAGTTCGCAGCGTATTTTTTATCCACCGGTTTGGCTGCCGGAAATTTCATTTTTAACGGATCTTGGTGCTTGCCGTTAATGCGGAATTCATAGTGTAGGTGAGGGCCTGTCGCCAGTCCGGTTTTTCCGATGTAGCCGATAATATCGCCCTGCTTGACCCAGCTGCCTTTTTTGAATTTTCCGAATTTGGACATGTGGCCGTAAAGCGTCATGTACTTGCCGGCATGTTGAACCTTGATGTAGTTTCCATAGCCGCGTCCCCAGCCTCTAAACACGATCTTGCCGTTGCCCGTGACATGAATGGGCGTGCCGATAGGTCCGCCGTAATCGACACCTCGATGGGCTCGCCATTTCTGCAGAACCGGATGGAAGCGCTTAGGCTGGAAAGTGGAGGTGATGCGAACGTAATCAACCGGGTTGCGTAAGAACGCCTTTTTGAGGTTTTTGCCGTCTTCGTTGTAGTAGCCGATGATCTTGTCACCATCTTTAAGCAAGAAAGCGTTATGGGTTTCGTGTTGATTGTTGGTCGTTACTTGAGCGGCAATGATGTCGCCGTCGCCAATGTATTCGTTATTGAGATACCTGGCTTCGTAGATGACTTTAAAGGTGTCGCCCGGACGAAGTTCGCGAATGAAGTCGATGTCCCAGGCGAAGATATCGGCCAGATTCATAATGCTTTTAGCACTCAAACCGGCATTTTTACCGTCGAGATAAAACGAATTGCTGATGGTGCCTGTCGCTACTTCGGTGCGTACGTCGACGTGCTCTTCAATTTTTTCTATCTGGTACTGATCGCCTTTTTTATGTAATTCATAACGTAACGTCTTGGATTTCGGATAGAGGATTTTCTGGAGGTTGTCGTGTTTATCGACCCAGATAGTCAACGTATCCCCTGCTCGAAGGTTGGTAAGAAGTTTACTGTCTTCGAGTTGCCCGATTTGATAGGTGATTGATGCCGGAATGTTAACGCTGGCTAAAGCGCCGCCTAAAGAACCGTTTTTAGGGATTTTAACGACGTGCTTTTTCCACTCTTGCTCCGAAAAAGATTGAACGCCTTGAATGTCGACGTTTTCGTTTTTGTCATTAAGGGGAGGTAATGGTAAGGTGGTTCGTTCAAACGGTAAGTTGGCTGTGGAGCTATGGGGTGAAAGCATGGATAGCGCGAAAAGAGAGACGGATAAGAAGGTTAGCCAAGAAAATTTAGAATGGACGATCTTTCTTTTCATGGTGACTATGAGTTCTCTTTTTTGAGCGATTCGTCCAATTTGGACGCTATAAGCATTGGTTTAGAGTTCATCCGATTATACCTGATTTCTGCCGACAACGCGAAGCGTGATTTTTAGCCCGTAATCGGTCGATTCGCAGGCTATGATTTCATGTTTGTTGACCTTTGCCCAGCTACCGATGTCCTTTTCCGCACCCAGATCGGTGCACTCGATTTCCACCAAATCGTCGGGCTCGCTTTTGCGGACTTGTTGTTGCAGCTTGATCACCGGCATAGGGCATTTCAGGCCTTTGGCATCAACTTGGTGAACGTGAGAGTTCTGATCGGTATTTACATTCATGGCGGTAGAATAATTTGTTTTGGATAAAACTTGAGATAGAGCGTCTCAACAGTCCTAAAGTCTCAATAAAATACGTTATAATTAGCGGATTTTACACGCTTTAACAGAATTTTACAGGCATCTGCCTTATTTTTAAGTTTTAAGAGGTTTTGATTGTGTCTTCACAAGCAGCAACGGATATTCGCACCTTCCAAGGATTGATTCAAACCCTGCAGGCGTTTTGGGCCGAGCAGGGCTGCGTCATTATGCAACCTTACGATAACGAAATGGGGGCGGGAACATTCCATCCGGCTACCTTTTTAAGATCGATTGGACCTGAGCCATGGCGTGCGGCTTATGTACAGCCATGTCGTCGTCCGACGGACGGCCGTTACGGCGAAAACCCGAACCGTTTGCAGCACTATTACCAGTTTCAGGTAATGTTGAAGCCGTCTCCCGACAATATTCAGGAGTTGTATCTGGATTCGTTGCGCATGTTGGGAATCGATCCTCTGGAACACGATATCCGTTTTGTCGAGGACAACTGGGAGTCGCCGACATTGGGTGCTTGGGGACTAGGTTGGGAAGTTTGGTTGAACGGGATGGAAGTGACCCAGTTCACCTATTTCCAACAGGTGGGCGGTTTGGAATGTCGTCCGGTCACCGGTGAGATTACCTACGGTCTTGAGCGAATCGCCATGTACCTTCAGGGTGTAAACAGTGTGTATGACCTGACTTGGGTTGAGGGACCCGCCGGTAAGGTGACTTACGGCGATGTCTTCCATCAAAACGAAGTGGAAATGTCGACTTATAACTTTGAAAAAGCCGATACCGACAAGCTGTTCCGTGTATTCGACGAGTGTGAAGAAGTCTTTGCCAAACTGGTTGAAGACAAGTTGCCGTTGCCGGCTTACGAGCAGGTATTGAAAGCGTCTCATGCTTTTAACTTGTTGGATGCCCGTCACGCTATCTCTGTCACCGAACGTGCGCGTTTTATCGGTCGAGTGCGTGCTATGGCGCGACAGATTGCCGAAGCTTATTACGAAGGTCGTGAAGCGCTTGGATTCCCGTTAGTCAAAAGTCAGGAGGAAAAATAATGACTGGTTTAAAACAAACTGAAGATTTTTTAGTTGAAATCGGTACAGAAGAACTACCTCCTAAAGCATTAAAGAAATTAAGTTCGGCATTTGCCGACGGAATCTTGGCCGGCTTGGCGGAAGCGGACTTAGAACACGGAAAAGTTCAAGTTTACGCAGCGCCTCGACGTTTGGCGGTGATGATTGAAAGTTTGCAAACCGTGCAGGCGGATAAGACGGTCGAGCGTAAAGGTCCGGCTAAAAAAGCGGCGTTTGATGCCGACGGTAATCCGACCAAAGCATTGGAAGGCTTTGCTCGTGGTTGTGGAATAACCGTTGACCAGTTGATCGAAATCGACACCGATAAAGGGGTGTGGATGGCTTACAACCTGGAACAAAAAGGTCAACCAGCGACCGAATTGTTAGCCGATATCGTTAATCAGTCGTTAGCGAAATTGCCGATTCCTAAGCGTATGCGTTGGGGAAGTTCGGATGTTGAATTCGTGCGTCCGGTGCATTGGGCGTTGATGTTGTTGGGCGAACAAGTTGTTCCGGCGACAATTTTGGGTCATGAAACCTCCAATACTACACGCGGTCACCGTTTCCATGCGCCACAGGAAATCAGTATTTCCAAACCTTCTGAATATAAGCAGAAGTTAGCTGAACAGGGATACGTGTTAGCGGACTTCAATGAGCGCTCGGAGCGTATTCGCAAGCAGGTTGAAGACGTCGCGCAACAGGCCGGCGGCACTGCACAGATCGATGAAGACTTATTGGAAGAAGTCACGGCGTTGAATGAATGGCCGGTTGCGATCGTCGGTGATTTTGACGAGTCGTTTTTGGCGGTTCCTGCAGAAGCGCTGGTTTCAGCGATGGCGGGGCACCAGAAGTATTTCCATATGCTGGACGCCGACGGTAAGTTGATGGCGAAGTTCATCACCATCAGTAACATCGAAAGCTCTAACCCTGAATCGGTTAAGTTCGGTAACGAACGCGTGATTCGTCCGCGACTTTCGGATGCCAAGTTCTTCTGGGATCAGGATCGCAAGCAGCCGTTGGACGATTTCCTGCCGCGTTTGAAAACCGTGATATTCCAGCAGAAGTTGGGAACCTTGTTCGACAAGGTAGAACGTCTTGAAACCCTGACGGTTAAGGTTGGTAAGCCTTTAGGCGTGTCGGTGGAAACCGCCGAGCGCGCCGCACGTCTTTCCAAGTGTGACTTGATGTCGGAAATGGTCGGTGAGTTCCCTGAGTTGCAAGGTGTGATGGGGCGTTATTATGCGCAACAGCAGAATGAATCTGCTGATGTGGCGGATTCAATCGATGCGCAATATCAGCCGCGATTTGCCGGTGACGATTTGCCGTCAACCGCTTTGGCACAGGCTTTGGCGATTGCCGATAAGTTAGACACCATCACCGGTATTTACGGAATCGGGCAAGTACCGACGGGTGACAAGGATCCATTCGCCTTGCGTCGTGCCGCTTTGGGGCTGTTGCGTATCATGATCGAAAAAGACGTGGATCTGGATCTGCGTTTGTTGATCCAGTACGCTTTAGAGCTGCATGAGCAAGTCAATGCCGACGATCAGTTAGTCGATGAAATCTACGATTTCGTTATCGGGCGTTTGCGTGCCTATTATGCCGATCAAGGCGTCAGTGCGGAACAGTTTGAAGCCGTACGCGTTTGCCGTCCTGCACATCCGGTCGACTTTGCTAAACGTATTCAGGCGGTGCAGAAGTTCAGTGAAATGGATGCAGCCGAAAGTTTGAGTGCCGCAAACAAGCGTATTAATAACCTGTTGAAGAAAGTCGAAGGTGCGATTCCCGAGACCGTTAATGAAGATTTGTTGGCGGAAGCGGCAGAACAAGCCTTGTGGAAAGAGTTGGAAGCCTTGCGTGAGTTGGTGAGCGATCAATTGGCCGGACGTGATTATGCGGCGGCGATCGAGACGATGTCTACGATCCGCGGCAGTGTCGACCAGTTCTTCGATGAGGTTATGGTTATGGCGGAAGACGACAGCATTCGTTTGAACCGTCTGGCATTGCTGAATCAGATCTATCAATTGTTCCTTGAAGTGGCTGATATTTCACGTCTGTGATTCGTTAAGCCCAAGGCCGTAATTAAATATGGTTTGATTCAGAATTCCCGCTTCGGCGGGAATTTGTATTTTACGAGAGTAAATTTATGCAGAAAAAGATCATCGTCTTGGATCGTGACGGCGTCATCAATGAAGATTCCGACGCCTTTATCAAATCTCCTGACGAGTGGCATCCGGTGCCGGGGAGTCTAGAAGCGATCGTACGTTTGAAGCGGGCAGGCTGGTTGGTTGCGGTGGCTACCAATCAATCGGGTATCCGCAGAGGGTATTACGATCGCGCAACCTTGAGCGCCATGCACCAGAAGCTTCAAAGCCTGTTGATGGCGCAAGGGGCGAATGTGGACTGGATCAATTTTTCGCCTTATGTCGGAGACGATAATACGCCGTGCCGCAAACCTTCGACGGGCATGCTGCAGGCGATTGAAAACCGTTTTGGCGTGTCTTTGCAAGGCTGTCCGATGGTCGGTGACACCTTGGCGGATATGAAGGTGGCACAGGCGAAAAAAATGCAACCTTATCTGGTGCGTAGCGGTAAGGGCGAGCGCACTTTGGCGACGCAAGACCCAGTTCTTGAAGGTATTCCGGTGTATGACAATTTATTGGCCGTTGTGGAGGCGATATTAAAATGAAGTTGATTTGGTTTATTCGTTCGGTGCTGTTTGCAATCGGACAGACGTTGTCCATGATCCTATTTTCGGTATTGGGTCAGCTTACCCGTCCGTTTTCTTTTAAGACACGTTATGCGTTTATGCATCATTGGGCGCGTTTTTGTTTGATCTGGCTGAAATGGACCTGTGGCGTCCGTTACAAAGTCTATGGTATGGAAAATGTGGATGAAGAGCAGGCCGGGTTGATTCTGTCGCGTCATGAATCGGCATGGGAAACCCTGGCGTTTCAGGAAATTTTTCCGCGCCAGGCCTATGTGTTGAAGCGTGAATTGTTGAAGATTCCGTTCTTCGGCTGGGGGATGAAACTATTGCATCCTATTGCGATCGATCGCGCTGCGGGGCGCAAGGCTCTGAATCAGTTGTTGTCGGAAGGACAAGCTCGATTGAAGCAGGGGGATTGGGTCGTGTTGTTTCCGGAAGGGACGCGCATGCCTCCGGGAGAGCTGGGTAAAATCAATGTCGGTGGCGCTATGCTGGCAAAGAAAACCCAATCTCCGATTTATCTGGTGGCCCATAATGCCGGTAGTTTCTGGCCAAAAAACAGTTTTATCAAAAAGCCGGGGTTGATTGAGATGCACATCAGTCCTCCTTTGGATGTATCGGAACTGAGTGTGGCCGAAATCAATCAGGCTATTGAAGATTGGTATACCCGTTATCTGGACAAGCCAGGCAGTCAGTAACGATCATTGATCGGATTGGGCGGCATGCATAATGGTCAGGCTCGTTCGCAAGAACGGGCCTGATTTGTTTCGGCGTCAGGAAACGTGATTCATCCTCGATTAGGCAGACAGATCGAACTGTCGACGGTGAACAACAAGACTTCTTCAGTCAGCTGCTTGGCCTGCTGCACCAGTTTGTAGGAATGGTTGGAAGTCTCTTCCACCATGCTTGAATTCTGTTGTATGCCGATGTCTAATTCGCTGATGGCTTGATTCACTTGTTGGATTCCTAAGGCCTGTTCTTGCGTGCTGGCGGTGATATCGATCACGATGTCATTGACCATTTGTATGCCCTGGTTGATTCGATCGAATGCTTCGCTGCTTTGATTGAGTTGATCGGCACCTTCATTGACCTGTTGCACGACATCGTCAATCAATCCTCGAATTTCCTTGGACGCATCGGCGGATTTTTGTGCCAACGTACGGACTTCACCGGCGACTACGGCAAACCCTCTACCTTGTTCGCCCGCACGAGCCGCTTCGACAGCCGCGTTCAAAGCCAATAGGTTTGTTTGAAAAGCAATGCTGTCGATTAAGCCGATAATGTCGCTGATACGAAGGCTGGAATCTTGAATTTGTTGCATCGATTCAACCGAAGAAGTCATAACCTGTCGGCCTTCATCCGCCAATTTACGTGTCTCTTGCGTCAGCTGGCTGGCACGTTTGGCATTGTCGGCGGTTTGGCTGACGGCAGAAGTCATTTGTTCCATAGTGGTAGCCGTCTGTTCTACAGAGGCAGCTTGTTGTTGCGTACGTTGCGCCAATTCTTGGTTGCTTTCAGAGATCAATCCAACATCCGCATTCACCATGTTGGAGGTTTCGGTTACCATTTGAAGAGTTGAATTGAGCTGTAGAGTGGTGTTGTTGAGTTGTTGTTTGACCATTTCCATTTCGCCGGAAAAGGACTGTTCTATTTGGTAGGTCAAGTTCCGATCAGACATCGACTGGATTGAGGAATTGATCGCATTCAGTCCATTTTCCAGTGTGTCTAAAGCGTTGTTGATGTATGACTTGAGTTCGTTTAAACGCCCTTTGGCTTCAATGTTGACGCGTTGTTTGAGTTCGCAGTGCGAAACTCGCTGCATGATCTGGTTTATATTGTCGATGATTTGATCCATCGAAATCATGGCGTGATCCACTTTCTGTTTGAGTTCGCCTTGAACCGAGTTGTCCATGCGTGCCGTGAAATCCCCTTGAGAAATGGCGTCAGCTACCGATTCCAATGAGTGCATGGTTCTCGCCACGCTTTTAATCGAGGCGTTAACGTTGTTTTTGAATTGAAGAAGATCCCCGCCGACTTCAACCTCGATGGTTTGATCGAATTCACCGTTGGCTACCTTATCCAGATGATAGTTGGTTTCATTGAAAACCGATTTTAGGTTTTGAGTCAGTTGATTGAAGCTGTGTTGAACCTGTCCGACTTCATCTTCGAATTTGACCGTCAGCAATTTCGAAAAATCATTACTATCCGTGATTTCGGTGATACCTTTCTGCATCTGGCTCAGGGGGCGGGCAATTTTTACAATTAATGTCGCGTACATCAAAATGATAAAGGCAATGACGGCAATCAACACCGCAGCAATGAAATAAGTCGTAATCTGATTGACTTCAACGATGCTGTCTTCGAGTTGAGCCGCTTGCTGTTGGGCGGCTTCCGGAGTCGGGGAGGTTTTATACTGTTGCCAATGTTCATGGATGGTTTGAGTGTCGGATTTGATCAGGGAGAAGGCGGTGGTGAAGAAAACCCCTGCCATGATCATCATTCCCAATAGTAGGGCGCTTAGGGTGGAAATTTTGGTACGGCTCCATAAACTCGGTTTTTTCACGGTTTCCTCGCGGCATCAGTTTATTATTATGTGGTTATGAAGAATAGCACGTGATTGTCGGTATCCCTACCTGAATTTTTACATGGAGTAATAAGCGTATTTAATAGGTGGTTATGTTAGGAGGAAGTGCTTTACAATTGCCAGTTGATCGGCGACAGGCCATGCGATTGCAGGTAGGCGTTGGTTTGCGAAAACGGGCGGCTGCCAAAGAAACCCCGGTAGGCAGACAGCGGAGAAGGATGGGCGCTTTCCAGAACCAGATGTTTGCTTCGATCGATGAAACGCCCCTTTTTCTGGGCGTAGCTACCCCATAATATGAATACGCAATGTTGTTTTTCATCATTAACGGATTGGACGATGGCGTCGGTAAACGCTTCCCACCCGCGATTTTGATGAGAGTTGCTCTTATAAGCTTCAACCGTCAGTACGGCATTTAATAATAATACGCCCTGTTCCGCCCAGGGTTGAAGATAGCCGGTATGCTGGTTGTCAACGCCCAGATCGCTAAGCAACTCTTTATTGATGTTCAATAAGGATTTAGGTAGTGGACTCACTTCCGGTTGTACCGAAAAACATAATCCGTGAGCATGGCCGGGAGTCGGGTAGGGATCTTGTCCTAAAATAACCACTTTGGTTTCTTCGAACGAAGTGCTGTTCAATGCATTGAACCAAAGTGCTTTGGGAGGCAATATGTGTTTTCTGGCCGCTTGTTCTTCGGCGAGAAAACCTTCAAGTTGTTGCATGTACGGTTTTTCGAACTCCGTACCGACTTTATCAACCCAGCTGCGAGAGAGTTTGCCTAGGATATCTTGCATAATTTATGATGTATCCGATTCGAATTTTGATTAGGGAGAAAGGCGGTCGATTGACCAAGTCTGCTCATTTCCGTTATGGTCTTTCGAGTAACGAAAGCGATCATGTAACCGGTTGGGGCGTCCTTGCCAGAATTCGAAAGCTTGCGGTTGAATTAAGTAGCCGCCCCAATGTTCGGGATGCGGAACTTCCTGTTGATCGAATTGCTCTTTAGCCGTTTGCATGCTGTCTTCCAACGCTTGGCGGTTCGCTACGACCTGGCTCTGTTTGGAGATAAACGCGGCCAACTGGCTGTCGCGAGGTCGGCTGTGGAAATAATCGGCCGATTGCTGCGCGGAAATTTTTTTGATTTGGCCTTCGATTCGAATCTGACGATCCATTTCCGGCCAGAAAAACAGCAGTGCGACTTTGTCGTTGCTTGAGATTTGATGACCCTTGGCACTGTCGTAATGGGTATAGAATACAAAGCCGTTTTGATCGAATGCCTTCAATAGAACGACGCGACTATGGGGTTGTCCTTGGTCGTCCACCGTGGAAACGGACATGGCGGTCGGATCGCAGATTTTCTGTTCGATTGCAGCTTCCATCCAATGTGAGAATTGTTCGAATGGGTTGCTTTTGAGCGAATCGCGATTAAGTTGCGCAAACTGGTAGTCGCGGCGTTCTTGATGGTAGTCTCGATTTGGCATGGTTCTATGATATGATTCTGAAATTAATGAAATTTACACCATTTTATCACTAGGAGTCTTCTCTGTGAGTGGAAACTACAACTCGGCTGAAATTGAAGTATTAACCGGTTTGGATCCAGTGCGTAAGCGCCCTGGAATGTATACGGATACCACACGACCAAACCACTTGGCTCAGGAAGTAATCGACAACAGTGTGGATGAGGCGATTGCTGGGTTTGCAGACGAAATCACCGTCACACATTATGCTGACGGTTCCATGAGTGTGTTGGATAACGGTCGAGGAATGCCGGTTGATATCCACCCGGAAGAAGGCGTGCCCGGAGTCGAAGTTATCATGACCCGTTTGCATGCGGGCGGTAAATTCTCCAACAAGGCTTATAAGTTCTCCGGTGGTTTGCACGGGGTCGGGATTTCGGTGGTTAACGCGTTATCGAAGAAGGTGGAAATTCAAATTCGCCGCGACGGCCAGCTGCATCAAATTACTTTCGAGAACGGCGAAGTTTCCAAGCCGCTTGAGGTGGTCGGCAAAGTCGGTAAGAAAAACACCGGGACATTTGTACATTTCTGGCCGGACGGCAAATTTTTCGATTCCGCCAAATATGCTTTGGGTAAATTAAAGCATTTATTGAGAGCCAAGGCGGTATTAAGCCCCGGATTGAAAGTTACGTTTATAGACGAAACCAATAACGAAACCGATGTTTGGCATTTCGAGAACGGTTTGCAGGATTACCTGAACGAAGCTCTGGATGGTTTGGAACGTTTGCCGGAAGAAGGTTTTGTCGGCGAAAGCCAAACCGATTACGAGGGGGTTTCATGGGCGATTGCCTGGTTGGTCGAGCCGAGCGAAACTCTGTTGGAGAGTTACGTTAACTTGATTCCGACACCGCAAGGTGGGACGCATGTCAACGGCTTGCGAGCGGGGGCGACTGATGCCGTACGAGAGTTTTGCGAGTTCCGTAATTTGATTCCGCGAGGGGTCAAAATTACTCCGGAAGATGTTTGGCAGAATGTCGCTTTCGTATTGTCCGCAAAGGTACATGAACCGCAGTTTGCTGGTCAGACCAAAGAAAGATTGTCGTCGCGCGAGTGCGTGCCTTTCATCTCCGGTGTGGTTAAAGATGCGCTTAGCTTGTGGTTGAATCAACATACCGAAGTGGCCGAGAAGATTGCCGACCTGGTGATTCAAAATGCCAGCAACCGTAGTCGTAAGGCTAAAAAAATCACGCGTAAGAAAATCACTTCCGGTCCGGCGTTGCCGGGTAAATTGGCGGATTGTACCGAGAGCGATTTAACCCTGACAGAACTGTTTTTGGTGGAAGGGGATTCTGCCGGCGGTTCGGCTAAACAGGCTCGCGATAAGAATTATCAGGCGATCATGCCGTTACGCGGAAAAATCCTTAATACCTGGGAGGTTGAGTCCGGTCAGGTATTAGCCTCCCAGGAGATTCACGATATCAGTGTCGCCATCGGTGTCGATCCGGGATCGGAAGATTTGAGCAGTCTGCGTTACGGTAAGGTCTGTATTCTTGCCGATGCCGATTCCGACGGGGCGCACATCGCTACTCTGATCTGCGCTTTGTTCGTTCGCCATTTTCCGAAGCTGGTAGAGCAAGGGCACGTCTATATCGCCATGCCGCCGCTGTATCGTATCGATGTCGGCAAAAGGGTGTTTTATGCGTTGGACGAACACGAACGCCAAGGAACCATCGATCGTATCGAAGCGGATAAATTACCGGGCAAAATTCAAGTGACTCGATTCAAAGGTTTGGGTGAAATGAACCCGAAACAGTTACGCGAGACCACTATGATGCCGGAGACTCGCCGTTTGATTCAGTTGCAGCTGGATCCGATGGAGCGCGAAAATGAAATGATGGATATGCTTTTGAACAAGAAACGTTCGGCCGATCGCAAAGTTTGGCTGGAAGACAAAGGCGATTTGGCGGAAGTTTAAGTCAATTGTTAACAGAACGGAAAAAACTAAAACTTAGAAGCATTCTTATACTGAACACTTTACAAATTATTTTTTAGAATGTTCACTTGCTTATTCGCCTAAAGAGTTACGTAACGAGGTGGCCAGCCAGTCAACCATGGCTCGTACCCTTGTTGATAGTAGACGAGCATGTGGATAGACTAAGCTTAATGGCAATGCCTGTGGTTCGAAATCGGATAGGACCTTCACAAGCCGCCCATCTTTCTCATAGGGCGCAGTCTGATAACAGAGAAATCTACCAAAACCCGCACCCGACATACAGGCATGCAACGATGCGCCCGCCTGGTTGCAATTCAATATACTGTTGATAGGGATTCGATGCCGTTGGTCTGCTTGAAAAAATTCCCACTCAAGGCTACTCGACATTCCAGTGAACTGTATGCAGGGCAAATCCGACAACTCTCTTGGACTTTTCGGTATGCCGGTCTGTTCAAGTAAAGTCGGACTTGCACAAACAACTTGTCGAACAGAACTGATTGGTTTTGCGATCAAGTTTGAATCAGGCAAGTGTGCAATACGTACGGCGATATCCACCCCCTCATCCAAAAGATCAACTAGGCGATCATGCAACAGCAAATTAACCTGTGTGTTCGGATAACGTTTTAAGAATGCAGACACCGCTGGGGCGACATGTATCTCGCCGAAGCGTTCGGGCGCAGTTATGGTAATCACACCCTGAGGCTCTGACTGATGTTGCCCCAGAGATCTTTCCGCTTCCTCAACATCCGCCAGGATTCTCCGACACTGCTTAAGATATAACCTGCCTTCTTCCGTTAATGCTATACGACGTGTCGTTCGATTAAATAAGCGCACCTGTAACGAGTCTTCCAAAGAAGCAAGCACTCTTACTACTGACGGTAAGGATTTGTCCATGGCTTCTGCAGCCCCTGTAAGACTCCCATGATCCGCTATTTGTACGAAAATACTCATTGCTTGAAGTTTGTCCATGGTTACTAATTACTCCATTTTTTGCAATAGTTTATTAATAAATTCGATATTTATTCATCTTAAATAAATAACCATACTAATTCTCTGACGGGCGGACCGTCAATTTAAACTTATCAATGGAGTAAATCATGAAAACAGCAATCCTCATTCATTCCGATCCACAAGCTGGTGAAGAAGCACTTGGACGTGTCTTTAACGGACTGGCAGTCGCATATGATCTCAAGCAGAAAAGCGAAAATGTGCAGGTAATGTTCCTTGGTACTGGCACACGCTGGATTAACGAGTTGAACAAACCAGAACATCCTGTCCATGGACTGTTTGAACTCGTCAAGGATAAAGTAGCCGGCGCTTCGCAGGGCTGTTCCGTTGTGTTTGGAACAGTTGATGAAGTGAAAGCATCCGATATCAACTTTCTCAACGACAACTTGATACCAGGAACAGAGGGACTTCCCAGTGTTGCCAAGTTGATGGCCGAAGGTTTCACCATTTTGGTGTACTGACCGCTATTGGTAATAGATCGTGTGTCTTTTGTGATCCGATACGGTATAAGGTTTTGATCGAATAAGAGATACAACAATAGAGCAAGTGGTGTCAAAAGAGAATTCGACTGGCACCAAATTGCTGCTATATCGATATTTAAATAATCTAACAGGGGTTCATACCTCCGAACCCCTTACACGAGTACCAGTTACAATGAATAATGATCCTATATTTCACGAAGGTGAACT
>NZ_JBFHFC010000023.1:0-41863 GCF_041583835.1 Thiomicrorhabdus sp. | reverse complement strand
TCTTCGTCGTCAACCATGTCGGCTTTGTTTAGGAATACTACGATGTACGGTACACCTACCTGACGAGATAGAAGGATGTGCTCACGTGTTTGTGGCATTGGGCCATCTGCGGCAGAACAATCTAGGATCGCGCCGTCCATTTGAGCGGCACCGGTAATCATGTTTTTAACATAGTCGGCGTGACCTGGGCAGTCTACGTGCGCGTAGTGACGCGTTTCTGATTCGTATTCTACGTGAGCCGTAGAGATCGTGATACCACGCTCTCTTTCTTCCGGTGCGTTATCGATAGCGGAATAGTCTTTTGACTCCCCACCAAACTTCTTACCTTGTACGATTGTTAGAGCCGCTGTAAGAGTTGTCTTACCATGGTCAACGTGACCAATCGTACCAACGTTTACGTGCGGCTTACTACGTTCAAACTTTTCCTTTGCCATGATGCAAACTCCGTTAAAACAGCGACAAACCTCTAAAGGCACGCCCGCCTATATTAAATGAAAAATGGAGCTCTCAACCAGGATCGAACTGGTGACCTCATCCTTACCATGGATGCGCTCTACCTACTGAGCTATGAGAGCAAATAACAAAAAGGCCCTCCCTATCGGCCAAATAAAACAACCAACAAAGAGAGCCTAGAAACTGGAGCGGGTAGGGGGAATCGAACCCCCCTCATCGGCTTGGAAGGCCGAGGTAATAGCCAATATACGATACCCGCATGGCGGAGAGCGGGGGATTCGAACCCCCGATAGGTTTGACCCTATACCCGCTTTCCAGGCGAGCTCCTTCAGCCGCTCAGACAGCTCTCCAAAAGGAATGGCGTATTATATAGATACGTCCGGTAATTGTCTACAGGTACTTAGCATTATGAAATCTGCCAAGTAAACCCACCTCCCAGAAAAGGCAGTTTGATACTGAAATAACGCATTTTCTGCACACTGCAATCAAGCTGCTCGTAACTGGTATCAATACTGGTGAAAGGCCCAAAGAAAATGCTCATCATCCACTGGAAAAAGTTAAGCCGGGTCTTTTCATTACTATTAAAGTCGATACAACTTTGTTGGGCGTAACCGGTTACGTCGGACGTGACCGTTTTGGTTCCGTCCCAACAATCCGGATTCATCATGTCTAACATATTAAACATATTACAGGCGACTTCCGTGGTGGTCGTGCCAACCGTCTTCTGATAACTCAAACAGCGAACCACTTCCGGATCACTGGTTGATTGCGCCACATTGTTGATATCCGTTAAACCGCCCGATATATTCGGTACATCGGAATCCGCGGTGCCAGTCACGCAAGTCCCCTTTCGACCTACATAAAAATAACCGTCAACAAAGACCTTATCAGCCGTCCAGCTCCAACCATCACTATCCAATTCATAAAAAGCCTTATAGCTACTCACATAACTATTATTTTCTTTAAGGTCGTTACCAAGCCAATCCTTTGCATAATAACCGCTGGTTCCAAACAACCAACTCAGCATCCAAAAGTTCCATTGCTGCTGTCCTGAAAACGGGTCGGTGCCGCTAACCACTTCCAAGGGTTCCTGATTAACGACCGTTTCATAACTCGCTTTTTGAGTTGCGTTAGAAAAATCAATTAACACGGTACCGTCATCGGCCTTATCTTTACCAAGCCACTGAGGGGAAAGAACGACGGATGGATACTTGGTTTTATTGACATTTCCGGGATGAGAATCGACATAACCGTATTCACAATAATTTTGACGCGCAACAGAACCTACTGTACCAACGGTGCCTGGAAAGCTTGCCGTCACACCGGCCATGTCCGAAACCAAACACATTTCATAGCGCTTATCGCAAAAGCAGTTGGCAATATCGGGGCTGTTAATATCGGCTTCGGGCAGACCGTATATCGCTTTGCCCGACGGAATAAAAATCGGCGCCTGACCGGGAATTACGGAATACCCTTTTGACGTACTCCACAACTCCACGGCTACCGCGCTAAATTCGATATAGTCGTCACTCGCTTTCGGGTTATCTGCAAAACTGTTCAAAGGCACAAACTTGCCGTCGACGATATTTCCAAAAGTAATTTTCTTTTCCAAATCAAAAGCCGCATCCGGATTGCCCGGATTGGGAAGTGCCATCCCCCCTGCATTCAACAACTGGGTCACCGTCGTATCGGTCAATCCTCTATCCATATCCTGAGTAATGGCTAATTCCGAACGCAACGCCACGCTGGCAACCGTTCGAGCATAGTTGTCCAGTTGTCGGTCTAAAATCTTGGCGTTACCGTACTCCAAAACTTCCGTAAACCCGAATAAAGAAAGCACGATCGAAGCGGCTCCCAATAACGAAATCGCGCCCTTCTGCTTTTCCAAAAACCGATTAAACAACCACCCGCTTTGCTTCATTTAATTCACCAGAGTTTTAACCAATTTCAGATTATTTAACGCTTTACCATTTAGCGGGTCTTGCTGTAACGCCTGCTCAAAATAGTTTTGCGCCTGAACATAACGCTTTTGCAACAAGGCACTAAATCCCAGGTTGTTCAATGCACTGACGTGAAGAGTCGCGTCCTGTTTCTTCAACCACCCTTGATAAACATTTTCCGCAATCGAGTATTGACCCTCGACCAAGGACAATCGCGCCATTTCAGATTCGTCGTCCAAGGTTTTATCCGCCAACTTATTGGCTTCCTGCCAAGCAATCAAAGCCCGATCATTTTTTTTCTGAGCTTCATAAACCTGCCCTAATAAACGGTAAAGACGAATGTCTTTGGATTCCGCCTTACGTAACTTCTGCAACAACATTTCAGCCCGTTGGTAGCGCTTTCGATCAACCTCCAGACGTGCTAAGTCCAACGCGAACTGATACTCTTCCTTTTCACCCAGCTCTGTCGCTAAAGGCTTTACCTGCTGCGAATACTTGGCGTAATCGATTTGACTAACCGGTTTTTTGGGCATTTGCGAACAACCGGACAACAACACCAACAGAACGGCCATAAGCACAGCCTTCACACTCAGATCATGGTGACCCAGCACATCAATATTCATTTAAAATCCTCTCCCCAACATGACCATCTTTTCGCCCAACAGTAAAATCAAATACGGCACCATTAAAAACGGCATGATCACGATCGCCATCTTGGCCGATGTTTTGGCCGCCTTCTCTTCCATCGCCTGCTCCCGGTTCAAATACATTCTTCGCGAAAATTCGCTCAACGCATCCCCGATCGAACTTCCCAGTTTTTCATTTTGGATCAACACCTGTACCAAGCCCTGAATATCGCGCGTTGGATTACGTTCCGCAAACTGGCGAAGCGCTTCGATTCGCGGCACGCCCAACTGAATCTGATCCAATAAATATTCGAACTCGTAACAAATTTCCGGGTGAATCTCTTTCAACTCTTGAGCGACGCGCTTCACCGCCACCAAATAACTTAACCCCGCATTCATGCAGATATTGCACATATCCAAAAAGTCCGGAAGGTTCTGGCTGATTTTGCTCAGCCGACTCTGTCCCAGATGAATTAACATTCGCTCCGGCAACAAGAGCATCGCCGTAGGCGCGACCAGAATCCAAACGGCGGAAAACCCCGTCCAACTCCACAATAGCGCCATAATCAAAGCCGACAGTAGCACCGCGCCGTATTTAATGAAAAAGTAAGCTCCGATATAACGTTCATGACGGAAACCGGCACTGATTAACTGGCGTTGCACCGTAGCGATCTCTTTTGCACTTTTAGATCCGATGGCTCGTCCCAAAGTGCACCACCAACAGTTCGAATTGCCGACTTTCTGCTTAGCATAATGATTCGCAAGCCCCACTCTGGCCTTAAGGCGTTCTTTCTGAACTTGTTTATTTTGAGCTTGCAATAACCGGTTAAGCAGCAACCAGGTACTAAAAAAAACCAGGCCGGAAGTCAGCAGTAATAGCGTCGTAAAAGAGAGCAATTTCAAAACCTCATCTTTAACATATATCGCAGAATCATCGTTCCCGTTCCGATTAAAGTAATCGAGAGCAGAAACAACTTATAACCCATCGGATCGTTCAAAAAGAAATCCATGGATTCGGGATCAAAAAAATATTTGTAGCCAAGATAAAGAATCGGTGCTCCGCCGATAAACCAAGCGGTAAAACGCGATTCGGCCGTTAAGGTTTTGAGTTTGGCCTGAAAGTTTTCGCGACGTCTCATCAAGCGCGAAAGTTCAGTCAAAATCGCAGCCAACTGCCCGCCGGTTTCCCTCTGGATAATCAACGTAATGACAAAAAACTGTGCTTCCGGTAAATCCACTCTGCGCTGAAATTCGCGCAGGATATCCCGCATACTGATACCCAGCGTCAGTTGTTTATTCACTTCTTTCAACTCCTGCGCCAACGGCCCTTTCATATCTTCACCGATCGCCGCCAAAGCGCCGTCGATGCCGTAACCGGAATGTAACGAACGCACGATCGAGTCCAACATATCCGGAAACTGTTTACGCAATTCGCGCTGTCTTCTGCGAATTTTCAACGCCACATAAAACATAGGAAGCAATGGCAGCACCATGCTGACGAACACCATCTTTTCGTTAAGTACGTTGTATTGGGTCGAAAAAATAAACGCGCTGACGAATAGCAAGACTGCCTGAATCACTAATAAACGGACTATCTCGTTTTTTTGGTTAATCCCCGCCTGCTTGAATTTACCGCTTAGCCACACAAACCAGGGCTTTTGCTGCTGCGACAGTAATTGGTCTTGAATGCTCTTTTGCTCGGCCCGATTAATCCCGACTCGAACCAGCAAAGCCTGAAGTTCCTGCTGTTTATGCCGTTGACGCTTCAACGTCAACGCAAAGCCCAATAACAGAAACGGCAAACAGATTGCCAACGCAACAATCACAAAGCCGACGTCCATTAAGCGACTTCCTGAGTAAAGTTAAATAGATCCGCAGGAAGACGATAGCCAACCGCCTCACATTTCTTGCCGCACCCCGGGCGTAACCCGGTGGCGCGGAACACGCCACGCATCCTGTCGGTGGTTTTATCCAAGACATTCTCGAACACGAAAATTTCCTGCAAGACCACGTTGTCCTCTTCGATACCGACCACTTCAGTGATCGATTCAACACGGCGCTTTCCGTCCTTACCGCGATTAACGTAAATAATCAGATCGATCGCACTGGCGATCTGCTTGCGAATTGACGCCGCCGGAATTTCCACCCCACTCAAGTTAATCATCAATTCCAAACGGGCAATGCTGTCGCGCGGGCTATTCGCGTGAAGCGTCGCCAAAGAGCCGTCATGCCCGGTATTCATCGCCTGCAACATATCCAACACTTCGCCGCCTCGCACCTCACCAAGCACAATGCGATCAGGGCGCATACGCAATGCGTTTTTCAACAACTCTCGCTGAGAAACTTCACCCACGCCTTCCGCATTCGGCGGGCGGGTCTCCAAACGCACCACATGAGCCTGCTGCATTCTCAACTCGGCGCTGTCCTCAATGGTAACGGTTCGTTCGTTTTCGGGAATCAGCCCGGAAAGCATATTTAAGGTCGTCGTCTTACCGGAACCGGTACCACCGCAAACCAGGATATTCAAACCGGCTTTTACCGCATAATCCAAAAATTGGAACATCTGCTCGGTCATGGAACCGAAAGCGATCAAATCTTTGGGACGTAGATGCTGTTCGGGAAAACGGCGGATCGAAACGCTGATACCGTCGACCGCCAAAGGAGGAATAATGATATTGATACGCGAGCCGTCGGGAAGACGAGCATCAACCAACGGCGAGGATTCATCCACACGGCGCCCGGTGGTGTAGAGCATTCGATCGACTTTGTTGCGCAAGTGCTCTTCACTAATGAAGCTGACATCGCTTAACTCCAATTGACCGCCGCGCTCGACGTAAATCTGGTTATAGCCGTTAATTAAAATATCGGAAATCGTCGGATCGGCCAACAAAGGCTCGATCGGCCCCAAACCGTAAATCTCATCCAGTAACTCGACCCCCAGTTGGCGTACTTCGATGTCGGACAACGGGTACCCCATATCCGCAGCAATCTCACGTACCAACAACTCCAATCTGGGTTTAAGTTCCTGGCGGGTTTCCTTACTGTCCGCCTGATAAAAAGCATCTTCTTCCGCCGCTTTTTTCTGGCATCGACGTTTGATTTCAAGAAAAGAAGAATTTTGCGCCATATTGACGTCGTTCATCGCACTGCGAGCCGCCGAACCAATGCCGGAACCTTCAGAGGGTTTCTTCTCACCTAAATCGGCAGCAACCTGACGTTGCTGCTCAACTTGCCGTAGACGGTCTCGAATACTCATTTAAGACACCACAACCTGCTTATCGTTCAACGTGGAGGATCTTTTTTTCGAAACGCCTTTACCTTTTGATTTGAACTTTTTTCGATAAGCCGACAACCAACCGCCAAACACGCCCTTCACGGCATTAGACTTAACGGCTTTCTGTTCAACCTCCAGTTTCAAACTGCCGTTATGCAACATATTGGCGATATTGAGCAACTGCTTATTCACGATCGACTCCGGCTTATAATCTTTAAGCAGACGGCCTTCTTTCAACGATTCGTTAAAGCCCAAATAGTCGTTTGCAACACGTGCAACCGTACTGACATCAAAAGCGTCGATTACTTCTTCAAGCAGTTCGTCGTCCTGACTGGTACTGCGGTTGACGACCAACTTAACGGAATCTTTTAAATACCCCAGTTTCTGGGTCAATTGAATTGCGGTATTAACCGCTCTGAAAGACGATAACGAAGGCTCAGCCACCAAAACGATATTGTCGGATTCGTCCAGGCAACTCAATGTCATATCGGACAGGTCGCTGGCACAGTCGATAATGACGTGATCGTAATAACGGCGCAGCGATTGAATGATGGTCTTAATCAATTCGCCGTTCAGATTATCCAGCTCACTGACTTCGCTAGGTAACGAAAGCACATAAAGTCCGGATTCATGACGACTTAAGGATTTATAAATCAACTTCTCGTCAAAGCGATTCAGGTTATAGACAAAGTCGGTCAAAGAGTACAAGCGCTGACCTTCCATATTCAGATACAAAGAGGTGTCCCCCAATGGCATATTCAAATCGACCAGAACGGTTTTCCCTTCGGTCAAATCGTTCAGATGCGACGCCAAATTAGTGGCCAAAGCGGTACAGCCCACTCCGCCTTTCAGGCTGAACATAGAGGAGACATTACCGTTTTTACCCTGGCGGCGGCGATCTTGCATGTGCAAAATCGAAAGAATGCTGAATACTTCGTTAGGACATTCGATAAAACCTTGCACCCCTTGATGGTTCGCCTCGATAATGAAATCGACATCCTTTTCCTTTAGCAGAATATAGACGGAAACACCTTTCGCCAGAGTCAAAATCTGGTTGGTTTTTTCTAAAATCTCTTCCGAATTACCATGGTATTCAAGCAATACCAAACTGATGTCTTCCGGCCAGATATGAGGAATTTCTTCCATCGTCTCTAAAATATATTTAGACATGACCGAGACTCTGACCGCCTCTTTCAGGTCTTCGTCCGCGCCGAAATAAAGGGCCTGTTTCAGGGCTATTGAATTGGTAGGCAGTGATTGGCTCATATTATGGTTTCTCCAATCCGATCTTAACGGAAAGTTCCGGTAAAACGCTCTCTCCTTCCGGCAGTAATTCGGCGACTTTCCCCATAAAAAATCCGTCAGCGGCACTTGGGCGATCCAATCGTTCCCCCGGCAAGGTGACTTTTGTTCCTTTTTCAATCGGCTCAACAAAGGTCGGCGTTACCAGTATCGCCAATTCCGATTGATCTTTTTCATAGCTGGTCGAACGGAACAATGAACCAATGATCGGAATATCGCCTAGAAAAGGCACCTTTGAAACCGATGAACGCAGCGTATCTTGAATCAACCCACCAATCACAAAACTTTGTCCCGGAGCCAATGTAATTGTCGTATTCGCTCTACGCGAGCGGAATCCCGGCACCACGATGCTCCCTGTCTGCGCTCCGGCACTTTCGTCGATATTGCTGATTTCCGGTGCCACCGTCATTTGAATATCGCCGGATTCCGTAATAACCGGACTAAAACGCAACCGTACACCAAACTCTTTGTAGGTAACGGTAATCGTATCTTGGTTTTGAGCGGTAGGAATCGGTACTTCTCCACCGACAAGGAAGTCTGCCGTTTCGCCCGACTGCACGATCAATTCCGGCTTAGCCAATACCCTTGCCAGTTTATTGCCCTCCAAAATCGATAAAACGCCGAATAAGTTTCCACCACTCGGCTGGATACCGATTTGAAATGCATCCTGATGCGCAACCGGTAAAGTCGCCTTAGACAAGTTGGAATCCAAATCCAGTAGGAAATCCATAGTCGATCCAAGCACTCCGGCCGACACCAAATTAAAGCGATCACGACGATCCAGAATTGATGCACCGCTTCTAAACGGATTCCCTTTAACTACTTCGGCGACGCGCACCGATAACTTGACCTGTTGAGGACCGTTCACCTTAACCATATTGACCACACTCAGTCCCAATGCCGAAATGACCGAATGAATGCGTTTTTTCTGAGCCTTATTCGGTACCTCACCGCTGAGTAGAACCATGTAGTTTCCAGCCAACGGCTGGATGCTCAAGCTACCGGCCGACTCTTCCGACTGCAAAATGCTTTTGTCTTTACGCTTAAGCGCCTGCAAAGTGGCGTCGTCATCAATCTTGTTTCCGATCTGATCCACTTCCCGGCGCACCGCGCTTTCCGAACTCACCCAAATGTTTTTTAATTCAAATTTGACCGTTCCCTGCGGATTCAATTCTTGAAGCAACTTGGTCAAAGTCGACTCGATCTCCTCGCGACGCGACTGGTCGGGTGCCACATTCAATACCACCTGGTGATCGACATTCGGGGTATCTCGATAGGTCACGATCAATTGCGTGCGCCCCGCGCCTTTCCCGGTCAGCAATAACTCTTTATTATTCAAAACCTTAACCGCAGCCAAATCGGGATTGGCAATCAGAGCGCGCTTTAACGGTTGCTCGAACTTGATAATTCGGCTATCGGTTTCGGTCAGGTTATATTCCTTGTCCAGTTTGGCATGAACGTCAAGCGGTAAAACAATCAACCCAAGGCTTGTTATTAATGCGGTCTTTTTAATCCAGTTCGAAATCAAACTCATTGCGTAATCACCTCTTGAACACTATCGCCTTGCATAATTTGAATCACTTCACGTTTTTGCTTAGGTTTAAATTTTGGCGGACGCTGTTTTCCGCGTTCCATGACTTTGACATTCACACCGTCCGTTTCAACCAAGCCGACATCAGAAGGTCCTCTCAAAGCCAAATGAATCGCTCCGACGTTCATAGCCAGTGCGACTTGTTCCGCCTGTTGCGTATTCACATTCAGGGCAACCATCGATGCTTTAACGAAAGCCTCGCCCTGGCGGTTTTTATTCGCCTCCTGAACTTCTTCCTGCTTCATTTGTCCCATTCGATTCGTCTGTCCGATGGATAACACTTCGATATTCTGCAAAATAGTACGGCTGATCATGCGCTTGCCGTCCGCGCTTTCAAACACACTGATTACATCGACGTGATCGTTCGGGTTCAACATACCCAACAAACCGCTCTCTGCCGAAACCGGAATACGAATCGCACGCATCCCTTTTTCCAACAAAGCCTCCACACTGTTTTCCGCTTCCTGTTGCACACCGACCTTCTGATCGATCAACCACTCGCCTGCAAAAATATGCTGTTTGGCTATGTGCCCGACCACGGCATCCGGTTGCGTCACCACACCTTTCGCAATCACCCCTTCGGTTGGCACCATCAACACTTTAATATCATCGAGCTCGATCTTTTCGCCCCGGTATAAATCACGGTTAGCGACGACCACCGAACGCAATTCCGGCTTTTCGATCACGGTTACCGTTTTGACTTCGGTCTTGCTTTCCGCTTCGGCAACCCGGTTTTCCACATAACCGTATACCAAGCCTACCGCCAAAACGGCAGACAAAAGCGCAACGCCATACAGGATGAAATCACTGCGTTGAATTTTCATAAACCACTCTTAAATTAGGATTTCGATGATCCACAAGGTTCATCGCAAAGAATTTAGTGACAGCTGTCTTTAATGCTGATAATCGTATCGACGCTCATTGGAAGCATCGCCTCTAATACGCTTGGCAATACTAGAGAATTGGCTGTCGCCTTAAAATTAATCACATAGACTTCAAAACCTGAAATCGTACTGTTTGTGACCGTTGCAGCAATCGGCTGGCTTGCATCAAACGTTACGCCTTTCGTCTCTAAAGACTGTTTGATAAAAGTTGTCAGCTCCGCACCTGCCGTGGATTTAAGCGCCACTTTCCCTGTCGACCCGCACTCAACGTACTTAATACTCGGATCGGGTGTAGCCCCTGCCGCTAAGTTACTGACTTCCGATACCTCTACCAAAATGGCACTATGAACATCGGTCAGTACATCATTGGCCGCGAAACTGTTCATCGCATAAGCAACCGCCTCTACCACAAACAGAATCACACCCAGCATAATCGGCAAAACATAGGCCGTTTCCAACATCACGGCCCCACGCTGCCTGTTTAAAGCTAACATCATTAAGCGGCTGTAATTCCGGCTGCAGTTAACTTGTCGTTAATGAACCCGCCGACACCTGTCGTTGTTCCGGTAAAGAATGCCGTACCGATAGCGATAACAACCGCAATGACCAATGCATATTCGATCATCGAAGCGCCTTTTTGCTTTTTGACTTGTTTCGCTTTAACCATTTCTAATACTTTTGCTTCATTCAACATATCCAATTCCTCATTTTTTCTAAAAGGCCGTTTCCGGTGGAGGCCATTTAATAAGAATCGATTTTGAACTTCAATAAAATTTATGAGGTTTTATAAACAAATCTTTTGATTGCTTAATAAGTATTTTTTGTAGGGTTAAATAGACGTATTTAATAAGCGGTTAAGTGGCTGTTATTTAAGGACATTATTTTTTTTCTATGGACATAAGTTATTGATATATAGTTATATTCTAATATTATTACTTTCTAATATTTATAGGCCCATAAGGCGCTTAAAAACAAAAAAAGCCAGCAAAATTGCTGGCTTTTTAAATAAATCGACGACGGAAATCGCATTACTGCATTTCTAAATCATCCTGGACCGATTCCACTCCCGCAACCGCACAAGCTTCATCATCTTTACCATCCGGAGCACCACTTACACCCACTGCGCCATACAACTTGCCGCCTGCCTGAATAGGCGTAGAACCGGCCATGAATGCCAACCCTTCACCCATGCTTTGCAAAGGGCTGTTGGCACGATCGCCAAGCTGAGAACCTTTAACGTTAAACATCACAGCGGTATAAGCTTTCTTCTTACTAATACCCAATGAAACCGGCGGAGCAATCGTATCTCTTAACTGCGCCTGAACAATACCATTACGGTCAACCACCGTCACACTGACAGGAATTCCTTTCTCACGGCATGCATTAATGGTGTTGACAGCGATCGTGTTCGCTACATCCATAGAAAGACGGGAAACATTCACCGTCATCGGCTCTTCAGCCATAACCGGTGCACTAACCATGGCACCAAGCCCAAGAATTGCCACAACTCTTTTTAATTTTCTAACCATCATACCTGCTCCTTATTCAAGTTTAGTATTCGTCCAACATCCAGAGTAAGATCATCTTTTGTATTTGGATATTAGAAACTACATTCTAACAATCGTTTTTACAAAAAACACCTTTAAAATCCCTAGTTTTAAGCTTATAAGGAGCATTTAAGACATTCGTCCATAAGACATTTGCCTCAAATAATCGGTCAGCTTAAAAGCAAAAACGCCCCGCTGAATCACTTCAACGAGGCGTGTTTGAACATTAATAATTAAATAGCTGTTTTATTGACGGGCCTGCGCTTCCAACGCTTCCTGCTGTTTCACACCTCCGTGCCACTGCCAAATGTAATATAACAGCGGAATTACCAGCAAAGTCAGAACCGTTGATGACAAGGTTCCGAAAATTAAGGATACCGCCAAGCCGCCGAAGACCGGATCGGTAATCATAATCATCGACCCGAACATGATGGCCAACGCCGTCAACAAGATCGGACGGAAGCGTACCTTACCGGCCTCAATGACGGCATCTTTCAACGACTGGCCTTCCTTACGGTATTCCAAAATAAAGTCGATCAACAGCAAGGAGTTTCTGACGACGATCCCGGCAAGTGCAATTACCCCGATCATCGACGTGGCGGTAAAGGCCTGTCCCGTCAACCAGTGCCCTGGGAAAACCCCGATCATGGTTAACGGAATCGCTCCCATTACAATCACCGGCATCATGAACGAACGGTAGTAACCGACCAATATCAAATAAATAAAGATCAAGGCAACAATGAAAGCACTCCCCATATCTCGGAACACATCCAGTGTAAGACGCATTTCTCCACCCCATAATAAGGTGTAGTCCATCACATCATCCGGCTGAGCGGTCACAAAGCCCAGGTTCGCAGTATGGAAAGTCACGCCGGAATCAGGCAACGTGACGCCATCCAACATTTTATCCAGCGACAATACCGCGTAGACCGGACTTGAACGCAACAACTCGCCACCAACCATGACCATCTGATGCTGATCACGATCCATAATCGGCTTAGCGTATGTTGTCTCTTCAATGCTTGCGACTGCGGACAAAGGCACTGCCTCGCCGGAGCGTGCCTGTACACGCAACGACAGTAACTGCTCGGCAACCGTACGTTCGGACTTAGGTAAACGCACCAGAATATTGACCGACTCGCGGACATTATCCAAGTGCATATAACCCAACTCGTAACCATTAATGTAATCCCTCAACATCTTAGCCACTTGCGCAGGTGCGACACCCAGCAAATTCGCCTGCTCACGGTCGATATTAATTTCGTAACTGCGCACATCGGACGTCACCGAATCGTCGACATTAACCATGCCATAGATACCGGCAAACTTTTCATCGATTTCAGACGCAGCCGCACGAAGCTTATCGTAATCCGGCCCATATAACTCAGCCATGATCTGCGTGGTAACAGGTGGCCCAGGAGGGGTTTCGTAAATTTTAATATTCGCTTCCGGGAAGCTCTTACGAATTTCATCCAGCTTTTCATCCAGCATAATCGCGATATCGTGCGAAGATTCGTCACGGTGGTGCTTGTTGACCAAATTCACGCGAATCTGTGCAAAGTTAGGACCTTGCTTAATCAAATCGCCACGAACCAAAGCGGCAAAATCGATCGGTGCCGGCTTACCAAGATAAATGCTGTAATCCGTTACATGAATTGTTTTGGCGATTTCAGCACCGACATGGCGCACGACTCGATCCGTCGCCTCCAGAGCGGAATCTTCCGGCATATCGATTTGAACCAGGAACGTGCTGGTATTGTCATAAGGCAACATCTTCACTTCCACACCGGCGGGATGCAACGGATTATTCATGCCGTCGTCGCGCATAAATTGCAATGCAGGCTGAACCATCGCCGCAAACAACGCCATCAAAACCACAAACAAGAATACGTTTCGTTTGGTACGGCTTTGAATCATCGGCGTGATAATCTTCACGTACAATTTTTGCATCCAGTCTTCTTCATGAACATGATGAGCTTGAAGACTTTCGCGCTCCTGCATCTCTTTGATGGCTTTTTTGCCCAACCAGCGATACGCCGCATACGGCACAAGAATATAGGCCACGACCAACGAAGCGATCATCGCAACCGGAACATTGAATGGAATCGGTGCCATAAACGGCCCCATCATCCCGGTGACGAACAGCATCGGAATGAAGGCAAGAATAACCGCCAGCGTCGCAACGTTGGTCGGATTCCCGATCTCGTTCGTTGCCTTAATCATCAGTTCATCGAACTTCTCGGGATCAAACCCTTCGTGGATATGCCGATGAATGTTCTCGATCACCACGATGGCGGCATCGACCAACAACCCCAGTGACAGAATCAGAGCAAACAACGTGATTCGGTTAATGGTTTGATCGGCGATCATTCCCACGAAAAGCACCACAAACAGAATCAGCGGAACCGTCAGCGTCACGATACCGGCTTCTCGCCAACCTAAGAAAAGAACCAAAATCACAATGACCGAGCCAACGGCAATAGCCAAATGCTCCATCAACAAATTAACGGCTGCATTGGCTTTATCCCCGTCGTTACGGGTGACGATAACATCGACGTTAGCCGGCACCACCGCTTTCTTGAGGAAGTCCATTTTTTCCAAGACGGCATTAGCCACTTCAACCGCGTTGGTTCCCGGTTTTTTAGCGATCGTAATGGTAACGGAAGTCTGCTCGCCGCGGACGCCATGGTGTCCGTGAGGACCGAATCCGATACGGGTATAGGAATCGGCTTCTTCCGGACCGTCTTCAATCGTAGCAATATCACGCAAATAAATCGGACGCCCCATATCGGCACCGATAATGATGTCGCCGACTTCCTTTGCATTGCCTAAATAACCGTTCACACGAACCAGTTGGTTTTTATTGTTATTGACTAAAGAACCAACCGGCAAAGAGACGTTACTGCCCTGCAGCATTTTACTGATTTGCTCCAGCGTCAGTCCGGTCAAGGCGATTTTCTGTGCATCCAACCAGACATTTACCGCACGGCGGTCGCCGCCGACCACTTCCGTGAAAGAAACACCCGGTACGTTACGCAGATGCTCGACGAGCTTCAACGACAAATCACGTAAAGCCACGCCCGGCAATTCACTGGACGTAACGGCCAAAGTCAGAATCGGCACATCATCGACGTTAATCGGCTTAATCAACGGTTGCTGAGTATCCGGCGGCATCTTATCCATATTCTGCATAAGCTGGTTATAGACTTTAACCAAACTGTCCACCTGATTCTCACCCACCTCGAACTGAACCGTGACCACACCAAAATCGTTGGTTGCATAACCAAAGGTATGATCCACGCCCGGCAAGGCGTTCATAATCGCTTCCAACGGCTTGACCGCCATATTGGAGACTTCTTCCGGCGTTGCCCCGCCCTTCGGAACAATGATATTTGCTGCCGGAACGACGATTTGTGGATTGTATTCACGAGGCGTAATCAAATACGCCATCATGCCCGCAAGCGTAATGGCGATCATGATCATCATTGTGATCTTGGAATGAATAAACGCCTTTGCCAGTTTACCGGCGATATTCAAATCCGCCTTAGACGTATTCTGTGTTTCGGCCATACTGATTAAGCTCCTTCACTTTCCGGCTTAACTGGCTCAACCAAATCGCCGTTCAGCATGCTTTGGTTATTATCGATGACAATATGCTCGCCCAGACCCAAACCGGCCTGGATTTCCGTCATACCGTTCGCCGACATGCCGACTCGGACCATCGCGAACGTCGCCTTTCCGTCCTTCACAACAAATACCCCGGAAATTCCGGCACGATCAAGCACAGCCGAACTTGGAATCATAATCGTTTGACGCTCGCCGCGTTTGAAGCTCACACGCGCAAACGTACCACTATTAATGTTACCGACGGCAGGCAAACTCAATTTAACCGTATGCGTACGCGTTTTCGGATTTGCAGCACTGACCAAAGTATAAATAGTTCCAATCAAAGGCTTAGGCTGAGCATCGATCACCACCGTCGCTTCATCGCCATTTCTCAAAACGGCAAACAGATCCTCGGCTACTTCGGTTTGGACACTCACACTTTCCAGATTTTCAATCACAACGATTGGCTGGCCGGGCGAGGCTAATGCACCGGCATCCGCCAGTTTTTCGACCACAACACCACTGAACGGCGCACGAACGTCGGCATACGACAATTGAGCTTTAGCCTGATCCAAGCCCGACTTCGCCGCGGCAAGATTCTCCTGGGCAACACTGTATTGAAGCGTAATTTTGTCGTACTGCTGTTTAGAAACAGAGTCATCCTTATAAAGTTTAGTGAAGCGATCGTAATCCAACTTGGCGTCTGTCAGCGCGGCTTTAGCCTGCTGATAAGCGGCTTGCGCCTGATTGATCTGACTTTGTACATCCGTTGAATCGATGCGGAAAAGAAGCTGGCCGCGCTTAACGGTTTGACCGGCCTTTACGTTAAGGTCTTTAATATAGCCGATCAATCGCGAAGAAATCTGCGCTCTTTGATCCGAAACAACCGCACCCGGCACGACAGCCGTCATCGGCACCGTACCCAATTCTACCGTGCCGATCGTCGCCTTGATTACCTGCTGTTTTTCCGCCTCAATCGTGTGCCCCTCATCCTGGGAGCATCCCGTCAGCGCAATTGCCGAAATCAACGTACCTAACGTCAATACTTTTTGTAACCGCTTCATTTTCAACCTCAATACAATAATTAAATTCTTTTAAGTCCACTTTTATGTGGCAAACCAAACTGTCTAGCTAATATGGATTTACAATTGAGAAAGACTCATCGTACCGGTATTCAAACGCAATCTAGCCGCCTGAATATTTCGATCATAAGTGGCAGCCACCACCTCGGCACGCGCTTTATCCAACAAAGCCTGCCCGGCTAATACTTCAGTAATCGTCGCCACACCGTTTTTATATCGCTTCAAAATTAAACGTTGAGCTTCTTCGGCTTGCTGCGCAGCCAGCTGGTTAACATGCACCTGTTTCTTGTCAATATCCAAAGCATGCCAGGCCTTAATAACCTCAAGACGTAACTGGTTCTCTCTAGAGCGCAATTCGGACTCTTTCATCTTCGCGGCCGCATTCGCCTTATCGACTCCGCTCGAGGTGACGCCAAAATCGGTAATCTTCCAAGATACGACACCGGCTACGGTATATGAGCTGTTATCAAACCCGACTTGATCGTCATTCCAATCCTGACGCGCCATCAAGTTAAAACTAGGATACAAACCCGCTTTCGATGCGCCAACTGCGGCAAAACTTGAATTCACTTCATTGCGTTTTGCTTCCAATTCGGGATTACTGGCCAATGCCATCGCAATCAAATCTTCCACATTATCAACCGGGATGGCGACATCAACGCGATGACCCACATCAATTTCAGCCTTCGGCTCCAATGCCATCAGCATTTTCAAACTTTCCAAAGCCACCTTTTCGGAGTTTTTCGCTTTTTCCAAAGCCATACGCGCATTGGACTGATTCACCTTGGCACTGAGTAATTCGGAACGCACCAAGATTCCCTCGTCAACCAGATTGCTGGTGGTTTTTACATAGGAATCCGAAGCCAACACGGCCTTTTCGGCAACATCAATGTAGGCACGTGCGGTATGAACCGCTTCGTAAGCTTGATAGACATTAAAAGTCAGAAATTGTTTCACTGCGACATCGCCGTGCTCGGCCGCCTTAATCATCGCTTTGGCCTGCTCCTGATAAGCGCTGATTCTTCCGCCGTTATAAACGGGAATCAACATTTCCAGGCGGGTATTGAAATCGGTATGGGCATCAGGGTAATTCAAAGCTTTAGGCTGATATGCAAAATCCCCGGAACCAAAAGCCGAAGCCGTTGCACTATCAAAGCCAAAATCCGCCAAAGCTGCTTGGCGTTGCTGCAATTTCATACCGAATACATTTAACGGATTATCCGAATTAGATGCGGTAAACGAAGCGGTAATCTGAGGCAAACGACTGTTTGTAGCCTCTTTAAGTGCAGATTTTGCCTGCTGGATACGGGATGCGCTAACGGACATTTCAGGGTTCTGACTTAATGTCTTTTCCACGCAACTTTTGAATTCAAGCGTTTCAGCTTCAACACTCCATGATAAAGACAAGGAAATAGCTAACGCTAGGCCTTTTAATTTCAATCCGTTTTTACTGAATTGCTCCATAATGACTCCGTTCGCCATGTACAACCTTCCACTTAACTTTATTTAAACCGATCTAAAACAAAAATTAACACTTTCCGATACAAGTAAAAAAAGGATGCCTCAAACATCCCTTCACATCTCAATATAGGCGCCTAAATTCGGCCAATCATTCTTTACAATTCATGAGGCGAATTAACCTTATCGAGTTTCAACTTATAACACAAGTTTATTAACATATAAGAATTTGCTTATATTATAGACAAACAAGCATATAAGTAAACGCTAATATTCAGACAATATGATTTTTTTCAACCAGACCAACTGCCCGTGCAAAAAATGGCTGGCATTAGCACGACAATATACGCTCGGCTGGTTCTGTCTGGAAAACACCCAATCCAACATCTCGCCAACATCCACAACTTCATCACTTAAGCCGACGATGACCTGCCAAGGGATCTCGACCTCGGCGATTTTAGAAAAGTCGTACAAGCCTACCGGCGGCGCCACGACAAACAGGCTCTCGGCCTGCACTTCCGGCAAAGCGGATAACGCAACATAACTGCCGAAAGAAAATCCCCCCAGAACCAACCCTTCATACGACAAAGTCTGACGCGCCCAGTGCACCACCGCTTTTAAATCACGCTGCTCACCATATCCGCCATCATATTCACCTGCACTTTGGCCGACACCACGAAAATTATAAACAACCGTACTGTAACCCAGGCCTTGGAACGCCCGCTCGATGGTCGTAACCACTTTATTATCCATCGTCCCGCCAAATTGAGGATGCGGGTGACTGATCACAATTAATTTTGGCTTATGCCCGGCTTCATCATTTTGACCGGCATCAGACAATCGAATTTCGATAGGGCCGACTTCGCCTTCGACCAGTATTTTTTGACTCTTTGAACGCATTCTTGCCCCAATTTTTTTCGCTAAAAACATGATACCTTATAATAAGCGTATTTATTAACCGAGTAATCTCCAATGCCTCAACAGAAAACCATCGTAATCGACGATGCCGTACCCTATGCAGAAACTATGTTCCAGCACCTAGGCCATATCATTTGCTTGCCAGGTCGTGACATCGATGCCGACGCAGTCAAACAAGCCGACGCGATCGTCGTTCGTTCGCGCACCCAAGTGAACGAAGAATTGCTTGAACACAGTCAAGTGTCATTTGTAGGCAGTACGGTAGTTGGCCTTGACCATGTAGACCAAAACTATTTAAAAAAACGCGGCATTGAATTTTATTCGGCTCAAGGCTGCAATGCCAACTCGGTTGCCGAATACATTATTACCTGTTTACTGGAAGTGGCCGAAGATAAAGGTTTCGAACTTAAAGACAAGACCCTCGGCATCGTCGGAGTCGGTCATGTAGGCAGCCTCGTCTATGAAAAAGCCAACGCGCTCGGCATTAAATGCCTACTCAATGACCCGCCAAAAGTGGACAGATTACCGGAACTCAAAAATATTTATGTTGATTTGGACGATTGCCTCAAGGCAGACATAATCACTTTCCACACGCCATTAACAAAAGAAGGTGAATATCCAACCTATCACTTACTTTCTGCGGAAAAACTGAAACATATACAGCCCGACCAAATCCTGGTCAATGCCGCTAGAGGCGGAATAATCGACGAAAAGGCTTGGATTAAAACCCCTACCCTAGCCAATATTATTGATTGTTGGGAGAACGAACCTTTCATTGATCCCGAACTGTATCAAACCGCTTATATTGCTACTCCCCATATTGCAGGACACTCGCTTGACGCTAAAATCGCCGGCGGTGAAATGGTCTATCAGAAATTATGCAAATTTTGGGGAGTGGAACCTCAGACACAATGGCAAACCCAACTACCTGCCGAACCGGACATATTGACCGTCGATCCGCAGGGGACATTTCAAAGCACCCTCTACAAAATCCTTAAATCAACACACAATCCTCGTAATGACGACATTGCAATACGCAGTACGGATATGAAAAAACTTTACGAAAAATACGAATTCTATCGTCGAAATTTCCCCATTTATCGTGAATGGAGACACCATAAATTCCACACTAATTCCAATGAAATACTCACGCAACGCTTAATCAGCCTAGGCTTCACACCCCATTAACCTTATTTATATAAGAGTATTAGAATCTTTTAATAAGAAAAAGTTATTAATCAACAAAAAAATTAGTATTTCATTTTAATTACGATGGGGGTAATCTAGCTGCCGAACATAAGTTGAATACTCAACACATAGACAACACGGAGTACAAATATAATGAAATTCACTCATGCAATTAAAGCAGCGTTACTAGCGGCAGCAGTCTCAACCCTATCTGGTTGTGGAACTATGAATGCAATCGGCAACTTGAACGATGGTGCCGGTGAAACATTCATGCAAGTTTGGGACAAATGGGTAGATTCTGAAGGTGACATCGCAGACGCTACCATGTGGGAAGTAAAAGTTAATGACGGCGTTTCTCTAGAAGACGTTATTGATGCGATCAACTCGGTAGGAACTAACCGCAACCTTAAGAACGTAGGTGAGCTTCCACTTTCTGAAGAATTGAAAGCGCGTGGCATTGAGTCAAAAACCATTCACGTTATGTCTTTCTGTAACCCTGAAACAGCTCGTAAAATGGTTGACTTCTCTCCTGCAATGGGTGGATTCCTTCCATGTCGTGTAAACATCATTGAAGAAGAAGATGGTCTACACATCTATTCAATGAACATGGACATGGCGATCAAGATGGGTAAAAAGATGCCTCCTGAGTTGCAAGAAGCAACCATGCAGGTTCGTGACACCATCTGGGAAATGTTACAAAAAGGTAAGTCTGGCGAATTCTAATCCCAGCAGCCTTAAACCTGAATTCAAAATGAACAGTCACCCTGTTCATTTTGAAACTAAGAAAACCGCGCGCGACCATTTGATTGCCCGCGGTTTTTTTATACCCATTAATTATCTAACCATAAAAAATTAACTTCAGCTCTCCACCTTATTGATATAGCAAATTCACCCATCCATTTTTCAAAAAAAATAAAACAAAAAAATTATTTTTTTAATCACTCCAGTCAAAATTAAAATCTGACCGACCTCTAAAAAAACAATTTCAAACCAAACTTTTTTACTTAAAAATCAATTATTTAAAGAATATTATTCTAAGCTTAAGTTATCGGCCCATTAGGTGTCCTTATTACGCATAAGGTTAATCAATCATACTAATACCAAGGAAAAATCTTTTGATTATCTAACCCCCAAAATTTAGGGCATAGTTACTCACGAAATTAATAAGCAGAATCTAATCTGCTAATACCCAAACAACGACAAAGAGAGAGATACAACTCATGAAAAAAACCAAACTGGCTTTGGCCATTGCAACATCAGCTATGATTTCAACACCTGTTTTTGCAACAAACGGTGATGTACTAATCGGCCTTGGTGCACATGCGCGTGCATTAGGTGGTACTGGTACTGCGGCTTTCTTCGGCTCTGAGAACGCATTAACTAACCCTGCTCTTCTAGGTAAATCTCAAGGCACAGAATTCACTATTGGCGGAACCATTTTCAAGCCTAATGTAAAAGCTACTTCTGACGTTGTTACTGGTGGACAACCAGCACAATCACAAACCAGTGATAATGACATGAACATCATTCCTGAGGTTTCTTTATCAACTCGTATCAACGATAACTGGACATTCGGACTTGGTATTTTCGGCTCTGCAGGTATGGGTGTTGACTACCGCGACACTGATGCTCTATTCAACGGCTACAGCAATCTTCAGATCATGAAATTCGCTCCTTCTTTAGCTTATAACGATACCAATTTCGGTTTCGGTTTCGCTCCTGTAATCCAGTATGGTGCTCTTGACATCAACTACAAAATGGACACTAACGCTAACGGCTCTACTAGTGATCAAACGGACATGAACGTTGGTAATGGCATGTCAACAGACATCGGGTTTGGATTTAACCTTGGTGGTTACTTTGATGTCACTAAAGAGTTGACTCTAGCGGTTGCTTACCAGTCTGCAATCTCTATGGAATATAAAGATCAGATTTCTGGTGCATCAATGCCATTTTACGGAATGGGCGCACTTGACGCTCCATTCGGTGACAAACTTGAACAACCTGCAGAAATCAAAGTTGGTGCTGCTTATACCACAGGAAGCTGGATGCTGACCGCTGATGCCAAACAAATCAAATGGGGCGACGCTGCTGGTTATAAAGACTTCAACTGGAAAGATCAGAACGTCTTTGGAATTGGTGCTAAATACACCGGCCAAGGCTACTGGTTAGGTGCAGGTTATAACTTTGGTTCTGACCCAATTGAGAAACTATCTGACACGTCACCAAACAACCAAACAATCAACATGTTTAACAACCATTTCTTCCCAGGTATTGTTGAAAGCCACATCACAGCTGGTGGCGGATATAAGCTAACTAAGAACATGGCACTTGATGCTGCGGTTGTATACGCACCAGAAGTTGAGAAAACCGTTAACACCGGTTTCCTTTCACAACAAGCGGATCCAGCTTTCTCATCTCATAAAGTTACCCACTCACAAATTGGGTACACATTATCTCTACGTATGAACTTCTAATCTGATCAAGATTTTGGGTTCAAACAAAAAAGCCGCTTCTAAGCGGCTTTTTTCATTTCAGACTTCCCAATAAAGCCCTATGAAACAATCTTCAATACCCATTCAAAATTTATCAATTTTTTTAACTATCGCATCTTCTTTGTTTGGCTCTTTTTAGGCATACTATGCCAAAAAGCAACTGAGGAAAAACATAATGGCGAATATTCTGATTGTAGGTTGTGGCGGCATCGGCTGTGAGCTAGGCCTAACCTTAATTCAACAAGGCCACACGGTATACGGCATACGTCGACACACCGATCTCCTACCTGACGGAATTCAACCCATCGAAGCCGACATCGCCCACCCACTCAATGACTTACCGGAAAACCTGGATTATGTCTTTTATTCGGCATCCGCAGGGAAACACAAAGACGTCGCTTACTACCAAGCCTACGTTTCCGGCGTAAAACACACACTTAAAGCGTTGGAAGGCCAAAACATCAAGCGTATTTTCTTTATATCAAGTTCCTCGGTATTCGGACAAGACGAAGGAGAAAAGGTCACGGAAGAAAGCCCGACATCCGGCAATAACTTCTCGACCAAACGACTTCTTGAAGGCGAAGAATTGATAAACAACTCTCACTTTGCCAGTACCGTCGTTCGATTCGGCGGCATTTACGGACCGGGACGCACCCACTTGATCGATTTAATTCAACAAGGCAAGGCACACTGTATGGAGGATGTTTACAGTAACCGCATCCATTCGGCTGATTGTGTCGGCATACTTGCACACTTACTGAACCTGAACGAACAAGACCCCAAACTGGTCGATTCGCTATACATCGGTGTCGACGACCAACCGACCCCATCATGCGAAGTTTACGAATGGCTTGCAGAACAACTTAGCGTAGGACATATCGAGCATATCGAACCAACAGAAAACAGCCGCTTGATGCGTAGCAACAAACGACTATCCAACGCAAAAATCAGAGCGACGGGGTATGACTTTAAATATCCGACTTACCAAGACGGCTACAGCGAACTAATTCAATAAAAATAACTCCGCCGTAAAATCGACGTTACTTATATCAAACTTACTTTCGGGGAGGTTCCTTATCATCCAGCACCTCTCCTTCGATTACGTCCCGATGCTGTAAAGACTCGGGACGTTTCGACTCGGCCTGAGTCCATTCTCCCTCATAATAATCACCGTTAGAATTGCGGTAATGATAATGACCACGTACCTTATATCCCTTCAATGTCTGCTTAATCAATGCCCTACGCACCCACGGAATCAAAAACAACAGTCCTAACGCATCAGTCATCAAACCCGGAACAAATAACAGCACCCCACCCAAAAAGATAAACGCACCTTCCATCATGGTAGATTGAGGCATCTCTCCCATCGCCAGAGAGGTCTGGGTTTTTTGTAAAATTGCCGCGCCCTGACTGCGCATTAACATCACACCGATTACCGCGGTCGCCACCGTCAACAACACCGTAGGTAAAGCCCCGATCTCGCTACCCACCTGAATCAAAACGTAAAGTTCCGCCAGAGGCACCAACAAAAACAACAGAAAAAAAACTTTTAACATAAGAATCTCAATATATTAAGGTGATAAGGTTTGATTTTAACGAGTTTGAAACACCCCAATTAAACTTTATTTTTACCAAGTAAAACTCACTCAAACCAATGGAAGTAGTATAGAATTGATTGGATTTATTTTGAATAATCTAATCGCTATTATCATGGATTACTTCAAATAATACAGGAAGTTTATAGGGGCCAATAGAATGGCTTTCAAGCTCCAAATCAAAGAAGATCATAGAGAGATTTTAAAACATGCGATTGCTTAATGCTTTAATCACCTTCCTTTTCAGTTCATTACTGTTTTTAAGCACCCCCTTCATCCATACCGCACATGCGGAAGACCTTCTGGACGTCGACGATGCTTTCCAACTCCAACAACCTATGGTTGAAAACGGCCAAATCGTCGTTCACTGGAAAATAGCCGACGACTATAAACTTTATAAAGACAAAATTTCCGTCACTTCCGACAACGCCAACCTGGGTGAAGCCACTTATTCCCCAGCGAAACAAGTGGATGACGCCCTATTCGGTAAAACGGAAGTGTATGTGCATGAAGCCACTGTATCGCTCCCATATAACACCGATCAAAACAGCGCGGACCTGACGGTCAAATATCAAGGCTGCGCGGATAAAATCGGGGTTTGCTACCCACCGCAAACCCGTACATTTACTGTATCGCTACCTGCGACCTCTGCAACGAACAACGGTTTTAACTCTTTAACGGAATTGAATAACTTACTCTCCGCCAACAACAACGAGCCGGAACTGCTTGAAGCGGATGACGCCTTCCAATTTTCGGCCCAAGTAGTCAACGGAACCGTACAGGCCAATTGGAATATCGCCCACGACTACCACCTATATCAAGATAAAATTAAAGTCAAAGTATTAAACGGCGATGCCACTTTGGGCGAATTACAACTGCCTAAAGCCGAAGAAATCGATGATCCGCTATTTGGCAAAACGTTTGTATATCACGGTCAAATTCAGGCCGTTCAACCGATCTCTTCAATAAACGGTAACGCGGTCATTGAATTCGAGTACCAAGGTTGTTCGGCAGCCGCTGGCGTCTGCTACCCTCCAGCACGCAAAACCATTGAAATCAGTGCATCGGAAATTCAAGCCGCGCCGCAAACTGAAAACGCAGCGGCCACATTGGCAACGGCAACGGTCGCAAACTCAACCGACCTATCGGAAACCGACCAGATTGCAGATACCCTAAAAAATAGCAGCGTCTGGATCGTCATTGCGACCTTCTTCGTTTTCGGATTACTACTCGCATTCACGCCTTGCGTCTTCCCGATGATTCCGATCCTATCGAGCATCATTGTCGGCCAAGGCGATCAACTCACGACGCGTCGCGCTTTTGTCATGTCACTTGTTTACGTATTAGCCATGTCGGTCACCTATACCGTTGCGGGCGTACTGGCCGGCGTATTCGGTGAAAACTTGCAGGCGGCCTTCCAAAACCCATGGATTATCGGTAGCTTCAGCGTTATTTTCCTTTTACTGGCGTTGTCGATGTTTGGCTTCTATGAACTGCAACTACCGAGCAGTCTACAGTCCAAGCTCACCAACCTGTCCAACAAACAGCAAGGCGGCACTTTGACCGGCGTTGCCATTATGGGCTTCTTATCCGCTCTAATCGTCGGTCCTTGTGTTGCACCGCCGCTTGCCGGCGCTCTAATCTACATCGGCCAAACCGGCGACGCCTTGTTAGGTGGTATCGCCCTCTTTGCCATGAGCATGGGGATGGGATTACCGCTACTGCTTCTGGGCACGTCTGCCGGAAAACTATTACCACGCGCCGGCGCTTGGATGGATGCCGTCAAAGCCGTATTCGGTGTCATGCTGATCGGGGTTGCAATCTGGATGGCGGAACGCATTCTGCCAGCCGAAATCGTCCTACTTGCCTGGGCGCTGCTATTCATTATTTCGGCGGTTTATCTCGGCACCTTTGAAAGTACCGAAGGCAAATCCGGATGGAAAAAACTGTTTAAAGGGTTCGGAATTGCACTTCTACTTTATGGCAGCATGATCCTGATCGGCCTACTGGCTGGAGGAAACTCTTTATTCCAGCCACTTAAAGTCTTCCAAGGAACGGGAGCATCCGGCTCACAGCAAGCACAGCACCTAAACTTTCAAACCATTAAAAGCATCGAAGATTTAGAAAATCAACTAGCCAAAGGCCAACCGGTCATGCTGGACTTCTATGCCGATTGGTGTGTAAGCTGTAAAGAGATGGAAGCTTTAACCTTTACCGATACCAGCGTACAGGCATCGCTTGAAGGCATCACTCTGCTTCAGGCCGATGTGACCGCCAACGATGCCATCGACAAGGCGCTGATGAAAAAGTTCGGCATCATTGGACCGCCGGCTATCCTGTTCTTCAACCCACAGGGACAAGAACAAAAAAGTCTACGTGTCGTCGGCTTTAAAAACGCGGAAACATTTGAAAACATCACCCGCCAAGCTTTCCATTAACGGCCCCGCCCGGTCAGCCTCAACTCTGACCGGGAAAATTCACTCCCCTTACTTCCCCCCATCAATAAAATCAATCCGTTCATATCAGTTCACAACAGTACGCAACATTTCAAGCAAGAAATTTGTTTTTTAAACACTATTTCATAGTGTTATCCGGGCACTTAAGCTATAATCTTGTCAATCTTTAATCAAGGATTTTGAATCATGGCAAGCATTCTGGTGATAAACGGTCCCAATTTAAACATGCTCGGTAAGCGTGAACCCGAAATTTACGGCCGCCAAACCCTTGCAGACATCATTGAAGACCTTGAACAACTTGCGGATCAATACAGCGTTCGCCTGCGAAACTTTCAAAGTAATGCGGAGCATGAAATCGTAGACCGCATTCATCAGGCGATGAGCGACGGCACCGAGTACATCATTATCAATCCGGCAGCGTTCACTCATACCAGTGTCGCGATCCGTGATGCCTTGGCAGCCGTCAACATTCCTTTCATAGAAGTTCACCTGTCCAACATCCATAAAAGAGAACCGTTTAGAGCGCACTCCTATTTTTCGGATTTGGCTGAGGGCGTAATCGCCGGCCTGGGCAGCAAAGGCTATGAACTGGCATTGGAAGCCGCTGCTGAACGTATCTCATGATCCGGAAACCAAACAACAAAAAACACAAAAAAGTAAACATTAAAAGAGCCTGAAACTTCCCATTTAAGAACCAGGCCCATAATCAAAGGAAAGAAAATGGATATTCGTTCAATTCGTAAACTGATTGAAATTGTAGAACAGTCGGACATCGCCGAAATCGAAATCAAAGAAGGCGAGCACAATATTCGCATTACCCGCAGCAAAGAACCGATCATGATGGCGGCTCCTGCAGCAGTTCAATATGAAGCACCGGTACAAAGTGCTCCTGCTCCAGCATCCGCTCCGGCTGCGGCAGACGCTCCAGTTGAAATCAGTGGCCACCAGGTTACTTCGCCAATGGTCGGTACTTTCTACGAAGCACCGTCCCCGGATGCTCCTGCGTTTGTTAAAGTCGGCGATAAAGTTGCCGTAGGCGATACACTTTGCATCATTGAAGCCATGAAAATCATGAACCCAATTGAAGCGGACGTTGCTGGTACCGTCAAGCAAATCATCGGGGTAAACGGTGAACCTGTCCAGTATGGTCAACCGCTATTCATCATCGAATAAGGACGACCCACTATGATTGAAAAAATTCTAATTGCAAACCGCGGTGAAATTGCCCTACGCGTTTTAAGAGCCTGTAAAGAGCTAGGCATTAAAACCGTTGCGGTACACTCCACTGCGGATGCCGACTTGAAACACGTATTACTGGCCGACGAATCGGTCTGTATCGGACCGGCACCCTCTTCGGAAAGTTACTTGAACGTTCCGGCAATCATTTCGGCGGCCGAAGTCACCGACGCCGAGGCGATCCACCCGGGTTACGGTTTCCTATCCGAAAACGCCGACTTTGCGGAACGCGTTGAAGAAAGCGGTTTCAAATTCATCGGCCCTAAGGCAGAAACCATACGCATCATGGGCGACAAAGTGTCGGCCATCCGCGCAATGAAAGCGGCCGGCGTTCCTACCGTACCCGGTTCGGGCGGCCCTTTAGGCGATGACGACGAAGAAAACCACCGTATCGCACGTGAAATCGGTTATCCGATTATCATTAAAGCTTCCGGCGGCGGCGGCGGACGAGGCATGCGTGTCGTCCATACCGAAGCCAACCTGTTGAAATCGATTCAGCTAACCAAGTCCGAAGCGGGTAGCTTCTTTGGCAACCCTGAAGTTTACATGGAAAAATTCCTTGAAAACCCGCGCCATGTCGAGATCCAAGTATTAGCCGACGGTCAGGGCAACGCAATTCACCTAGGTGAACGTGACTGCTCAATGCAGCGCCGCCACCAAAAAGTGGTCGAAGAAGCGCCTGCTCCAGGGGTTACTCCTGAACAACGTGCAAAAATCGGTGCGGCATGTGTTAACGCCTGTAAAGAAATCAACTACCGCGGTGCCGGAACTTTTGAATTCTTATACGAAGACGGCGAGTTCTACTTCATCGAAATGAACACGCGCCTACAGGTTGAACACTGCGTTACCGAAATGGTGACGGGGATCGACTTAGTTAAGGCTCAAATTGAAATCGCGATGGGTATTCCTCTAAGCTTGAAGCAAGAAGACATCGTTATCAAAGGCCACGCAATCGAATGTCGTATCAACGCCGAAAACCCGGCGAAGAACTTCATGCCGTCGCCTGGTAAACTAGAGCGTTTGCATCTGCCTGGCGGTCTAGGTGTTCGTTGGGACTCCCACATTTACACCGGTTACACCATTCCTCCGCATTACGACTCCATGATCGGAAAGCTCATCTGTTTCGGCAACGATCGTGCAACGGCAATCGCGCGAATGGATGTGGCATTACAGGAAATGGTTATTAAAGGTATCGATACGAATATCCACCTTCAACGTGAAATCATGAATGATCATGGCTTCTGCGAAGGCGGTATGAACATTCATTACCTGGAACACCGTCTGGAGCATCTGATTTAAGCTAAAAGCAAAATCAGAATGCCTGTAACTCAAAGGTGAAAACCTTTCAAACCTCTCTGGGATAACCACGAGAGGTTTTTTGCTTTTAAGTAAACCCATATTTTTAGGAACGAGCCTCAATATAAACTCGTTTCGACCAACCGAATAAAACAATACCGACGTTCATAGGGAGAGCAAATGGCTTGGATTCAAATTAATACGGTCGTCAAAGAAGAACTCGCGGAACCGCTTTCCGACGCTTTCATGGAAGTCGGGGCTTGCTCGGTCACGTTTGAAGACGCCAAAGACCAGCCGATTTTTGAACCGGACATCGGTACCACTCCGATCTGGGCGAACACGAAGGTCGTCGGATTGTTTGATGCCGAAACCGACAGCCAAGCCGTCATCGATACGTTAGTTCAATTACTGCCTGCCGTTCCTGCCGAACAATACAAAACCGAACAACTCGAAGACAAGGATTGGATTCGCGCCTGGATGGACCAGTTTCAACCCATGCGTTTCGGGGAACGTTTGTGGATTGTTCCTAGCTGGCTGAAGCCACCGCAACCCGAAGCGGCCAATTTAATGCTGGACCCCGGCATGGCTTTCGGTACGGGCACCCACCCGACGACGGCGCTTTGCTTGACTTGGCTGGATCAACACGCACCTAAAGACTTAACCGTGATTGATTACGGGTGCGGATCCGGAATATTGGCGCTCGCCGCCGATAAACTCGGCGCTCGTTCCGTTTCGGGAACCGACATTGACCCTCAAGCCATCCTTGCCAGCGAGCAAAATGCCGAACGCAATCAAGCCGACATTGATTTCGCTTTAGCCAAAGACTTCGACTCTCAGCCGGTTGACTTGCTGATCGCCAACATTCTTGCCGGTCCGTTAAAAGAATTGGCACCGGAATTCGATCGTCTACTCAAACCGGGCGGAACCTTGGTTCTTTCAGGACTATTAGCGACTCAGGCAGAGGATTTGCAGGCACATTTTCAATCGATCGGGATTCCTCTAGATACGTTTGAAACCAAAGACGAATGGGGCTTGCTTGCAGGCACCAAACAGTAAGTGGTTTTTTGTGTTTTTACCGAACTTACCCGCTCGGCTTAAATTACAACACGACTTAACAGAACGACAAACAAGACTCCATTCGAGACGGAAAATCGGTTAAAACATGCTTAAAATCGGTCCTTATACTTTTGCTCACAATCTGGTACTGGCTCCCATGGCCGGTGTGAGCGATGCCGTCTATCGAAAGATCTGTCGAACCTGTGGTGCCGACTACACGCTTGCGGAAATGGTCGCCTCTCAAAAGCAACTTTGGGAATCCAAAAAATCGTCTACCCGCCAAGCCGATCGTAGCGATCCCGAGCCGCGAGCCGTCCAATTGCTAGGCACCGACCCTCAAGAATTGGCGGACGCAGCGAAATGGCAGGCGCAGCAAGGAGCACAGATCATCGACCTGAATATGGGCTGTCCGGCGAAAAAAGTCTGTAGTGTCGCAGCAGGATCGGCGTTAATGGGTGCACCCGATAAAGTGGCCCGGATATTTGATGCCGTCGTCACCGCGGTGGACGTACCGGTCACAGTCAAAATCCGCACAGGACTGGATGTCGAAAATAAAAATGCCCTTGAAATCGCCTTGCTCGCTCAACAGTATGGCCTGCAAGCCGTCACCATTCACGGCCGAACCCGGGAAGATAAATTCAACGGCTCAGCCGAATACGACACGATCCGCAAGGTTAAACAAAGTCTCGATATACCGGTCATTGCAAATGGTGATATTAACACCCCCGAACAAGCCAAATTTGTATTAGAATATACGTCTGCTGACGGGCTGATGATCGGACGCGCATCGCAAGGTTATCCTTGGATATTTCGTGAAGTAAATCATTACCTTGCGACTGGAACCACGTTGCCACCTCCAACCCTGGATGAATTCTATAACACCATAATAGAACATACTCGCGGCCTGCATCAGCTGTATGGTGAAATGCTCGGTGTGCGGATCGCCCGCAAGCATATTGGCTGGTACAGCCAACACCTGGAAAACGGAGTTGCATTGCGTAAGACGTTTAATCAGCTCACCGACCCATTAGAACAACTCAAGTTAATTGAGCGTTTCTTTGATCGCGCCGAAAACACGGCTCCCGCTCAAACCGCAGTCAATTAACCCGACATATTTTAAAACGTAAACTTATGACAAAAACGATTGCCAAACACTCCCTGAGTGAACAAGTGACCCTGACCTTAGAGCACTATTTCGAAACGCTGCAGGAAGAGTCCGTCTCCGACCTCTATGAAATGGTTATTCAGCAGGTCGAAAAACCGCTAATCGAATTTGTTTTGGAAAAGACTGAACAAAACCAGTCCAAAAGCGCCCAAATACTCGGCATCAATCGTAATACGCTGCGCAAGAAAATGCACAAGTACGATCTGATCTAAAATACACGCCTTATTTTTATAACTTTTAGCTTTATTTTTTGGAGAAAAACATGATGAAACCAGTTCGTCGCGCTCTAATCAGTGTCTCGGATAAGACCGGTATTCTTGAATTTGCGGAATCGCTTGTTGCGATGAATGTCGCCATCCTATCGACCGGCGGCACTTACAAAGTACTTTCAGAAGCCGGATTACCCGTAACCGAAGTGTCTGAATACACCGGTTTTCCTGAAATGATGGACGGACGCGTTAAAACTTTGCATCCAAAAATTCACGGTGGCTTGTTAGGTCGTCGCGGAACCGACGATGCCATCATGTCGGAACACGGCATCGATCCGATCGATATGGTTGTCGTCAACCTTTACCCATTCGAAGCGACCGTTGCCAAAGCGGACTGCTCTTTAGAAGATGCGATTGAAAATATCGATATCGGCGGACCGACCATGTTGCGCTCTGCGGCTAAAAACCATAACGACGTTGCCGTCGTTACCGATCCGGCCGACTATGCCCGCATTCTTGAAGAACTACAGGCAAACAATGGCCAACTTGCGCATGCAACCCGTTTCGACCTAGCCATCAAGACATTCGAACAAACGGCACGTTACGACGGAGCCATCGCCAACTACTTCGGCACCATGTTCAGCCAGGAAGAGAATGATGCTTTCCCACGTACTTTCAACACTCAATTCGTGAAAAAGCAGTCCATGCGTTACGGCGAAAACCCACATCAGGCCGCGGCTTTCTACACCGAACGCAACCCGACCGAAGCGTCGATCTCTACGGCAGTGCAAATCCAAGGTAAAGAGTTGTCGTTCAACAACATCGCCGATACCGATGCCGCTTTGGAACTGGTTAAGACATTCGACGAAACCGCATGTGTTATCGTCAAGCACGCGAACCCATGTGGGGTATCAATCGGGAACAGCTTATTCGAAGCTTACGACCGCGCTTACAAAACCGACCCGACTTCTGCATTTGGCGGAATCATCGCCTTCAACCGCGAGTTGGATGCAGAAACCGCACAAGCCATCGTTGACCGTCAATTCGTTGAAGTCATCATCGCACCAAGCGTTTCGGCAGAAGCTCAAGCTGTTGTAGCGGCAAAACAGAATGTACGTCTATTGGCTTGTGGCGAACTTGGCGAACAGCAAGCCGCTTACGACTATAAGCGCGTGACCGGTGGCCTATTGGTTCAAGACCGTGACTTGGGATCGGTTTCACAAGATGAGCTTAAAGTCGTCAGCAAACGCGCTCCAACCGAAACGGAAATGTCCGACCTTATGTTTGCTTGGAAAGTCGCTAAATTCGTGAAATCCAACGCCATCGTCTACGTTAAAGACGGCATGACCATTGGGGTAGGTGCCGGCCAGATGAGCCGCGTTTATTCAGCCAAAATTGCCGGTATCAAAGCGGAAGACGAAGGACTTGAAGTCCCTGGTTCCGTTATGGCTTCTGACGCTTTCTTCCCATTCCGCGACGGCATTGATGCCGCTGCGGCTGCGGGTATCACGGCAGTAATCCACCCAGGCGGATCAATGCGTGACCAGGAAGTCATCGACGCAGCGGACGAGCATGGTATTGCAATGGTGTTTACAGGAATGCGCCACTTCAAACACTAAGCGACACAAGGGGCTAATTTGTCCAACTTCGTTGGATAAAAGCTTCCGGTGCTCACGTACATTCAGTACGCTCCGCGCCGGGTCTTTTATCCGCCTAGAATTTGAACAAAGCGCCTCCTTCTTAAGAATTGTTATTCTAAAAAGAAAGAGATTAAACAAATGAAAGTATTAATTATTGGTGGCGGCGGTCGTGAACACGCTTTGGCTTGGAAAGCGGCACAATCGCCTAAAGTTTCCAAAGTGTTTGTTGCACCGGGTAACGCAGGTACGGCACTTGAATCCAATTTGGAAAACGTCAACATTTCCGTTGAAGATATTACGGGATTGGTGAATTTCGCTAAAGAAAACGGCATTGATGTCGCCATCGTCGGCCCGGAAGTTCCTTTGGTATTAGGCGTAGTCGATGCTTTTACCGAAGCCGGTTTAAAATGTTTCGGTCCGACAGCGGCCGCGGCGCAATTGGAAGGGTCAAAGGCCTTTTCTAAAGACTTCTTAGCCAATCACAATATCCCGACCGCAGCCTATTCCGTCTTTACCGAAATCGAACCTGCCGTCGCATACATTGAAGAAATGGGCGCGCCGATTGTTATCAAGGCGGACGGTTTAGCCGCGGGTAAAGGGGTTATTCTAGCCGACACGAACGAAGAAGCGATCGAAGCGGTCAAGGACATGCTGGCAGGCAACAAATTCGGCGATGCCGGCGCTCGCGTTGTCATCGAAGAATTTTTGGTGGGTGAAGAAGCCAGCTTTATCGTCATGGCGGATGGCAAAAACATCTTGCCGATGGCGACGTCTCAAGACCACAAAGCACGCAACAACGGCGATACAGGGCCAAACACCGGCGGAATGGGGGCTTACACGCCTGCTCCGGTCGTCACGCCTGAAATCCATGACCGCATCATGAAAGAAGTGATCGTACCAACCATCGAAGGTATGGCTAAAGACGGTCTTCCATATACCGGCTTCCTATATGCCGGCGTTATGATTGATGCTTCCGGCGCACCAAAGGTGCTTGAATTTAACTGTCGTTTCGGTGATCCTGAAACCCAACCGATCATGATGCGCCTTCAATCGGATTTGGTTGAGCTGTGTCTGGCTGCCATCGACGGCAAACTGGATACGGTTGATGCAAAATGGGATAGCCGTGCCGCATTAGGCGTCGTTATGGCAGCCGGTGGATATCCGGATGATTACCGAAAAGCGGACGTCATCTCCGGATTGGAAAATGCCGACGCCGAAGACCTTAAAGTCTTCCATGCCGGTACTTCATTGAATGAAAACGGCGATGTAATCACCTCCGGCGGACGCGTTTTATGTGTGACAGCGTTGGGCGAAAATGTTACCCAAGCTCAAAAACGTGCCTACGAAGGCGTCAACGCAATTTCTTGGGATGAAGTCTATTTCAGAACCGATATCGGCCATCGTGCAATCAGTCGCGAACAAGCCTAATAAATTCTGAATAACTTTGCATAAAAAAAAGCACCTACACAGGTGCTTTTTTTATAGGTAATTTTTAGGTATAGTGAAACTTAAACCACTCTTAAATTAAGGAAAAATCGTGTCATTCGATACCGTCCATAACTATTATGAACGCTTGGTTTTTAACGAAATCAACGAAAACTATCTTGAAAAAGAATTGGATTCGCAGCAACTTGCCGATATGGCCTGCATTGCCCTCAATCGAATTCCTCCACGCTATATCCGTTTTGATATCGACATGTCTTTTTATATGACGACGGACGAACACAAGGAACATGAAGAAATCGTTCGTAAAGCGGTACGTAAAGCGTATAAAAAACTTCTCAAACTCGATCGCGATGAAACGGATGAATAAATTCTAAAATTGACCATTCAGACAAACCATCGATTCAAACTGAATGGCCGTAGCATAAAGTCATTTTCTGAAATGACCACTAAAATGCTTTTACGAATCAACATCAGCGATAGAGCGTGATCCCCTTTCAGCCGCCATTACATTAAAAGCATTTTCAGACCGACCAAAGCCAAGAAAATCGCAAACGCCGTTTTCAACTGTTTAACATTTAGGCGATAAGCCAACTTAGCTCCGATCGGGGCAAAAATCATCGTCATCGGTACCAGCGCAATAAAACCGAGCCAGTTAACATAACCCGTTGACCCTAACGGCAGATCGGCAACACCCCAGCCACTTACAACGTAGCCCAAAGTAGCCGGAACACTGATAATCAGACCGAATAATGATGCCGTTGCCACCGCCTGATGAATCGGATAGGAAAACAACGTTAACAGAGGCACCATAAGCGTCCCTCCGCCGATTCCTAACATCGATGAAAACCCACCCAAGAACGTCGCAAACAATGATTGGATTTTATTCCCCGGCAAGCGTTCCGCCAGAGCAATTTTTTTGTAACTGCTCACCAGCATATGCATCGAAACCAACACCAATAAAACACCGAACATGACTTTTAACGTCAATCCGTCAATAAAGTTGGTCGATACCGCACCAATCAACACACCCAATAATACGAAAGGAAGCCAACGCTTGGCCAACTGCCAATCGATCCCGCCCTTTTTATGATGGGCATTGGCGGACATAATCGAGGTCACGACAATCGTCGACAAGGAAGTACCGATGGCAAGCGGCATTGCAATCGCAACATCAATCTTAAGATAAAGAAAGATGTGATAAAGCATCGGCACAATCACGATCCCACCACCAACGCCTAACAGGCCTGCCAATAATCCGGCGACGATGCCGCTCACTAGCAAAATGGGTAACAAAATGAGTAATTCGTTCATTCAATATTCCTTAAAAACCGGCTGCTTTGCCGTCACTTCTAGGGTCAAAAGCCCCTTCAATTTTCAATGAAGGGTGGCGCACCAATGCACCCGCGTGTCCCACTGAAGAATCCAATGGGCCTAACCATTCAAAATCATGTCCTTTACGTTGAAGTTCGCTCGCGTAATTTTCGGGAAAACGCGATTCCAGCTTCAAGCTTTCCGACGCATTTCCCCAGGTACGACCCAACAACCAACGCGGTTGATTAATAGCCGTTTGCAGATCTTCATCGTAATAGGCATAACGCGAAAACACTGCGGCTTGTGTTTGTGGCTGACCGTCACCGCCCATGGTTCCGTAAGCCATCACCCTACCGTCCTTAAACAGTGCAATCGCCGGGTTCAAGGTATGAAACGGTTTTTTGTGGGGTGCGATGCTACGTACGTGGTTAGGATCAAGCGAGAAACTACAACCGCGGTTCTGCCAAACAATACCGCTTTCGGGCAACATGAAACCACTGCCGAATTCGTGATAAATGCTTTGGATGGCGCTGACAACGCGGCCTTCCGAATCCATTGCGCCAAACCATGTGGTATCGCCGGGAGCTGTTTTTTCACCCCAAGGCAATGCCTGATCCAAATCGATACGCTGGCTTAATTCATCCAAATACTCCGGAGCCAACCAGGCTTGGAGCGCTTCCGGAGAAGCCGATGTATCCATGCGATCCCGGTGTTCGAATGCGATTTTCGTCGCTTCGACCAAAAGATGCACATAATCCACGGAATCCTTTTCAGGTAACTTCTCAATCCAACGGTCAAATAAGCCGAGAATCATCAAAGAGGCGACCCCTTGAGTAGGAGCGGAAGCGTTAAACAGCTTGGCATGGGTGGTTTCGATTTCAAGATGAGGCTTAACGGCCGCGTGATGCTCCTGTAAATCTCTGCGCTGAATAAACCCTTCCCGGCGTTCGAAATCATTACAGATACTCTCGGCCAAATCACCGCGGTAAAAATCATCAAAGCCACGCTCGCCCAATTGCTTTAAGGTACGTCCCAGAGCTTTTTGATATAAAGTCTCGCCGGCTTCGGGAATACGACCTTGCGGATAATACACATCGGCAAAAAACGAATCCTGCTGAAGCTCCGTCGCTTTATCCGCTAAGGTATCCGCTAACGACGGCGTCACGACAATGCCATTATCGGCAGAGTCGACCGCCTCGGCCATTAACGCCTCCGCACTCAAACATCCCTGCCAGTCTTGCTGACTTTTTAGATAGGCCTGCTCCCAAGCGGACACGGCTCCGGCAACGGTATTGGCCGCCAGTTTCCCTCTAAACGGAATCGTCTCGACGTCCGCATACAGTTCGGGCTTAACATCAAACCCGGAATGGCCCGAAGCTTCAATAAAACTGACGCCTTCTTTAGGATCATAGACCAACCAGAAGGCATCACCGCCAATCCCCGTCATATGAGGATAATGAACGGCCAACGAAGCTGCAGTGGCAATGGCGGCTTCAATAGCGTTCCCCCCCGCCTTTAAAACATCAAGTCCGGCATCCGCTGCCGCATGATGCGGAGCGACAACCATGCCGTTCTCCGCAACTTGTGTAATAGGTAACTTACTCATTTATTAACTCCAACCAATAGCCTTAGGCAACCATAGCGCAATTTCCGGAAAGATCATGACCAAACCGATCACTGCAATCTGCATACCGATGAACGGTATGACTCCTTTATAAATATCAATTGTTTTAATTTCCGGCGGGGCGACGCCCTTGAGGAAAAACAACGACCAGCCGAACGGCGGGGTCAAAAAGGAGGTTTGCAGGTTCAAGGCAACCAAAATCGCCAACCAGACCATGTCTACGCCTAAAGCATGAAAAATCGGCAACATCAAAGGCAATACGATGTAGGAAATTTCAATCCACTCCAAAAAGAATCCAAGGAACAGCAAAATAGCCATCATGAACAAGATCGCGCCCCACTCTCCGCCGGGAATGACTGAGAACATGTCTTCAATCAAATAGTCCCCGTCCAATCCTCTGAAACTCAACCCGAATACCTGGGCGGCGATTAGGACGAACATGATCATCCCGGTGATCTTCAAGGTCTCGTTCAAGGTTCCTTGCAACACTTTAAAAGTCAGGCGCTTGCTTAAAAATACCAGAATCAAAGCACCCAAGGCCCCCATTGAAGCAGCCTCGGTCGGTGCGGCAACGCCCCCGATAATCGACCCTAAAACGGCAAAAATCAGAATGAAAGGCGGTGCGACCGACTTAAAAAACTCCATCCATAATTCGCTCCGAGAATAACTATCCCTTTCTTCTTGATCTATAGGCGGTACTTTTTCCGGCGACTTCCATCCCAGATACAAAATATACAACACATACAATGCAGCCAATATCAGACCCGGAACCAACGCCGCCGCAAACAACGGACCGATAGCCTCGCCGGTAATGTCGGCAAGCAGAATCAACACCAGACTCGGCGGCAGTATCTGACCGAGCGTACCGGATGCACAGATGGTTCCGCATGCGACCGAATGGCTGTAGCCACGTCTAAGCAGAGTCGGTAAGGTAATCATACTCAAGGTGACGACGGTTGCACCGACAATCCCGGTGGATGCCCCCATCAATACACCGACGGCGATGATCGCGATCGCCATTCCGCCCGGGGTTTTTCCTGCCAGATGCCCCAAAACATCCAGCATCTTCTCAGCCAACCGCGACTTTTCGAGCATGACGCCCATGAAAACAAAAAGCGGTATAGCGAGCAAGGTGTAGTTGGTCAATACACCGAAAATGCGTGCCGGAAGCAGGTTAAACAGGTCAAAGCCCATTCCGATGAGGCCAAAGCCCAATCCCGCCGCCGCAATCGCAAATGCGACCGGCACGCCGATTAAAATCAGGGTAAAAAGAGAAATGACCATTAATATGGCCAAAAACTGTGGTTCCATAAATCAATACTCTCGTTGAGGATGAGTGACGGCTTTCAATAGTAATGCCAATCCTTGAACAGCAATCAATAAAAAGCCCAACGGCAATAGCGCCTTAACTAAATAGCGATAACCCAGACCGCCCGGATCAGGGGAAACTTCGCCCATGCCGTACGACTGCAGTACATAATCCATAGAGAGGTACATCATGAAGCCTGAAAAAGGCAAAATAATGAAAGCCGGAATGAGAACATCCATCCAACGTTTAACTTTATTAGAATAACGATGATAAAAAAGATCGACTCGCACATGCTCACCCTGTTGCAGGGTATAAGCTGAACCTAACATGGCGATAGCCGCTAGTAAATGCCACTCGAATTCTTGCAAACCTACGGAACTGATGTGAAACAGATATCGAAACAAAACGTTCCCTGCCACCAACAGCACCAAAAATAGAATTAGCCAAGCACTCAAGCGGCCAACGCGTTCAATGAACGCGTCAAGCCTATTTGCAAAAACAGATAACTTCATATTAAAGCTTAGTCATCACAACTTCTTCACTACGAGCCTGCCAAGCATCATGCTTTTCTTTAAAAGCAAAATAACTTTCGTGAACCTTTTTAACCAAAGGATCTTTTGCGGCATACTCTTCCAACGTTTTGAAAGTCAGCTCTTTCAATTTAGCAACAACCGGATCAGGAAGGGTTTTCACTTCCACGCCAAAGTTCTTAACCAAATCATCCAACGCTTCGGAGTTATGCGCTTCAGACCAGACATGACTCATCAAGTTACATTCCGAAGCAACCGCTTCAACAATCGCCTTAAGGTCATCCGGTAAGGAATTCCAGGCATCCTTATTGATCAGACACTCTGTCGTGTTGCTTGGCTCTGACCAACCGGTCGTGTAATAGTATTTAGCCGCTTTCTGCAATCCTAAACGACGGTCTTGATAAGGTCCGACGAACTCGGCCGCATCGATAACGCCACGTTCCAGAGCCGGGAAGATTTCACCACCAGGAAGCAACTTAACGCTGACACCCAACTGTTCGTACACCTTACCTGCCAAACCAGGAATACGCATACGAAGACCTTTTAAGTCTTCAACCGATTCAATCGGCTTACGGAACCAACCGGTCATCTGCACACCGGTATTACCCGCAGCCAGACCGATCACGTTAAACGGCTTGTAAACTTCATCCCAAAGCTCTTTCCCGCCGCCTTCTTGCAACCATGCATTGGTTCCCTGGAAGTTCATTCCGAAAGGCACTGTCGTGAAATATTGCGCTGCAAACGTTTTACCGGCCCAATAATACGAGTTTGCCCAGTTCATTTCGATCGTGCCCTTAGACACCGCATCAAACCCTTCCATCGCAGGAATCAATTCGCCCGCTGCATAATGCTTGATACGTAGACGTCCGCCCGACAACTCTTCTACGCGTTTACAGAAATAACTCGCACTACCCGGTCCGGTTGAATAGAACGGTGCGCCCGCAGGATAAGCGTTGGTCATTTTCCAACGAAACGTTTTCTTATCTCCGGCATTTGCAATTGCCGGTGCTGCAACCGATCCGGCTGCTGCTAACCCTGCCAAACCACTTTTTAATAGATCTCGTCTTTTAATCGACATAACAAACTCCTAATGTTTTCAATCTTGTTTAAAATTGGATTTGAGTACCAATTTTCAATGCATTAACCGTATCCGATCCAGTGTTCTCCGTTGCGGAAAAGACGGCAGAAATTAAAGCGTTGTGGCTGGAAATAACATAGTTCAGACCCAACTCTGTTTTGTCCATTTTTCCACCATCGTCATAATCAAATTGCTGTACACGCGTAAAAGGCTGGAATTTACCCATACCGACTTTCTGAGGGAATAGATAGGAGGCCAATGCTAAATAAGCGTCTCCGGCCTTAAGCGTTTCGTCAACCGCACCATCCAAGTCATACGAATAATAAGCACCTTCCAATGTACCTACTCCACCGGAAGCCAGTTTCTTCTCTAACAAGAAATCCGCGTTCCACGCAGTGAAGTCACCCTGGTTAGTAGCAGCATCCGTTCCAGCTCCGTCAGCCTGGTACGCACCGCCGATTCCGAATGCCAAGATATTTTTGCTGCCATGGTAGGTACTACGGTTGAAGTAGCCCGGTTCGGCATCCCATAAATTAACGGAAATTCGACCTGAATATAACAAGCTACCCTTATCATTCGGACCGTCCGTACGACCCTGTGTCGCACCAAAGTAATACTTCACTTTTTTATCGTTCGCCAATCCCCAGAAAATCACACCGTCATCACGACCAGCAAAAATAGCCGGATACTTGCGCACGGAAGGGAAATCATAAGCGGCTTGATAGAAAGGGCCGTCCAAGTTCGCTCTATCGGTCGGAATCAATACTCGACCCGCCCACAAATTAAAGTTATCAGTCAATTGGAACTTGGCCGCGGCATCCAGCAGCTTGATGTTATCGTTCGAATCTTTTTCTGTATTAAATGTAAACTGCACCCCTTTCATCGCTTGTGCAGTCAGATATAAACGCATATTCTGAACGGAAAAATCCGTGTTGTTATCCGACCCGCTTGGCGCACCATCCTCAACAACATTCATGCTGGCTCTCAATCCGGCACCCAGCTTAACCCAACGATCTTCATCCGCTTTAAGGGTTACGCCTGCATAAGATGCCGGTGCCGCAGCCATTAAGCCGCTACCTGCGATTGCACAAGCCAAGATACCAACAGCTCGGTTATTTACTTTAGTGGTCATTCATTCTCTCCCAAATGGTTTTAATTACGTTTGTAAACTAAGCGAGAAAACCAGAGCAGATTCAATGCCACAACCAAAAATGAAGTACAAGATATTGAAATATAAAGATTAATTTAAAAATAATATTTAATTAACCTGTTTGTCATTTTAACAGTGCACCATAGAAGAACTGAATTTTTAAGACCTTTTGTAAACTAAGCGCTATAAAAATCAACCATTTGCTTTAATTTTGATCTTATAATGAAAAAAATATTTCGATAACGATCTCAAAAAAATTGATCTGTTTACATTTGACATCAATGCGACAGATCGACTTGCGCACCAAAAGAGAGCGAAAAAATAAATTAGCTAGGAAAGAAAGACCCATGAAGATCGACAATCACATCATCAACCTATTAATCAAAAATGGACGTGCC
>NZ_JBFHFC010000022.1:0-43137 GCF_041583835.1 Thiomicrorhabdus sp. | reverse complement strand
GTGGTTGTCGTCGGTCTTGTGGGAGAGCGTGGTCGCGAGGTTAACGATTTTGTTCGTAACAACCTGGGGGAAGAGGGTTTGAAGCGTTCTGTCGTCGTGGCGACACCCGCAGACGATCCGCCTTTGATGCGATTGCACGGAGCTATGTTAGCCACGGCGATCGCGGAATATTTTCGTGATCAGGGGTTGAATGTCTTACTGTTAATGGACTCTTTAACGCGTTTTGCGCAGGCTCAGCGTGAGATTGCACTGTCTGTCGGGGAGCCGCCCGCGAGCAAGGGGTATCCGCCTTCGGTGTTTTCTAAATTACCGCAATTGGTTGAACGGGCCGGAAATGCACAAGTCGGTGCGGGATCGATCACTGCTATTTATACGGTTTTGGCCGAGGGGGACGATCAGGCCGATCCTGTCGTCGATTCGGCACGAGGGGTACTGGACGGGCACATAGTACTCTCCCGGGAAATAGCGGACTCAGGCCGTTATCCCGCGATTGATATTGAATCCTCGGTCAGCCGTGTCATGGTTGAAATCGTGTCGAAAGATCAGATGATGCAAGCGCGTCGTTTTAAGCAGTTATATGCCACCTACCAGCAAAATCAGGACTTGATTAATGTCGGTGCCTATCGCAGAGGCAGTGACCCTAATATTGATGCCGCTATCGCTAAGCGGCCTGATTTGACTCAGTTTCTGTCCCAGCAGATAGACGAACAGTTTTCGGTAAAAGACAGTGTAGCCGAGTTGGAAAAGGCACTTGGTTAGGCTGCTTTTTGAAGGCCGTTGTATTGGGGAATGGTTTTGAGCTCTCGTATTCAAAAAATCCAGACTTTGGTTGATTTGGCCGAAATCGAAGAAGGCAAGTCGGCCAAGACGTTTGCCGAGTTACAGTCGCAGTATAAGCACCATTTACAGCAGCTGGAAATGTTGAATGCTTATGTCAACGAGTATGCACAGGCAAACGTATCTAAAGGGCAGGCAGTTAGCCCTATTCAAATTTTATCTACCCAGGCCTTTGTTTCTAAGCTTCAACATGCCATTCAGGCGGAATCTGATAAGACCGATGAATTATTGAATTTAACCGAGCGTTCTCGTGAAGTGTGGATGGAAAAACGCACGCGTTTGAATGCGTTGAAAAAACTGTTGGCAAAGTTAATTCAAGATCGCCAAGCCCGGATCGATAAGCAGGAGCAGCGGTTTTTGGATGAATTATCGGGTCAAAGCTTTCATAAAAACAGTGAAGAAAACAATGGGTTTTAAAAATGCGGCATGCATGTTGCTTTTTACTTTGCAACTTAATATAGAAATAGGGTGATAAGCGCTATGTTGGAACAGGTTTTATCAGACTCGAAACCGAAAGGGTTGGTTCTGCAAGGATCGGTTGGACGGCAAACTTTGCCTGAGAAAGGCGGTTTTGCGGCACTTCTGGAGTCGACTTTGTCTTCCGGGGAAGGTTCTTTGCCGTCTCTGAAAGGAGCAAGTTCTGCAGTCCTGTCAAATTTGCCTTTTGATTCTGAGGCACAGGGTCTGACGATGGCGAGTACTCGCATGCCTTTTGTAAAAGTCGATGGAGCTTTCGTCGATGACTCGGTTTTACCCCAGACTGCAGGAACGGAAAATGCCGTTTTAACGCTGGCGGATCTTGATAATCCTGGTGTTTTAAACGCTTCGGTTCTGGATGACCTTGAGGTAGCCGGTTCTCCTGAAACGGCGGGCGATGCAAACATTAAAGAAATTGTGGCTGCGATGCTGTCGGGTGGCAAGCTGGATCCTGAAGCACAGGATGTCGCTCAAACTGCCTCTGCTCAAAATGAAGTTGAAGCGGTCTCCGTGCTGGATGAAGCGGCGGTTTCTGCAACTTCTCAAACAGCCGGAGAGCCAGAGCCGTTGATTGCTGATCAACTTGATAACGAACAAGAGCAACAAGTTATTTCGCCTATCTTATCGGATGTATCCGAAGAGTCGTCTGTCGTAGATGATGTGCAAGTGGTTGCAGATCGTGCTACGCACAAATCGTTTGCGGATTATGCTGCGCAGAGAATGCCGGAGCATGATTCCCAAAAATCCGACTTGGATGCCGAGACGAAATCTGTGACGGTCGATGGAGAGGCTCAGGCGTTATCCGAGGAATTGCCGGTGGCGGGCAAGCCTGAACACCCGATTCAGGCACGTAATCAGGCGCATCCTGAACACCCTGAGCATCCCGAACATCCTGCGCATCCGGAACAGGCTCGAAACTTTTCGTCTCCGGCTCAATTCGAATCAAAAGTTCGTAATGCCAAGCATGAAGAATTAACTTCTGTCGCGCAAATGAAACCGGCAGTAGCTTCGGATGTGAATGATTCTGATGCCGATGTTGCCGTTAATGCAACGGAACAAGATTTGTCAGTGTCTGAAACGGTTGAAGAAGCTTCTATGGATGAGCTTTCGAAGTCCGCTGAATTGGACGCGAGTCCGGTAGATGAGAGTATTGCTCCGGTGGCCGTTGACGGTGCGGCGGAACAAGTCGATCCTCAAGAGCAAGTAGCGGCTGTTTCAGGGCAAGATTTGCCGGAAGAATCTATTGTCGCTTCGATGAATGCCGATGATTCTGCGGAAGTCATTGCTTCCAGTGTTAAGGCGGAAGCTGCAAGTTCAAGTCATGCGGCGGCATCCGGCAGTGCCGGTAATGGACATCAGGCGGCAAACAGAAGTCCTTTAACATTTGAGCACCCTTCGCAACCGCAAGGACAGCAAGCTCAAAATCAGCAAGGACAGAGTCAGCAGAACGGACAGCAAGGACAAGGTAATCAGTCCCAGCAGCAGTTTGCGCAAATGGCGCAGTCGTTTGTACAGAATATGCAAGCTTCCCGACAGCAAGCTGTTGAACGTCAGGCGGGGATTCAATTCAGTGTTGATGGAGCGACTAGCCAGACTGCTTTGGATGCCGAAACGTCAAATATTTTATTGAATACCGATAGACGCCCTCAGTTGCCGCACGGCCTTCAATCAATCGGTTTGCCGGTAGCTCATCAGAGATGGGGGCAAGCGTTGGGGCAGCGAGTGGTGTATATGGCTAATAACCAGATTCAGCAAGCTCAAATCACGCTGAATCCTGAAAAGCTGGGACCGGTACAGATTAAATTGCATGTTGACCGCGATCAACAGGTTCACGTTGTGATGACCGCCCAGCATGGTACAACACGTGAAGCGATGGAAGCGGCTATGCCAAGACTGAAAGAGATGATGGAGCAGGCGGGAATCGACCTGGCTTCCGTGGATGTCAGCGACCAACGTGATTTTCAACAGAATGCAAGTGACGATGAAAAAGACGGGCAGGCTGGAAGCGCATCGACCTTAACGGCCGATGCGGAAGCTGATGCCGCTACTGACGAGAGTGGTATGCAAACATATTCAACCGACAGTCTTGTCGATTATTACGCTTAGGAGCAAAAGATGAATTTTTTACATAAGTGTTTGGGGTTAATTCTCTTTATGCCGATGACTGCCATGGCAGGATCGACCGAAGGTGGGTTGCCGACGACCGGATTTGTCATTATTGCGGTCGTGGTGACCGCAGTTATCGTCGGTGCCCTGGTGTATCTGCTATGGTGTAATAAATCCGCCGTTTGCGAGCAGTCCGAATTGTTGAACGATTTAGAAGGCGTTTTGCAAAGTGAATCTTTGGAAGCGACTTTAAAATCCGAAAATACGAATCCTAAGTTGCTAAGCGGTTTGAACCAATTGCTGAAACTCTCTCAGAGCAAGGTGGCGGAAGCCATGAGCGCAAAGGCGCAAGCGGATTTAAAAATTAACGAGTTGGAATCTCAGATCGAAGAGTTGAACGGTGCTTTGGCAGCCTGTTATGCCCAGCAGAGCGAAATGACTTCGGCAAGCAGCGGTTTTAAACTGGATGGTCAGGAACTGGCGAATGCCGCGAATAATTTAGAAGAAGTGGTTGGTTTGTTAAACCGAGGTTCTTCTGTGGGAATGGAGTCGGTTCAAAAAGTGGTCACCGAGGTGAGTGGTTGGACGGATGAAGTAACGCATGCTTCCGGTGTTATTAAGCAGCTTGAAGAGGACAGCAGTAATATCGGAACCGTATTGGTGTTGATCAGAGATATTGCCGAGCAAACGAATCTTCTGGCTTTGAATGCGGCAATCGAAGCGGCTCGTGCCGGAGAACACGGCCGCGGTTTCGCTGTCGTAGCGGATGAAGTTCGTATACTGGCCGGTAAAACGCAACAGGCGACAACTGAAATTCAAACCATTATCGAAGAATTGCAGCAACGAGCTCGCGATGCGGTACAGGTGATGGAAAGCGGTCAGGAACGAGTGGGCGCGACCCAGGCACAGGCGTTAAAAGTCAATGAAGCATTGAGTGCCATTGCCGATAATTTAGTGAAATTGCAAGGTGCTCAAGAAACTTTGACCGCTTTAACCCATAACGTGAATTCGTAAGATTGTTGAAAAACATAATAAAAAGAACAAGGTAAGACCAGTATGAAAGCAATAGTCGGTACACTGATTGTCGTTGGTTCCCTGTTAGGGGGATATCTACCTCATGGTAGTATCGGGATCTTAATTCAGCCATTAGAAGTGCTCATCATTTGTGGGGGTGCAATTGGTGCCTATGTTATTGCCAATCCTGGTTGGGTCGTCAAAGCCGGTTTCAGCGGTGGTTTGAAATTGGCGAAAGGATCGCCGTATACCAAAGAGCTGCATATGGAACTACTGGGGTTGATGTTTCGTTTATTCAACAAAGCGCGCCGTGAAGGATTGATGTCGATTGAAGCGGATGTTGAAGACCCGCATTCAAGCGAGTTGTTCAATAGTGCGCCATTGGTGGCGGCGGATCATCATGCGGTGGATTTTATTTGTGACTATCTGCGTTTGATGATCAGTGGCGCTTCCAATCCTTACCAGTTGGAAGACTTGATGATTTTGGAATTGGATATTCATCATCACGAGGCTTTGATGCCGTCCGAAGCGGTCGGGAAAGTGTCGGAAGGTCTACCTGCATTCGGTATCGTAGCGGCCGTTTTGGGGATTGTTATTACCATGAGTTACCTGGATGCCGGTCCGATGGAAATCGCCCACCATATGTCGGTCGCTTTGGTCGGGACTTTCTTGGGTATTTTGATCGCCTACGGTGTGGTTGCGCCGATTTCATCGGATTTGGCAAACCGAGCAAATGCCGGAAGTGCATTTTACGGTGTAATTAAAACTTGTCTGATGGCTAATTTGAACGGTTATGCACCTCAAATCGCAGTGGAATTCGGGCGTAAAGCGATACCGGGTCAAATTCGTCCAAACTTCCAGGAAGTGGATGAATACCTACAGACTCAAAAATAATTTTTCGGTCGGAACTGAGTTTAGAGAATCGTAATGAGTGATGAACAATCCATAATTATCAAACGCATTAATAAGTGCCCGCATGCTGCGCATGGCGGGGCATGGAAGATTGCGTTTGCGGATTTCATGACTGCGGCGATGGCATTTTTCCTGATGCTGTGGATATTGTCGGGTTCTAACCAACAGGACATGAAAGCGATTGCCGAATATTTTCGTGATCCGACGGTGATTGAGGCCTCGCCGGTGAAATTGATCGAGTCCAGCGAATCCGGTCAAAGTTCGAATTCGATGATCGATATGGGTGGTTTCAAGGATGCGCCGCAAGCCGGAGAGGGTGAAAGCGACGGAGCCGAGACTGCAAAAGAGAAAGCGAAGCTGGAAGAGATGAAGCAGGAACTGGAGCAAAAAGTAAACGAGACTCCGGTTTTGAACCAACTGAAAGAGCAGATGAAAATCGACATCACTCCGAATGGTCTGCGAGTACAGATTTTGGATGACCGTAAAAAACCGATGTTTGCATCAGGGGTCGATATTCCGAGGGATTATGCAGCACAGTTGTTGAAAGAAGTTGGTTCGGTTTTGGCTAAATCCTCGAATAAGATCAGTATCACCGGGCATACGGATTCGTCGGGTTATCACGATAATGCCGAGTATACCAACTGGGAATTGTCGGCGGATAGAGCCAATGCGGCTCGAAGATTGATTCTGAACGGCGGGGTGAAAGGGGATCGTATCGCTCAAGTGGTCGGGCTATCAGATACAGTGCCATTTGATAAAGAAAACCCGTATAATCCACGCAATAGAAGAATTAGCATTATTTTGCTGACAAAAGAAGCCGAACAGCGCTTGAAGAGTCTCAGCGATGCACCCGAATTAAAGGATTTGGAAGGGCAGTTGTCTAGCCCGGGAAATTCTTGATAATAATTGATTTTGATATTCAAATTTTATCTTAAGGAATAGGTATGGCGGAAGAAGAGGTTAAAAAAGAAAAAAGTGGCAAAGGCCTTATCATTGTTCTTTTGGTCATTTTAATTTTGCTGGTGATTGGTGTTGGTGTGTTGGCGTTCATGTTGTTGAGCGGCGGCGATAAGTCCAACGGAAACCATGCTGCTGATGCAGAAGTACATGCGGACGCCGCTCACGGAGAAGAAGGTGCTGAAGAACAGCTTGGGCATGCGAAAACCTATTCGCCAAAATACAAACAGTTTGAGCCGCCTGAACCGAATACCCCTCCGATGTATTTCACGATGGATAAGTTTGTCGTGAATTTTAACGGTGACGGTCAAGCAAAATATCTGGCGGTCGATTTAAAGTTCATGTCTTACTATGCCGGACTGGTAGGCGAAAACGGAGAGATGGAGCATCTGCGCCCTATCCTGAAGAACGATATTCAGCGTTTATTGCGCAATCAGCATTACAACGATCTGAATACGCCCGACGGCCCTGATAAGTTGCGAGAAGAGATTTTGGCGACGGCAAAAAGAATTTTGGAAAAGCATAATATTTATCCAGATCTTCTGGAAGATGTTTATATGACTCGTTTTGTTATGCAATAGTCGAACGGATAAGGCACAAGGTAATGGATGATATTCTAAGTCAAGATGAAGTCGACGCCCTTCTCAAGGGAATGGGCGGCGGCGATGTTGAGACGGAAGGGGATAGTTCCGGTGAACGGGCCGGTGCCAAAGTCTACGACTTTACCAACCAAGAGCGGATTGTTCGCGGGCGTCTTCCTGCCTTAGATATTATCAACGAACGATTTGCACGCGGGTTTCAGCGACATTTTAATGAGATGATTATGGCCAGCGTCGAAGTGACGCCAGGCGAAGTTAAAATCATTAAGATGATCGATTATCTAAGAAACCTGTTTGTACCTACCAGCTTGAACATCTACCGTATTAATCCATTGAACGGGGTATCTTTGTTCACGTTGGATTCAAAGTTGATTTTCACTGCGGTGGATATCTATTTTGGCGGAACAGGTCTGCTGCCGTTTAAAATCGAAGGGCGTGAATATACGCCGGTAGAAATGAGCATGGTTCGCAGTATCCTGGATATCTCGTCGGAAAACCTTCGCAAGGCGTGGGGTCCGGTGATGGATATTGAAATCGAATATATGCATTCCGAAATGAATCCGAAGTTTGCGGGAATTGTCGACCCGACCGATATGATCGTGGTTAGCCCGATTAACGTCCGTTTTGAAGGCGTTGAAGGGCGGGTTGATATCGTCATGCCTTATGCGATGCTTGAACCGGTTCGCGACAAACTCGAAGAAGGAATGCAAAACCTTCAAGGTGAAAGCGATAATCGTTGGTCGCGCACTTTGAAAGAAGAAGCGAAGAATATTGAAATTGACCTAAGTACGAATTTGCTTGAATTGCAAATGAGTATGGACGATCTCATGAAAATGGAAAAGGGTGATATTATTCCGATAGAAATGCCTAAACAAGTCACGATTAAGGCGGAAGGAATTGCCATAATGCGCGGCAAGTTAGGCGAGAGTCAGAATAAGAAAGCCGTTAAGATTGAAAAAATACTGCATCATCCAGCTTATCAAGAGCGAAAGGTTGAAAATGTGAAGGAGTGGTACGATGAGTGATGAAGACGATTTGAGTGCTTGGGGCGATGCGTTGGCCGAGCAGGCGGAGGCCGAAGGTACAGGTGCAGAAGACGATTTGAGTGCTTGGGGCGACGCTCTGAACGAACAGGCCGAAGCCGAGGCAGCTGCCGAAACTCCTTCATTCGACGAATTGGCGGCCAGTCGCGAAGACGGTAAAGAGAAAGTGGATTTGGATGTGTTGCTGGATATTCCGGTAACGTTGCAGCTGGAAATCGGTCGAGCGAAAGTGTCGATTCGTAACTTGCTTTCTTATACTCAAGGTTCCGTTGTGGAAATGGATCGTTTGGCGGGAGAGCCTTTGGATCTTTTGGTAAACGGTACTTTGATTGCACACGGTGAAGTTGTAGTCATCAACGACAAGTTCGGGGTGCGTTTAACCGACGTAATCAGTCCGCAAGACCGTATCAAGAAACTCAAGTGATGATTCGTTATTTTGCCCTGCATCAAGTTCAAAGAGGTTTTTTAAAGCCTCTTTTTGCTATTTTGGCGTACCTGATTTCCCCATCCGGATTTGCACAAGATGCTGTAAAAGCGGGAGAGTCGGTTGCCCAGCCAAGTGATTATTTCGGACAAATTATGTTGTCACTTGTGTTGGTATTGCTTATTATTTTTATATCCGCGTGGTTATTACGTCGTTACGGGCGTTTTCCGGGTGTAGCGGACGGTAATTTAAAGGTAATCGGTGCTTTGTCCGTCGGGCAAAGAGAGCGTATTTTGTTGTTGCAGGTTGGTAAGGAGCAACTTCTCGTCGGCGTGACCAGCAGTAAAATCACGACTCTGCATCAGTTGGACGAACCTGTTTTGGTAAAGAGTTCCGAACCGGTTTCCGGGTCTTTTGCGCAACGACTGCAAGAAGCCTTGGCGAAAAAGAAAGAGACTCCAAACAACCTTAATCCCAAAGAGGTGAGCGATACTTCCGGTGAAAGTCATTAAATTTGCACTTTTCTTAATTCTTAGCGGCTTTCCGATTTTCAGTTGGGCGATGCCCGGTATTCCAGCATTTACGGTTGAAACCGATGCGGCGGGAAATCAAGATTATACTTTGACGATGCAGATCCTGTTGTTGATGACAGGATTGACGTTGTTGCCGACCGCATTGATCGCCATGACCTCATTTTTGCGAATTATCGTGGTGTTGGCGTTATTACGACAAGCGCTGGGAACCTCGCAAACGCCGTCAACTAAGGTTTTAATCGCATTGGCGATGTTTTTAACCTTATTTATCATGTCTCCGGTTTTAGATAAAGTCTACGATACGGCGGTTTCTCCTTATTTAGACGAACAGATTCAATTTAAGGAAGCGGTTGAGATCGGTTCCAAGCCGATGTATCAATTCATGCTGCAGCAGACGCGGGAAGACGATTTGGGCATGTTTGCGGAAATGGCCAATATCACACTGGACGATCCGCAATCGATTCCGTTCAAGGTTCTGATTCCGGCGTTTATGACCAGTGAATTGAAAACCGCGTTCCAGATCGGTTTTATGATTTTCATTCCGTTTTTGATTATTGACTTGGTGGTGGCGAGTTTGTTGATGTCCATGGGGATGATGATGCTGTCTCCAATGATTATTTCACTGCCGTTTAAGTTGATGCTGTTTGTCTTGATCGATGGCTGGGTCCTGGTCGTCGGAACGCTTGCGAACAGTTTTGTCGTGCCGGGAGGTGTGTGATGCAACAGGAATTCGTATTGACTTTGGGGCAGCGGATGTTGGAAGTAACGGCTATGTTGGCGGCTCCTCTGTTGATTCCCGCTTTGATTATCGGTTTGCTGGTGGGGATGTTTCAGGCGGCGACCCAGATTAACGAAATGACGTTGAGTTTCATTCCTAAACTCGCCATCGTCGGCGCGGCGCTGGTGATTTTCGGGCCGTGGATGCTAACTACGTTACTCTCCTTCACTCGAGAACTTTATGAAAACATTCCAGCACTGATTGGTTAGATCATGACGTTTAGTTATGCGGAATTTTTGCAGTTAATCGGATTGTATTTCTGGCCGTTCGTCAGAATCGGCGCCATGCTCTCTATTCTTCCGCTGTTCAGTATTGCCGCCGTTACTCCACAAACTCGAATCATGTTGACGCTGTTGATTACAATCGTCGTCGCTCCCAATCTCGCACTTCCTCCTCCGGTTGATCCTTTTACATGGCTCGGTGTTTTGTATCTAGTACAACAGATTCTGATCGGTCTGGTGATGGGAACGGTGTTTTTAATTGTTTTCCAAGCCTTTGTTATGGCCGGTCACATCATTGCGATGGGGATGGGGCTGGCGTTCGCGCAAATGGTCGATCCGGGCACGGGGGTCACGTCGACCGTCGTTTCCCAGTATTTCACCATTATCGTCACCTTGTTATTTTTGGCCATGAACGGCCACCTGGTCATGATTCAGGCCGTCGTGGACAGTTTTGAATATTTGCCGATCGGCGTGAACTTCTTGAATCAGGAAAGCTTGAGGAATTTGGTCGAGTTCGGTAGTTATATGTTTTCGGCCGGTGTGTTGGTCGCGTTGCCGGCGATTACTGCGCTGTTGTTGATCAACGTTGCTTTCGGCGTCGTAACCCGTGCGGCACCGGCGTTGAATATTTTCGCGGTCGGTTTCCCGGTTACGCTGATGGTTGGATTGGTTATGTTGTCTTTGACAACGCCGTTGATTTTGCCGCATCTGCAAGAGCTGGTGGGACGATCGATCGATCTTCTAAGCGGATTGGCCTTGGTGAGTAAGTAAGTATGGCTGAGAACGAAGACGGTAGCGAAAAGTCAGAAGAACCCACCGAGAAAAAACTCCGGGAAGCTCGGGAAAAAGGACAGATTCCGCGTTCTAGAGAGTTGACAACCGTATTGATGACGTTGTCTGCGGGCGTATTTTTGTTGCTGTACGGCAGCATTATGTTTCTGAATATCGAGACTTTTACGATTCAGGGGTTGAGCTTCGACCGGGACGTAGCCTTTGACGAGTTGAAAATGTGGAACGTCATTCAGGGGATGTTGCTGAGTTCCATCTACATGATATTGCCGTTCATGTTATTGATGGCTTTGATTGCGTTGGTCTCTCCTATGCTGTTGGGCGGTTGGTCTTTCAGCGCCAAGGCGATGGCGCCTAAAATCAGCAAGCTGAATCCGATCAAGGGTATTAAACGCATGTTTTCTGCCAAAGCCTTATTGGAGCTTTTTAAGGCGTTGGCAAAATTTACGCTGGTGATTGCGATTGCGACGTTTTTTCTCTATTCGGTTTTTGGCGAGGTGGTCGGTTTGGCAGCAGAGCCGCTTAAACAGGCGCTTGCTCACTCCGGAAGCGTGATTGTCGAAGCCTTTATTTTTGTTAGCCTCTCATTGATCGTGGTTGCTTTGATTGACGTGCCGTTTCAGCTTTGGGATCACAACCGGCAACTCAAAATGACCAAACAAGAGGTTAAGGAAGAGTATAAGCAACAGGAAGGTAACCCTGAGGTCAAAGGCCGGATTCGCCAGATTCAAAGAGAGATGTCGCAACAGCGTATGATGCAAAAAGTGCCGGAAGCGGACGTTGTCGTTACCAACCCGACGCACTATGCGGTTGCCTTGAAATACGACTCGGAAAGCATGCAGGAACCGGTTGTTTTGGCAATGGGAATCGACTTCATGGCATCACAGATTCGTACCATTGCCAGAGAACATGATATTCCTATAATAGAAGCCCCACCATTAGCTCGTGCTTTATACTATAATGCGGAGGTAGATCGAGCGATTCCGTATGATTTATTCAAGGCGGTGGCTGCGATACTCGCTTACGTTTACCAGTTGAAATCGGGTAAACCGGTGACTCAAACTAATTTTAGCAATCTTCCCATTCCGGATGAGATGAAGACAGAGTAGTTTCTACGAGAGAAAGTGAATAAGAGACAAGATGGATCTTCAACAGCTGTTTGCAAATATTAAGCAGAATTTTACTCGTGGATTAGGGGTGCCGATTGCCGTTCTTGCTCTGTTGGGCATGGTGACGATTCCGTTGCCTCCAATGTTGCTTGATGTGTTTTTCACTTTCAATATCGCCTTGTCGCTTGTTGTCCTGATGGTAACGCTTTATGCCAAGCGACCTTTAGACTTTGCTATTTTCCCTACCATCATCCTGCTGGCTACCTTATTCCGTCTTGCATTGAACATTGCTTCCACACGTGTAATCCTGCTTGAAGGTCATCAAGGGGGCGCGGCGGCGGGTAATGTTATCGAGGCGTTCGGTGAGTTCGTTATCGGCGGTAACTTTGCGGTCGGTTTGGTCGTCTTTGCTATTTTGGTGGTTATTAATTTCGTGGTTATCACCAAAGGTGCGGGGCGCGTCGCCGAAGTAAGCGCACGTTTCACTTTGGATTCGATGCCGGGGAAACAGATGGCGATCGACGCCGATCTTAACGCCGGATTGATTACGCAGGAACAGGCTCAGGAACGCCGTCGTGAAATCGCTTCGGAAGCCGATTTTTACGGATCGATGGACGGTGCGAGTAAGTTCGTCCGTGGGGATGCCGTTGCCGGTATTATCATTCTATTCATCAACCTGATCGGAGGGTTTGCAATCGGAATGGGGCAGCACGATCTTGCTTTTTCCGATGCGATTCAGGTCTACACCATTTTGACCCTCGGTGACGGCTTGGTCGCTCAGATCCCTGCCTTATTACTGTCTACCGCCACGGCAATCATCGTTACCCGAGTCTCCGGCGACCAGAAAGACATGGGTGAGCAGATGCAGATGCAGATGTTTGCCAATCCACGCTCATTAGGTATGACTGCCGGTATTGTTGGCGTTTTGGGATTGATTCCGGGGATGCCTAACTTTGCTTTCTTGTCGTTTGCGGGGGTTGCCGGTGCCGGTGCCTACCTGATTCACAGAAAGCAGCAGGCCGCTCCGGAAACCGAAGCCGAGATTTTGGAAGAGGAAGAGGCCGAGGCCAAGCCGCCGGAATTAAGCTGGGACGATGTACAGACTTTGGATGTGTTGGGCTTGGAAGTCGGGTACCGTTTGATCCCGATGGTGGATAAGTCTCAAAACGGTCAGCTTCTTGAACGTGTCAAAGGGGTGCGACGTAAGGCCTCCCAAGAATTGGGCTTTTTAGTTCCCCCGGTTCATATTAGGGATAACTTGGACTTAAAACCAAACCAATATAGAATTATGCTCATGGGCGTCAATATGGGAGAGGGTGAGGTTTTTCCGGATAAGGAACTCGCCATCAATCCCGGACAGGTTTTTGGCGAAGTGGCTGGAATTGCAACCAAAGATCCTACTTTTGGACTGGATGCGGTGTGGATTGACGTCAAGGATAGAGATCAGGCTCAGGCATTGGGTTATACCGTTGTCGATGCGAGTACGGTGGTGGCCACGCACATCAGTCAGGTTGTTCAGGATTACGCATATGAGTTACTCGGTCACGACGAGACTCAGCAGCTATTGGACAAACTCAAACAGAGCTCTCCGAAATTGGTCGACGAATTGGTGCCGGATCGTTTGTCATTGGCCGTGGTTGTCAAAGTATTGCAGAATTTATTGCAGGAAAAAGTGGCAATTCGCGACATGCGTACCATATTGGAAGCCTTGACGGCGAAAGCTTCGGTCACCAACGACGCCAATGAATTGACTCAATATGTGCGATCGGCATTGGCGAGATCGATCGTTCAGGACATATTGGGAGCGGAAACCGAGTTGAAAGTGATTACCTTGGAACCTGGGCTGGAACAATTGTTGCTTCAAGCTACGCAAGGTGCTCCGGAAGGACAGTTGGCGATCGAGCCCGGTTTGGCCGAGCGATTGCATGCGACGTTAAAAGAAGAATCGCAGAAACTGGAAATGGCGGGACAATCGGCCGTGCTCTTGGTGGCACCACAAATTCGATCTCAGCTGGCACGTTTATTTAGATACAGTCTGCCGACATTGCATATATTGGCGTATTCCGAAGTGCCGGAAAATCGACAGATCAGTGTGGTAGCGAATGTAGGACAGGGAGGCTAAGTTGAAAATTAAACGATACTTTGCCCCGAATATGCGTCAGGCCATGATGTTGGTAAAAGAAGCGCACGGTGACGATGCGGTTATTTTGTCGAGTAAAACGACGGCCGAAGGCGTGGAATTAGTTGCCGCTTCCGACCCGGAAGCGCAGGATTACCAACAAAAATCGGCTATGCAACAACCGAGCAGCAGTTACGTTTCGCCTGAAACCTCGTTTAATACGTCGGCGGAAAATAAGGCTGTGGCTGCGTCTTCTTCGGAATTGAGCAGTATGGCGCAAGAGCTTAAGGCGGTACGCGCCATGCTGGAAAACCAGCTATCCGGTTTGGCATGGGGACAGAATGAACAGGTCAATCCGGAAAAGGTCGGTTTAATCAAACGTCTGATGCAGATGGGAATTGGTTGGTCGCTGAGTCAGAACCTGGTTGAAAATGTCGGGATGCAAAGCGAACAGGCTTGGTCGGAAATTTTAAGAGAGATGGAACACAGCATTCCCGTGGAAGAGCGGGATGTGTTGGAGCGGGGCGGTATCGTCGCGCTGGTTGGGCCGACCGGAGTGGGCAAGACGACAACGATCGCCAAAATGGCGAGCCGTTTTGTGATGCGAAACAGTCCGAGCCAGTTAGCTCTGATTACGACGGATTGTTATAAAATAGGTGCTCAGGCTCAATTGAAAACCTTTGCCGACTTGATCGGCGTACCGGTGCATGTCGTGAACGCTCAAGGCGAACTTTACGCGTTGCTGGCTTCGTTGAGCAGTAAGAAATTGATTTTGATTGATACCGCTGGTATGAGTCAGCGTGATTTACAGTTATCGCAACAGCTGACTTCCGGGCAGGACGGTGTGAGTAGCGTTAGAAATTATTTGGTGATGTCCGCAGCCACCCAATTGAATGTTATGAAAGATATTGTTAAGTCGTTTTCACAGGTCGGATTACAGGGATGTATTTTGACTAAAGTTGATGAAGCCGTGCAGTTGGGCAATATTTTGACAGTATTGATTGAAGAGCGACTTTCGCTGGCTTATATGTCCGAGGGGCAGCGCGTTCCTGAGGATTTGGCTCCGGTGAAGGCAAGGGATATCATCGATCGGGCGATTGTTCTCGGTCAGCAAAGTTCAAATAGACAACAAGATGAGAGTGCACTCCGAATGGGATTGGGGAAGGAGATATCAGATGCTCAATGATCAGGCAGCAGGCTTGAGAGCTATGCAATCAAATCGAATGCAAAATGCAAAACCGGCCGGTAAGCCTGTAAGAGTCATTGCAGTCGCAAGCGGAAAGGGGGGCGTCGGTAAAACAAATGTCTCCGTGAATTTGGGGATTTCGTTAAGCCAGATGGGGAATCGTGTTTTGTTGATGGATGCCGACATGGGATTGGCGAACGTCGATATCATGCTTGGTTTGCAGACTAGATATAATTTAGCCCATGTTTTAGACGGTGAAAAAACCTTGAAAGAGGTCATTGTCGAAGGGCCTGCCGGATTGAAAATCATACCGGCCGCTTCCGGTGTGAAGCGCATGGCTCAATTGACGGCCATGGAGAATGCTGGAATAATTAATGCTTTTTCCGAGTTGAATGGTGAGCTCGACGTCCTTATTATTGATACGGCTGCTGGAATTGCTGACAGCGTAGTCAGCTTTTGTCGTGCATCTCAGGAAGTGGTTGTGGTGGTGACGGACGAACCGGCTTCGATTACGGATGCTTACGCTTTGATTAAAGTGTTAAGCAGAGATTATCAGGTAACGCGCTTTAGATTGTTGGCGAATATGAGTCGCTCGGCTCAGCACGGACGTCAACTTTATGACAAGTTGGCGAGAGTATGCGAGCAGTTTTTGGACGTTTCGATCGATTATCTGGGATCGGTACCTTACGATAATGATTTAAGAGAGGCGGTCCAAAGACAGGTTCCTGTAACCATCCACAAACCGAATAGTCTTGCCGCCAAGTCGTTTAAAGAAATGGCTTATACCATTGACTCGTGGCCGGTACCCAAAGGTGTAACCGGATATTTACAGTTTTTTGTGGAAAGTTTATTTCAATCAGGCCATTAGGAAGCGTGCATGAGTGCAACGGATGTTTATGCAGCAGTACAAAAACAAGTGTCTCAAGATGGTGTTCAGGATCTTGAACAGTATTTGCCGCTTGTAAAGCGCATTGCTTATCATCTGAAGGGACGGTTGCCTGAGAGTGTTTTTGTAGACGACTTGATTCAATCGGGTATTATCGGCTTGATTGAAGCGATGCAGAAATTCAATGCGAATCAGGGGGCTAGTTTCGAAACCTACGCGGGGATTCGTATTCGCGGAGCGATGTTGGACGAGATTCGTAAAGGGGACTGGACTCCACGTTCGGTGCATCGAAAATCCCGAGAAGTAAGTGAAGCGATCAACCGTTTGGAATCCAAGAACGGACGGGAAGCAAAAGACAGTGAAATCGCATTGGAACTCGGGGTTTCAATTCACGAGTATCATGCGATCTTAAAGGACACCAATGGTGCTCAACTGCTGTCGATTGATGAACCGGATCACGACGAACTTTCTGAAGACCGTATGTTGGGTGTGTCGCAAAACCCGTTCGCCGAATTGGCTGAAGCCGGTTTTCAGGAGGAGTTGGCCGAGCAGATCATGCAGTTGCCTGAAAAGGAAAAGCTAGTGATGGCGTTATATTACGACGAAGAACTGAATTTAAAAGAGATTGGCGAAGTGCTTGAGGTGAGTGAGTCTCGTGTAAGTCAGATTCACAGTCAGGCAATCAAGCGTTTGAGATCAAGGTTGGCAGATTGGATTTGAAATTTATAAAAGAAATGGACTTTTAAGGAAAGCGAAATGCAGATTAATAGAGATATGAATATTTTGGTTGTGGATGATTTTTCAACCATGCGTCGTATTGTAAAAAACCTATTGAAAGAGCTAGGATTTAGCAAGTTTGACGAAGCGGATGACGGTGCGACTGCATGGCCGATGGTACAAACCGGTAAGTATGACTTTATCGTCAGCGATTGGAACATGCCGCAGATGACCGGTATTGATCTATTGCGTCATGTACGTGCCGATGCCAACCTAAAAGACACGCCTTTTCTATTGATTACGGCTGAAGCGAAACGCAGCCAGATTTTGGAAGCCGCACAAGCCGGTGTTGACGGTTACATTGTAAAACCGTTTACTGCCGCGACGTTAAATGAAAAAATTCAAAAAATCTTTGCTCGTGTCGCCGAGAGACAGTAAGTTTGAATAAAAATAATATCTAGCAAAAACCCCAAGCTGTAGCGCCTACAGTAAGGGGTTTTTTTTTGACCAGAGGAAGGACAAATGACATTCGCAACCCAAATAGATAAAAGCAAGGTAGAAGCGTTATTGCATGCGATTGAAGCAGGACAGTCGGAAGAAGCGGCTAAGTTAGTGGATGACTTAACCCAGATCCGTGAAGGCGAGTTGTATCAACAGGTGCAATTGCTTACTCAAAACCTTCATCAGACGTTGGATGATCTGGAGGAGGACGCGCCGATTCTGTTGCATACCAAACACGATTTGCCGGATATTACCGAGCGATTGAAATACGTCATGAACGAAACCGATAACGCGAGTAACAAAACACTGAGCTCTGCGGAAAACGCTCTGGGTTTAGTGGAGCAACTTGCATCGTCGTTGGAAGGGGGGGCGTTGCAAGGTTTCGATAAGCAGCTTGTCGAGCAGATTAATCACGAATTGACCAATATCATGCTTGCGCAATCTTTCCAGGATTTAACCGGACAGGTTTTGAATAGAGTCATATTGATCGTGACCACCTTGGAAGAGTCGTTGAAAGAGTTGATTTCGCGCTCCAGGCATAATTTCGAAGCCATTCCTGAAAGAGCGGAGACGCTGGAAAGTAAAAAAGAGCAAGAAGAAAAGGGTATGGGTCCGAATGTGACTCAGAAATCCAAGCAAGATACGGTCGAATCTCAAGATGATGTCGACGATCTTTTAAGTGACTTGGGTATTTAAAGGGCAAAAATCGATCACCGGTAAATCCTTGATGCAATTCGTGGCACAGTGATTGCTTTTATCAATTCAATAATTAATGGATTGAATTTGACGTCGTCAATGTGGATTCGCTAGATAGGTGAGAAGAGGTATAGGTTGTGGATGAAGATATTTTACAAGACTTTTTAGTTGAAGCGACCGAACTAGTAGATCAGTTAAATGAGCAACTGGTCGATTTGGAGCAGTCCCCGAGTGACCGTGATTTATTGAACGCGGTTTTTAGAGGGTTTCATACTATTAAAGGAGGCGCAGGCTTTTTGGGGATTACTTCCCTGATCGAGGTGTGCCATCGTGCTGAAAATGTCTTTGATAAGATCCGAAATGGGGATGTCGAATATGATGCGGCAGCGGCCGACGTCATTCTTAGAGCGTTCGATGTGATTAACGACTCCATTGCCCAGCTAAATGAGGGTAACCGGGATTTGCCCGCAAACGATCCCGGCTTACTCGCTGAATTGGATGCTTTAACCAAAGGAACGGCGCATGCCCCGGTAGAATCGGCGGCAGAAGTGTCGGCCGCTCCAGCGGAACCTGTTCTGACGCTTGACGAAGGGTTGGATCCTGACGGAGACATTACCGATGAAGAATTTGAAGCCTTATTAAATCAACGTGATCTCATGTTGGAGGATTTTGATCCGGGTACCGCTTCAACGCCAGCCGGCGCGGCGGTTCCCGAGCTGAAATTGGATGAAGGATTGGATCCCGATGGCGAGATTTCGGATGAGGAATTTGAGGCTCTGTTGAATCAGCGGGATATGTTGGAAATGTCGGCTTTGGAAGGGTTGGATGAACCGGTCGTTGCTCCTGTAATGGAGGCAAAACCTGCCGTTGAATCACCAAGACCGGAACCGGTTCCTAAGCCGGTAGCGCCAGTTTCTGATGCGGTTAAGGCACCTGTCAAGAATACGGCGGAATCGACGGTGCGCGTCGATACCAAACGCTTAGACGAAATTATGAATTTGGTGGGTGAGCTGGTTTTAGTTCGAAACCGACTTTTGACATTGAGAGGCAGCCAAAGCAGCAGTGAAGACCTTTCGAATGCAGTTGCCAATTTAGATCATGTGACAACCGATTTGCAGACTTCGGTCATGAAAACCCGTATGCAACCGGTCAAGAAAGTTTTTGGCCGCTTTCCGCGAGTCGTTAGGGATTTGGCGCGTAAATTGGGCAAGGATATCGAACTTGAATTGCGCGGCGAAGAAACCGACTTGGATAAGAATTTGGTTGAGGCCTTGGCTGATCCTTTAGTGCATTTGGTGCGTAATTCGGTCGACCACGGTATCGAGATGCCTGAAGATCGGGTTAAAGCCGCCAAGCCCCGTAAAGGAACGGTTATTCTTGCGGCCGAACAGGAAGGCGATCATATTCTGCTTTCTATTACCGATGACGGTAAGGGGATGGATCCTGATATATTGCGTCGTAAAGCGGTCGAAAAAGGCTTGATGGATGAAATGACTGCCAATCAATTGGATGATAAGGCGGCATTTGAATTGATTATGTCTGCGGGATTCTCGACGGCGGATCAAATCAGCGATATTTCCGGCCGCGGAGTTGGTATGGATGTCGTTAAGAGCATGATTACCAAACTTAACGGCAGTATCGATATACATTCCGTTTTAGGCGAGGGTACTCGTATGAGTATTCGAGTGCCTTTAACCTTGGCGATTTTGCCGACGTTAATGGTTTCGTTCGAAGAAGACAATTATGCAATTCCTTTAACCAGTGTTCAGGAGATTTTTGATTTCGATCCGGAAAGCACTAACAAGATCGACGGTCAAATGATGGTCAGATTGAGAGATAAAAGCATTCCGTTGTACTTCCTTACTGAATGGTTAAGACCGGATCGCGTAAAAGACAGTTACGATGACGATAAAGTCGTTATTGTGTCGATCGGAAATCAGAAAGTCGGATTGGTTGTCGAACAGGTGAACGGACAAGAAGAGGTTGTCATTAAACCGTTGGGAGTTATGTTGAAAAAAGTATCCGGTTATGCGGGTGCAACAATCACCGGTAACGGCAGCATTGCTCTTATTTTGGATCTGCCGGGCGTAATTCAGCGTTTTCAGTAATAATGGAGTTAGGTTATGGGTGTAGGTTTTGAACAAGCATTAGCTGAAAGTCGCGGACCGGTCAACGGGTTGGATGAAGATACGAGCTATATGGGGCCAAGTGCTCGATGTGTTTTGTTCACTCTGGAAGAAGAAGTTTACGGCATTCATGTTAAGAAAATCCGTGAAGTGCTTCGTGTCGGAAAGATTCGGGAGGTTGCGGGAACGCCGTCTAATGTCTTGGGAGTGATTAACGTTCGAGGCGTGATCGTTACCGTGATTGATACCCGAATTGTTTTCGGTATGATGCCAAAGCCGGTTACCGATTTATCGAGAATTATAATCGTCGAGCTTGATGATGAGCAGACCGTCGGCATGATGGTGGATTTCGTGATGGAAGTTAAAGACATTCCGGAAAGCAAGTTAGAGCCGTTATCGTCCACAAAAGAAAATGCATCCCGTTATATTCAGGGGATTGCCCATTACCAAGGTAATGTCATTATCTTGATCGATGTCGATAGTATGTTGAAAGAGTTGGTGTAATAAAAATATTAGAGGGTTGGAGCGCTGATTGGCCTTGTAGAAGACAAGCATTCGCCCTCGTGTACCACTTCAATTCTTACGAACGATACTGCCGCCGTTTCATTCCATTCTGTTTATTTTTTACCGGGTAAGGTTTTACCGTTAAGCTGGTATGCGAAGACAAGCACTTGCGCGACCGCTTCGTATAAAACGCTCGGGATTTCGTGATTTAATTCAACTTGACTCAGTAGTTCGACCAGTTGATGGTCTTGTTGTATAGGGATGTTGTGTTGTTTGGCCGTTTCGATGATTTGTTCGGCGACGTGTCCGCTACCTTTTGCGGTGACGATTGGCGCTCCCTCTCCTTCGTATTGAAGCGATACCGCTATTTTATTGTCGAGGGAGTTGTTGTTTGAGTCTTTCATGACGAAAAGCTCTGATTTAAGCTAACTTCAAGGCCTCGCTTAGCCCCAGTTTTTCAGCAGACTGGCTGAGTAATTCACTGGCGTTCTGCCAAGTAATGCTTTTATTCTCTTGCTGTGCGGTGTTTACCAGGATCAACAGAGCTTGCAGCCCGCTTGTATCGATAGTTTCCACTGCTTCGGCATTAATTACGACTTCGTCACCTGAATTGGATAATGATTCACGAAGTTCGGTGTAAATATTGTCGATGGTGTGGATGGTAAGGCTTTCAGGAAGCGTAATGGTATCAGCCATCTTGTTCACCTGTATTCAGTTGATCGATTAAAAGACGGCCGCTCAACTCTAAGGGAGGAGGGCGGCTGCGTGTTGGCTTGTGAAAGTTAAAGTACTCGACTGATAACTGAAAGCAGTTTTTCCGGGCTGAACGGTTTAACGATCCAGCCGGTTGCTCCCGCTTCTTTTCCTTTGGTTTTCATGTCGCCGGACGATTCCGTTGTTAGACATAGAATCGGTGTGAACTTGTAGTTAGGCAGAGCACGTAAAGCCGTGATGAGTTCAATACCGTTCATATTCGGCATGTTGATATCCGTTACAATTAAATCAAACTGATTTTGTTTGGCGATATCTAGGGCCATTGCACCATCTTCTGCTTCGGTGACATCGTGCCCCGCAGATTTTAGTGACATGCTAACCATTTGTCGCATGGATTTAGAATCGTCTACAGCTAAGATTTTTGACATTGTTACTCTCTCACAGTCTAAATTTTATTCTAGTGATAAAAAAATAAATTCGGTTAATTTCATTCTTTGTTGATTGTCTGTTTTATCGAAGCCAGAATACCTTCATTGATCAACTGGTCGACATTCAGGACAACAATCATTTTTTCCGCTACCGTGGCTAATCCATTAACATAGTCGGTATGGATCGTACCGTTCATATCTGGTGCTGACTGGATTTCAGACTCGTTTAGGGAGTAGACGTCGGAAACTCCGTCTACCACCAGACCGATGATTTTTTGGGAGCCGGTCGGATCTTGAGCGCGTAATATAATCACAACGGTAGAATCATTATAAGTGATATGGCTTAAACCGAATCGAACTCTCAGATCTATGATAGGAACCACCGCACCACGCAAGTTGATTACACCCATCACATAATCAGGGGTGTTTGGAATTGCGGTCGTCTTTTCCCATCCTTTTATTTCTTGGACGGTCAAAATATCTACGCCATATTCCTCAGCACCCAATAGAAAGCTTAGAACCTGGTTGTCCTGATCGTTTCTTTGGTTGATTTGCTCTTGAATGTTATCAAGATTTGTATCCATTGTCGGTTGCTCTATTCGTTGAAACTATTTAGCCACTAAATTACCTTATTCAAATAAAAAGGTCTAGTATTAATCAGTTTAATTTATTAGTAAAAGTCGAATGATTTTATTGGTTTTAATGGGCGGAACGACCCAACCTCTTATTTTGTAAGTGTTTTTACTATATCGGTTGGATTTTGAATCATTTTTAAACTTTGACGTCGATTAAAGCAATTTGTGTGCTAATTGTGGATTGTTGGGGTTTGACCTGCACGATTTGAATCGGAGAGAGCTTTAAATTAAGCTGCTGTAGCTGTTCCTGCAGTAAGGGAAGGTTTGATTGAATCAACTTCTCCAGCTCGGAGGTTTCGCACCAAAGGTAACAGTTTAGGTTTTCCTGAGTAGAGTCTAAAGTCAGCTTTACCATTAATTCCTGTTGGTTGATATCCAGGTTAAGAATGACTTCCCACGAGTCCCGTTCTTGGACTTTTTTCTTATAGATCGCCAGGCGAAAGTTTTCGATTTGATGTTGCCCGGCGAAAGGCAATTCCATGTTAAGTAAAAGAGGGTTTTCAAACAGATGTAACTGTTGAACCGTCAGCTTATTCAGCGCTTGGGTTAATAGTTGCGTTAATTGTTTTAACGGTGAGGATTCCGGCTGCTTGTTCAGTTCGTTTAAAGCCAGTTGTTGGAGTTTAAGTATTTGGGCTTTGCTGTCTTTTGAAAGGGCATTTTTCTCTACATTGTTGCGTAATTTTCCTTCCAGGAAAAGACCGCTATTCATTATTTGTAGTTTCAGATCCTTATCGCTGATGGTCTGAGTCGGCTTTAGAAGTTGCTCCAGCAGTTGACTAATGGCCGTTTGGATATGTTGCGGTAAGGAGGGCAGGCTGGCTAAATTTTGCAGAGCTTGATTGAGCGGCAATTGATTGCCGATAAATTGTTTGTAGGCGTTTTGCAGTACCGACTGTTGTAGGTTGGCTTGGGTGATTTGTTGTTGTGCCCCGTCCGGTCTTGGAACGGTTAGAATGACTGTCGGTTGGGTTTGTTTCACTTGGACTTGCAGTTGTCCGGTTGTCAGTGACGGAATTTTGTTTTCTGCGATTAAAGTCTGTTTTCCGATCAGGAGCTGAGCTTGATCGCCGTTAAGTTGTTTAACGGTAATCGTCAAGGTTTGGCCGACACTTAGGTTCAATCCAGCCAAAGCCTGTGCGGGTTTTAATTGTAAACTGTTGGCGTTTAACTGAGATATATTTACCATAACCATTAATTTTTGAGTTATATTTATGACGAGTATCATGCATAATAATACGGATAATGTCATTTTCTATTTTGCTTAAAAATAACATAATGATAGTTGATATTGAGTTATAGGATACTCTTACTATGAATGATCGGGAATTTGAGTTTACCGAACAAGATTTTTCCAGAATACAAAAATTGGTCTATGATTTCGCAGGAATCGATCTAAACGAGTCAAAAAAAAACCTGGTATATAACCGTCTTTCGAAGCGAATCCGTTTTTTAAATTTACAAAGCTTTAAGCAGTATTTGAATTACGTTGAAGAGCAGGGTGAGGTTGAGTTCGTTAATTTAATTAACTCGATTACCACCAATCTGACTTTTTTCTTCCGTGAGAACCACCATTTCGAATATTTAGCCCAATCCGTGATTCCACAGCTTTTGGAAACCAATCGGGCGAGTAAAAAAATTCGTATCTGGTCGGCCGGATGTTCCACCGGAGAGGAACCGTATTCGATCGCCATTACTTTGAAAGAAGCGGTTCCGGCCGGGTGGGATGTAAAAGTCATCGCGACCGATTTGGATACAACGGTTGTTCAGACTGCCAGAACGGGGGTTTATAATATTGATCGTCTGAAAGGCGTCAGTGAAGCACGTAAGAAGCGTTGGTTCCTGAAAGGCACCGGAAAACAGGAAGGGTTTGTTAAAGTTAAGTCCGAATTGCAGGAAATAATCGAGTTTGGGCAGATTAATTTAATGAATGAATGGCCCATCAAAGATCAGGTGGATGTGATTTTTTGCCGCAATGTGGTGATCTATTTCGACAAGCCGACTCAGAGCCGCTTGTTTAACCGTTATGCCGATCTGTTGCCGAGTCACGGTCATTTGTTTATCGGTCATTCGGAATCTTTGTACAAAGTCTGTGACCGTTTCGAACTGATGGGACAAACGATCTATAAAAAGATCAGTTAGTTCGATATTCCGGCTAAAGGCCGTTGAAGATGAGAAGGAAATCTATGGCAAAAATTAAAGTCTTAATTGTGGACGATTCGGCACTGGTCAGGCAGATGCTTCAAGAGATGTTGTCGTCCGATCCGGCTATTGAAGTGGTCGGTACCGCCTCTGATCCTTATATGGCGCGCGAGAAAATCAAGCAATTGCATCCGGATGTTCTGACGTTGGATGTTGAAATGCCGCGCATGGACGGTGTGACTTTTTTAAAAAATTTAATGCGTTTGCATCCGATTCCGGTGGTGATGGTTTCTACTTTGACGGAGGTCGGAGCGGATGTAACGTTCGAAGCCTTGGATATGGGGGCGGTGGATTTTGTCGCCAAACCTAAAATCGATTTAAAGAATACGTTTGAAGACTATACGACGGAAATCTGCCATAAGGTTAAAACCGCAGCGCGTGTCAGTAAGCCGATGTTAGAGCGTAAGTATGCGCGCTACAGTGCCAATCAGCAGAAGACGCATACGGTGGATCGTTCGTTGCCTTCTTCCGTGACTCCTGCAATGAGAGTCGAAGGTAAGTTTACGGCCGATGCGGTGATTGAGAAGCGTCCGTTTGATCCTCGTCGATTACAGCATGTAAAAGATAAGATCATCGCCATAGGGGCTTCTACAGGCGGAACCGAAGCCATTAAAGAGGTTTTGATGGGACTTCCGGCGACCACGCCTGCGGTTGTCATTACCCAGCATATCCCCGAAGCGTTTAGCTTGCCTTTTGCCAATCGTATGAACACGGTTTCGGAGATGGAAGTTTGTCAGGCGGAAGACGGTCAGCAGATTTTGCCGGGACATGCCTATATTGCACCGGGCGGCAAACATTTACTGATCGAGCGAAGCGGCACTAATTATTTTTGTCGTTTGAACGACGGCCCTCCGGTTAATCGTCATAAGCCTTCGGTTGACGTGATGTTCCGTTCGGTGGTGCAGAATTTCGGTCCCAATGCCATAGGCGTTCTCCTAACCGGTATGGGGGATGACGGTGCGGTAGGCTTGAAAGAGTTGCAATCGGTAAAAGCTCCGACGATCGCACAGGACGAAAAGACCAGTGTCGTATGGGGTATGCCGGGCGAAGCGGTCAAGCTTGGTGCCGCAGACAGTATTTTATCTCTGGAATCCATCTCTAAGAAAATTCTCGAACTTTCGGCCAAATAATACGTTCCGCCTTCGGGCGGACTTGGTTCTCTGAGAGTTATTGGCATATTCCCTGCTTAATTCACAGCGAAGTTTTTAGGTAAACGAACCGGCGTGTTCGGATTCCGGTTTTTGTAATTTAATAAGTGTTAAGGATGTACAACATGCTTCAAGTCATGAAGGTTTATTGGGCTGCATGGTTGCTGACGGTGGTGGGAGTCGCTCTGAGTTTTTTGGAGGTCCCTTATATCGCACCGGTCATTATTGTCATTATCTCTTTGGCATGGACGTCCCAAGTGGCAATAGTTGCCAGAACGTCCGGTTCCGGGGATTCAACGGAAAGAGCGCCAGAAAAAGTTCAATTGCCTAATCGAGTGGCGGAGGGCAGTGTATCCATTATTACGGCGAATCAGTCGCTTGAGACCGTTGTGGGTGATTATGAAGAGGTCATCGGACGTGAAGTGGATGTCATTAACGAAGAGCTGGCTCAGGTTAAGGAATTGATTGCGGAAGCCATCGAGACCTTAAACAACAGCTTTTCAGGTTTGCACGATCAGACACAGGCTGAATACAAGATGGTTCTGTCCCTACTGGAAAACTTAGGGGGAGGAGAAAGTTCCGAACATATGAGCGTTCAGCGTTTTTCATCTGAAATCAAGGTGGTGTTACAGTACTTGATCGATCTGCTGACCGACGCCAGTCACCGCAGTACGCAAACGGTTTCTAAAATCGACGACATGGTCGGTCAGATCGAAGCGATCTTTATTTTGCTTGAAGACGTTAAAGGAATTGCCGATCAGACTAACTTGTTGGCATTGAACGCGGCGATTGAAGCGGCACGTGCCGGTGAGGCAGGACGCGGATTTGCCGTGGTCGCAGACGAGGTTCGTAAACTTTCGTTGAACTCCAACTTACTTAACGAACAGATTCGTAAACAAGCCGAGAAAGCACGCGGTACCGTGGATCAGGTCCGTAGCATCGTTAGTGAAACGGCATCTAAAGACATGGAACATGCGGTTTCGTCACAAAGTAAAGTGGACGGCATGTTGAGCGATTTGGAAGAGATGAACGGCGGAATTTCCGAAAAATTGGGTGACGTCTCCGGCATCATTTCCGAAATTGAAGTCAGTGTTTCCAACGCAATGCGTTCGTTGCAGTTTGAGGACATCGTGAGACAGTTGGTCGACCAGACAATGAATCACTTGGCGAACTTAAATGAGTTCTCTAACAAGGTAAATCAATTCCTGGAAGAGAGCAAAAATCTGCCGGTTGCCAATGAAGCGGAACATAAAGAAAGAATCGATCAATTGAAAATGGTGATTCGACAACAGCGTGATTATATCGAAGCGAATCGTATGAATCGCGTTCAGGCGGATAGTATGGATGAAGGGGACGTTGACCTTTTCTAGCACGCCATAGATTCATTCGGTATGAATTAACGCCATAAAAAAAGCTCCTGACGGAGCTTTTTTTATGGGCACATTTCGCGGAAGCGGTATTAACTAGCCATGCCGCCCATATGGTCGTTCCATAAGCTGCCTAAAATCAAGCTGAAAAAGATGCCCGTTGCGAAGACGATGTACCAGTAACGACGTAATTTTTTAGCATATTCGGACTCATCATCCGGACGATCCTTGAAAAAGACATATAGGAAACCGATCGCTGAAATAAACCCGGCAATATTGGCAAAGTAGTAAATGTCGGTCAGTATAGTCGTAATGCCAAGTAATAAAATAACGGCGTAGGTGATAAGCAACGGTCTCATCTATAACTCCTTTTGACTTGATTAATAGGGCGAAGTGATGGCCTATTGTATTTAATTTCGTTTTGTTCGGTAAGATTTTAACCATTAAATGAGGTGGTAAATGTATAAGCTCTGTTTTTTTGTGCCGGAATCGCATCTTGAGGATGTTAAAAGTGCGCTGTTTGAAATCGGCGTCGGCAAGATAGGAAACTACGATTGTTGTTGCTGGCAAGTAAAAGGAATGGGGCAGTTTCGCGCTTTGGAAGGCAGTCGGCCTTTTATCGGTCAGCAAGATGAAATTGAAAGAGTTGAAGAGTATAAAGTGGAAATGGTGTGCTCGGATGAATTGATTGCCGAGGCCGTGACAACCTTGCTTGATGCACACCCGTACGAGACGCCGGCGTATGAAGTTTATGCTTTGGCTGAATTCTGAACGGATGATTTGAAAGAGGCTTCGAGTAGCCGTTTTATCGCAATCTATTCAAATTATTGATGAGTCTTTATAACTTTAGCTTATTGAATGATAAGAAAAAACATATAAGGAAAAATTGATATAGGCGATTGATTATATTAGTATTGGCTTTGTTGTTTAACCAACACTCCTCTTGAAGAGCAACTTCAATTGGCCTGAATAAGGTAAACCCAGTTAACTAGTGTAACTGGGTTTTTTTATGTCTAACGCTTTGGATTATTTCGGCGCTTTTTCGAACTTAATTAATTCGACGGTAAAGATCAGAGTTTCGTTCGGCCCGATACGGTTACCCGCGCCTTTCTCGCCGTAGGCTAATTCGGCAGGAATATAAACTTCCCACTTGGCACCGACGTTCATTAATTTGAGTGCTTCTTTCCAGCCTTTGATAACGTTGTTCATTTGGAACTCAAGTGGTGAACCGCGCTCGTAAGAACTGTCGAATACGGTACCGTCGATCAACGAACCTTTGTAGTGCGCCGTGATCATATCGTCTTCAGTTGGAGAAGGGCCTTTACCTTCGGTAATCACTTTGTATTGCAAACCACTTGCTGTGGTTTTTACACCCGGCTTGGTTTTGTTTTTAGCCAGGAAATCCGCACCGGCCTTGGCATTTTTCTCGCCTAAGGCTTTTTGTTCTTCCAAGCGTTTTTGCATAAGTGCCGTTTTCACTTCATTAACGGCCGCCTGCATTTCTTCCTGGCTCAGTCTTAGCGGTTTTTGGTTAAGCACGTCTTCCAACCCTAGGGTTAGTGCTTTGATGTCGATGTTAACGCCTTGTTGACTCAAGTTTTTTGCCAAGTCGGTTCCAAGTGCATAACTGGCTTTCTGATCCGTGGTTTTCAAAGCCGGATCGGCCGCATACGTTAGGCTTGAAACGCTTAATCCGATTGCGAACAGCAATACTTTTTTCATGGTGTGTCCTCTGTTTAATAATTATCTGATTAATAATTAGGTACGGTATTGTTCTAGACTTGCCGCTTTTTTATTAGCCTGCAAATTCAAATTATGTAGGATAAAAAAAACCACCGTATTTGGTGGTTTTTTATGACACATGGATTATTAGCTTCCTAAGTTATCCAGATACTTCTCAGCATCCAAGGCAGCCATACATCCTGCACCGGCAGACGTGATCGCTTGCTTATAGTGCTGATCCATAACGTCACCCGCGGCGAAGATACCCGGAATAGACGTTTGAGTCGCGTTACCTTGAATACCGCTTTGAACTTTAAGGTAGCCGTTTTCCATTTCCAGCTGACCGTCAAAAATTCCGGTGTTAGGTGTGTGCCCGATAGCGATGAACACACCGGCAACATCGATGTCTTTACTTTCGCCGGTTTCGTTGTTTTTCAAACGTAAACCGGTCACGCCCATGTTGTCTCCCAACACTTCTTCCAACTGGCTGTTGAATTCGATTTTGATATTGCCGTTGGCGGCTTTTTCATGAAGGTGATCGGCTAGAATTTTTTCCGAACTGAATTTGTCGCGACGGTGAACGATTGTCACTTCAGCAGCGATATTTGAAAGATAAAGCGCTTCTTCAACTGCGGTATTACCACCACCGATTACCGCTACCTTTTGATTACGGTAGAAGAAACCGTCACAAGTCGCACAAGCGGAAACCCCTTTTCCTTTGAATGCTTCTTCCGATTCCAGTCCAAGGTATTTGGCTGAAGCACCGGTCGCAATAATCAAAGCGTCGCATGTGTATTCACCGGCGTCACCGATCAGTTTGAAAGGCTTGCTGGTCAGTTCGGCGGTATGGATATGATCAAAGATGATTTCAGTTCCGAAACGTTCGGCGTGCTTTTGCATACGTACCATTAGGTCAGGGCCGGTCAAACCTTCAGGATCGCCCGGCCAGTTGTCCACTTCCGTCGTCGTGGTTAATTGTCCGCCTTGCTGCATCCCGGTGACCATAACAGGTTGAAGATTCGCACGTGCTGCGTAAACTGCTGCGGTGTAACCTGCCGGACCTGAACCTAAAATAAGTAATTTGCAATGTTTTGTAGCCATGAAGCGTTCCTTTTAGGGTTTTCGATATACAGTGGAATTTGGAATCGTCGGCGGTTAATTAAAACCGGACAATTATCTTCTCTATAATCTATAAATAATTAACTTTGCCGATATGCTAAAATTTTAGCAGTTTTTAATCGATAAACTAGACCCAACTATGAATAATATAGACGAATCTAGCCTTTAAATTAGCTCTTCTATTCAATATCCATACACAGTGGGTGAAAGACGTATAAGTTGAGTGTAACAGAGAATCCGAGTTTTCGATGACCTTTAAACCAGTCAAATCTCCATCAAAAGAAGAATCCGTTCAAACCGAGAAAAAGTCCTCAAACGGCCAGTTTAACTGGGTGTTGAAAGACAGTCTGGTGTTAAGCTGTATCGGCTTGGCGTTCTTCCTTTTTATTGTCTTGTTTAGCTATGATCCGCAAGATCCGGGATTTGATTCCGCCGGCGGTGTTTATGAGCTGAAAAACTACGGCGGTAAGACCGGAGCCTGGTTGTCGTCGATGATTTTGTACGTCTTCGGCATTTTCGGTTTCCTGATTCCGTTCGGAATTCTATTGGCCGGTTGGGTGACCTTGAAGATACGCTCCGGCAGCGAGTTGGATTATTTCCGTTTCGGAGTCAGTCTTTTAGGGTTGTTGCTGTTGATCTCCGCCGGTGCCGGTCTGGCCAATCTGTATATGGATCCTGATAATGCCTTGATTCAATTGCCGTATTCGGCCGGTGGGGTTTGGGGTTATGAACTCAGTACCTGGCTGGTATCGGGAATTGATCTGTTGGGCGCAACCTTGGTGTTGTTGGTTTTGTTTGCCATTGCATTCAGCATGTTAACCAGTTATTCCTGGCTGACGATTGTGGAAGTGACCGGGCGCATGGCGGTTTTATTAAGCGAAAAAATCCAAGCTCAATTCCATGAAAAGGTGCAACATTCGGACAAAATGAAAGGTTGGTTTGAAAAGATCGACTTGAAACGTCCTCTACAAAATTCGAATGCTCAGATCGGTACGGCCTCCAAGCCCGCGTTGGCCGACACAACGAAAAAGCCAATCTCAAAGGTATTGGGTGTTTTCAAAAAGGGAGAACCGGCTACGGATGACGTTAACGTAAGTGAAAAGACTTTGGCGGTCGGAGCGTTGGACGATATTGAACTTGATAGCTCAGCACCTAAGATGCAAAACTCTGCGGTCGCCAATTCAAGCGAAATCGCTTCGGAACCGAATGTCGCGGAAGCCAGTGCGGTGGTTTCGAATTCAAGCGAACCGAAACCGGGAAATTTGTCGCATGTCAAAGTAGGCACCAGACAAACGGCCAGTTCGACGGTGCCGATCATTCAGTCCGGAGATTTGCCGAGTCTGGATTTACTTGATCCGCCGCCGGATTATGAAGAAGGCTTTTCCGAAGACGAACTAAAAGCCCTGTCAAACCTGTTGGAACAGCGTCTGCTCGACTTTGGCGTGACCGTCAAGGTTGAATCCGTGCAGCCGGGACCGGTCGTTACCCGTTTTGAAATTCTGCCTGCACCGGGCGTTAAGGTCAGTCAGATTAATAACCTGGCTAAAGATTTGGCGAGGGTACTGTCGGTACAATCGGTTCGTGTCGTTGACATCATTCCCGGTAAGGCATTTGTGGGAATCGAGATTCCGAACGAACAACGCGAACTGGTCAGTTTCAGGGAAGTTTTGTCTTCTGACGAATTCCAGCGCGCCAAGTCGCCGCTAACCATTGCGTTAGGTAAAGACATTTCCGGAAAACCGGTCGTGGCGGATATTGCCAAGATGCCGCACTTGTTGGTGGCGGGTACCACCGGTTCCGGTAAGTCGGTCGGGGTTAACAGTATGATCTTGAGTCTATTGTATAAGAGCCGTCCGGATGAAGTCCGTCTGATCATGGTCGACCCTAAGATGTTGGAGTTGTCGATTTACGAAGATATTCCGCATTTGTTGACGCCGGTGGTCACCGATATGAGCGATGCCGCCAATGCGTTGCGTTGGTGCGTATTCGAAATGGATCGCCGTTATCAGCTGATGGCCAAAATGGGTGTGAGAAACATTGCCGGTTTCAATCTCAAAGTGAAAGAAGCGATTGAAAAGGGCGAGCCTCTGATCGATCCGCTTTATCAACAGGCGGCTAACTTCGGACATGAAATGGGCGAGAAGCCGCCGACATTGGAACCGTTGCCGTTTATCGTGGTGGTGGTCGACGAGTTTGCCGATATGATCATGGTAGTCGGTAAAGAAGTCGAACAGTTGATCGCCCGTATCGCCCAGAAGGCGCGTGCGGCGGGTATCCATTTAGTTCTTGCAACCCAGCGTCCGTCGGTGAATGTCATTACCGGTCTGATCAAGGCCAATATTCCGACCCGAATTTCCTTTATGGTTAATACCAAAATCGACTCGCGTACCATTCTCGATCAGGGTGGTGCCGAGCAGTTGTTGGGGATGGGGGATATGTTGTTCCTACCGCCGGGTTCCGGTTCGCCAAGACGTGTTCACGGCGCCTTCATGACCGATGAAGAAGTGCATAGAGTGGTGGAATTCATTAAGACCCAGGGTGAACCGCAGTATCTGGAAACGATTACGCAAGGACCGACTTCGGATGCGGGTTCCGAGGGCGGTTACGAAGACGCCGAGCAGGATGCGTTGTACGACGAAGCGGTGGAATTTGTGATTCAAGGACGTCGGGTTTCGATCTCGTCAATCCAGCGACGCTTCAAGATCGGATACAACCGCGCCGCGCGTATTGTCGAAACCATGGAAGCGTCCGGAGTGGTCTCCACCATGCAATCGAACGGTAACCGTGAAGTCCTGGCGCCTAAGCCGCAGGATTGATGGTCGGAATCTAAACCGATTTAACCGACCAATTTATTTAAACGAAATAACGATTAAAAGAGCGCTTAATGAAATTAAACAGATCCTTTAACTGGTTGATGGGGCTTATTTTCACGGTTTCCATGCCGGTTTACGCACAATCCGAATTGCAAGACTACGTTAACCAATTGAAAACGTTCAGCGCCGATTTCGATCAAATTCAGCCGGACGAAGAACGTTTTACCACGAATGCCTCAAGCGGATATTTTAAGCTGCAACGTCCGGGGAAACTGGTGTGGCATTACCTAAAACCGGAACCGCAGAAAATCGTGGCGGACGGTATTAACCTATGGGTTCAGGACGATGATCTGGAGCAGGTTACGGTGCGTCCGATCAACGATATCAAGTCGGAGATCCCGCTAAGCTGGCTGCTGTATGACGAACCGATCGAAGATCGCTTTACCATCATTCACGAAGGTTCGGCCAACGGAAAGCAGCGTTATAACCTTAAGCCAAAGGAAGCTACCTATTTCCAAAGCATCGAAATTGTTTTGCAAGGCGGACAGATGACGGAAGTATGGATGTACCAAAGTGCCGATAACGTTACCCGGGTTCGTTTCAAGAATATCAAGATGAACCTGACGGTTCCTGCCGATGAGTTTAAGTTTAAATTGCCTAAGGGTTATGATTTGGTAGGTCAGCCGCAATAATGAGCCTTTATCAGCCACTTTCCGACCGATTACGTCCGCAGAATCTGGACGATTATGTCGGGCAAAAACATTTGCTCGGGCCTAACCGGGCTTTGTCGCGTATGTTCACCAGCGGCAACTTGCATTCCATGGTGTTCTGGGGGCCGCCGGGAACCGGAAAAACCACGCTGGCACGTTTGATCGCCAAACAGTCCGACTTGCAGTTCATCAGCCTTTCGGCGGTATTGGACGGTGTTAAAGATGTGCGTGCAGCCGTGGAACAAGCTAAGTTACACCGCCAGCAATTTCAGCAAGGCACCTTGTTGTTCGTCGACGAGGTTCATCGTTTTAACAAGGCGCAACAGGATGCGTTTTTGCCGTTTGTCGAAGACGGCACCTTTGTATTTATCGGTGCGACGACCGAGAACCCGTCGTTCGAGTTGAATAACGCTTTGTTGTCACGAGCTCGCGTCTATGTTCTACGCAGTTTGGAAGAGTCCGAATTGGCCGAAGTTTTGGAACGCGGCATCGAAATGCTGTCGAACGATCTGGAAGCGTCCGCCGGTGCTCGACTTCAGGTTGAAGAAGAGGCAAAAAGCCTGTTTTTACAGGCTGCCGACGGCGACGCCCGCCGCTTGCTTAACCTGTTGGAACAGGCGGTCGATTTTGCCGAACCCGATCCGGAAATCGAAGGTCAGCTGATCTTATCCGCCGAACATTGTAAAGAAGTGGTTCAAGGCGGTTTAAGACGTTTCGACAAAGGCGGCGAGGCATTTTACGACCAGATTTCCGCACTGCATAAATCCGTGCGCGGTTCCGATCCGAATGCGGCGCTTTATTGGTTGGTGCGTATGTTGGACGGGGGCGTCGACCCGCGTTATTTAGCGAGGCGTTTGATTCGTATGGCCAGCGAAGAGATCGGAAATGCCGACACTCGCGCTTTGCAGTTGGCGCTGAACGCGGCGGAAGCCTACGAGCGTTTGGGCTCGCCCGAAGGGGATTTGGCATTGGCTCAGGCGGCAACCTATTTGGCGGTGGCGCCGAAGTCGAATGCCGCATACATGGCTTATAACGCTGCGTTGGCGGACGTGAAAGAACATGGTTCCTATGAGGTGCCGCTTCACCTTCGCAATGCGCCGACTAAGCTGATGGCGGAAATGGATTACGGCAAAGGCTATCGTTATGCCCATGACGAGCCGGAAGCGTTTGCAGCGGGCGAGTGCTACTTCCCGGAAGAGATGGCCGAACGGGATTATTATCAACCGGCGGATCGCGGCTTGGAAATTAAGATTTCCGCCAAGATGGAGCATCTGCGCCAGTTGAATGCCAACGCAATTTATAAGAGACGTTCTTAATTTTAACGGTTAAGGGTATGCATAATTCGATGGAGAGGGGGCTAAAAAAATGACAGGACTTGCATGGCTTGCGATTGCCGCAGGCGGCGCTCTGGGAGCCGTTTCGCGTTTTGCCGTGTCGCATCAGACCTACCAATGGCTGGGGCGCGATTTTGCCTGGGGAACGCTGTCGGTCAATGTGATCGGTTCGTTCGTCATGGGACTTGTCGCGGTTTTGCTGGTAGACAAGTTGGGCGCCTCAAACGAATGGCGTTCATTCATCATGGTCGGTTTTTTAGGTGCCTTCACTACGTTTTCCACTTTCTCGTACGAGACTATGCAGTACATCGAAGTCGGGGAAATGAATAAGGCGTTGATGAATATCGCCGTCAGCGTCATTACTTGCGTGGTCGCAGTCTGGTTGGGAATGCTCGCCGCCCGCCAAATTTAATGCTTTTCAAAGCTGTGGATAACCGCTGTTTCGGCATTATTCTGGCATCATTAAATCTCTCATTACGGGGATAGAAAATCTCGAACCTATCTCCTTGATAAGTCTATAGAATAGTAGTTTTTACGGATTAAGCCGTTTCCTTCAAAATAGGCCCGGCTTTGCTTCTAGGACGTCATTATGCAGCAAACGCCCACAGCCCTTAAATACACTCCTCTTTACGGTTTACATCAGCAATTAGGCGCGAAACTGGTTGAATTCGCCGGTTACTCCATGCCGCTTCAATATCCCATGGGCATCAAACAAGAGCATCTGCATACCCGCACAAAAGCCGGTCTGTTCGATGTTTCGCACATGGGTCAAATTATTCTCAAAGGCGAACGTGCCGCCGAGGCGTTGGAAAAATTGGTGCCGGTCGATATTGTCGACTTGCCGTTAATGCGCCAGCGTTATGCGTTGTTCACCAATTCCGAGGGCGGCATTCTGGATGATTTGATGGTGACCAATACGGGGGAAAGTTTCTTTTTGGTCGTCAACGCGGCCTGTAAAGAGCGGGATATCCAGCATCTTAAGAAAAACCTGCAAGGTCTGTGCGATATCGAGGTGTTGGAAGATCGGGCTTTGTTGGCATTGCAAGGCCCGATGGCGGCAAAAGTGATGGCGAAGTTGGCGCCGGAATCCGGCCAAATGGTGTTTATGTCGGCGGCGGATTTGACGCTGAATGGCGTGGAGTGTCTGGTAACGCGTTCGGGTTACACCGGAGAGGACGGTTTTGAGATTTCCGTTTCGGCCGAACAGGCCGAATCTTTAACTCGTCGATTGCTGGAAGAGGACGGCGTTGAGATGATCGGTTTGGGTGCGCGCGACTCTTTGCGTTTGGAAGCCGGACTGTGTTTGTACGGTCACGATTTGACTGAAACCGTTACGCCGGTCGAAGCCAGTTTGGTTTGGGCGCTTTCAAAGGCGAGACGTCAAGACGGCGAACGCCCAGGCGGTTATCCGGGAGACAAGGTCATTATGGCGCAATTGCAGCAGGGTTCAGAGATCAAGCGAGTCGGATTGAAACCGGAAGGTAAAATCCCGGTGCGCGAGAATGCCCAGATCGAGGATGGTAACGATCAAGTGGTCGGTACGGTCAGCAGCGGCGGTTTCGGGCCGAGTGTCGGCGGCCCGATTTCAATGGGCTACGTGCCGACGGAGTTAGCCGAAATCGGAACGCGATTACTGGCGATAGTCAGAAATAAGGAAGTGCCGATGAGAGTGGTGGCGTTGCCGTTTGTGGAAACCCATTACTATCGGGGGTAAGCAGCAGGTAGGCGACAGGACAAAAGCGAATCGGTTTAGCAGTGACAATAAAACAGATAACAGTAAAAAAACAGCAATAAAAAAAACAGTAGGAGAAGATGCGGTGAGCCAAATTAAATACAGCGAAGAGCATGAGTGGGTTCAAGTAGATGATGACGGAATTGCGTCAATCGGCATTACCGATTTTGCCCAGGCGCAACTGGGCGATTTGGTGTATATCGAATTGCCGGAAGAGGGGCAAGATATTCAAAAAGGCGAATCGATCTCGGTGATCGAATCGGTCAAAGCGGCCAGCGAACTCTATGCGCCGGTCAACGGCACCATTGTGGAAGTCAATCACGCGTTGGACGACGAGCCCGAGTTGGTGAATCAAAATGCCATGTCCACCTGGTTCATTAAAGTCAAACTGACGGACATCGCCGAGCTGGATGACTTGATGGACGAAACCGCTTATCAGGCTTGTATTGCCGAATAATCGACATTCCTAATGAATAGGTGAGGAGCGTTTATGGTGAAGGCAGGGGTTACGGACTTAGCTTCATTGTCGTTGGATGCGTTGCAGTACGGTGATGAATTTGTAAACCGTCATTTGGGGCCGGATGAAAAAGAACAGGCCTGTATGTTACAGAGTTTGGGTTTGACTTCAATGGAGGAACTGTTGGACAGTGTCGTTCCAGAAGCAATCCGTCGCCATGACGATATGGCTCTGGAAGAGGGGCTGACCGAACATCAGTCGCTGGCCCGGTTAAAAACCATCGCCGCAAAGAATACCGTCTGTAAATCCTTCATCGGCATGGGCTACCACAACACCTTTACGCCACCGACCATTCAACGCAACATCTTGGAAAATCCCGCTTGGTATACCGCCTATACGCCTTATCAAGCGGAAATCTCCCAAGGCCGCTTGGAAGCGATGCTCAACTTTCAAACCATGGTGTCCGATCTTACCGCCATGGAACTTGCCAATGCTTCAATGTTGGACGAAGCGACGGCCTGTGCCGAAGCGATGACGTTGTGCCAACGTATGAGTAAATCCAAAGGCAAGGTGTTTCTGGTGGCGGAAGACTGTCATCCGCAAAACATCGCCGTCGTTAAAACCCGAGCCGAGCCTTTGGGGATTGAGGTGGTGGTGGCGAATCCGACAAAGGGCATCGAAGATTTGGATTTGTTCGGCATGTTGTTGCAGTATCCGGGAACCGACGGCAAGGTGGCGGATTACACCGCTTTGATCGAGCAGGCGCATCGGCAACAGGCTTTGGTGGCCGTTGCCGCCGACTTATTAAGTCTGACGTTACTCAAACCGCCGGGTGAGATGGGTGCGGATGTGGTGGTCGGCAACACGCAACGATTCGGCGTACCACTGGGTTACGGCGGTCCGCATGCCGCCTATATGGCAACCCGAGACGCTTTCAAGCGTTCCATGCCGGGGCGCTTGATCGGAGTTTCCGTGGATAGCCGTGGACAGAAAGCATATCGCTTGGCGCTACAAACACGCGAACAACATATCCGCCGCGAGAAGGCCACCAGTAACATCTGTACCGCGCAAGCTTTATTAGCGGTGATGGCGAGCATGTATGCGGTTTACCAGGGTCCGCAAGGTCTGACCAAAATCGCCTATCGAGTGCATCGGTTGACTCACTTCCTGGCGGAAGGATTGAAAAACTTAGGCTGTTTGCTTGTTCATCAACAATATTTCGATACCTTGAGAATTCGTACCTTCGGGCAAGCGTCGCAAATCCTTGAAGGTGCTTTGAAAAAGGGCATTAACCTACGTCTGATCGATTCAGACAATATTGCGATCTCTTTGGACGAAACCACAACAATCGAAGACGTGAAGCAGCTTTGGGATGTATTTGCAGATGTTAAGTCGATTGAATTCAGAGTCGACGACATTGAAGCGTCCTCTTGCGATGTGATACCTGAAACCTTGCAGCGTCAGTCCGGCTTTTTGACGCATCCGGTGTTCAATCAGCATCATTCGGAAACCGAGATGATGCGTTATATGCGCCGACTGGCGGATAAAGATCTGGCTCTGGATCGTGCCATGATTCCGTTGGGTTCCTGCACCATGAAACTCAATGCCGCTGCCGAACTCATGCCGATTTCATGGCCGGAATTCGCTCAACTGCATCCTTTTGCGCCCGCGGATCAGGCTCAAGGTTATCAACAGCTTTGTCGGGAATTGGAAGCGATGTTGTGTGCGGCAACCGGCTACGATGCGGTTTCCTTGCAACCGAATTCCGGTGCGCAGGGCGAATACGCCGGACTGTTGGCGATCGGCGCTTATCATCGCAGTCGAGGCGAAGGGCATCGTGATGTCTGTCTGATTCCCGCGTCCGCGCACGGAACCAATCCCGCTTCGGCGCACATGGCCGGAATGCAGGTTGTAGTAGTGGCGACTTCGGCGTCGGGCGATATCGATTTGGACGATTTGAAGAATAAGCTGGAGCTACATTCGGACAAGTTAGCGGCGATTATGATTACGTATCCGTCCACTCACGGCGTGTTCGAAGACAATGTCAAAACCGTTTGCGACTGGGTGCATCAACACGGCGGACAGGTTTACATCGACGGTGCCAATATGAACGCCATGGTCGGTGTTTGTGCGCCCGGTCAGTTCGGCGGTGATGTTTCGCACTTGAATCTGCATAAAACCTTTGCGATTCCGCACGGCGGAGGCGGACCGGGGGTTGGGCCGATTGGCGTAAAACAACATCTTGCCGAATTCCTGCCGGGCAGTGTGTTGCAGACAAAGTCCGAGTTCTCTCAAGGCGTGGGGGCGGTTTCCGGCGCACCGCAGGGAAGCGCGGGCGTATTGCCGATCAGTTGGATGTATATTGCGATGATGGGGCGCAGCGGTTTGAAACAAGCCACGGCTACGGCCATCTTGAGTGCCAACTACATCGCCGTCAGATTGGCCGATCATTATCCGATTTTATTCACTGATGCACACGGGCGAGTTGCACATGAATGCATTATCGATCTGCGACCGATCAAAGAAGAGACCGGTATCAGTGTCGACGACGTCGCCAAGCGTCTGATCGATTACGGTTTTCATGCGCCGACCATGTCGTTTCCGGTGGCCGGCACTCTGATGATCGAACCGACCGAGTCGGAATCCAAAGACGAAATCGATCGCTTCTGCGATGCCATGATCGCCATCAAGCGGGAAATAGACGACGTTGCCAACGGCAAACTCGATGCCGAAGACAATCCGTTGAAACATGCGCCGCATACGGCCGATCAGGTTATGGCCGACGATTGGCCGCATGCCTATAGCCGTGAATTGGCGGCGTATCCGTTGGAATCGTTGAAGCAAAACAAATATTGGCCGGTGGTCGGGCGGGTCGATAATGTGTTCGGCGACCGTAATCTGGTGTGTGCTTGTCCGCCGATGAGCGACTATCAAACTGAAACCTCCTGAACTTATCCTGTAAACGGGCTGCATCGTTCGGCTGCGACCCGTTTTTCAATACGGTTCGTCCGAAATCGATTTACTCTGTTTTAAATCTGACGAATTCCGCAGAATATGGCGTGTAATTGCAGCATCGACAAACGCAATTGATGTTAGAATAATTCGCAAAATTTACGTCGTCCCGCGACGGCTGAAAAAACAGAATAATCAAACACAGAGAGTCACCATGTTAGATGCAAAGCTACTGAGAACAGAGCTGGAAACGGTTGCTGAAAAATTGAAAACTCGCGGTTTTGAATTGGATACCGCGCAGATTGAAACTTTGGAAGCGCAACGTAAAGAGTTGCAGGCCAAAACCCAATCCTTGCAAGCGGAGCGTAATAGCCGTTCGAAAGAGATCGGTAAAGCCAAATCGCAAGGCCTGGATATCGAACCGCTATTGGCGGAAGTGGCTGATTTGGGCGACCAGTTGGAAGCGGCTAAAACCGCATCGGACGAAGTACAGGCTCAAATCGAAGACATCTACGCCGGTATTCCTAATCTTCCTCACGAATCCACGCCGATTGGCGGGGGCGAAGACGACAACGTCGAAATCCGTAAATGGGGCGAGCCGAAAGCATTTGATTTTGAAGTTAAAGATCACGTTGATTTGATGGAAGCGCGCGGCTGGTACGACAACGACGCGGCCGTTAAGATCGCTTCTTCGCGTTTCTCCGTGTTAAAAGGATCGGTTGCCAAGTTGCAGCGCGCTTTGACTCAGTTCATGTTGGATACGCATGCAGAAAGCGGCTATAACGAAGTTTACGTGCCTTACATCGTCAACCAGCACAGCTTGCGCGGAACCGGGCAGTTGCCTAAGTTTGAAGAAGACCTGTATAAGTTGAGTAAGCACGAAGAACACGATACCAATGACCGTGACCTTTACTTGATTCCGACTGCCGAAGTGCCGATCACCAACTTGTTCCGCGATGAAATCATCGAAGAGTCCGAGTTGCCGATTCGTATGGTCGGTCACACACCGTGTTTCCGTTCCGAAGCGGGTTCATACGGACGTGATACCAAAGGTTTGATTCGTCAGCACCAGTTTGAAAAAGTCGAAATGGTACAGCTTGTACATCCTGAAAAGTCGCATGAAGCGCTTGAAGAGCTGACCGGCCATGCAGAATTGATTCTACAAAAGCTGGGTCTTCCGTACCGCGTACTGGCGTTGTGTACCGGTGACATCGAGTTCTCTTCCGCCAAAACTTACGATTTGGAAGTATGGTTGCCGGGTCAGAGCGCATATCGTGAAATCTCTTCATGCTCGAACTTTGAAGATTTCCAGGCACGTCGTCTGTTGGCGCGTTTCCGTTCCGGTAACGACAAGCCTCAGTTGGTTCACACTTTGAACGGTTCCGGTCTAGCGGTTGGTCGTACTCTGGTTGCGGTATTGGAGAACTATCAGAACGCCGACGGCAGCATTACCGTGCCGGAAGCGTTGCGTCCTTACATGGGCGGTGCGGAAGTACTTTAATATCCTCGTGATATGCTCGATAAAAGAACCAGGCTTGCCTGGTTTTTTTATGTCTGCGATTCAGGATTCATTGAAGTCGAAAAAGACCGATTCAAAATCGGCGACTTTGGAATCTTTAATTTCCAGACCTTCCTGTTTCAGTAACTCGATCTTCTTTTCATGACCCAAGGCGTAATGACCGATTGCACCATTGCTATTGACCACACGGTGGCAGGGCACTTCAATCAGATAAGGGTTTTTCGCCATCGCCGTCCCAACAGCCCGATAAGCTTTGCTGCCCAACGCATCGGCAATTGCCTTGTACGTTGTGACTCTGCCTTCGGGAATGCGTTTAAGCAGTTCATAACAACGGATTTGAAAGGGCGTAAGGGTCGGTTCCGGCTTTAAGCTTTTCATAATTCTCAACGGGCTAGGCTAAATAATTGGTTTAATAAAGATTGTATATTTTTTTACAAAAATATGAACAAAACGCCTTGCAAAAAACTCTGGGGGCTCTATAATACGCCACATCAAACATTGGTGGACTGGCTGAGCGGTTGAAGGCGGCGGTCTTGAAAACCGTTGTAGGTTAGTAGCCTACCTGGGGTTCGAATCCCTAGTCCACCGCCATATTCTTAAAACCCGCATTGAGTAATCTCAATGCGGGTTTTTTTATGTCTTCGTTATTATCACGAATATTTGAAATCCGTTTCTTAATGTTGGTTTTCTTCCGGGAAGCACACTCTACCTTTGCCGCTTTCTTTGGCTGTGTACATGGCGTCGTCGGCGAGGCTGATGAGTTTGTCTAGGTTGTCGCTGTGCTTAGGGTATAGCGCTATACCGATACTGGCACCTAATTGTAGGATGTGGCCTTCGACATGGATTGGATCTTGAATTTTATGCAGCAGTTTTTGTCCTAAGCGTTCGGCGTGTTTAACCATGGATAGCTTGGGAGCGATAAGGGCGAATTCGTCGCCGCCCAAACGAATAAGTATGTCTTGTTCGCGCACGCTACTTTGCAGTCGTTTGGCGACGATTTTGAGCACTTCGTCGCCGATATGATGGCCGTATTGATCGTTGATGGGTTTGAAACCATCCAGATCGAAGAAGAATACGGCATAAGGCGTTGATTGATCATGTGGAAGCACCAGGTTTAAACCTTGTGCCTGGTCGAGGATGTGGCGGTTGAAAAGACCGGTCAATTCGTCGTGAAATGCCATGTGATGGGTTTTATAGAGTAAATACTGTTTTTCTAAATAAGAAGCTGCCAGAAAATAGGCTAAAAACGCTAATAAAACCAATCCGACGGCGATGTAGGCAATGCTGCCTAAAAGCGCGTTTTGAGTGTCTGTATAAAACTTGGAGGCGGGCAAAAACGAGATTAAGACCCATTGATAATCATCTAATTGGGTTTGGGTTTTAAAGACGGTATCCTTAAAGTCGTAGTGCCAATTTCTAGTGTGGTTATTTGGCTTTAACGGCAGTAGGATTTTGTAGCTGTAAAGACCCTCGGGAGTGCGGATTTGTCCGGCTTTTTGTTTTTGCATCTGACGCCAAATACCGGGGTGTTCGTTTGCAAAAGAAACCTGTTTTTTATCGGCAAACATAAAGCCCCATTCTTTTTCTTTAATAGGTCCTTTCATCCAGTAACCGTCATGGTCTAGCAGCATGAGTGACGAGCGGGAATCCAAAGCTTGCGTACCAAAATTAAGGGTATCCAGTAAGTGTTGTCCATAGTAGTTTAGGATGATGCTGCCTTGAGGTTGGTTGTTTATGTCGAACAGATGCAT
>NZ_JBFHFC010000021.1:0-44869 GCF_041583835.1 Thiomicrorhabdus sp. | reverse complement strand
GCATACCGACCCGAATCACAGGCTTATAAGGTAATTCCACTTGTTTGTTCTCTATATTCAGATCTATTCTTGAAATGTAAATTTCATTCGGAGCGAGTTTGGAAATATCCTGGATATAGTAACGGTGGGTTTTGTTTTGTAATTTGTCGTCAGGCACAATGCTGGCGTGGCCGTCGTCGTAATTGATCCGGATAATTTCCTGGCCGTTTTCGCCGATATAACGAATCTGATTGTAACGGCCCCGCGTTTGAGAAACGGTTTTATAGGTGTCGGCAAGTTGGGTTTTTATCGCTTGATTGAAGTTCTGATTCACCAGGGCGCTTGGTGTCATGGGGAGTGAGCCGAGTGTCAGCAGGTCTGATAAAACCGATTCGTATTCCTGAAAGATGGAGGTTTCATGCAGCTTAAGCAGGCGGAGTTCTTGTTGCTTTAAATATTGAAACTCTTGATTGGATTTTACGTTATACCAGCTGCTAATAATCAGGCCTACGGCGAGTAATAAACCAATAAAGACAAGTAGAAATTGCTTTATGAGAGCGCACTGTTTGGGGGTGAGTCTACTTAACATTTGGCCGTGTTTGTTCTGCTTATACAGAGCGTTGCCTGTAATGGTTGATATTTATTTTGCATTTTAAAGGGTAAGCCCGCTGCTTAAAAATCCGGTTCAGTATATCCATATTTTATGTAGGGTGTCTAGAAAAGCAGCGGTGACGGATATAGATTTAATTTTGTATGTAGGAGATTTATCGTGATTGGCGGTTTTGCAAACGAGTTCGTACGGTTTGCCAGACGTTTAGCCAGTGAAAATGCGCGATAAAGATATAAAGTACGCTTCCGATCATGACGCCCAGAATCATGTTACCGAAGAAGAACGGTTGCCAAATGTGTGGAAATACTTCGTTGAACCACTGTTCCGAGGCGATAGGGATGTTCGAAGAAATGTCGTATAGGTCTTCGGTTCCCATGACAAACACACCGAATTTATAACCGCCGTACCAGATAGGCCACATGGTGATCGGGTTGGTAATCCAAGCCAGAGCGGTTGCCAGGGGAATGTTGGCTCGCAGGTAATAGGCAAACACCGACCCCAAGACCATTTGGAAGGGAACCGGCAACATCATGCAGAACGAACCGATAAATCCGGCGCGTGCGAATGATTTACGATCTCCAGCCCAATAGATTCGGTCTTTGAAGCGGGGAAAATATTTATTCAAAAAAACCGAGCGCTTGGTTTTACGCCCGATTTGATGAATTTTTAAACGGATATAACGAAACATATCGATATCTTAGCAGAGTTTGGCGAAAGTATTTGCTCGTATTGTTAAAAAACAAATTAAAAACAATTACTTAATTGCCTGGTATTTAGGTAGTCGAAGTTCGACGGTGTCGAATTTCAACGGGTGGATATCCGGCAGGCCGTCTTTAAATTGTATTGCACGTTCGCCTTGAATCAACGGTAACAGGTAGTCCAAGGCCGCTTCGGTGACATCCATGCCGTCCTCGGTGATGAACTCGTCCGGCACGCGGTATTCCAAGTCGGCAACGGCAAACAGGTCGATGTTTTTGTAACGCCACGTCAATGGGTTGTGCCCGATGGCTTCGACGACCGGTAATACGCCGTGTTCGCCGTCAAGCGCTGCTTGCACCGCTGCCTGACCGGCACCGTATGCCATTTCCCAATCGGTTTGCGAAACCAGGTGGCTGGCGGCGCGTTGCAGGTAATCGGGCACGGCGCTGTGGGTTTTGCAGTCGAACTCTTTATTGACGATTTTAGCGATCGTATGTGCGACGCCGCCAAGTTGGGTATAGTCTTTCAAATGGGTGTGTTCGACGTTTTCGATGGAGATGTACTGACCGTTTTCATCGGTTAAGCCTTCCGAGACGATGCAGGTGCAGTAGCCTTTGGTTTCCATGAAATAACGGACTTTCTGAAGGAATTGTTCGCGTTTGAAAGGGCGTTCGGCCGTTAGGACGATTAGCGGTACGTCCGGAATTTGTTTTTTGATCAAACCGCCTGCAATCGCCAGCCAGCCGGCGTTACGTCCCATCGCTTCGATAGCGAAAAAGCGGGTGGAGGTATTGTGCATCGAATACAGGTCTAAGGTTGCTTCAAGTAAGCTGGTCGCTAAGTATTTGGCGGCGCTGCCGAAACCGGGACTGCAATGCGAAAGCGCCAGATCGTTGTCGATGGTTTTAGGTACGCCGATACAGACCACCGGATGACCGTGTTCCGAACAATAGTCTGCAACCTTTTGCGCGGTGACCATTGAGCCGTTGCCGCCGTTGTAAAAGAAGTAGCCGATGTCATAGGCCATGAAAACTTCCAGAACGCGTTGATATTGAGCCGGGTTTTCTTCAATCGGGTCCAGGTCGAAACGGCAGGCTTGGAATGCGGCGGCGGGCTGATTCTTGATACGTTCCATCACGTCGCCGGAAAGTTGGCTGACGTCGACTAATTGTTCTTCAAGTACGCCCTTAATGCCGTTGATGGCGGCGTAAATCGTTCCGAACGTTTCAGGATGAGCATGGCATTTTTCGATCACACCTGCGGCACTGGCGTTAATCACCGCTGTCGGGCCGCCCGCTTGGGCGAAAAGAACGTTTTTCGAGGGTTTGTTGTGTGAATGAGATGTGCTCATGATCCTAGCCTATCAATTTTATTAATAGGCATTATAAACGAATTACAAGCGTTTCTAGGTTGCTTTTTAATGACGCTTCAGTTGCAGTTTTCCCTGCTCGATTTGCAGGCAAGACTCGCCGGAAAGTACCGATCTTAAAGGCGCTTCGACCAATAATTTGCGCCAACCGCTTAGGGCGTCCGATTCTGGCGTACGGATCATTTTAAGCAGTTCCGATTTATGAATCAGGTTGTGTAGATTGATGTGGTAGTCGTGGGCGACTTGCTGGCAGAAACTCATGCACAATCCGACCAAAACGTCTTCTTGCGGACTGATCGGTTCCGGCTTCGGTTCCGGCTGCGGCCAGGAATCCGGCGAAGAGGCAAACACCTTGTCGATACATTCAATCCATTGATCACCAAAATCGCGAACGGATGAGGACTTGACGTTCGGCACTTTGTAGAGTGCTTCGACGACCTGCGGAGGACGTTTGGCGATGCCGATAATCACTTCGTCGCTCATAACCCATTTTTTAGGCTGGTTATGTTCGATCGCAAAGCGTTCGCGCCATTCGGCCAAAGCGTGAACGATCGCAAGTTGCTTCGGTTTGAAGTTGCGTACGCCTTTGACTTTTTCACCTGCCGACGCCGGATCGGGTCTGTACAAGGTTTCGTTCAGCAAAGCATCGCAGTCGTGCTGGATGGCGGCTTTCTGTTCCGGGCTTAGGTTGTGGATGAATTTTTCATACAAGGGAGCCAGATAATGAACGTCATCGATAGCGTATTGAATCTGTTCTTCGGTCAGAGGGCGCGCATGCCAGTTGGTGCGAGTTTGGGTCTTATCCAGTTTATGATTCAATTCGGCTTCGACCACACGCGCAAAACCGGCTATATCGCCGTGTTTGAAGAAGATGGCGGCCAACTGGGTATCGAAAATTGAAACGGGCATTTTATGTGCGAGTTGATACAATACTTCAATGTCTTGACGGGCCGAATGAAACACTTTGAGCAGGTCGGGTTGGATCAGTAGATCGATTAAACCGGTTAATTGACCGTTTTCCTGAATAGCCAGCGGATCGATAATCGCCACTTCGCCCAGATTGTCTTGGATTTGTACCAGACTCAGTTCGGCAAAGTAAGTGTCGGTACGGACGAATTCGGTATCGATCGCGATCCAGTTGATGTCGGCATGATCAATCAAATGCTGACTGTAACGGTTCAATTCGTCTTCGGTTTGGATATAAAGATAGGCTATATTTTGCATAGCCAAAGTGTAAGAGTAACCTCAATTGAGAGCAAGGATAATTGTGTGAAAAAGCAAAAGATTCATATTTTGGGTATTGCGGGAACGTTTATGGGCGGCATTGCCCAGATCGCTAAAGCGATGGGGCACGACGTAAGCGGTTCGGATAAAGCGATTTATCCGCCGATGAGCACACAATTGGAACAGGCTGGCATTGAGGTTAGCGACGAACAGGATCTGGAATTTTTAAAAGCCGAACCCGATGCGGTGGTGATCGGGAATGCATTGAGTCGCGGCCATGTTGCCGTCGAAGCGACCTTGAACGCCCAGCAGGTGTATACCTCCGGTCCGCAGTGGTTGGCGGAAACGATTCTTAAAGACCGTTGGGTAATTGCCGTGGCCGGTACGCACGGCAAAACTTCGACCGCCTCGATGGTGGCGTGGATTTTGGAATACGCCAAGCTTAATCCGGGCTTCTTGATCGGCGGCGTACCCGAGAATTTCGGGGTTTCCGCACGTCTGGGCGATTCGCCGTTTTTTGTGGTGGAAGCGGACGAATACGACACCGCCTTTTTTGACAAACGTTCCAAGTTCGTTCATTACCGCCCTAGAACGTGCGTGTTGAATAATTTGGAATTCGATCACGCCGATATTTTCGATTCGATCAAAGATATTCAAAAGCAGTTCCATCATCTAGTGCGCACGGTGCCGGGTAACGGTCTGATTGTGATGCCAACCGACGAACCGAATCTGGACGAAGTGATTGAAAAGGGGTGCTGGACGGCGGTCGAAAAGCAAGGCTCGGCAGGCGAATGGAGTTACAAGCTATACGAACAGGATGGCTCGGAATTCGAGGTGATGTTTAGAGGCAGTTGCATGGGACGGGTCAAATGGTCGATGAGCGGTTTGCATAACGTGCGTAATGCATTGAGTGCGATTGCCGCTGCCGTGCATTGCGGCGTACCGGCGCGTATTGCGGTGGAAGGCTTGTCGGAATTTAAAGGTATCCGTCGCAGAATGACCCTGATCGGCGAAGCCGATGATATTCAGATTTACGATGATTTCGCACATCATCCGACGGCGATCGCGACGACCTTGCAAGGGGCGAGAAACCAGCTTAAAAAGCTGAACAGGCCCGGTCGATTGGTCGCCGTGTTCGAACCGCGTTCCAACACCATGCGAATGGGCGTTCATGCACAGACATTACCGGCGGCCTTCTCGGAAGCGGATGCGGTTTATGCGTTTATCGATTCTGCCTGGAACTGGCAGTTGCCATTGGAGGCTTTCGAGGCGCCGGTGGTGGTTGAACATGAGTACGAAAGCCTGTTGAAACGTTTAACCGAAGAACTCCAGCCAAACGATACTGTGGTGATTATGAGTAACGGCGGTTTCGGCGGTATTCATTACAAATTGTTGAGCGCACTGGAAAATCGTTGATGTGGGCGTTGCTTGAAATTGGCGTTTTAATTTTGGTGGTGGCTTGGATTGTCTGGATGATCAAGCCGCCTAAGAAACAAGACGAAAAGTCACATAAATAATCAAACCTCAGGAAGGAACTTCAACTATGCCCGCTTCGATTGAGGTTCCGCCGATTCCCGAAAGATTCGAATCGTTGGTATGGCAAATTTTAAATGCCGAGGAAACGATCAGCGAATATCGGTTGATGCTGTATTTGGCGTCGAAAGGGCTGGAAGAGTTCAAACCGGACTTGGAGCCTTTGACAATGTTCCGGTCGCATTTTCTATTGTTCCATCTGCTTTATCGTCTCCAAGACCGCTGGCATGAAGAATGTCGCGGTTGGTTGAGCATTCATACCACGGACATTCATCTCGATGAAAACAGCCCGGTTGCCAATGCCTCCGGCAATTCTCAATCCGAACTGCTTAAACACGATCCGATCAAATCTTACTATTTGGACTACAACGAATTTTTAAGTACGCAGCAAGAAGACGTGCTTGGATTATTGGACGATTTTTGGCGAACAATGGCCGGAGAACCGCTTCAACCGATTGATTCGGCGGCTAAGTCGAACGCACTGGAAACCTTAGGCTTGGAGGAGGAGTCGTTATCTTCACAGCAAGTGAAGCAACGGTTTCGTGCTTTGTGCCAGCAACATCACCCCGATAAGGGCGGCGACCCTAAACGGTTTAGACAAATTTGCGACGCCAAAGATATTTTGTTATCGAGTTTAAGGTCGTCTTCTTAATAAATTTTAAGTGGCTGTAAATCGCGAATTGCCATCTAGGAACAGAACTGTTCTTAAAACAAATTTCTTATTGATAATTGTCAATATTAATACCCATTATCCAATGGGACACCCAATAAGTAACTATTCTAAGTTATTAATATTTAATACTTTTATTAGTTTTGCCTGATATTTAAAACTTTTCCCTCTCTATAAAAAGAAACTGTTCTTGGAAAGCCATTTTAATTTTATGGTTATGGGAGAATGGATGAGAAACAATAAAATAATAATAAGCATAGCGGGTTAAGCGTCATTCTCCTCAATTGGATACGCTTCAGCCGCTTATTGATGGAGTGGCTTATAGTGAACTATTTTTTAAATTTAAAGCTTAAAACCAAGTTGATTACGGTATTGGTCGCCGTACTCCTTTCTTTTGTTTTTATCGCCGGTTTGAACCTATACGGCCAATATAAACAAATGTCTAAAGACAAAGCTTTATTGATCGAATCCGTGGTGGACGGGTTGACCGATCAGGTCATAAACCTCAGCCAACAAGCCAAAGAAGGCAAGATGTCCGTTGAAGAGGCTCAAGGTTTGGCAAAGACTTTGATTGCTGCTTATCGTTATGACAATGGTAATTATATTTGGATCAATGATTATGAGCCTAAGATGGTCATGCATCCAATTAAACCCGAATTAAACGGCAAAAGTTTGAAGCAGTCCAAGGATCCGTACGGGGTTTATCTATTTAACGAGATGGTTGCGGCCGTCAAACAATCCGGTTCCGGGTATGTCAGTTATTACTGGAGCAAACCCGGAAGTGATAAGCCGGTAGAAAAACTGAGTTATGTCAAAGGCGTAAAAGAGTGGGGATGGATTATCGGCACGGGACTGTATGTCGATGACGTTAAAGCCACCTTGATCGACGAGTCGATTAAAACGGCGGTGATTATCGCGATTGTTCTATCCATTATTTCCGGGTTGTTCTTCGCTTTGAACCGTTCGGTCGTGTCTCCGGTGTTGATGATGTCGAATGCGTTGGGACAAGTACGCGATCAAGGCGATTTGACGGCGCAGATCAATTTGAACCAGAAAGATGAAATAGGCGAGATCGTTCGTCAATTCAACGAACATGTGGCATTTCTTCGTGAGACGTTTTCCGAAGTTAATCGGGTGGTGGCACACATTGCGATGGGTGAGTTTAAGGAACGAATTAACTTACAGATGGAAGGTGATTTCCTGAAACTGAAAAATGGGGTGAATCACTCTGCAGGACAGATCGACTCGACCATGCAGGAGTTGGTCGGTGTCATGCATGCGCTGTCCGAGGGGAATTTTTCGGTTAAGATCGAATCCGATGCGGAAGGCGGTTATCGGGAAATTCTCGATCAGAGCCAAGCCACCATAGATGTTTTAAACGCTTCCATTAACGGGATTGTCGGGGTGATGGAAAATATGCGGGCGGGACGCTTCGATCAAAGAGTGACCGTCGACGTCAAAGGCGATTTGGCTAAATTGAAGGACGGCATCAACCAGTCGATGGCCAACCTTGATAATGCCGTGAAAGATTTGACTAAAGTGATGGTGGCGCAATCAAAAGGCGATTTGACGCAGAGTATTACCAATAATTACGAGGGCGAACTGCATACCCTTAAAGAAGCGGTAAACACCAGCATCAGAAACTTGAATTCAATTGTGGCGGACATTCTCGATGTGTCGAGTAATGTGGCCGATACGTCGGGCGAGGTTTCGGAAGGTTCGTTGAGTTTGAACGAACGGACCCAACAAATGGCGGCGTCGCTAGAGGAAACCGCCGCTTCCATGGAGCAGATTACCGCAACGGTTAATCACAATATGGATACGTCCAATCAGGCCAATCAATATGCGGTTCAGGCTTCCGAGGAGGCTAAAAACAGCGGGGCAATCGCCAGTCGGGCCGTGGAAGCCATGCAAAGTATTACCGAGTCTTCCAAGCGTATCGCCGAGATTATCACTTTGTTGGATAGCATTACTTTCCAAACCAATTTGTTGGCGTTGAACGCAGCGGTTGAGGCGGCAAGGGCGGGTGAGCACGGACGGGGATTTGCCGTGGTTGCAGGTGAGGTTCGTTCTTTGGCTCAGAAGTCTGCAGAAGCGTCGAAAGAGATTAAGGTCTTAATCGAGGCATCGGTTGCCAATGTCGAAAACGGTTCCAAGTTCGTTGTGCAAACCGGTGAAACGCTGGAGAGCATTAACCAAACCATTCAAAAGGTTGCGGATATGGTTTCGGAAATTACCGGCGCTTCGAAAGAACAGGCGCAGGGCATTTCACAGATCAATCAGGCAGTGACCAATTTGGACGCCGTTACCCAGCAGAATGCGGCCTTGGTAGAAGAGACTTCGGCTTCTGCCGAAACCTTGAATCACCAATCAGCCAATTTGAAATCGTTGATGGAGTTCTTTGAAATTTTAGATAAGAAGGCCGGTGGAGAAAGCCTGATTCACAAACAGTAATGACGGTACAGGTTACTGATCTAGCGCTGTTGCCGTTGATGAGTTTGGACAAGCCGAAGGTTCGTTAGCTTTCGGCGTTAAACGCTTTATGAAATGTCACCGTACCTTTGGGCACCTTGTCGTAGAACGGTAGAACGAGGAATACTTCCTGTGGAATGCCTTCATGAATCAATTGCGGAAAATTCTTAAACCCGAAACGGTTGTAGTATTCCGGCATGCCTACCAATGCGCAACCTTGTGCTCCCAAGTCTTTTAATTCAGATAAGCCTTTGTTGATTAATGCTGTTCCGATGCCTTTTTGCTGATATTCGGGTAACACGGATATAGGCCCCAATCCGAACCATTCCTGCGTTCCGTCAGAGATTTCGATAGGCGAAAAAGCGATGTGCCCGACGATTTGGCCGTTGATTTCAACTACTAACGAAAGTGTTAACGCTTCCGCCGCTCTTAATGCCCTGATGATAAAGTGTTCAGTCTGACGGCTGATAGGGTGGCTTTTGAAAGCTTCAACGGTAACGTTGGTAATGGACTCAAAATCGGCTGGGGTTTCTTTTCGAATAATCATGCTGATTACTCTAATCGAAATTCGCCTGAATTCAATAGCGTGTCGGGGCGATAGTGATTCATCAGAGCGTCCGACCACATACGGGCGCGTTCGGGCAGGCCGTTGTTCAGATAGTCTTGCACTTGTTGATAAACCGCTTGTTTAAAGCTTGCAGACGGTTGATTGTCTAATGCCAGGTTGTCGGCGCTAAACTGAAATGGAAAACCGGCGGACTGCGAAAAAATCCATTCCAACGCCTGCGGTTTGACTTCCACCTTCTCGAATTCCGCTTGTTGTTCAACCGTGCGTCCGTCCGGTTCGTACCAGTAACCAAAATCTTCCAACAAACGTCTTTCTTTTCCCGCAACACACCAATGCGCGATTTCGTGCAGGGCACTGGCAAAAAAACCGTGGGCGAAAATGATACGGTGATGCGGGTGTTGATCGTCTGCCGGACGGTAGATCGGTTCTTCTTCGCAACAGACCAGTTCGGTGTTGTAGGTGGGAATAAAAAGGGCGTTAAACAGTTTAACGGCTTGTTCGGGGGTATGATTCATGGTGTTCGAAAGTGGCGAAATTGATTGCGGGGAATCGTAAGAAGTCATGGAAAGGATGAGTGTTTATATAATAACACTCATCCACAAAGGCCTGGATTACAGGTTTGCCATCACGCGGCGGGCCGCATCGACGGTGGCGTCGATATCGGCATCGGTGTGAGCCGATGAGACAAAGCCCGCTTCGAAAGCCGAAGGCGCCAGGTAAACGCCTTCATCCAACATGCCGTGGTAGAACGCTTTGAAGCGTTCCATATCACCTTTGGCAACTTGTGCATAACGGCTGATGTTTTTCTCTTCGTTGAAGAAGAATCCGAACATGCCGCCGACTTGGTTGGTGGTGAACGGGATGTTGTTTTCGTCCGCCGCTGCTTGCAAGCCTTTGACCAAACGGGTGGTTCTTGCTTCAAGTGCTTCGAAGAAGCCTTCTTCGCTAATTAATTCCAAGGTTTTCAAACCGGCCGCCATGGCAATTGGGTTGCCCGAAAGTGTTCCCGCCTGATAAACCGGGCCAAGAGGCGCAATGTGTTCCATTACTTCGCGTTTACCGCCGAAAGCGCCGACCGGCATACCGCCGCCGATGACTTTACCGAAGGTAGTCAGGTCAGGGGTGACGTTATAGCGACCTTGTGCACCGGTCAGGCCGACACGGAAACCGCACATGACTTCGTCGAAGATCAAAACCGAACCGTGTTGGTCGCAAACTTCGCGCAGAGTTTCCAGGAAACCTTCTTCCGGCGGGATACAGTTCATGTTTCCTGCCACCGGTTCGACGATGATACAAGCGATCTGGTCGCCGATTTCCGAGAAGACTTTTTTAACTTCTTCCGCATCGTTGTGCGTCAGAGTCAACGTCTCTTCGGCTAGCGCCGCCGGAACACCCGGAGAAGAAGGAACGCCTAGCGTTAAAGCACCGGAACCGGCTTTAACCAACAAAGAGTCGGAATGGCCGTGGTAGCAGCCTTCGAATTTAACGATCTTGTCGCGTCCCGTATAGCCACGTGCCAGACGAATCGCGGTCATGGTAGCTTCGGTACCTGAACTGACCATACGAACCATGTCGATGGAAGGAATCAAGTCACAGACCAAATCAGCCATCGTGGTTTCGATTTTGGTCGGCGCACCGAAGGATAAACCGTCTTCGGCTTTGTCTTGAACGGCTTTAATGACTTGCGGATGAGCGTGCCCTAGAATGGCCGGACCCCAGGAACCGACATAATCGATGTAGCTTTTATCGTCTTCATCAACCAGATACGCGCCTTTGGCGGCCTTAAAGAACACCGGATCACCACCAACGCCTTTAAAAGCGCGGACAGGTGAGTTGACACCACCGGGAATATGTTTCTGGGCGGCTTGGAATAGGTCGTGTGAATTGCTCATCGGGTTTCCTTTAATGCGTGATCTGATAATGTCTGGACTTAAAGTTTCGGGCTCATCTGCTTGATGCGTTCTTTCACCAAGTCAAACTGCACTTCGCCGATCTGTTGATAGACGATGTTGCCGTTTGGCGCGATCAAAAAGCTGGTCGGTGTTAATAGTACTTCACCGAACGCTTTAGAGAGTTTGCCGTCGCTGTCCATAACGAAAATAAACGGGTAAGGGTTGTTCTGAATGAATTTCTGAACTTGCGAAGCCGGGTCGTATTGCATGGAAATGGCAACCAGTTCAAAACGGTCTCCCAACTCTTGCTTCATTTTGGCCAAATGCGGCATTTCGGCAATACAGCCGGGACAAGAGGTCGCCCAGAAATTGACTAATACCGGTTTTTTAGGATGGCTAAGGTCGATGCTTTGACCTTGGGTGTTGTTAACGGTTACGGCAGGTGCCTTGCCTAATCCGTCGGAAAAGACTGTGAAGTAGAGCAGGGTGGCCAGCAGTGCAATGACTAATAAGCCGAAAAGTTTACTACCAATGTTTTGCATGGGATTGAATCACTTTTTATATGGGGTGAAAAACTACTCTATATACAAAAATCGGGTCTACATTGCAGCAATGGACCCGATTTAAAACAAGCGTTATTTTCGATGCGGTTTTATTCAGCCGTAATCGTCTCGACGCCGTTTGGCGTTCCGCAAAGGAAAACGTCCGCTTTACGGGCAGCAAATAGACCGTTGGTGACGACACCGACGATGCTGTTCAGTTCGTTTTCCATCGCAACCGGATCGGTAATTTCCAAACCGTGAATGTCCAGGATCACATTTCCGTTGTCGGTAGTGAAGCCGTCGCGTAGCACAGGTTCGCCGCCGAAACGTTTAACGATTTCGCGGGCAACATAGCTGCGAGCCATTGGAATGACTTCAACCGGTAGCGGGAATTTACCTAAAACGTCTACTTTTTTGCTGTCGTCGGCAATGCAGACGAATTTTTTGGCAACCGCCAAAACGATTTTTTCGCGAGTCAAAGCACCGCCGCCGCCTTTTACAAGGTGAAGTCCTGGATCGGCTTCATCGGCGCCGTCGATGTACACGGACATTTCAGCGACCGAGTTCAAGTCTAAAACTGGAATACCATGACCTTTAAGACGTTCCGCCGTGGCTTCAGAACTGGCGACGGCACCTTCAATGGTTCCTTTGATTTTTGCCAATTCGTCAATGAAGAAGTTTGCGGTTGAACCCGTTCCCACACCGATGATAGTGTCCGGTACGACATACTCGATCGCTGCTTGAGCTACTTTTTGTTTTAGTTCATCTTGTGTCATGATTATCTCTCTAATTATTTTATTGATTTAATTTTGTCGCTATTTTTTGTGGCGTAATTGTAATCAATAACATGGAGGTTGTATAGCGTTGCACTTGCCGTGAAAATACAAGGCTGAAGCCGCCGACAATGATCGGCGGCTTGTTGAATGCTCAACCTTGGTTTATTTAGGCGCTTTGTATAAAACCGGTGGTGGTTCTACGTCCGGTTTATCGGCAGCAAGTTGAGGAGGCATGGTGCCTTCCTTACGTTCGAAAGTTTCAACAATCATCCCTGATTGTGAGACATAGTACATGTCCGGATAGACGTGTACCGCTTTGAATGTCATCGGACGGATTTGGCGAGCTTGTTCGGCAAGCGGCTTTCCTAGCGCCATATACATTCCGCAGATCGTCGAGCTGTTACCCACTTCTTTTTTTGGAAGGCGTTCGATATCTTTGTAACTCAACTGGCCGCGATGATTCAATTCATCATAGTAAGCTTTTTTATCTTCTTCGGATTCCAGTGTCGAGTAGTTCACACACATATCCAGATTTTTCATCTCGCTTATTTTGGTCTCTCCAGCTTGAACCGAGCCGATCATCAAGCCTGAAACAAGGATGCCGTAAAAGCTTTTTTGGATGTTCTTTTTCATTCTATGTACCTATTATTATTAAGGTTTTTTGATAGGTAAAACGCCGGGTAGTGTACCTTTAACCCATCAAAAAATCCAGTCTTTTGCCTGGTCTTAGTGCATGTCGCCATGGTTATGGTTCATTGGCATACTCATGGTTTTCAACGACTTAACCGGCATAGAAACCGCTTTTTGGCTACCGTCTTCAAACTTAAGTTTTAACTTGACGGTTTGTCCTTGTTGAAGGGGCTCTACCGGTTCGATCAACATAATGTGCAATCCGCCAGGTTGAAGTACGGCTTGACCGTGAGCGGGAATGTTGATGTTTTCGATCTTGCGCATGCGCATAACGCCGTTGTCGTTGCTGTGCGTGTGTAGTTCAACCACTTCCGCGGCTCCGGATTGGGCTTCAACCAGTTTAATGTCCTGATCGCTGTTATTGGTCAATGTCATGAAGCTGGCGCTGGCCGGTGCACCGGGAGGTACTTCACGGGCGTAAGCGTTGCTGATTTCGATCTGTTCGGCCTGGTCGGCAAAAACGCTGAAAGAACTGAATGAGGCCATGGTTCCGAAAGCGATGGCGACAAGTTTGGTTTTGAACGATGAAGGTAATGACATGATGATTTCCTTTGATTGTAAGTCCCTAAAAGGGGGTGAAGCCGTTTAGAGAAGATTTTAGTCTAAATAGTGATTCTCGTTTAATTTTCAAGGTATTTACGGATGGTTTTTATAAATTGTTCCGGATGGGTTGCATGCGGAAGTTGTTCCCGTAATTTGCCTTGCTGATCGACGACATAGGTGAATGCAGAGTGATCCACTGCGTAGTTGGTTCCGTTATTGGGATCGTCGACTTTCGCATAAACCACACCGTAATGGCGACTGATTTCGGCGATCGTCGCCGGGTCAGCGGTCAAACCGATGATGTTGGATTCGAAATAATCCGAGTATTGCTTCAATCGTTTCGGGGTATCGCGTTCGGGATCGACGGAGATGAATAGAATTTGTATCTTGGCTTTTTCTTCCGGCGTTAATTGACGGTAAGCAACGGATAAATTCCCCAGATTGGTCGGGCAGATATCAGGACAGTAAGTGTAGCCGAAATAGATTAATACCAACTTGTTTTTGAAATCGCTTAAGGAGTGTTTGCCGTCCGCGGCGGTGAGCGTAAAGTCGCCTCCGACCGGAGTGTCGTTTGATATCAGTTTGGCTTCCGTTGCGGCGGTGTTCTGGCTGGGAACAAAGAAAGAGCCAATGCCTAAAAGAATGCCTAGACCGATGATGGTAATCAGATATTTGGTTTTCACGCTGAGGTGTCCTTGTTTAAATCAAAAAAACCGCCGGGAAGAGATTCCGAGGCGGTTTTAGAAAAGTTCATACTAACTGACGCTTAGAACTTAGCGGTAACTTTTGCCCAGACGTTACGACCCGGTTCATTAACTTTGTAGATGTTCCCTGTTGTAGGGTCTTCACGGTTAATGTGGTTGTAGTAGGCGTGGTCGAATAGGTTATCAACACCGGCCGATAGGCTAAAGGTTTTATTGACATTATAACCCGCATAAAGATCCACCGTACTCCAAGCCGGAGTGGCTTTTTCGTCGATGACGTCGTAAACCTCATCCTGTTCGGTTGCAAAGTTGAAGCGTCCGCCGGCGTACATTTTTTCGGTGTAATATTCCGCAAAAACGTTACCCGATAACGGTGTCATGCTCGCCAAGTTGGTGTTGTCCGTGGTGTTGTCGCCTTTGGTTAACGCCGCATTGAAACCGGTTTTGAATGCTTGGTTAACATAGTAAGTGGCCGCTAGTTCCATTCCGTAGATGGTGGCGTCTTTGTTAACGTAGACGGATGAACCTGCCGCATTTTTAGTTCTTAGGATGTAATCTTCAACCGAGTCGTAGTAGGCCGATGCACTAACGTCGTAAGACTTGGTGTTACGGCTGACGCCGATGTCGAACTGGTTGTGTTTTTCAGGATTCAAATCCGGGTTACCAACCCACCACATGGAAGGCATGGAACCGCCTTTGTTCATGAAACGCTCGGTCGCATCAGCCGTGCGGGTTGAGTGGCTCAAGCCTGCGAACCAGCTGACGCCGTTATTGTATGCACGCTCGTAACGGGCCAATGCATTCCAGTTTCCTTCGTCTACCGATGTATCGCCGGAGTAGTCGCTGTTGGCATTGGTGTATAGGTTGGTAGCCATCATGTTCACGTCGCGCGCTTCGGCTTTAACCTGGTCGTAACGCAAGCCAAGAATCACTTTCTGGTTGTCGCGGAACAAAGAGGTACTTTCTGCGAATACGCTGTTTTGTTCGGTTAAGACATCCGGCCACATTTTGAACAATAGGGCATCCGGATCCGGGTAACGGTTGTATAGAGAAGCTTTCTTCTGTTCGGATTGAAGAATGACCCCATAGTCCAGTTTGGTGTGGCCGAATTGGCTGGTTAAGGTTACTTTACCGCCGGTTGTTTCGGTTTTAGACGGAGTTTCCATTAGTTTGGTTGGATCCATCGCAGTGCGTAGTTCAAAGTTGTTCATGACGTGTTCGACGTTTGACTGATACACTTCGACTTTTAAGCCTTGCAGGTTCTTAGCCAGGTTTTTACCTTCATAGCTCAGACGCTTGATGTCTGCATCGGACAGTGGCGCATCCATGCTGGCACCTTGATATAACGCATCGTCAGTGCGGCTTTTCTCGTAAGAGAATTTGAATTCGTTGTTCGCGTCCGGACGCCATCCTAAATCGATACGGCCTTGTTGGCTTTCATAGCTGGAATTGACTTCGTCTCCATTCCCGTCTTTATAGTTGTCAGCCGACTTTTTAGAACCTTGAAGTACGACATAACCTTTGTCGCTACCCGCCGCCACTTTGGCGTTCAAGTCTTGGGTCAGTCCGTTAGAAGCGGTTGCCGCGCTGATTTCACCTTGATAAGGTTTGCCTTCTTCAAAGGTTGGAGCCGTGCGTTCGAAAATTACGGTTCCGCCTGTTCCGCCGGCACCGTACTGTACCGATTGAACACCTTTGATGACGGTGACTTTGTCATAACTACCGACTTCGGCGTAAGAGGTTGGAGGGTCCATGCGGTTAGGACAGCCGCCGGCAATTTCGGCACCGTCTAGAATCACGTTTAACTGAGTGTTTTGCTGACCGCGAATTTGAACGTCAAGACCGTGACCGCCCATGCGAATGGCATCCACGCCGTTAAGTTGTCTCAAGATTTGTCCCGTTTCCGTATTGCCTGTGTGCGTCAACTCTTCAGAGGTGTAAGTTTCTTGCTGAGAGGCTTCTTTCTTATCGACGACTTCAATGGTCGTGATGTCCGCAGCAAATACCGCGGAAGGTGCGGAAAGCGCCGCTAAAATAGCAATGGAAAGTTTTTTTCTTGAAAACATGATTATGCCTTTAGTCTAGGATAGTTGATATTTAATTTGCGGGTATTTTACTAATCCATATTGTTGGTAAGGGTTGAGATATTCTTAACGGTTTGCCGTGAAGTATTGAGGAATGTTTGAATACATGATGTCGATCAATTATCACGTGTTTTCATCGCACAATTCATCCAGTTTTATAAATGCTATAATGGCCGCCAGTTTTATTCTTCAATAAATGTTTTAGCCGTGTTCCATTGAATGAGCCTAAGGAAGTTGAATGCCAGAAGAAATTTTGCGCCGAGTGTTAACCGTTCCCGTTTATGACGTTGCCGAGGAGACGCCGCTTGAGGTGGCGCCTTTGTTGTCTAAACGTTTGCAGAATAATGTGTGGTTGAAACGCGAAGATCTGCAACCGGTGTTTTCGTTTAAATTACGCGGTGCCTATAACTGTATGGTGCATTTGAACGAAGAGCAGAAAAAAGCGGGTGTGATTGCCGCGTCGGCGGGGAACCATGCGCAGGGCGTTGCTTTGTCGGCTTCCAAGATGGGCATTAAGGCGACCATTGTCATGCCGCGAACCACGCCGCCGATCAAAGTTAATTCGGTTAAAAACTTGGGCGGTAATGTTGTGTTGCACGGCGACACTTTCGACGAAGCTTCCAAATACGCTAAACAATTGATGGCGGAAGAGAACCTGACGTATATCCATCCGTATGATGATTTGGATGTGATTGCCGGGCAGGGCACCATTGCGCTCGAGATGCTTCGTCAGCACAGTAAACCGTTCGACGTGATTTTTGTCGCGGTCGGCGGCGGCGGATTGATTTCCGGTGTGGCTTCCGTTATTAAACAGGTATCCCCTAAAACCCGGATTATCGGGGTGGAACCGGAAGATGCCGCTTGTATGACCGAAGCCTTAAAGGCCGGCGAGCGAGTGGTGTTGGATCAGGTCGGTTTGTTTGCCGATGGTGTGGCCGTCGCTCAGGTTGGGGAAATTCCGTTTAGAATCGCGCAAACTTGCGTTGACGAAATGATCACCGTTAAAACCGATGAGATTTGCGCTGCGGTCAAAGATATTTTTGAAGATACGCGTGCGATTGCCGAACCAGCCGGTGCAGTGGCGTTGGCGGGAATGAAGAAATTCGTCGAAAAGTATGAAGTTTCCGGTTTGGAAATGGCGTCGATCGTCAGTGGTGCGAATATGAATTTCGATCGTTTGCGTCATATTTCCGAACGTACCGAACTGGGTGAAAAACGCGAAGCGATTTTTGCGGTAACCATTAACGAGCAGCCGGGCAGTTTCAAACAGTTTTGCGAACTCTTGGGCGGACGACGTTCGATTACCGAATTCAATTACCGTTATTCCGATCCAAAATCGGCGGTGGTATTTGCCGGGGTGCGAACCGAAGGCGGACGTCCCGAACGCGAAGCGATCCTGAACGAACTGGCGTCCAAAGGTTATGCGGTGGAAGATATGACCGATAACGAAATGGCGAAGCTGCATTTGCGTTATATGGTCGGCGGTCACGCCAACGGCGTTCAAAACGAATTGTTGTACCGTTTCGAGTTTCCCGAAAGACCGGGGGCGTTGTTGCAATTTTTGTCGCAGATGAGCGAAGAGTGGAATATCAGTCTGTTCCATTATCGAAACCATGGCGCAGCCTACGGACGTGTTTTGGTTGGCGTACAAGTGCCGCCGGAACAAAGTGACGACTTTGAGGTTTATTTGCAGAATTTAGGCTATCCGTTCGTGAATGAACAGGATAATCCCGGTTATCGTCTGTTTTTAAAGTCGAAACAGTAATAAGGTATTTTCAGGTTTGAATTGAATTGAATTGGATGGTTGAAACCGTCTGAGTCAATTTGAATGTGTTTGACAGGCCCGGTAAGAAGCGTTTCTTACCGGGCCTGTTTTGTTTTTGGCTTGGCGGTCGAACGGATTATTTCAGTTGATCGCAAATATGGGTTTGGCTGTTGCCTTGGTCGTCAATCTCTAAAGTCGGCAGCTTAGGCATGAAACCTTGCTGTTGCATCTCTTGTGTACAGGATTGAATCTGTTTGAAGATTTTAGAATCTTGTATTTCCCGACTGAATTTCAATGCTTCTGTTTGTGCTTCATCACGTTTCCCATCGCTGCATAAGGCTCTTAATTTGTTTTCCAAGCGACTCATGTTTTCTTGATTTTTTTGCAGTTCGATTTCGTCGATTTGTTGTAGGCAGCGCTGCATTTCGTTCATTTGTTGAATCATTTGCTGCATGTGGACGTTTTCCATCGACGACATGTTTTCCGCGTTGGCTTGCGGCAAGTAAGCTAGAAAAGAACCCAGTAATAGGGTGAAAAGCGGGCGTAAAAGCGTATGCATAACCTCTCCTTTATTTGTGTTTGAGGTGCGGGTACAGGCTGGCTGTTCATGTTCGTTCGACGGTATGTGTTTGTAAACGCATCGCAGAGGTTGAACGAAAGCTGGGGCTTGTTGTTTATTGTGGTTGGTGCCGGGAATTAACCGTTGTTTCGGTATCAGCATTCCCGGCTACGGACGAGCTTTTAAGTGGAAAACGAATTAATGTTCGGACTGTCTAAAGTCGCTGAGACGTTTGATCAAGTATTCCAAGTCGGCACGTTTTTCTTCTTTTTCGTGTACTTTTTCTTCGATAAAGTCGACAACCGGAACATGCAGTTTTTTCTTGTCCAGTCGGTTGATGTTGCTGATGCCGCCCGGATTCAATACGTTGACTTCCAGGATTTTGTCGCCAATCATGTCGACACCGACGAAATAGAGGCCGTCGGCCGCCAGGCGAGGGCCGATTTTACGGCAGACCGCCATTTGCGAATCGGTCATTTTGTATTTGTGTGCGGTTCCACCCACTTGAATGTTGGCACGCACGTCACCTTCAGGCGGCTTGCGGTTATAAGCACCAAGGAATTTTCCGTTTAACATCAATACGCGAACGTCACCATCTTCGGCGCCTTCGATGTATTCTTGGATGATAATGTAGTTATCGTCGCCTTGGCCGTGAATATAAAAATCAAGGATCGAATTAATATTGGATTGAGCGTTTTTCTCAAGTACGATCACGCCGTGTCCGCCCGAACCGACCAACGGTTTTAGAATGACTTTGTCGCCCGGCATTTCGTCGATGGTGTGGCGAATGAACTCTTTGTTTTTGGAGACATAAGTGATCGGCAAGAAGTTGTTGTTTGGATCGTTGAACGTGGTGGTATACAGTTTGTTGTTGGCTTTACGCACGCCGTCGATGTCGTTAATGATGACACATTCGTCCTTGATCGCATCCAGGAAGTTGAACATGATCGGGTCGATTGGCGGATCCTTGCGAATCATTAGGCTGTCCAGGCCGTGCAAAGGCGTCAGCGTCTGTTTGAAGGTTACTTTTTTGTAGAACTGGACGATGTTCTCGGGAATCTTATCCATTTTCTCTACTTTTTTAACGTATCCGTAGGCGATGTTATTGCGCACGGTCAGGTTTTGGGGGTAGAGAATGAAGACGTTATGTCCTCGTTTCATACACTCTCGAATGATCAAAATGGTGGAATTTTTGGTTGGTTCGATTTGATCCCAGTTTGCAATAATAAAGCCGATATTCATTAGTCGTTACCTATGTAAAGAGGCCAAAAATTGTGAACAGCGTATGTGTTCAAAGAGTGATGTGATACCCGTTCAAGACGGCTGTAAAGATAGGACGAATTATCGGTTAATTTGTAAAAATGTAAAGCAAAGCGTGACAATTAATCGCAAACTAATGCGAAAAAATACAAAAAGAAAGATGGAATTGTTCGTGTAGAGGAGGGGGGGGGGCAGTTGAAAGCTATCCTGCCGGTCGGTTTGATCGCCGGCAGGACCATCGGGGCGACGGCTTAGCTTTCAAGCAAATCTAATTGTGCGTCGTCTTTTTGATCTTGGTTGATTCGGCTGGCGATCGGCCCGCTTTGATTGCGGTATTTTGCATCAGCACGTTTATTGTAGGGTTTAACAGCGGCGCTGGATAGCGTCTCGAAATTGATGGCGCAGATGTCCATGCCCGGACGCAGAGCCAGAGGAAGTTTACCGCTATTGAAAATTTCAAGTACGATTTGACCGTGCCAGCCCGGATCGATACGGTGAGCGGTTACGTGAACCATCAACCCCAAACGCGCCAAGCTCGAACGTCCGTCCAACCAGCCGACCAGGTCATCGGGAATGGTGACCGATTCAGCCGTTGCCGCCAACGCCAACTCGCCGGGATGCAAAAAGAATGCATCGCCTTCGGGAATTAGAATCTCTTCGCCCATGACAGTGTCCATAATCGCTTGCATTTCGTCGCGCGGACCGCTTAAGTCAATGAAAGGGGCGGTGTGGTCATTGAAGACGCGGAAGCGGTTATCCAGACGTAAATCGACACTGATCCCTTTGATTTTGTCTTGCGTTGGTTGCGGGTCAATGGTTATTTTGCCCACTTTAAGGTATTGGATAATGTCGCGATCGCTTAATTTCATAGTGGTTTGGGAAGCTCTTCTAATATAAGGGTAATAGTTTTTTCAGATTCGATATTATAAACGTCAATGCGTCCGGGAAAATAGTCATATCTCGGTAGTAACCATATTTTTACTTTGGCCTTACTGGTCTCAAAACGATACTGTTCGCTTTCCACGCTGGTTTCCAGGTCGGCTAATTCGAGATTTTCGGCTTCCCCGTAAGGTTCAACCGTGACGGCATCCTGAGCTCCGGTATCTTGTAGATAGAAGTTGTTCAGAGGTTGTTGGTTGAGTTTGGCGTACTGTAATGCATAGGCCATTGAAACCATATCGAATAGTTTGGAATGCAGCGGCCAGAAGCGGTCTTTTTCCACATAATGCACTTGAACCGGATCGGTTTCGGTTTTAACGAATTTAACGGTTTTCAGTATTTCAGGTGTTTTGGAATTAGTGTGCGTGGTTTTTTGATAACTCTGCCAAATCAATTCGTTGTCGGTCTGCTTGAGATGAATAACTTCTTCGGTGGCTTCGTTAATGAACATGCTGGCCAAACCGCTGGGTTTTGCCTTAGCGGTCAGAGTGCACTCCTGTCCATTGCATTCCAGGGTTTGTACCGAAGTACCCAGTTTGATATCAAAAGCCTGCACTTCGTACTTGGCGGAAAACGTTTTAATCGTAGCGGCATGAGCGGCATGGGTTGCAAAGAGTAAAGTCAGTGCAAAGAATGAGAACAACGAAAAAGAGCGATGTTTATTCAAAACGAAGTTCGAGAATCGACTGTTTGAGGTTGGGTGGAACATGCGGCACGGACTCCCTTAAATGAAGGTTGCTTGGCGTAACATTGCGTCAGTTCACTGCCGGTTCCGCGATTTGCATCGACTCGAGTTGCAGTGGTTGAAGCAGAGGACTGTGATTATACCAGGCCTGCCCATTTTCATATTTCAACTTGCCTTCCGCGAACCATTGAACCACAAGAGGGTAAGCGATATGTTCCTGACGATGAATTTTTTCCCTGAGGCTTTCTGCATCATCCTCTGGAACGATATCCACGGCTGATTGCAGAATGACCGGGCCGCCGTCGAGTTCCGGAGTCACGAAATGGACACTCAAACCGTGTTGGGCGTCTCCGGCATCAATGGCTTTTTGGTGCGTATTCAGGCCTGGATATTTAGGTAATAAAGAGGGATGAATATTGAGCATTCTACCAAGGTAGTGCTCGGTGAAACCGTCGGTCAGGATGCGCATGAAACCTGCAAGCACCACTAAATCGACCTGTTTAGCGTCAATCTGTTTTTTTAATTCGGCATCGAATGCGGCACGGTCCGGATAGTTGCGATGGTCAATCGCCAAATGTTCGATGTTGGCGGTTTGCGCCCGCACTAAACCATAGGCGTCAGCCTTGTTGGATAAAACCAAAACAATTTCGTAGAGATCGGGATGATGTTGCTGATGCTCGATTATCGCTTGAAGGTTGGAACCGCTTCCTGAGATAAGAACGGCAATACGCAAAGGTTGTTTCATAGGTCGATTTGTTCGAGTGGTCGTTAAAAAGGCCTCTAACGGAGTTGTATCGAGATTTTAGAGACCGGATAGTCGGCTGGCAATTATGTGTTGCCAGCCGTCGGTTTTTTAACCCTTAAATAGGGAAACGCTTGGTTCCGCTTGATCCGAAGCTTCGATTTGCCCGATGACGGAAACGGTTTCACCCATTTGGGTTAAGGCGTCAATCGCTTTCTGCTGATCGTTTTGGTCAACCACGATGACCAGACCGATACCGCAGTTGAACGTACGGTGCATCTCTTCATACTCGACGTTACCGGCTTCTTCCAGCCAGTCGAATACTGCAGGACGCTGCCAGCTGTTAGTGTCGATCTTAGCCATGGTGTTTTCAGGCATGACGCGAGGAAGGTTCTCCAATAGACCGCCACCGGTAATATGAGATACCGCATGAACTTCAACCGACTTCATTAATTCCAATAGGGATTTAACATAGATTTTGGTCGGTGCCATTAAGGCATCGATCAACGGTTGTCCGTCGATGTCTTTTTGCAGGTCAACTCCGGAAACTTCGATGATTTTACGAATCAACGAGTAACCGTTAGAGTGTGGGCCGCTGGAAGCCAAACCAAGCATGATGTCACCGGCTTTTACTTTGGTGCCGTCAATCAAATCCGCTTTTTCGACAATTCCGACACAGAAACCGGCAAGGTCGTAGTCGCCTTTAGGGTACATGCCAGGCATTTCAGCCGTTTCACCACCGATCAACGCACAGCCTGACTGCAAACAGCCTTCGCCGATTCCTTTGACGACGTCCGTAGCAACGGCAACGTCCAAGTGGCCGGTCGCATAATAGTCGAGGAAGAATAAAGGCTCCGCACCTTGTACGATCAGGTCGTTAACACACATGGCGACCAAGTCGATTCCGACCTGATCGTGTTTGCCGCTGTCGATTGCAAGACGCAGTTTGGTACCGACACCATCGGTTCCGGAAACCAATACCGGATTTTTATATTTATCCATTGGCAGTTCAAATAGGGCTCCAAACCCGCCTAGAGAAGCGGATACTTCAGGGCGCGCCGTTGCTTTGGCAATGGGTTTGATCGCGTCGACTAACGCGTTTCCTGCATCGATGTCGACACCGGCATCTTTATAGCTGATCGATTGGTTGTTTGAAGTCATAGCGTTTTTCTAATTTCCAATTAAAAGGCTTTGTTAATGCGAAGCGCCTCGGTATGCTTGTTACGGAGCCATTTGGATGCGGGGCGGGGCCTTTGCAAAAGTCTCTATAAAAGTCTCTACTGAGTACACAAAAAATATTATGATATTGTAACGAAAATTTAAGAGTCAGATATGAGAAGTTTTATTCTAATCGCGTTAATTGTCGCATTTAATGCTTTAAGTACAGTTCAGGCAAATGAAGAGAGTAACGGAACGTCGGAGTTATTTACCATTATTGAATCCTTCGATCCTGAGATCGATGCGTCGGGTAATGTCGTCGAAACTCCCAATCTAGACACTAAGATTCGTCAAGGTATGCGAGACCTTTTGGTTCGAGTGACGGGAGACGGCGGGATTTTACAGGCCGACGTCGGCCGCGATTTGATCGGTCAGGCCAAAGCCTGGTTGAGCAGTTACCATTTTGCACCGCGCAAAGAGGAAGGGGTGGTCATCGGTCAAAATCTGGTATTGGAATTCGACCGCCAGCGTTTGTTGGAAAAATTTCAGCGTAGCAGTATTTTAGTTTGGCCGAGCTCGGAACGTCCGATGACGCTGGTTTTGGGGACGCTGCGCGAAGCCGGTTCCTCTTTAAAACTGAATCCCGAGGCTTTGAGTTATCGTCCAGATATCGAATTTCGAGGTTACCCACGTTTGTTGGCGTTGCCTTTATTATTCCCGTCTACAGCCGATTGGCTTTATCCCCAAGCAGGACGTGTCTCCGAACAACAAGTTCAGCAGCGTTTAAGCCAATTTGCCAGTCAGTATTTATTGTTGTTTGAATTGAGTGTTCTTCCTAACCGCAATTACGAATTGGTTTGGCGGGTTTACGATCGAAACGGTGCTGAATTTCTGAGCGGAAACAGTCAGGGTGACCGTGTTCAGCCGTTGATGAATGCCATGTTCGACCGCATGATGGCGAGTTACTCTTACGAATACCGTCAAAGTGCCAGTATGGTGGGGCTGGCAACGCTTGGTATAAACCAGGTCGCCGATGCTCAGCAGTTGGTCGACGTAGAAAATTATTTAAATGCACAGAAGCCGGCGATTCATAAGGTGTTTTTACAGGAAATTAAAGGCAGCCGTGCAGAATTTGAAGTCGTTTACCAAGGGCGCTATGATGATGTGTTGCAAATCTTTCAGCGGATCGACGGCAGCACTTTAGAGTCCGAAAGCGGACTTACCGGAAAAGTGGAAATGAAATTGCAGGGACTGGCGCAGAGGCCGGAAACGCAATTAATTGATTTATCAAAAGAATATGAAGCCAATTTACGAGAGGGGCAATAAGTGTTTGTACAGATGCCTTTGAAAATTGGTCTACGGGATGATGCCTGTTTTGAGACTTTTGTCACCGAGCAGGAGTCTTTGGCGGTTGCTTTGAATTCGTTGCAATCGGCGCTTAAACAGCCGAAAGGTAACGCCTTTTATCTGTATGCGGAAAGCGGCGCGGGTAAAACGCATTTATTGCAGGCGGCTTGTCGTTACGTCACTGAAAAGGGGCAGGCCAGTGTGTACTTACCGATGAACGATGCCGGTTTGCCGTTGATTCCCGATGTGTTGATCGGACTTGAGCAAACGCCGTTGGTTTGTTTGGACGACATGGAACATATTATCGGCAATCCTAAATGGGAGCAGGCGCTGGCGAATTTGCTGACCAAGTCGAGCGTGCAGGGACACAATGTGATCTTGGCCGGAGAACATTCGGTGGTCGATTGGTCGCTGGTAACGCCTGAATTGACCAAAGCACTGATGAATGTATTGCCGATTAAACTTTCGGCCTTGCATGAAAAAGAAGAAGTCATTATGGCATTGCAACGTCACGCCAAACGTCTCGGCTTCGAGCTTCCGGTTGAAGTCGGAAACTATTTGATCAAGCAATTCTCGAATGATCTTCAGGAATTGTTGGCGGTATTGAAAATGTTGGAGCAGGCGACGTTGGTCGAGAAACGCCGCTTGACCTTGCCTTTTGTGAAAAAGGTCTTGGGACATGCCTAACCAAATAATTAAGTTTTAAATCTGTTTTTAACCTACCTGAATCGGGTATTTAAAGTGGAACGGACTTGTCTAAAAGGCCGTTCAACTATCAAGAATTATTAAAAGGATTTTGAATGAAATCACGTTTTTTAAACATGAGTAATCAGATTTTGACATTGAAGAAATTTCTGCGGGTTGCCGCGGCAGCCAGTTTGTTAAGCATCGCTTCCAGCGCGTTTGCGGAACCTCCTGGCAAACCGATCGAATTCGTCGATTTGGACGGCAAGCCTTCACAGCTTTCCGACTATAAAGGAAAGTGGGTTATCGTGAATTTATGGGCAACTTGGTGTCCGCCGTGTTTGGTGGAAATTCCGGATTTGGTCATGTTTCATGAGGCACATAAGGACAAGGATGCTATCGTCATCGGAGTGAATTATGAAGATAACGATCCAGCCAAGGTCAAGGCGTTTGCCGAATCTCAGATGATCAACTATGACATTGTGCGTTTCAAACAGAAAATCGACGGCAGAACTTCGCCGTTAGGCAAGTTGCAAGGGTTGCCGACCACTTATATGGTTGCACCGGACGGTACGGTGGTTGCTGCAAGAACCGGGATGGTCGATCAGAAAATGCTGGAAGAATTTATTCAGCGTTTCGGTGAGATGACGAAAAAATAGTCGGTCGAATTTTCGGAAAGGGCCAATGCCTTTAGGTGAAAAACCAGCATGAGGATAATAAAAATGAAAAAAAGGATTTTAACCGCTTTAGCGTTAAGTGTTTGGATGCTAAGTTCGCCTAGTTGGGCGAAAGAGAGTAACTTCTTTGACGAGTCTTTCGGGAATTATAAGGAAGAGTTGGAGGTTGCCAAGGAAGCGGGTAAAAAAGGTATTTTTATGTTTTTTGAAATGGACGAGTGTCCGTTTTGTCACCGCATGAAAACGACCATCATGACCGAGCCGGATGTGATTAAACTGTTTAAAGAAAACTTTTTAACCTTTAAGGTCGATATCGAAGGCAGTAACGAAGTTACCGATTTTGACGGCACCGTGTCGACTTCACAGCATATGTCGGAAAAGAAATACCGCGTTCGAGCTACGCCGGTGATGATGATTTTCGATCTGGAAGGCAAGCCGATTCTGAAATATACCGGTCCGACCCGCACCAAAGAAGAATTCAAGTGGTTGGCCGAATACGTGATTAGCGGCGCTTATAAAGAGATGCCGTTTACTAAATACAAACGTGAACAGAAGCGAGCGAACCGTGACTAAACAGACCTTCTCCGGATTATCCGTGGTGCCGGCCAAAAGCGGTTTGCGTCGGATCGGTTTGGCGTTGGCACTGTGTTTCGGCACTTCCGCTCAGGCCGAATTACCGAATCCGCTGACGTTGGATTATGTCTTGTCGACACCGGTTGCGGAACTGCCTCAAATGAGTCTTCAGCAAGCGAAGCTGAATAAGTTGCAATCCCAAATGGAATCTCAGGATTCCAAAGACGGTTTACAGTTAAATCTAGTCGGTCGATTGGCGTGGAGAGACTATGCCGAGAAAACCGAAGATTTTCATTTAGCCGCTATTCACGCCAATCAGACGTTGTATGATTTTGATCGCAACCAGAATTTGACCGACGCGCTCAAGGCCCGTTCGGATGCTGAAAATATTCTTTATACGGATGCCGAACAACAGCTTAAGTTGCAGTTGATGCAGGGATTTTTCAATGTGTTGTTGGCGGATTTTCAGTACCGGATCGATAACGAAGATATGGCGGTTGCGTATGTGGCGCTGGATAAAGCCAAAGACCGCCTGGAACTCAAACGCATTTCGGACGTCGATTATCTGAAGATCGAAAACGATTACGAAAAAATCTTGGTTAAACGTAAGCGTGCCGAATTCAATCAATTAAAAACCCGTATTGAATTAGCCAATCTTTTGGGGCAACCGGAAGCACGTCCGGACGAACTAACGTTTCCCAAATTGGAAGACTACGCCAAACGTAAAGCGGACGACACAAAATTGGAAGAACTGCAGCAGCAGGCGTTAGAGCAAAACACTCAGGTGAATGCGCTTAAACAGCAGTTGCAGGCAGCACAATTGACGTTGCAAAGCCAACAAGCCGGAAACAAACCTCATATCAGTTTAGACGCCTGGGCGGGTAAATTGTCCAGTTATCCCGAGATTCGCGAAGGTAACTGGAATATCGGCATCATGTTGGATATGCCGTTGTACGACGGCGGTCTGATTTCGGCCAAGGTCAGTGAGGCAAAAGCGGATATTCAAGCGGTACAGGCAAAGCTGCGCTTGCTTGAACAGAATTTGCGTGACGAAGTGGCGGATCTGTATTTTCAGTTGAAAATGTTGCAAGCGGAAAAGAACCAGAACCAAATTTTCGGCGATTATGCCGACCTGTACTTGGATTACAGCCGTGCCTTGTATGAAAACGAAACCGCAACCGATTTGGGCGATTCGATGGTACGTCTTTCCGAAGCCAACTACGAACAAGTCGCCTGGAAGTTTAAACAAGCGCTTCTATGGGCCAAACTGGATTATTTAATGGGTAAAGAGGTGTTTTCTGCCGCCGGAAATGCGGAACCGATGACCCAACCTGAGAACGCCTCTTCTGAGCCAATGCAAGGAAACCAATCATGAAATTTACGATGAATCGAAAGCCTGTTTACACTTTATTGGGTTCGGTGATGTTCAGCGGCCTGATGGCTTTGGCGCCGACAAACGCTTTTGCAACGAATGTAACCATCGGCGCTTTGGTCAGCGGACAAGTGACTAAGATGAACGTTGAGGAAGGTCAGCAAGTTAAGGCCGGCACGGTTTTAATGGAGATCGATCAACAGCGCTATTGGGCGAAGCTCGCATATTTAAAAGCGGATGTCTCCGCAAAAAAAGTGCAGTTTGAAGATGCAAAGGTTGAGTTGGATCAAGCGATGGATTTATTTGATCGCACCGTAACCGCCAAGCGTACTTTGGATGCGGCCCAGTTGCAGCATGATATGGCCAAAGCTAACTTGGATAAAGCCAAGGCGGAATTATCGATGGCGCAGGCGTGGAGTCGTTACTATAAAATCACCGCACCGTTTGAGGCCAAAGTGGTGAAAATTCATGCGCCTTTGGGTTCGACCGTGTATAAAGAGAATAACCCTTTAATTGAGTTGCAAACGCAGTAAACCGAACAAGTTGTGAATAAGTGTTCAGGTGCTTTACACTTGTGCTCGATAAGACGAAAAAGAAATAGAAAAGAGACGAATTGATGTTATCAACCCGAATTCAGTATGCATTGAAATATTGGCGTCTAGCCATTCATTTAGTGTTTAAAACCAAACATTTTGGCGTGAACAATCTATGGTGGTCGTCACAGCCGTCGGCAATCGGTTGGCATTGGTATCAAATAGTATGGGGTGTGATTACGGTTATGCCGATCGTGCGTAATTATCAATCCTTGAAAGTTAGAAGCTGTCTTGGGTGGTTGCCCGAAGCGGAATGTTTGGCTTTAGGTTTCAAACCTAAAGGGTAACAGAGAAGGATTTTATTGTGAGTCAGTCCGCCAGCGAACAGCGCCAGTCATCCCGTTTTTCACGTCAGTTTCTCGTGACGGATTACGAAGATATTGAATTTACGGTGCCTTTTGAGGGCTTTGACGTTAACTTGACCGGCTTGAGTTTCTGGGTCGACGAACAGGATTTATTTTATCCTCAGCAGTTGTTGAGCTTAAGGGTCAAAAATCTCGAAACCGACGAGGTCTATGGACTTGAAGCGGTTGAAGTCATTCATCTCCGCGAACATCAGGGGCGGTTTATTTGCGGCTGTCACATCACTCATGTTACTAGCCCGCAATTACTTGCACACCATCGTATTGTCACTTCCGATGCCAAAGACGCGTTTATTTCCATGGCGGCCAGCCAGGTTTCGGAATTCAATTTTGTTGAAGACGGTTCGCCGATATCGAATGACCAAGCCGATTATCAGCAGGCCGGTATGGCCTTGAATCTGGCCGTATCCCAAATGCATTCCGGACATCGTAAAGGGCAAGCGCTTTTGGCGCAGATTCAAGAATCGTTGGATCAAATCACGGAGCCGGTGTTAAAAGAGCAGTTGAAAAACCGGATCGAAGCGTTTTCGAATTCTTATCAAACCATGACCGAAAGTACGATTGCGTTGGGTATGCTGGCTAAATTGTTGGCGCATACGCCGGACCAATCCGAAGATAAGCAGGCTTGGAAGACCATGATCGCCGATTATGAGAACCGCTTTTTGACCGAAGAGCAACAGATCGCCTATGACTTTATGCACCAAGGATTGAATGCGGAAGAGGCATTGGAAATCGCTGAAAAGTTTATCGAAAACGAGTGATTAAATTCGGTCTGTACAGAATCGACTGTATCTAACCCTGTTGAAAATGTCGTGTTATTTTTAAACACTTTTTCGCAGGTGTTTTATAAAAATCTTGTAAACCAATCCCTTGCCGCCAAGGCAGCTTGTTCGAGCGTACCGGGTTCTTCAAACAGATGGGTGGCGCCTTCGATCGTTTTCAATTCGCATTGGTTTTTCATGGCTTGCTGGGCTTTCAGGTTTAGCTGCATGACTTCATGATCGAATCCGCCGACAATCAGCAGAGTTGGTGCTAAAACATCGGGCAGGGCTTCCATTGCCAGATCCGGTCTTCCTCCGCGCGAAACCACACACTCCACTTCATTTGGTCTGGCCTTGGCGGCATTTAGGGCGGCAGCGGCTCCGGTACTGGCACCGAATAACCCGATTGAAAGCTTGCTCAATTGAGGGTGCTCGCTTAACCAGTCTACCGTAGCGATTGTTCGTTGGCTTAATAACTCAATATCAAAACGGTATTCTCGGGTGAATTCGTCGATCTGGTTCTCCTCAGGCGTCAGCAGATCGAACTGCAAAGTCACTAGACCGATATCGTTAAGCAACTCCGCCACGTAATGATTGCGCGGACTGAAACGGCTGCTGCCGCTGCCGTGGACAAATACCACCAATCCTCCGGCATTTTTAGGAATGGTCAGAATGCCTTCCAGTTGTACGTTTCCGGCATCGATCAAGATAGTTTGTGGTGTATCCATAAGCATAGGCCTTAGGTGAATCATGATTGCCAAGCCTGCAAGAGTAACGAGGTCACTTCTTCGTCGCTCACTTGGGAAAAGTCGTCGTACCACTGTCCGATTGAAGAAAAATAATGCGGTTGAACCGGGCAGATTACTTCGTCCACTTTTTGGCGTAATTCATAAATGGTATCCGGCGGTGCGACCGGAACGGCGACGGTGACGGTTTGCGGATTTTGCTGGCGTACGGCATCAATCGCCGCATGCATGGTCGAACCGGTCGCCAGTCCGTCGTCGACTAGAATCACGTTTTTGCCGCTTAAATCGGGATGGGGGCGCTGCCCTCGGTAGGCTTGTTCGCGTCGTTGTAATTCCTGGCGTTCTCGGACTTCCACGGCTTCAATATCCGCTTCGCTGATGGCGTAGCTACGAATGACTTGTGAGTTAAGTACTCTGATTCCGCCGCTGGCAATCGCGCCCATCGCTAATTCGGGAAAGCCGGGTGTACCGAGTTTTCTGACTAGGAGAAGGTCGAGGGGGGCGTTTAATTTCCGTGCAATTTCATAGGCGACGGGAACCCCGCCGCGAGGAAGTGCCAGCACAATGAGGTTCTCGCGCCTGAACAAATCCCGCATTTCGTCTGCAAGTTCTTTTCCGGCAACGGTTCGATTGGGAATTGGGGTTTGCATCACACATCCTTGTTATTGCATTGGTGTAAATCCGAATCAAATTAAAGCTTAAAAATGGCTTGGAATTATGTCAATAAAATTAAGGATAAAATGTAAGGTTAATGCAAATTTATTGTTTTAAATCAACAAATAACCTGGGGTTTAAGCTTAAAGATACATTGCCCGATTGTCGTTTAAATTTAGCCAGCCGCGTACGACACGGTAGATCATCCAGACGAAGTTAATCATGAGTACGAAATAGCCGACGCCAATCGGACTGGTTATGATGCCGATGGTCAGCCACAACATTCCGAACCAGAAAGTGCGAATCTGCCAACGAAAGTGGCTGGCGATCCAAGTGTCTCGCACATCGTCGCGTTTAACGTAGTTGATGATGACGGCGATTACAAAGGTAATGACGGTGATAAAACTGAAGGCTTGCAGAATGTAGACGACCAGCGCTACGTTTTTAGCGGATTCTTCTTGTTCCGTGGCAACCGAATTGATCGGGTTTGGATTGTTTTCTGAATTCATGACGTCTTCCCGGCGGTTTCTTGTAGACAGGTTTGGCTTAAGCAATCAATGGCGGATTTAGTATACAAAATCCGCCATTGAATTGGCTAGCAATACCCTTGAATACCCTTTGGATAAAATAGGGTTACTCATGACGTAAAGCGACGATCGGATCCAGTCTGGCCGCTTTTCGTGCAGGGAAATAGCCGAAAATTACACCGATAAGTGCAGAAAAGGCGAAAGCCAATAGAATGACTAGCGGATTGAAGACCAAAGGAATCGACATAATAATCGAAAGCAGGTAAGAAGCGACGACCGCGAGTAATACGCCGAAAAAACCACCGAAAGACGAGAGTACGATCGACTCGACCAGGAACTGTAAAAGAACTTCTTTTTCCAAAGCGCCGATCGCCAGACGAATCCCGATTTCCCGGGTACGCTCCGTCACCGATACCAACATGATGTTCATGATGCCGATGCCGCCAACCAATAAGCTGACGGCCGCCACCGCACCCAATAACATTGTCAGCACCTTGGTGATGTTGCTCAGCATGCTGGCGATTTCCTTCATATCGGTGACCGAGAAGTTATTGTCTTCGTTATCCGACAGGTGACGGCGTTCGCGCAGTAATTTTTCAATTTTGGTTTTATAAGCCGTTGTGTCCAAGCCTTCTTGAATGGCGACCTGAATACGACCGACATCGGTATTGCCGCTGATTCGACGCTGGAACGTTTTTAACGGCATAAGAATCAGATCGTCCTGATCCGAACCGAAAGAACTTTGGCCTTTGGATTCCAATACACCGATTACCTGACACGCCATTTTGTTAAAACGGATTTTGCTGCCGACCGGATTTTCCGTGCCGAAGAGTTCTTTTTGGACGGTGGTTCCGATCACGCATAAGGCTCTTCCCGAGCGTTCTTCTGCATCGGTGAAAACACGGCCTAAATGCGGTTCCCATTCACGGATAGTGAAATATTTCGTCGTGGTTCCGTGTACCGTAGTCGACCAGTTATTGTTTCCGAAGACAGCAGTCGCAGCCGAACTGGAGATCGGGGCGGCGGCTTTGACACCGCGAACGTCGCGTTCGATCGCAAGCGCGTCATCCAGTTTAAAAGCCGCTGCCGAACTGCGTACGCCCATGCTCATACGTTGGCCGGGATGGACGCTTAATAGGTTGGTTCCTAAGCTGGCGACATCTTGTGTAACCTGTAAGGTTGCGCCGCTCCCCAAGGTGACCATGGTAATGACGGAGGCGACCCCGATGACGATACCCAGAACGGTGAGAAACGAACGCATCAAATTACGGCGGATTTCTCGAATGGCGAGTGTTAAGGCGTTCCAGATCATGAGTTTGCCTCCTGTTCCGTAACGATTTGACCGTCTTTAAATAGGATGCGGCGGTGTGCGTAAGCAGCCATGTCCTCTTCATGGGTTACCATGATGACGGTGATGCCTTGTTTCTGGTTAAGTTCGGAAAGAATTTCCATGATTTCAATTGAACGAGCAGTGTCCAGGTTTCCGGTCGGTTCGTCCGCTAATAGGACCTTGGGTTGAGTGACGATTGCGCGGGCGATTGCCACACGCTGTTGTTGTCCACCGGAAAGTTCCCCGGGGGTATGATCGACATAGTCTTCCAAACCGACGGTTTTCAGGGCATCCATTGCCGCTTGATGACGTTCTTTGGCGGACATTCCCCGGTAAATCAACGGTAACTCGACATTTTCCAATGCCGAGGTACGGTTGAGCAGATTAAACCCCTGAAAGACGAATCCGAGATAGTAACGGCGTAGCAGTGCCCGTTGTTGAGTACTCATCTGTTCAACCGGTAAGCCGTCAAATAGATATTCTCCGGAAGTCGGTGTATCCAGACAACCTAAGATATTCAGTGATGTCGACTTTCCGGAACCGGAATGTCCCATGATGGCGATAAATTCACCTTCCTGAATCTTTAGATCAATTCCTTTAAGTACCGTGGATTGAGCCATGCCGGTACCGTAAGTTTTGACGATTTGACGGAATTCAATTAACGGATGACTCATTATTTTTTCTCGTTAACGGTGTCGACAATGAGATCTTGCCCCAGTTCAAGTCCGCTCAAAACCTGAGTGTTGACGCCGTCGGTCAAACCGACTTCGACGTCAATCATGACCGGTTGGTTGTTTTCCAAAATCCATACATGCGGGGTCGTGCTATTGTTGGCTTTTTTCTTTTTGACGGCACGGGGCGGTCTAGGAATAAGTTGGCTGATCACGCTACGCGACGATTGGCTGCTGGAAGCAGGGGGTTCGAAGCGTAAGGCCGCATTGGGTATCAATAGCGCATCTTTTACGCCGGCGATGGTAATGTCGGCGGTAGACGTCATTCCCGGACGCAGTCTGCCGTCGGGGTTCTGCACGCTTAAACGCGCTTGGTAGGTGACCACGCCGTCGACGGTTTCGGAAGCCAAGTGGACTTTGGTGATGGTGGCCGAAAAGGTTTCGTCGGGATAAGCATCTACCGTAAAGGTCGCGTGTTGTCCGGCTTGAACCGAACCGATATCTGCTTCGTCAATGTCCAATAGAAGCTCCATTTCGGTCAGGTTTCTCGCCAGAGTAAATAGTACCGGTGCCTGCAAAGACGCCGCTACGGTTTGTCCTGGATCGATTTCGCGCGATAAGACCACACCGTCAAACGGCGAGTGTATGGTCGCTTTACGAAGTTTATCCTGTTGCAGCGCCAATGCAGCTTCCATTTGCAACAGTTGTGCCTTGCTGGATTCCAAGTCTGCCGACGCTCTCAAATAGGCGGATTTGACGGTGTTTAACTCTTCTTCGGAGACGTATTTGCTCGGGAGCAGTTTCTTTTTACGTTCGTAGGTAGTTTTGGTTTCCGAAAGACTGATTTGCGCCTGCTTAACCTGTGCTTTGGAAACGGCCACATTCGCAATTGCCTGTTGGACTTGGGCTTCCAACGTTGTCGTGTCGAGTTTTAATAGAACCTGTCCGGTTTTAACCAAGTCGTTTTCTTCCACCATGACTTCTTTGACCGTTCCCGAGGTTTCCGAACTCATCTCGACGCTGTCCAGTGGCTGCAAAGTGCCCGTGGCGGTGACTTTTACCGTCAGATTGCCCTTAAAGCTTTCCTCGGTCTGATAACTGAAACCGCCGTTTCCACCATTTTGGGTTTTCATGAAATACCAAATGCCCGCACCCATGAGGGCAACGATAACCAATAACGTTAGCCAGCGTTTGCCGTGTGAAGCCGCAGGTGAGGTTTTGAGGATGTGATTTTTTAAATCGTTATCGGAAGGCGATGCGGCCATGTTGCTAATCCTTAAGGTACTAAATTAAGTAAGGTTAATCATAGCATGTAGATAAAAATGAGGTCTATAAGAAGTGTAACCAGAATTACTTTATTTGATTAGGATCAAAAAAATAACAGACTGTTAGCCGGTTTACCTATATTTGAAAGAATGGAGGAGTGGTTGAGCCGTGAAGATTTCGATTTTAAGTTGGCTCACCCGCAGAACCTCTGCGGGTGAGACGGTGGTGGAAGGGAGCCGGAGCGTTTGTTTTGTATGCGAAATTGTTAAGCGTTACGTTTACGGCGTGCGCGGCGTGCTTTTTTATCGGCTTCGCGTGCTTTTTTCTTCTCTTCCTTTTGCTGGCGAATAATTTCCACCTGCTTGAGTTCCTGTTCCATCATCTCCGGAGTTTCCAGCGTGATGCCGCCTAGTTTGCTGTCGCGGTATTCCATGATCAGAATGCGCGAAATTTTATCCAGATCGACTATCCCGCCGGAACGTAGGCAGCCGCGTTTTCGGCCGATGGTTTCGAGGAAATCGATGTCGCTGTGCGGTAGTTCGTCCAGCTCGAACCGTTCTTTAAGCTGTTCAGGATAGGCCTGCATCAGATACTCCGCCGCATAGGAAGCGATATCGGGCAATTCAAACGCCGTTTCCTTGATACCGCCGGTAATCGCAAGACGGTAACCGCTGTTTTCGTTTTCAATGTTAGGCCACAACATACCCGGAGTGTCGATCAGAGTGATGTTCTCTTCCAGTTTGATGCGCTGCTGGTTTTTGGTTACCGCCGGTTCGTTACCGGTTTTGGCGATAGTGCGTCCGGTGATGTTATTTATCAACGTGGATTTACCGACATTGGGAATACCGATAATCAAAGCGTGAATGGTTTTGACCGTATTGGCTTTCTCCGGCGCCATTTTTTTAATCAGGCTTAGAACCTGTTCACGCTTGTCGGACTGTTGGGCGTTGAACGCCAGAGTTTGTACGCTTTTTTCGCGTTCCAGATATTCCTGCCAAGCTTGAGTCTTTAGAGGGTCAGCCAAATCGGTCTTGTTTAGGATTTTAATGGTCGGTTTGTCTTTACGGATTTCTTCAATCAGCGGGTTTTGGCTGCTGAACGGAATGCGGGCATCCAGCACTTCGATAAATACATCAACCTGGTTGAAGATTTCGCGAACTTCTTTCTGGGCTTTATGCATATGCCCCGGATACCATTGAATTCCCATAATTTTTTCCTTAAACGTTAGATGGAGGGATTATAGCGTTTTCGGCGGATTTTATCTTTCTAATTGGGGTTTAAGGTTGAGTAAGGGATTTAAATAATAAAAAATTGAATAACTAATGTAGAGTTTTTTGTATAACTAATGTTTAATGTTAACTGAATCGTTTTAATTCCTGGTATTTCACTAGGTTTATAGAATTGGTTCGTGAGGTAAGGTCTTCAACAACAGTTTTCGTTTTATTACGTTCGCTCAAGGAGAAAGGCCCATGACAACAGTATCGAGTTTACAGCCTAAGATTTTAGATCAATCGGAATCACCTAAAACAAAAGGGCGAAACGCGACATCCTATTCGGGTAAGGTTGTCGAGTTTCACTCTAAAGAGGTGGATATGATGCCCGGGGATTGGGCAGAGGCGGGAAATCCGTCGCCTTACGAACTAAGGGTGACTTTGCATACCTGCAAACGCCTTTGGAAGCTTAATCAGGATGCACTGGCGCATCCCGATTGCGACCGAGAAATCACACAGGAAAACATTAAGGTTCTGGAAAAACTGTACATTATCTTGATGGATTATTTAGTCGAATAAATCCTGTTGTAACCCACGTTGCCCCTGCCGTTCCGGCAGGGCCTAAAAGACCGTTTATATAACCGACGGTTAAGTCTGATTATCTTATTATTCAATCTCTTATCCGTGTTTTCGGATCCTGCCGATAAAACAGTTCGAGTTGTTCGTATACTTTCGGAAATTGCTGATGCAGTTTGTTGGGAGCGGTAAAAAAATATTCGCTGCATACCGCAAAGAATTCTGCGGCCGACGTCGCGGCGTAAGCGTTGATGGCCGGATTATGATGTCGTTCCAATTGATTCTGTAAGTGATCGAAGGCTTCGCTGAAGGCCTTGGTCCATTCCTGTCGAATCATATTGGTGTGCAGGGGCGGCATGCCGTTAGTCGAGCCGTTTAGCATATCGAGTTTATGGGCGAACTCATGTACCACGACATTGTGTCCGTGGCGATGATGGTATAGGTCGGCCTCGGCCGTATCCCAGGAAATAATCACCGGTCCTTTCGACCATGCTTCGCCGCCGAGAAATTGTTCTTGATGCGTCACCAGACCGATGGAGTCGGTAATGTTGCGATTGGTCTTGAATGCTGCGGGATAGATGATAATGTCGGTCCAGCCGTCGTAATATCCCAACCCCAAGTTCAAGATAGGTAAGCAGGCTTGGGCGGCAAGGAGGGTTGCCATTTGGTGAGTCAGTTCCATTTCCCGCGTCGCAACGAAATTCTTTTGATGCAAAAACAGCGTACTTAATTCCCGCAAGTGCGCTTTTTCAACCGAAGTCAGGTTTTTAAACAGGTGTCCTTGTTGCAACAAGGTATGCCAAATATCGTGGGGAATCGGGTGTCGGTTCAAGATATAGAGCGTACGCAGATGTTTAAACCATTTCATCGTTCATTCTCGGCTGGACTAAGCGGGTGGGGCGGAAACAATGACATGGTTTAACATCAACCTTCAAAGAATAGAATTTTTTAAACCTTAATCTTAGGTCGCTTAACGGCAGTAAGCAAATGCTATTTCGCTTTGCTTGATTGTTTGCGGCAAAACGAACATGATAGTCGGCAAGATTAGTTGAAGGGGATAGAGCATGGCTTCCGGAATTTTTGTCATACTGGACGATATTGCAACGCTGTTTGACGATGCGGCGACTATGACCAAAGTGGCCGCCAAGAAAACCGCCGGCGTATTGGGTGACGATCTGGCGGTCGGAGCCGAAAAAGCTTCCGGCTTCAAAGCTTCCAGAGAATTGCCGGTTTTATGGGCGATTACCAAAGGTTCGTTTAAAAACAAACTGATTATCTTACCCGTCGCTTTTTTATTAAGCGCCTTTGCCCCCTGGTTAATCGTGCCTATCTTGCTATTGGGAGGCATCTATCTGAGTTTCGAAGGTGCCGAAAAAATCTACGAATTCCTGTTCCATAAAACATCTGAATCAAAACCGGTTGCCGAAACCGAAGAGAGCAAAGCGGCGATTCTTGAAGAAGAAAAGCGTAAGATCAAATCCGCCATCTTGATGGATTTTATTTTATCCATCGAAATCGTGATTCTGGCTTTAAGCGCTGTGGCCGAGCAAACGTTGCCGATTCAAATCGTGGCCGTCACGGTGGTCGCTTTTCTTGCTACGGTAGGGGTTTACGGAATTGTCGCCTTGTTGGTAAGAATGGACGATGCAGGGCTGTATTTGATGGAAGTCGCCGAGAATTTGAAAGGTTTTAAACGCACGTTGACTGAAAAGACTGGAAGAGGGTTGGTTCTGGCGTTACCAAAAGTGATTCGTCTGCTTTCTATTGTGGGAACGCTTGCCATGCTGCTGGTCGGCGGAGGCATCTTTGTTCATAATTTGGACTCTGTACACCACGCGGTCGATTTCATGCCGACGATCATTGCCGAATTGTTGATCGGATTGGTTGTTGGCGTCATTGCGTTAGTCATTGAGAAGTTTGTTCATGCGGTTTTTGCGAAGAAAACCGAGTGAATATGGCTTTGAGTTAAAAAATAAGTGTACAAAAAAGCGGCCATATAGGCCGCTTTTTTGTATTAGTTAGACGTTATTCCATCTCTTCTTCAATGGCTTCGGTTCTTTTCTGGCGATTTCCGGGTTTGGCCAGAATTTCCAAGTAGAAGCTTTCCAGATTATCCGCTTCGGCCTGGTTGATCGATTTGTCGATTTCGGCGACATGGATCATGACGCTGTTTTCCTGATCGGCACCGAATTTACAGTCGAAATCCCAGAAGTCTGCTCCTTGAGGTAGCGGCTTGTTGCGCTCTCTTTTAATGTATTTTTTGACTTCGTGTTTAATGGCTTCAACCAGTCTGGCAGGGGCAATTTTTTCGTGGGTTAATTTAAAGGTTTTTTTCATTGGAATCTCGAATAAGGTGGGCAAAAGCCGATGTGAGAAAAGTAATGCTGAAATTATAAGTTATTTTGTGAAACTGCATCGATTTTCCGTGCATCAGAGGAACGCCAAATTTTGGGGCCTTCGATTTGGCTTTTTAGGGTGCCTATTCGCCGAAATGGCGTTTTTTAATCCACAACAGATGGTAGCCGTGAACGGTTTTGATTGGGCCGACGACGGTTTCCAGCGGTGCTTCGAAAATGGCCTTTTCCAGTTCGGTGACGATGACGCCCGGTTTGGTCAGCCCGAGATCGCCGCCAATTTTGGCAGACGGGCAAATAGAGTGTTGCTTTGCCATTTGCATGAATTCTTCTAACGAATGAATCTGCGGTTTCAGTTCCAAACAGGCCTGTTCGGTTTCCAGCAAAATGTGATGGGCTTTAGCGCGTGAATCTGGATGAAGCATAGCGTCGTCTTTTTTATGGTTGTGTTTCTAGCGCCTAATTAAAGCATAAATTGGTTTAAAACGTCTAAAGTCCGTATGTCATGATTTAGGGTTTGTCATTTGGATTTTGGTTGGATAGGGTAGAATAGCGGCAAATTTTTAGAAGAGTGGAAATCATGGCGGGAAACCTATTTGACCAGCTTAAGAAAGCGGGCTTAATTAATGAGCAGAAAGCTAAGCAGGTGAAGAAAGAGAAGTATCAACAGACTAAGCAGAAAAAAGGCAAGAAGGGCGGAAGTGCAGAAAGTGATGCGGCGAAATTAGCTGCCGAGGCTGCACAGCAGAAAGCCGAGCGTGACCGTCAGTTGAATTTGGAGCGCCAGCAAGCGCAAGAGAAAAAAGCGGAACAAGCCGCATTACGCCAATTGATTGAGTCTAATCGAATCAACGGTTACGAAGGCGATGTGACCTATAACTTTGCGGATGATGGCAAGGTGAAAAGCTTACAGGTGAATAAACAGACCCGCCAAAAACTGGTTGCGGGCGATGTTCGGATCGCACGATTCAACGGTGGTTACGTGTTGCTTTCGCTGGAAGCGGCTGAAAAGGTGGAACAACGCGATACGGCCGTATTGATACCTTTCGGTGATAAGGATGATTCTATGTCCGAAGAAGATCGAGAGTATTACGCTAAGTTTGAAATTCCTGACGATTTAATGTGGTAGAAACGTTTGTTTCATACGAATTTGAATCATTTTGAAAGCCGTTTTTTGTTTTGCTTTGTATTTCTAAATATGTCTTAATTGAAACCTGTTCGTCGAAATTATTTTATGCAGAATCCATAAAATTGAGTAAGCGGTCTTGCGGAACCAGAGTGTTTGGAAGATAGTTTCGCAAGATGGAAACGATTCAATCTCGAGTGGTTCAATCACCTCTACAGGTCCTTGACCACGGTCAATGAGGGCATCAACATGAAACGATTCATGATTTCTTTAGCGTTAGCCGCCGCGAGCACTACGGCTTCTTTGAGTACGTCGGCATCCGCTGCCGACGTCGGGGTGACCATCACCGTCGGCCAGCCCGGTTTCTACGGGGTGATCCAATTGGGTGATTACCCGTACCGGCCGCGATTGGTCTATGATCATCCCATTATGATAGAGCATTCCCCGCACCGCCTCCCGCCGCTGTATCTACACGTACCGCCGGGGCACATCAAGCACTGGCGAATGCATTGTAGGGAATACAATGCCTGTGGTCGACGAGTCTTTTTTGTGGACGATAATTGGTATAACCATGAGTATGTGCCTCACTATCAGCAAAGACATCGCGATCGCCGCGAAGAACAGTATCAATATGAGAACCGCAAGCACTTTGATAAACACCAACAGCGCTATGATCCTCGTTATGAGAACGATAAAAGAGATCGCAGGGATTATGACGATAGAAAGTATCGAGACGATGACCGCGACAAAAAAGATCGTGATAAGGGACGTGATAAAGATCGCGACCGTTATGAGGATCGACGCGATTAATGTTAATCAAGGGGTTCTTAAGGATTTAACTCTTTAGAGCCTTAAAGTTTTAACGCCATTCGTTTCAGATTGATTCGTTTGCACCTTGATCTTGAGGTGAGCGCTATTAGAAACGGATGGCTCATATCGATGCTCTGAAATAGTCAGGGCATTTTTTGTTTTTATTGATTTCAGGTTTTCTAATCAATTTTAAAACCGGGTTTAAAGCCACATTTAATACGCTTAACGTTTTTCCTTTTTTCTTTCAGTAAAGCTTCAATTTGGGTTTAACCCGCTTTTCAATAAATCCGGTCAGCATAATCCAAAACGTTTTCCATGGACCGTGAAGCGTCAATTGATGTTGGCGGTATAGACTGGCGTAAATCCATTGTGCAATTGTTCCTTCGACTTTCCAGTTTTTCTTGAAAATTTCGTCCAGCAGACTGCCTAACGTTTGGAATCGGCTCAATGAAATGAGGGTGCCGTGGTCGTGGTATTGAAAAGTTCTTAAAGGTTTTCCGTTAAAAATCGTTTCTATATTGTGTGCGCAGACTTCCGCCATTTGATGAGCCGCCTGCGCGGTTGCCGGAACAGGTTTGGATGTGACTGCATCTATGAGAGCTGCGCAGTCGCCGATGGCGTAAATGTTCTCTTCCTCTTTAACTTGCAGCGTCGGGGTGATTTCAATCTGATTGATTCTGTTGGTCGGCAAATCGAGTTCGGAAAGGAATTTGGGCGCCTTAACTCCTGCCGCCCAGACGATTAAGTCGGCATCGAAAACCTCGTTGTCGGTGGTTATCTTATTGGCACTTACACCCTTGACTGCCGTGTTTGTGAGTACTTTGACACCTAAATCGGTCAAAGTACGTTCCGCTTTGGCGGACAGGTTTTCCGGCATGAATGGCAGGATTCGTCCCGTCGCTTCAATGAGTGTGATATTAAGGCTTTGGTGGTGAATTTGGTGGATTCCGAATTGTTCCAGGCGATCTACGGCATTATAGAGTTCCGCAGCCAGTTCAACGCCGGTCGCGCCACCGCCGACGATGGAGATTTGCACTTTCTCGTTTTCATGCGCTTCTTCGGAGTATTTCAGAAAGCGGTTTAGGAACGAGAGGTGAAAATCCTCGGCTTCCTCCGACGTGTCCAGAGTAAAGCAATTCTCTCGAACCCCCTCTAATCCGAAGTCGTTGCAGCGTGCACCGATGGCGATCACCAGAAAATCGTAAGGCAGGGTGCGTTCTCCTAAGAGTTCTTTGCCGTGATGATCGAGCAGGGGAGCAAGGGTAATGGTTTGGGCGTTTTTGTCCAGACTTTGAAAAGCACCCATACGAAAATAGTAATGATTTTCTGCCGAATGAGCGCGGTAACTGAGGGCTTCACGGCCGGTATCTAACGAACCGGAGGCGACTTCGTGCAGTAGGGGTTTCCAAAGATGGATGCGGTTCGGGTCGATGAGAGTGATTCGGGCAAGCTGTTTTTTACCGAGCGCATGACCGAGCCGGGTGGCAAGTTCAAGTCCGCCGGCGCCGCCGCCTACAATTACGATGTCCGGGCATTTTGTGCAATCGGGTAGAATCATGAATCACTCCTTTCCGTAAAACGGGATCGAGTTGTTCAAAGGCTTTCATGTCACTCACTAAAGTTTAGTGTAATTCAAAGAAGTGAGATATCCCAGTCTAACTGATTAATTTTTAAATGTTTTTTGGTTTTATCTTTGTACTGTTGTGTACGGGTTTAATACAGCCCGTTTAGTTAAATGAAAGCGTGAACGCCTACGATGAGATTTAGCGGTCAGGTTACTTGTTTTAAACAGGTCGTAATGCGGTTCTCGGATCGGAAAACGGCAAGTTGAGCGCCTCGGCCACCGATTGATTGGTGACTTGTCCTTGAAATACATTCAACCCTTGTAGGAACCCTTCGTCGTCAAGCAGAGCCTGTTTGTAACCCTTATTGGCGAGGTTAAGAATATAAGGCAGGGTGGCATTGTTAAGCGCAAAGGCCGATGTGGTTGGAACGGCACCGGGCATGTTGGTCACGCAGTAATGCACGACGCCGTCGACGATATAGGTCGGGTTCTCATGAGACGTTGGACGGGAGGTTTCCGTGCAGCCGCCCTGGTCGATCGCCACGTCCACAATCACCGAACCGGGCTTCATCTTTTTGATGTGTTCGGCGGTCACCAATTTAGGCGCGCTTGCTCCGGGAATTAGTACCGCACCAATGACAACGTCGGCTTCCAGAACATGTTTCTCCAGGGATTCGGCCGTGGAATAGATGGTTTTGATGCTGTTGCCGAATTGCATTTCTATCAGGCGCAACGCATCGAGATTGCGATCTAATACTACTGTTTCAGCCCCTAAGCCGACGGCGACCTGCACGGCATTGCGACCGACCGTACCGCCGCCGATTACGACGACTTTGGCCGTTTCAACTCCGGTCACGCCCGCGAGTAGAACACCGCGTCCGCCGTACATTTTTTGTAAAAAGTGCGCGCCAACCTGTACCGACATACGTCCGGCAACTTCGGACATCGGCGCCAGAAGCGGCAAACCGCCGTGATTGTCTTTAACGGTTTCATAGGCAATGCAGATTGCTTTGCTGTTAATCAGATCTTGGGTTTGGGCGAGGTCGGGAGCTAGATGTAGATAGGTGAATAAAATCTGTCCTTCGCGAAGCATGGCGCGTTCCTGTGCAAGCGGTTCTTTGACTTTAATTATCATGTCCGCACGCTTGAAAATATCGGCGGCATCGACAACGATTTCCGCACCGGCCTGCCGGTAATCTTCATCGCTGAAACCGATTCCGTCCGCGGCATGGGTTTCCACCAGCACTTGATGGTTATGCTTAACCAATTCACGCACATTGGCGGGAATCATTCCGACACGGTATTCGTTGTTTTTGATTTCTTTAGGTACGCCGATAATCATCGTTCAATCCTCTTTGATTAAAACGTTTACCGAAAATTCGTGTATCAGAACTTAGTGTATCTTAATTCCACATAGGAATCAGTAGATTGATTTAGGACTCTGTTAAGTGCGGTTTTCAATGTTTATGAAACGGTAATGGGGGGAATTCCCATTGATTTTGTTGTGAAATTTTCAAGATAGAGGAGTAAAGTATAAGTCAGTCAGTAACAGAATCCGCATCACCGCTGGATGCGCTTAAGTGATTGCTTAAGGAGTTGCACGCTATGAAGCGAATCGCACGACCGTCTATTTTAACACTGTTGCTAACGGCAACCGTTTTTATGCTGTATTACGTTACTTCCTATTCTGCACAGGCCGGAATCGGTTCGGTCGTGCAACTTTCCATTAATGACGCCATCGGACCTGCAACGGACGACTATATCGAACGCGCCTTGAAAGGGGCGGAAAAAACCGGTTCGGAGTTGATTGTCATCCAAATGGATACGCCGGGTGGGCTTGATTCCGCGATGCGCAGCATTATCAAGAACATCGCCAACTCCACTATTCCCGTCGCTACATTCGTTGCACCGACCGGTGCCCGTGCCGCCAGTGCCGGAACCTATATCCTTTATGCCAGTCATATCGCCGCTATGGCACCAGGAACGAATCTTGGTGCGGCGACCCCTGTACAAATAGGCGGCGTTTTCCCTCCGGATCCAACCAAAATTGATAAAAGCAAACCGGACGAGGGTAACAATAAAGGTAATTCACCGCAGAATGTCGAGGATGCACACAAAAGTAAGGCGATTAACGATGCGGTCGCCTATATTAGGGGATTGGCAAAACTGCACGGCCGTAATGCCGAATGGGCCGAGCAGGCG
>NZ_JBFHFC010000020.1:0-45543 GCF_041583835.1 Thiomicrorhabdus sp. | reverse complement strand
CCCTTTAGCATTGGCGGCATCCTCAGAGCCGTAAACAGCTTCAAATGCATTCACGGAAAGCTCACCAATAGAACCCGACAACTTTCGAAAAGTTCTGATTTCATCATAGAGATGTGAAGAATTTAGTTCAGGCATATCACGCTCACAATAAACAGGTTAATTTTAAGCATTTCATTCAAACCTATTTTCCAGCTCACTTCCAGGTGAGCATGTAAACTACTTTTTCAAACCTCACTGTCATACTTGCGCTCACCTTCTTTCAGCAAGTAGGTCTCAAAGCCAAACACCTTTCCTGCCCATATGAACATCAGCCATACGAGTAAGCCGAACGCCAGGTAACCGAAGTAGCCTTCCAGCGGCATTTCCGAGAAGATGTGAATGACATTCACGTAAGGCACGTCATACACCCAGTAGTTGGGATTTGAAACCGGGTCTGTCGGGTGGGCGCTGCCGTAGTTCCACATTTCCCAAAAGAAGCCGTTGAACAAGGAAGACAAAGCAATCAGTATCATCGGGCTCCAGTTCCCCTTTGCAAGTTCACTGATGGGTGACGGAATATTCATGATGACCAATACTCCGGCAAAGGCCAGCATGATACCGATCCAAAGCGCCCAGAAGAATGGATATGGGTAGAACACCATAATCGCCATCAGTGCCAAGCCGATAATTAACATCGGGTAGCCCGGCAGGCTGATTTTAGGTCCGTCCGAGTATTTGACGGCCAGTTTCGGGAAAGTATGCAACAAGGTGTACCACTCAAACACGGCAGGCCAGACAGTGGTGTAAGCAACCAGAAACAGTATCACGACGGTTGTGTGTGACAGTTCCGGAATCAACACCGAATTCGGGTAGTACCAATTGCCCAATGCGAAGTAGTCGAAATACTCGAAGTAGTACCAGGCGAACAACGACACGACTATAGTGATTAGAAACAGTTTCGGTTTCTTGCTCATGAGCGAGTAACCGCCGCTTCTCGAATACACCAACCCGTCGATCACGGTAATAAATCCCCACCAGAGCGGCGTGAAGGCAAAATAAACCAGTTCCATTAACGGTTCCGGGCGTGCCCACATGAGATACCAGAAAACCAGCATGACCGCCGCTCCCAACCAAAACCACCAAGGCAAAGCCTTGCGGTCATAAGGTGCTGGTGCCGGAACGGGTTTGAAACCGAATTTTTGCGGAAACAGTAGAAAAGCGGTCAGAAAAATCTCGACGACCAACAATACAAGAAATACCCAGATATTGAAGCCGGGCGTCGGCGGATCGGTTATCTGCAAGGGAGGAAATACGCCAAATCCCGGTGGCAAGTGGTCGGCATAGGCAAACCATGAAGCGATTAGCGGTACGATCGTTAAGATAAATATCGGTACTAGCAAACCTTTTTTCGGTGAATACATGGTTATCTCTCCATATCGGCCATGTGATGATTTTCTGTTTTTCGTTTCATTTTATTTTGGTACATTCGCATATCGGCCAGGTGCTTCAACTCCGACGTATTTTCCGCTTCACGCACAAAGGCCACACCAGCACTGACGCCGACGTTTTCAAAACCGGCTTCTCTCATTTCATCAACAACCCTATTTATAAGCGCCTGCACCTTTTTCTCATTACCGTCTCGGCAAATGACCGCAAATTCGTCACCGCCCACACGGTAAATACACCCTTCCTCATCCATACCTTGTTGCATCAATGTGGCAAACGTCGTCAGCAGTTCGTCACCCTTTGCATGGCCGTAACGGTCGTTGTAGAACTTAAGGTTGTCCATATCGATGTAGGTTAAAGAGGAATCCGGTCCGATTGAGGTCAGTTCGACTTCCAGCGCGTAACGGTTCGGAATTTGGGTGACGGCATCGGTATGCGCCAATTTCTTACTGTGATCGAGACGAAGCAGCATTTTCATGCGTTCACGGTAAAGTTCGCCGACCTGATAAGTCAGCACCAACGCGAGCAGGATAACTTCCATCGCGATAGCGGCCAGTCCATAGTGTTCGACGTAGATGGTATCCGAACTCAATTGTGTCGGCAGTGTGGCCATACTGGCAAGCCCGATGAACACCATCAGAGCAAACAGATACAAACGTGCCGCAACGCTCCCCTGAAATGATCGGGCAACCCCCGCAATCAGCCCATATAGCAGGAACACCCATACACCGAAACGCGCCATCTCATTGACCCAATTCGGAGACAACATGCCAAACAATGCAAATACAGCCAATACGACAAGAGCCACGACGCCGATAAAGAACAGTTTCTTATTTTTACCAGACTGTATTTCCAAAAGTTTCATAACAAAGAGTACATACACAAAATTGGAAATAAGGATGGGAAAGGAAATCAGATAAAAATTATGCAGATCAAACAATTGGGCTAAAACCTGATGTGCGCCGGCATTAAACATCAAATTTGAAAATATGAATATGGCGTAAAGCACCTCGGTATTACGCGAGCGGGCAAAAGACAGCGCACCGTAATAAATCCCCATGGAGAGAAAGATACCAAGGCCGATCAACACGATCGCATTACCCAGTTTGATCTCCTGCCGGTATTTGGCGAGCGTGTTGACGTAAGGAACCGGCTGGGCAATGAAGTAAGGAGAAGAAACTTCCGCTAGCAACTTATACTGCCCGGGTTCTAGATGAAAAGGACGACCGTGACGAAGAAAAAACGGATTGGGTTCCGTACTGCCGATACCACCCGATGCGGTGGCAATCAGTTTGTTTTGTTGATCGTAAATATAAAAGGAAAAGCGGTCTATGGCGGAGGTGTTTTTGAAGTCGATCACATAATCGTCGGCATGATCGATGCTCACCTCGCCGGAATAAAGGTAATGTCCGCCAACCAAAGAAATGCCTTCTACTTCTTGCAGGTTATATCGAGACTCCGGTTGATGAGGATCAAATGATTGAAACTTATCAATGCTATACAGCTTCCAACCAGTATTTTCGATTTGTGCATAAGCGTTAGCTGAAAAGACGAGGCTTATTAAAAGGAACATAAACCGCAGCGTTCTGCCTATTCGAAAATGTCGGAAGTCGTACATTCTTATTCCTTTAAGAATATTCGGATACAGGGAAAATTAAATTCCCTACTCAACTGTAGAGCAGAATCTGTTTTCACGTTTATTCAATTCAACCTGTCAAAATAGTGTTCATATAGCCGCCTCAGCCAATATTCCGTACTGGATACAACGACATAAAATTAAGGTATAAAAAAACCCGCGACTTAGGCGCGGGTTTTAGTTATAACAGAACTAGTAATTATTACAATTACTTTTTTATTTCAATGACTTCAGACCGGCAACTGTCTCACTTCAGTCTCGGCTGATTGTATTTTGAAGAAAGCCATGTCACGATTCAGACGTTCGGCCTGCTCACTCATGCTGTCGGCGGCTGCGGCGGTCTCTTCTATCAGAGCTGCATTTTGTTGTGTTACACCATCAATTTGACCGACCGCTTTATGAACCTGCTCGATTCCTTCCATCTGTTGACTGGATGCCAGTTCGATCTGCTCTACCACTTCCACAACGTCATCAATTGACTTGTTAATAGCAGAAAGCACTTCACTTGATTCGGATGCCAGTTTCGTTCCTTGATCGATACGGTCGACACTTTCAGAAATCAAGGTTGTAATTTCTCTGGCAGCATCGGCAGATTTTTGAGACAAAGAACGGACTTCACTGGCCACCACTGCAAAACCACGTCCGTGCTCACCGGCTCGCGCGGCTTCAACGGCGGCATTAAGCGCCAATAGGTTAGTTTGGAAAGCAATGCCGTCAATCAAAGTGACAATGTCGGAAATCTTATGACTGGATTCCTGAATGGCATTCATGGCTTCGATGGTTTGCCCCATTACCTTGGAACCGGTATTGGACTGACGTTGCACCGTACGCACCACATCCGAAGCGTCTTTGGCATGCTGTGCATTGTGCTGGACGCTGGACGTGATTTCTTCCATGGTGGCGGATGTTTGCTCAATGGCCGCAGCCTGCTCCTGTACGCGTGAACTTAAATCCATGGCTCCCTGCGCAACTTCTTGTGCACCCTGAGAAACAATCTGCGAAGCTTCAACTGTCTGGTTAATGACACTCGACAGTTTAGCAACCGTATTGTTGACCGTTTGTTTAAACTCGCCCAGTTGGCCTTTGTAATCGCCGGCCACCGTCTTAGTTAGATTCCCCTGCTCGATTTCCACCAACACACCAATGGCTTCATTGAGCGGTTTCACCATACCGGCCAAAATCTGATTGACGCCTTCAATCATTCGTTTCCAGTCACCCTGGAACTTATCGGAATTGGCCAACTTATCAAGCTCGCCATCAGCCACGGCCTGGATCAGCATATCGGTATCGTCGGTAATGGCTTTGAGGTTACTTCGAACCGTCTCGATGCTTTCGTTGATAAAGGCTTTTTTACCCGGCAATTTCTCCATATCGGCATCAAAGTCACCATTGCCGAAAGACTTGAATACGGCCATGGATTTTTTATTCATGCTGATATGGTCGCTGACCATCGCATTGATCGCTGCAGCCATTTTTTTATAGTCGCCTTGGAATTTACTTTCGTCTACCACAACATCGATGTCACCGGCATCATGTTCTTCGGACATACGGTTCATATCGTGCAAAAGCAATTGAATGGTATCCTGCATGCGCTTCATCGAATTCAATAACTGGCCTGTCTCATCCGTCGCATTCGTTTCGATGGTGTTGGATAGATCACCTGCTGCAATGGCATTTGCGGCGTCGATGGTTTTTTGTAGCTGTCTGGAAATGTTTTTAGGAATGGAATAACCAATCCACAGAGCGCCAAGCAGAATCAAACCCAATATGACAATGGCAATCGTTTTGAATTGAGTAAGTTGTTTCTCGAGCTGTTCACGCATCTCAACAGACTTTAATAATGCGGCCTCACCCGCTACATCAAGATTGTCTCGTAATGCAGAAAATTTCTTATCTTCGTCCTTACGCAGCGCCATGATTGCCGCTTCATCCGCTTGACCGATGGCGGCAACCAGTTTGTCCGATTGATTTTTCCAGGCCTCAAAGTCAGATTTAAAACCATCCGATTTAGCCAATACATCGGGATAATCTTTCATATGCTCCGTATATTTGGCGTAACGATCAGAAACCTGTTGAGCATTCTCAAGCCGCGAACCCTCATTTTTCTCTGCCGAGCCATAGTTGGCCAATAAATTTAACTCGGCTACTTTCGCCTGATAAAGGTCTCGATCCGCATTGAGCGTCAATGAAATGGACTGAATAAATTTATCCGCCTGTAGCTTTATAGAATGCTCCTGCATTTTTAACATCCAATAAGCGACTCCTAACAAAACGATCATTGAAACCGCTAATGTCACGGTAGGAATCGAACTTTTAATTCGAATGCTATTCATCTTTTTATTTTTATACATAATTCATACCTTCCTTGATACGATCACTATTTTACTCAAAAACAATGGAGCTAAACCTCTGTTCCACATTGTTTCTAATCACTTGTTTTAATGGGACTTTTCATTATTTTTATTTGCCTAGCAATCCCACTACTTCCTTAAGAAAATTAACTTAGAGGAAATGAAGAGTTCTGTTATTCAGGCATAAAAAAACCCGCTTTTTACGGGTTTTTTTTCAAAAACTAAAATAAACAGGCCTGTTTATTTTTTCTTCTTCGGAGGCATCAGATCCGTAATGGTTCCTTCTGCCATCTCAGCCGCGAAGCAGATGGTTTCCGATAGCGTTGGGTGTGGATGGATGGTCAGGCCAATGTCCTGCATGTCCGCACCCATTTCGATCGCCAGCATCGCTTCGGCAATTAGTTCACCGGCGTTAGGACCGACGATACCGCAACCAAGCAGGCGATGGGTTTCAGAACAGAACAACGCTTTGGTCATCCCTTCGTCACGTCCCAAACTCAAGCTACGTCCGGAAGCCGCCCATGGGAAAGCGCCCTTCTCGTATTCGATACCTTCCGCCTTAAGCTGGTCTTCTGTCTTACCAGCCCAAGCCACTTCAGGATCGGTATAGGCCACAGAAGGAATACCCATTGGCGTGAAGGCGCTCGGCATACCGGAAATGACTTCCGCCGCCACTTTACCTTCGTGAACCGCTTTGTGCGCCAACATTGGCTGACCGACGATGTCACCGATCGCGTAGATGTGATCAACGTTGGTTTTCTGACGTTCGTCGACTTCGATGAAGCCCCAATCGTTAACGACAACACCAGCTTTCTCGGCATCGATCAGTTTACCGTTAGGCGCACGGCCTACCGCAACCAAGATACGGTCGAAGGTATCGGTTTCAGGACAATCTTTACCTTCAAACGTGACCACCAAGCCTTCTTCTTTGGCTTCGACGTTAGTCACTTTCGATTTCAGGTAAATGTTTTCGTATTTCTTTTTGATCTTCTTAAGCAACGGCTTGGAGATATCTTTATCCGCACCCGGAATAATGGTGTCGCCCAATTCAACTACGGTGATGTTCGCACCCAGTGAATCGTAAACCTGCGCCATTTCCAGACCGATGATACCGCCACCGATGACCAACATACGGTTTGGAACTTCTTCCAATTCCAATGCGTCGGTCGAATCCATTACACGAGGATCGTCATGCGGAATAAACGGCAGTTTCACAACGCGTGAACCGGCCGCGATGATGGCGTTTTCGAATGCAATAGTTTTGGTGGAACCGTCTGCCATTTCAACCGTCACGGTGTTGGCGGAGCTGAACTTGCCGTAACCCTGAACGACTTCAACCTTACGCGCCTTGGCAAGACCTGCCAAACCACCGGTCAATTTACCGATAACGGAATCTTTGTATTCACGCATTTTATTGGTGTCAATTTGAGGCTCGGCAAACGTGATACCGTGCGCACCCATTTCACGGGTTTCGTTCAACACGACAGACATGTGCAACAACGCTTTAGACGGGATACAACCCACGTTCAAACACACACCACCGATGTTCTCGTAACGTTCGATCATGACCACTTTCTTGCCAAGGTCGGCGGCACGGAATGCGGCGGTATATCCGCCAGGACCGGAACCAAGCACCAACACTTCGCACTGCATGTCCGCAGGTGGAAGATCGGCGGCTGAAACGGCTTGCGGTGCAGGCTGTTCGGCTTTCGCTTCTTCAGCAGGTGCCGCAGTTGCAGCAACGCTTTCTTCAACGTTGGCGGCAACGGTGTCGCTGTCTGCGATTTCCATGGTACCGATAATCGAACCTTCGGAAACCTTGTCACCCACTTCGGCCGTGAAAGAAACCAATTTACCGGCGAAAGGCGCCGGGATTTCCATGGTCGCTTTGTCGGATTCCAATGTCAGTAGTGAATCGTCCTGTGCAACCTCTTCACCTGCGGCAACTAAGACTTCAATGACTTCGACTTCTGCGAAATCACCGATATCAGGAATTTTGATGTCTACAATCTTGCTCATCCCAAACTCCTATTAAAGAATCAATTGACGTAGGTCAGACAGGTATTGGCCGACCGCGGTTGTGAAACGGACACCTTCGGCACCGTCGATCGCGCGATGGTCATAAGAGACGCTAAACGGCATGATCAAACGTGGTACGAATTCCGAACCGTTCCAAACCGGCTGCATTTTCGCTTTAGACAGACCCATGATCGCCACTTCAGGCGCGTTGACGATCGGCGTGAACTGAGTACCCCCGATACCGCCCAAGCTAGAAATCGTGAACGTACCGCCGGACATGTCCTTAGGCCCCAACTTACCGTCACGCGCTTTGGCGGAAATTTCCATCAAGTCACGCGACAATTCGTAAATTCCTTTCTTATCGACGTCTTTCACCACTGGCACCATTAAACCGTTCGGTGTATCCACCGCAATACCGATGTTGTAGTAGCCTTTCTTGATGATCGATTGAGCGTCTTCAGACAATGAAGCGTTGAAGCTCGGGAATTCCTGCAATGCTTTGACCACGGCTTTCATGACGAAAACAAGCGGAGTCAACTTGATGCCCTGCTTCTCGGCGGCCGCTTTCTGATCTTTACGGAACTGATCCATCTCGGTGATGTCACACTCGTCAAACTGAGTGACGTGAGGCACGTTCAACCAGCTGGCGTGCAGGAACTTACCGGAAATCTTCTTGATGCGACCCAACTCTTCGGTTTCGATTTCACCGAACTGACTGAAATCAACAGCCGGAATCGGAGGAATGCCCGCACCGCCGGTTGCTTGACCAGGCGCCGCTTTTTGACCGGACATAACCGCTTTAATCGCCGCTTCGACATCGTTCTGCTGAATACGGCCTTTAGGTCCGGTACCGCTTACAGTCGAAAGGTCCACACCCAACTTACGTGCAAACGAACGTACGGATGGAGAGGCGTGAGATTTCGCCCCCATAGATTGGGCATTAACCAATTTGTTAGCCATTGGAGCAACCGGAACCGGAGGCGCCGCTTGCGGAACCGGTTCAGGCTTAGCGGCTTCAACCGCTGGCGCAGGAGTCGGTGCAGGCGCTGGAGCTGGCTTTTCTTCTGCCGGAGCAGGTGCTGCCGAGTCACCGGACACTTCAATGTCTAAAACGTAATCGCCTTCGGAAACCGAATCACCGATCGATACCGCCACTTTAGTGACCGTACCGGCTACCGGAGACGGAATCTCCATAGTGGCTTTGTCGGATTCCAACGTTAAAAGAGAATCGTCTACGGCGACCGTATCACCCGCAGACACAAGGATTTCGATGATTTCAACCGAATCAAAATCACCGATATCAGGAATAGTAATTTGCTGTATAGCCATTGTTCGAACTTCCTTTGTAAATTCTATGTATCGGATATTTACCGAATATTTCCGATTTAATGTCGACTTAGTCTGTAATAAAGTCAGTGTAAAAAAGCCGCTGTCTCCTCGATGAGACAACGGCTTCGGACATTAAGCGTGAATCGGATACGGTTTCCCGCTATCGATACCATATTTCTCGATAGCTTGAGCAACCACTTCTGCTTTGATGCTACCAGCATCAGCCAGTGCTTTAAGTGCCTGTACCACCACATAGTAGCGATTCACTTCAAAGAACTTACGCAGTTGTTCACGAGTATCGGAACGACCGAAGCCGTCCGTACCCAATACATAGTATTCACCAGGAACGTATTGGCGAATACGCTCTGGATAGTCACGGATGTAATCCGTTGCCGCAATAAACGGACCTTCTGCACCCGAAAGAGTTTCAGTGACATAAGGCTGTTTTGGGGCTTCCGTCGGATTCAACATATTCCAACGTGTGGTTTCGATACCGTCACGACGCAATAGGTTGAAACTTGGCGCACCCCAGATATCGGCCGCGACATCCCATTCATTTTCCAGCATTTCAGCCGCAGCGATGACTTCGCGGAAGATTGTTCCCGATCCCATCAGCTGAACTTTATTCTTATGCTTGGCTTCCGATTTCTTGAACGAATACAATCCTTTCAGAATGCCCTCTTCAGAACCTTCCGGCATCTCAGGATGCGAGTAGTTTTCGTTCATCGCCGTGATGTAATAGAACACATCTTCTTTTTCATTGAACATGCGTTTAATACCGTCACGAATGATAACCGCCATTTCGTAAGCGAACGTCGGATCGTAAGACTGACAGTTAGGAATGTGGTCGAACTGTAGCAAGTTATGACCGTCCTGGTGCTGAAGACCTTCACCTTCAAGAGTCGTACGACCTGCCGTACCACCCATCAAGAAACCGCGGGCACGCGAGTCACCCGCCGCCCATGCCAAGTCACCGATACGTTGGAAACCGAACATGGAGTAGTAGATGTAAAACGGAATCATGCTCACGCCGTAGTTGGCGTAAGCGGTTGCCGCAGCCACCCAGTTAGACATGGCGCCGGCTTCGTTGATACCTTCTTCAAATACCTGACCGCTGGCGGATTCTTTGTACCACATCAGCTGATCGGCATCCATCGGCTCGTATAACTGTCCGGCCGGATCGTAGATACCGACCTGACGGAACAGGCCTTCCATACCGAAAGTACGCGCTTCATCAGGGATGATCGGCACGACACGCGGTCCAAGCGTCTTGTCACGTAATAAGATAGAGATGATTCGAACGAATGCCATGGTGGTCGACATTTCACGCTCACCAGTACCGTCGGTCAGCATTTTGAACGTATCCAATGCCGGAACCGGTAACGGTTCTGAGTTATCGTGACGTGCAGGTAAAGACCCACCCAAAACTTCACGGCGCTCGCGCATGTACTTCATCACATCCGAATCTTCATCCGGACGGTAGAAAGGAACCGGCCCTTTTTCCAATTCGTCATCGGAAATCGGAATCGAGAAACGGTCACGGAAATATTTATAACCTTCAACGTCCAGCTTCTTCTGCTGGTGAGCCGTGTTAGCCGCTTCACCATAAGCACCCATACCATAACCTTTAACGGTCTTAGCCAGGATGACTGTCGGCTTACCAACGGTCTCGGTCGCACGCTTGTAGGCGTTGTAAATCTTACGTGGAGAGTGTCCGCCTCGGCTTAGCTTGAAGATTTCGTCGTCGGTCATATCTTCGACCAACGCAGCGGTTTCAGGGTACTTGCCGAAGAAGTGCTTACGTACGAAAGCACCGTCTTTCGCTTTATAGGACTGGTATTCACCGTCCACAACTTCGCCCATACGCTCGATCAGCTTACCGGTTTTGTCTTTTGCCAACAGGCGATCCCAACCGGAACCCCAAATAACTTTGGTGACAGACCAACCCGCACCACGGAAAACTCCTTCCAACTCGTCGATGATACTGTCGTTACCACGAACCGGACCGTCAAGACGTTGCAAGTTACAGTTGATGACGAAAATCAGGTTATCCAGCTTTTCGCGTTTAGCCAACTGGATCGCACCACGAGATTCCGGTTCGTCCATCTCACCGTCACCCAGGAAAGCCCAAACTTTACGTCCGGCGGTTTGCGCCAAACCGCGCGCTTCCATATATTTCATGAAACGAGCCTGGTAGATTGCCATAAGCGGCCCAAGACCCATCGATACCGTCGGGAACTGCCAGTAATCGTTCATCAACCACGGATGTGGATAAGAAGACAGACCGTTGCCGTCTACTTCCTGACGATAATTTCTTAATTGTTCTTCGGTTAAACGACCTTCCACGAATGAACGCGCATACATCCCCGGAGCGGTGTGCCCCTGGAAGAAAACCATGTCGGCACCCTGCTCGTGCTTAGGACCTTTAAAGAAGTGGTTCATCCCCACTTCGTACAAGGTACAACTAGAAGCATAAGAGGCGATGTGACCACCCACACTGGTATTTTTGTTTGCACCCGACACGGTTGCCATCGCATTCCAGCGCAAAATAGCGCGTAATTTCTGCTCGAGTCCCATATCGCCCGGATAGTTGACTTGTTCTTCTTCAGAAATGGTATTGATATAAGGCGTGTTTGCCGAATAAGGAATGTCGATGCCGTGAACACGGGCTTTTTCGATTAGAGTTGCGATAATGTGTTGCGCTTTGTCCGTGCCTTCAAAATCGACGACGGCTTCTAACGCATCGATCCACTCTTGTGTTTCTAGTGGATCTTGGTCTACAAAATTTTCGCTCATGATGTGCGTACCTCATGGGTTGGATCATTTAACCTTCAGGAGCTGGGTATGCCTGAAGAAAAGTCAGTACAAATAGGTCATATCCGTACCGCCAACAAAAATTAAACGTCTAGGGTTCCAGCTACTTAGTATTCCAAGACGCTGAACCCGCGATCCGATTGGCTTATATAAAACGCGACCGAAATCGAACATTTTCCGTCTTATTAAAAGACTTCAAACCGCTTTATATAAGGCTCAAATACCAAACCGTGGGTTCAATAAATTCGAAGCATAATAACATTTTTTATGGCATATTTGCATATAAAGCGGCCTCAACCGGCCTGTTCAGACGCGTTCGACAAGCTAAACATTTGAAACAATTGCAATTACGCCCAAAAAAAATGCGACTATTTAGGTATAAAAAAACCCCTAAAGGGGCTTTATATATAAATCTGTATCGAAGAACCAAACTCGCTAAAACGTCATCTTGGCAACCAGAATTTCTCCAGCGTTTCTTCAAGTTCGGTTAATGCCTGATGATAAACCGCCTGCTTAAAAGAGACCACTTCTTGAACGGGTCGCCAGTAATCCACCCAAGTCCAATCTTCAAACTCCGGACTTTCGTGCAGACTCAAGTTAATTCTTTCAACATCACCCTCCAAACCCAGCATGAACCAAATCTGCTTCTGACCGATGCAAACAGGTTGACTGTAGTGGCGAATGAGGTGTTTAGGTAAGTCATATGTCAGCCAATCCTGAGTACGACCAAGCACCCGAACGTCCGAAGGCTCCAGACCAACCTCTTCTCTTAGCTCTCTGAATACGGCCTGCTGGGGAGTTTCGTTTTCTCGGATTCCGCCTTGAGGAAACTGCCACGCATCTTGTTGAATGCGCTTCCCCCAAAAAAGCTTACCTTCCTTATTTACAATAATAATACCGACATTCGGCCGATACCCATCTTCATCTATCACAAAAAACCTTAAAATCTTTTTATACAAATATCCTTTATTATTGCCTGAATTTTGTTTATTTTTCAATCTTAAATTTCTGATTCTGCCCATATAGTCTGCGGAAAACAAATTTAACCCGGCGATACTTGTCGCAAGGCACTCAATCGTTTAGGATTGTGCCTCAATTTAATATTCGGATGTAAACGACATGGCATTAGCGATTTTTGACTTGGACAACACCCTAATTGCAGGTGACAGCGATTACCTGTGGGGGGCGTTTTTGGTTGAAAACGGTTATGTCGACGGTGAAGATTTTGCCAAACAGAACGACCGTTTTTACGAAGACTACAAAAGCGGTTCGCTCGACATTATGGCTTACCAGCGTTTTGCACTTAAACCGCTAAGCGAACAAAGCATGGAAACGCTGGCGAAGTGGCATGACCAGTTTATGGAAACCTTCATCGAACCGATCATTTTGCCTAAAGCCCAAGCTCTGGTGGACGAACACAAAGCCAAAGGCGACCGCGTTATCATTATTACCGCCACCAACACTTTCGTTACCCGCCCTATCGGCGTTCGTTACGGCATTACCGAATTATTGGGCACGGAAGGTGAAATCGTCGACGACCGATATACCGGTGAAGTGGCGGGCATCCCGACCTTTCAAAAAGGCAAAGTCACCCGATTGAACGAATGGCTTCAACAAGAAAACGAAACTTTGGAAGGCAGTTACTTCTATTCGGATTCTCACAACGACCTGCCGTTGCTTGAAATTGTGGATCACCCGGTTATCGTCGATGCCGACGACACTTTGAAAACGATTGCACAACAAAAAGGCTGGCCGTCAATCAGTTTGCGTTAACAGAGGGCTCGTTAAAACGCCGCTTAACCTAGCCCGGTCAACCTTTTTAAGCAGACATAAAAAAACCGCCATTGAGGCGGTTTTTTTTCAAAGGCGTTTATTTAAACGCGTACAAGTATAGGCTTAAAGTTCGAACTCTTCCTTAACTTGCTCAACCCAGTCAGCTACACGCTGCTCGGTCAATTCAGGCTGCTGGTCTTCATCGATACCCAAACCGACAAAAAACTCGCCGTCTTCCGTAACCGCTTTCGACTCGTCAAACTCGAAACCGTCCGTAGAGGTATAACCGGCAGGAATCGCACCGTTCTCAACGGCAACGTCATGCATCAATCCCATCGCATCCAGGAAGTATTCAGCGTAATCCGCCTGATCTCCCAAACCGAAACAAGCAACGGTTTTACCGGTGAAATCGATACCTTTAAAATCTTCCCAGAAATCGTCCCAACTACTTTGTAACTCACCGTAATACCAAGTTGGTTGGCCTAAAATAATCTTATCGTACTTGGCAAAATCGTCGGCACTGGCTGATGCAATATCATGGACTTCGACTAGGTCTGCACCCATTTTTTCCATAATCATGTCCGCAACTCGCTCAGTGTTACCTGTATCCGTTCCATAGAATAGGCCAACTTTACTCATGTCTATACCCTTTTAAATCAAATGAAAGTAAAATGAATTCTGTAGCTGAAACCATAAGACCAATCAATAATCTTATGCGCTATAACTCATATTAATAATAGTGCGCATAATAGCACAACCTCTTTGATTGTTAATTCACTAAATTTTATAGTGCTTTATGAAAAATACTAATTCGGTCGATTGCTTTAAGTGCCGTCACTTTTACATTACCTGGGATGCAAACCAGCCCCGCGGTTGCAAAGCGTTCGGCTTCAAAACCAAACGGTTGCCGAGCCAAGTCGTACTGGAAAGTTCGGGAGAGCCCTGCATGAAGTTCTCGCCCAAGGAAGAACCGCCTAAAAAGCCGCCTAAAACCGGTTGGATCGCTTAATCCCATCAAATCTTAAAAGCCATTTAAAACGTATGGCTCATATAATTCTAGGCCTCGAGTGCTGACATTTCCAACATTCGCTCTAAAGAAGCCCACTGAAAATACGCACCCGGATCGGTTTTCCTGCCCGGTGCAATGTCACTGTGACCGACAACGGGATTGGATTTCAGTTCGGGATAGGCTTTCCACAAACCTTTGATTAAATCCGCCAAGACATGATATTGCGTCGCTGTGTAACAGGTTTCATCGGTGCCTTCCAACTCAATGCCGATTGAGAAATCATTACAACGTTCCCGACCGTCAAACGCGGAAAGACCGGCATGCCAAGCACGACAATGGAATGGCACATACTGGATCAGATGGCCGTTACGGCGAATTAAGGCATGCGCGGACACTTTCAAGTTCTGAATACCGGAAAAATAAGGATCGTCCGCCGGATTGAGGGTATTGGTGAAGAGTTGGGTAATCGCCTCGCCGCCGAATTGTTTGGGCGGCAGACTGATGCCGTGAATCACGATTAGCTCGGGACGGGCTCCCTCGGGACGCTCGTCGTAATTCGGACTTTCAATAAATTCAGCCTGTTTGCACAGACCCGATTTTTCATCCACTCGATACACTCAACTCTCCCTTAAACTCGTAAAAGCTTAGGACTATCATCCCGTCGCGTTGAGGTATAATACAAAAATTATCCGATTTTCAATACTCCTAAAATTTTACAGACGACTTATGCATAACATCGATTACTTCCACAAGCTGACCGAAACCGTTCAAACCGCCCTTAACGAGGATATTCGCGAAGGCGACCTGACGGCAGAACTGATTCCCGCGAGTAATCGTGCCGTGGCAAACATCATCAGCCGCGAACCGGCGGTGATTTGCGGTCGTCCGTGGTTTGACGAAGTATTCAAACAAGTCGACCCAACCATCGTCGTTAACTGGAAAGTCGAAGAAGGCGAAACGGTTGAAGCCGACCAACTGCTATGCACATTAGAAGGTTCCGCCCGCTCGATCTTAACCGCCGAACGTACCGCCTTAAACTTTTTGCAAACCTTATCGGCAACGGCGACGGTAACGGCGCGTTATGTCGCCAAACTAAAAAACACCCATACAAAACTGTTGGACACTCGCAAAACCCTACCGGGCTTAAGACTGGCGCAAAAATACGCCGTCGTCTGCGGTGGCGGCACGAATCACCGCATCGGCCTCTTCGACGCTATCCTGATTAAGGAAAATCACATTATGGCGGCCGGAGGAATTGCTAATGCGGTGACCACGGCAAAAACCAACCATCCTCAGATCACGGTTGAAGTCGAAACGGAAAACTTGGATGAAGTCCAGCAAGCCGTCGAAGCCGGTGCCGATATCATCATGCTCGACAACTTCACTCTCGAGATGATGCATCAAGCGGTTAAGCTGGTTGGCGGCCGAGCCAAACTGGAAGTTTCCGGCAATGTTGAAATCGATCAACTGGATCGATTAGCGACCACTCAAGTCGATTTCATCTCAACCGGAGCGATCACCAAACACATTCAGGCAATCGATTTGTCGATGCGTTTTCAAAACCTCTGATTTTTTATGGTTTCCCTCTACTCTAGGGGGTAAAAATACTTTATAGTAAATATCACTAATCCAGCTTAAAAACCCCAACTAATACAAGCTATTAACACAGAAATTCAAGGACCCCTGTGAACGACCACCTGCTGCTACACATCGTTTTACTTTTAGGAATTGCGGTCATCACTGTTTCGCTCTCGCGTCGCTTACACTTTCCGCCGATTCTTAGCTATATTATCGTCGGTATCATCGTCGGACCATTCGGTTTCGGCTGGATCCAAGAAGAAGAAAATATCAAGTTGCTGGCCGAACTCGGAATCGTTTTCCTGCTGTTCTCTATCGGCCTGGAATTCTCCCTGACGCAAATGATGGCTATGCGTAAACTGGTGTTCGGTCTGGGAAGCGCCCAAGTTCTGTTCACCGGTTTCACGATATTCGTGATCGGTTGGGTTGCCGGGTTGGATACAAACACCAACATCGTCGTGGCCTGCGCCTTTGCGCTTTCATCCACCGCCATCGTCATTAAGCAGCTGACCGAACAGGCTGAAATCCAATCGCGTCACGGCCGTTCGGCGGTCGGGATATTGATTTTCCAGGACATCATGGCGATTCCGCTCTTGATCCTGATTCCGGCATTAGCGATGAGCGGCGGAAGTGAGAACGCGTTGACCATCTCGCTTGTCACCGCCTTTGTAAAAGGGATTTTAATTGTTGTTGTCATGCATGCCGTCGGCCGTTATTTATTACGCCCGCTGTTTCATGAAGTTGCCAGCGCCAAATCTTCGGAATTGTTTACCCTGACCGTACTCTTGGTTGCTTTGAGTTCGGCGGCACTAACCGAAGAGATGGGGCTTTCCATGACCTTAGGTGCTTTCCTGGCCGGTATGATGCTTGGAGAAACCGAATTTCGCCACCAGATCGAATCCGACATCCGCCCTTTTCAAGACATCTTGCTAGGTCTATTCTTCGTTACCGTCGGTATGCTTATTTCCGTTGAACGTTTGATCGAACATTTTTGGGCGATCATCGCCGTGACGATTGCGATTATCAGTGTCAAAGGCATGATCATCTATGGCGTCGCACGCATATTCAACAAAGAACCCGGCGTGGCTTTGCGGACGGCCATATCACTGGCGCAAGTAGGTGAATTCGGACTGGTTCTGATGACCATCGCCTTCACTTATCGCCTACTTCCTGAAGAGGAAGGAAACATTCTCTTAACGGCCGCTGTCATCAGTATGGCCGTGGCACCGTTTTTAGTGAAGTTCAACGGTAAGATCACCCGTTTTCTGCACAAAGGCAGCTACACGCAAAATCACAGCAATATCGAAAACACCATTGCACAAGACAACGTCTATCTTTCCAACCACATCATCCTCTGCGGGTTTGGGCGTGTCGGTCAAACAGTCAGCCGATTCTTGCACAAAGCACCGGAAAACTTCGTGGCGCTGGATATGGATATTCGTCGCGTCAACGAAGCCCATAATGCCGGTGAGCGCGTCTATTACGGCGATGCATCCAAAGAACGGATTTTACACGCGGCCGGAATCGATAAAGCCAAGGCGGTCATCATCACTTTCAGCGACTACCACGCGTCAATTAAGATATTGAACACGATTCGCCGTATCGACCCCAATATTCCGGTATTGGTTCGTACCATTGACGACTCGCACCTTAACGAATTACTTGAAGCCGGCGCGACTGAAGTGGTACCCGATACGTTCGAGTCCAGCATCATGCTGTCATCCCACTTGCTGCTGATGGTTGGCCAACCTCCGAGCAAAGTGCTGCGCGAGACTCGCGAGGTTAGAAAGAACCGCTATAAACTGTTGGAAAAATTCTATCCGGGTCAGTACGACTACCCTTCGGACGAACATCAAATCATGAACCGGGTAATTCATACGGTGCTTATTGTTGACCGGGACTATGCGGTAGGAAAAACGATTAAACAACTGCCGTTCGATGAGTTAAACGTCAAAATCGATGCGATTACCCGCGGGCATGTCAGAGGTGAAAATCCAGACGTCAATACTCGCATCCGTGCCGAAGATAGACTGGTCATCTCCGGCCTGCCCGAAGATGTCGAACGCGCCGACTATTTATTGAAAACGGGTAAAGGACTGTAACGGGATCGGATCTTCGGATTCAGTCCGTTATCCAGATTAGAGAGGCCATTCGACCTGTTTGGCCGTCACGACGATAAGAATAAAACTGCGCTTCGTTTTCATACGAACAAAGCCCACTGTCGTAGATGTTCCGGACACCCAAATCCTGCAACTCCGATTTCACCAAACCCGGCAAATCGGCCAGATATTTGAGTTCGGACTGAACCGATAATGGCTGAAAAAAAGAGGCATTTTCCGCCTTTAAAGAGAGGAAAGCCTCGAATACGTCTTCTCCAACCTCAAAATGACTTTGGCGAATAGCGGGACCGATCCACACCAATAAATTCTCGGGTCGATCCGGCAACGCCACAATACTCTTAGTGACAATTCCCTCTGCAGCCCCTTTCCAACCGGCATGAATCGCCGCGACCAAACTGCCTTGTTTATTCGTAACCAAAATCGGTAAACAGTCGGCCGTCATGACCACCGCCACCTGTTGCTTTTGGTTCGTCCAAGCGGCATCCGCCACGATAGGCTGCCAAGACTCGGAATCGACATCATTCAAACAGACCATGTCTTGCGTATGCCGTTGATCCAACCAGAAAGGGGCAGACGGTAAAACCGCGCTTTGCCGTAAAAGTTCACGGTTTTGTAATACCGAGAGCGGATCGTCATTTACGTGAGTAGCAAGATTGAAACTATCGAAAGGAGGTTGGCTGACGCCACCCTCTCGGGTGGTGCACATCGCTTTAATTTGTTTAGGAGCAGGCCAGTCGGGATGGATAAACATAGACACCAAAAACGGCCTTAAACGTTAGAAAGGACGATTAGAACGGATAACTCGGAATCCCGATTCTCAATCTGGGATATCGTCATCGGTTACCCACTCCACTTCAACGCCATAATCGTAATCGAATTCGTCGTAACCGGAATATTGGGATTCGAATTCATCCATATCGTCACGCAGCATATCGATCAGATTAAGCATGTCTTCCGGCATATCGGCCTTCCACTTCATGGTTTTGCCGGTTACAGGGTGCGTCAGGCTCAGTGCCCCCGCATGCAATGCCTGACGTTTGAAATCTCTCAGGGTTTCGACAAATTCTTCCAACATTTGTCTCGGAATTCGCAGACGCTTGCCGTAAACCGGATCGCCCACCAACGGAAAACCGATGGAGGCCATATGAACGCGAATCTGATGAGTACGGCCGGTTTCCAACTTGACGCGTACACGGGTATGTTCTCTGAAGTGTTCCAAAACACGGTAATGACTGACGGCATGTTTACCGCCCATCAAGCGAATCGCCATTTTCTTGCGATCCTGCGAGCTTCGTCCGATCGGTTTATCGACCGTACCGCCGGAAATCATGCGTCCTACGACAACCGCATCATAGATACGTTCTACCGCATGACGCTGCAACTGTTCGACCAAGTGGGTTTGTGCCGGTACGGTTTTGGCAACAACCATTAAACCGGAAGTTTCCTTATCCAAACGATGCACAATCCCCGCTCTCGGAACTTCACGCAAACGTTTATCGTGGAATAACAACGCATTCATCAAGGTTTGATCCGGATTACCGGCTCCAGGATGAACCACCAGACCGGCCGGTTTATTAATCACCAAGATCGCATCGTCTTCGTAAACGATATCCAACGGAATATCTTGAGCCTCTAATGAGGTCTCTTCTTCCAGTTCGGCGGTCAGCTCAACTTTTTCGCCGCCCAAAACTGCTTGGCGCGGCTTAGTCCACACCTCGCCGTCTACACTTACTTTGCCTTCTTTAATCCACTGCTGGATGCGACTTCTGGAATAGTCGGAAAATAAAGGAGAAATCGCGACATCCAAGCGCTGTCCCATACAAGATTGGGGGATTTGAGAGTTTAATATTTGCGTACTCAATTGAAGACCTTAAAATACTGTGAAGCGGTTAAATTATGATACAATTTTGATCTTATTCAATTTATGTATTGTACCTAATAAACATGAAAAAATCGCTGTTATCCATTGCGCTAGCCCTAACATTTTCTTTACAAGGTTGTTCTTCCCTTCTTGAAAAACCCGATTCGGAAATGACCGTTGAAGAATTTTACACTGAAGCCACAACAGCGTTTGCAGACGGTAGCTGGGATACGGCCATCCAATACTACGAAAAGCTGAAAGCCTATTTCCCTTACGGCAGCTACGCAGAACAGTCCTATTTGGAACTGGCCTATGCTTATTACAAGTACAGCGAGCCGGAATCGGCGATTCGTGAATTAGAGGAGTTCATTAAACTCTACCCAAAACATAAAAGCTTGGCTTACGCTTATTATCTGAGAGCCGTAGCAGCGGATTCCATCGTCAAAAGCTGGCTGGATCCGTTCGTCACCGACCCTGCTCACCGCGATATGAAATCCAGCGCGCGCGCCTTTAGTTACTACGAAGAGTTGGTGAAACGCTTCCCTGACACCCAGTATGCGGAAAACGCCAAACAGCGTATGATCATCATCCGCAACCGCATGGCCAGACACGAACTGCAAGTTGCCAAATTTTACTATGCCAGGGAAGCTTACCTTGCCGCGGCCAACCGTTGCCGTGTTATCATCGAGGATTACCCTCGCACGGTCGTTAACCTTCAGGCTCTGGAATTGATGAAAGAAAGCTACGCGGCTCTTGGCATGGAACAGAACTATGCCGATGTTCAGAAGGTGCAAGAATTTAACCAGAAAATCCAACAAGAAGCCGAAGAAAAGGCTGCTGAAATCGCTGCCCCGCCTAGCAAGAAAAAATCCCTATGGGATAAAATCGGCGAGACGTACAATCAAATGTTTGACTGATCAAAAGACGATCACGAAAAACTAAACGTCCCGATATAAAAAAAGGGAAACTCGATTTAAACGAGTTTCCCTTTTTTATTGCCCTGAGTTTCTCTTTATCAATCCGTTTATCTGAAAAGCACCAGAATATTCAGATTAAGCGGCAACGCCATTATTCCGAATAGCGACTGGTAATCGGATAGCGCCGGTCGCGCCCGAATGCGCGCTGCGTGATTTTAATGCCCGGAGCGGCCTGACGACGCTTATACTCGTTACGGTCAATCATACGGATAACACGACGTACTTCAGCTTCGTCATAGCCAAGCTGAACGATCTCCTGAGGCGTTTTATCCTGCTTGACGTAGGCTTTGATAATCGCATCCAAAACCTCATAATCCGGCAACGAATCCTGATCTTTCTGATCGGGGCGCAACTCGGCAGACGGTTCACGGGTTATCACCCGTTCCGGAATCACTTCCGATAAACTATTGCGGTAGCATGCTAAACGATACACAGCCGTTTTAGGAACATCCTTCAACGGCGAGAAGCCGCCGACCATATCACCGTACAAAGTGGAATAGCCGACCGCTACTTCACTTTTATTACTGGTGGCCAGCACCATCTTGCCGGTCTTGTTGGACAAGGCCATCAATAAAGTACCGCGAATTCTTGCCTGAAGGTTCTCCTCGGTCACATCTTCGTCGTAACCCGCAAACGCTTCCGCCAATGTCGCTTCAAATGCGTTGTACATAGGTTCAATCGGCATAACGCTATATTTCACGCCCATGGTATCCGCTTGCTTATGCGCATCTTCGATACTGATTGCAGCGGTATAACGGAACGGCATCATCACCGCTTCGACCTTGTCCGCACCCAACGCGTCTACGGCTAGAGCCAAAGTCAGTGCCGAATCGATTCCTCCGGACAATCCCAGCAGTACACCCGGAAAGCCGTTCTTACGTACATAATCCTGCACCCCTAGAATCAAAGCTTGATAGACACGCGCATCGTTTTCATACAAGGAAACCTGTTTACCCGGCAATAAGTCCGCCGTTTCCGAACCTTCCTCTTTCACCACTTCAACCACGGTCAAAGATTCTTCAAACTCTTCGGCCTGAACCATCACTTCGCCTTTCGCAGACATAGCAAAGGAACCGCCGTCGAACACCAACTCGTCCTGACCGCCGACTTGGTTGACGTAAATCACCGGTCTTTTAACCTCATCGACACGACGGGTCACGACATCAATTCGATCCTGATGTTTTTCTTCCGAAAACGGAGACGCATTGAGATTAAGAATAATCTCGGCACCTGCATCCACAGACTGCGTAGCCGGAGAAATTTTCCAAATATCTTCACAGATCAATACACCGAACTTGATGCCTTTAAACTCAACAACGCAAGGCTGCTTACCGGCGGAAAAGTAGCGCTGTTCGTCAAACACGCTGTAATTAGGTAAGTTCTGCTTGATATAACTTGCCTGAATCGAACCGTCTTCGATCCACGCCGCCATATTAAAACGCTCACCCAGATCATCCATCATTGGATAACCCACCACCAAAACCGTATCCTGTATACGTTCGCAAAGCGACAACAAGGCCTGGTTAACCTGAAGATACAAACCTTCACGCAACAGTAGATCTTCGGGAGGATAACCGGTCAAGGTCATTTCCGGGAACACAACGATATCGGCATTCAACTCGCGCTTGGCTTGCTGAGCCGACTCGACAATTTTCTCAACATTCCCGGAAATATCACCGACAATTGGATTGATCTGCGCCATTACGACGGTTACATTTTGCGTCATACCTGCCTCTTCTCAAGCCATTTCAGTTAAATAGCGTGGTGTTAATAATAGAACCGTCACGTTTTAAGCTAGCTGTTTCAACATGGCCGCGCCCAAATCGGCCGGAGAACGCACAACGGTCACGCCCGCCGATTCCAACGCCGCAAACTTGGCTTCAGCCGTTCCTTTACCGCCGCTGACAATCGCACCGGCATGTCCCATGCGTTTGCCCGGAGGTGCGGTCACACCGGCAATGTAAGCAACAACCGGCTTGGTCACATGTGCTTTGATAAACAAGGCCGCATCTTCTTCGGCCTGACCACCGATTTCACCGACCATAATAATTCCTTCGGTTTGCGGATCTTCCTGGAAAAGCGCCAAACAATCGATGAAGTTCATCCCTTGAATCGGGTCACCGCCAATACCGACACAAGTCGACTGCCCCAAACCGTTTTGCGTGGTTTGATGCACCGCTTCATAAGTCAACGTTCCAGAACGCGAAACCACGCCGATTTTACCCGGCAAATGAATGTGCCCCGGCATAATCCCGATTTTACAACCGTTGCCGTCATTGCCCGGAGTAATCAAGCCAGGGCAGTTAGGCCCGATCAGATAGGCTTCGGATTTTTCCAATACCGCACGCACTTTCAACATATCCGCTACCGGAATCCCTTCGGTGATACAAGTTATGACTTTAATGCCCGCTGCAATCGCTTCGATAATCGAGTCGGCTGCAAACGCAGGAGGAACGTAAATCATAGACGCTTCCGCACCGGTTTGTTCAACCGCTTCACGTACCGTATTGAAAACCGGCAATCCAAGATGGGTTTGTCCGCCTTTACCCGGCGTCACTCCGCCGACCATTTTGGTTCCGTAGGCGATTGCCTGTTCTGAATGGAATGTCCCCTGCTTACCGGTGAATCCCTGACAAATTACTTTGGTGTCTTTATTAATTAAAATGCTCATTATGCCGATACTCCTGCTGCTTCCACCACTTTCTTTGCAGCATCTGCCAATCCATCTGCGGTAATAATACTTAAATCACTTTGTGCCAATTTTTCTTTACCCAACTCAACGTTAGTACCTTCCAGACGAACAACGACCGGAATGGTCAAGCCGACTTCATGCACCGCTTGGATAATACCGTCTGCAATCAAGTCGCAACGCACAATACCACCGAAAATGTTCACCAAAATAGACTTCACTTCGGAAGAGGACAGGATCAACTTGAAGGCTTCCGCAACACGTTCAGGTGTCGCTCCGCCGCCCACATCCAGGAAGTTGGCCGGTTCACCGCCGTTTAGCTTAATCAAATCCATGGTCGCCATCGCCAGACCGGCACCGTTCACCATACAACCGATGTTGCCGTCCAAAGCAATGTAGTTCAATTGGAACTCGGACGCTTTCGCTTCGCGTTCGTCTTCCTGAGAGAAATCACGCATTTCCACTAAGCCTGGTTGACGGTACAACGCGTTGGAATCGATATTCACTTTAGCATCCAAAGCGATCAATTCATTGTCAGCCGTACGAATCAACGGGTTGATCTCAAGTTGGGAAACATCCTTATCCAAGGCCAACTTATAAAACTGTTGCATCAACTGGCCAATCTGTTTGAAAGCGGTTCCGGTCAAACCTAACGCAAAACCGACTTCGCGACACTGGTACGGCATGACACCGACGGTCGGATCGATATGGACGCTTAAAATCTTTTCAGGGTTACTTTCGGCAACCTCTTCAATGTCCATTCCACCCGCGGCTGAAATGATGAAAGTATGGGTACGGGTAACACGATCTACAACCAGACTTAAATACAACTCTTCTTCAATCGAAAGCGTTTCTTCAATCAACAGGCTGTTGATCGGTAACTTCTTACCGGCCGTCTGAATCGTCGCCAATGAACTGCCCAACAACTGCGAAGCCACTTCATGCGCCTGATCACGGCTTTTTACCAATTGTACTCCACCGGCTTTACCACGAGCACCGGCATGAATTTGCGCTTTGACGACCCAAGCTTCGCCTTGCAAAGCATCCAACGCCGAATCCAGTTCACTCAACTGGGTAATCAGTTGACCCTGCGGCACTCCGATGCCATACTCTTTAAATAAAGACTTGGATTGATATTCATGTAAATTCATGTAAAAAAACGTCTCCGATTTCCCGTCTCATCCTTACCGCAACGGACAGGCTTTTTGAACGATAACTAGTAATGAACCTTTACCAAATTGCGAGATCGTCGCACGCCGTTTTTGCAAAGGTTTATAGCAAGATAAAAATTGCTTTTATTGTATGATTTTTAGACAATGATTGCACCAACATTTGATTGAGAGCGCCTGTGAGAGCCATTGTTTTTCTACTGTTTGTGATTTTGGTATTCCTAATTCTGAAATTCACACTAAACCGAATCATCCAAATCCGTCAGCGTAATCGTGAAACGGAACAAAACACCTCTGAAAAAAAGACATCCGATTTGGAAGCACAAACCATGGTTCGGTGTGCTGAGTGCGGGGTTCACCTACCGCAATCCGAAGCCTATTACGACGGCAAGGACACATTCTGTAGTGAGGGCCACATGCGCGATTTCCACAAAAAGCACGCCACAGACACCTCTTACAGTGACGACGACTCTGACTGAGGCGTCAATCGGTACGCCGGATAATAGTTTATGAATGAATCGCCAGGATCTTGGCTTTGAAGACCACGGTCTGTCCGGCTAACGGATGATTGAAATCAATAACAACTTTATCGCCGTCCACTTCATGCACTTTTCCGGGAATCTCCTCTCCGGTAGGGGTATTGAAGCCAATCACATGCCCCTCTTCCAATGGCATATCCGCAGGAAAGTCGGCGCGCGACATGGTTTGTAAATTAGCCGGACTCGCTTGACCGAAGGCTTGCTCCGGCGGCAATGTAAACGTTCCTGTGGTACCGATTTCCAAACCGATCAGCAATTCGTCCAACTTGTTCAAAAAAGTTCCGTCGCCAATCGTAAAGCGAAAACTCTCGCCCTCTTCGGTCTCTTCAACCACCACGCCGTTTAACATGGAAAGTTGAAAACTGATTTCGACATCGCTGTTTTCTTGCACCAAAGGAGGCGTATTTTCTTCGTTAGGCTGATTTAATGTTTCGTTTGCGGATTCTTGCACTTTTCTGTCCTTTCTTTATCGCTTGCTCACCCGGATCGCCTGAAACCACTACACGGTTTCGCCCCAACTCTTTGGCTTGATAAAGCGCCTGATCGGCTGCTTTAATGACTTCCTCCGGCGTTTTCATCTCTTTGGTTTTCTGAGCCACACCCATGCTCACAGTGACCTTGGTCGAAGTCTCCTTGCCGTTGTGTTTAAAGCTCAAATCGGTTTCTTCGACCTGCTTACGTAACGCATCCATTACCGGTCGCACTTGTTCCGGCGTCTTACCGATAAACAACACGGTAAACTCTTCCCCCCCAAAACGATACGCTTTGCCGCCGGAACCGACGCTATTCAATACACGGCTGACGGTACGCAAAACCAAATCTCCAACATCATGCCCATAGGTATCGTTGAATTTTTTAAAGTGATCAATATCGATCATGACCACCGTATACTTACGCGTCAATCCCATAAAGGATTCAAACAAGGCGCGTCGCCCAGCCATCCCGGTCAATTCATCGGTATAGGCAATTTGATGCGCATCAAACACCAGCGACAATAAAATCATCAAAGCGGAAATCGATGCCATCCACTCCAACTGCCCGTATGCACCCGGCTGATTCAAGCCGTACGCCATCAACGCCAGAACGAACAGCACAACCACATCCAGCACTTTAGGCTTATGCATCATCGCCACGCGAATCACCAAAATATTCGCGATTAACAAGATCACAACACTCCCCACCATCGGAATTTTTATCGGGAAAGTCGGATCGGTACTGACCGGCGTTGATAGATGCGTAACGAATTCCAACGGCATCGTCTGCATCACCCAATAAACACCTGCGGCCTGTAGGGCAAATAAACCGAATAAAACCAGGTTGTAAACGCTGTGTTTAACCCCTTTCTCCGGCACTAACACCCAAAGCAACAGGTTTAACGGCAGCAAGACACACAATAAGGGATAAATAACTTGAACAGATGGATCGGCCAGTTCCGTGGGAACCCAATAACTTAAAACCACAACGGTAATACTTAAACTGACCAATAACAGCACCGCCTGCATACGATTGAGAAACAGGCTGATAAAGGCACCGATACCGGCGATGACATAAGGTGCGTAAAAGAGTAACGACTGCCAGCCCAAAGGCCAGGATTGAATATTAAAAGCTTGCCAAACTGCAAAGCCGCTTAATAGGAACAACCAAATGTAGTGTCGAACCAAACCAAACACCTTTTTTGAATTAATAATTAAAGCCGAACTTTAACATTTCTGAAGGGGTTTCGCTAAGGTTTGACGGCAAAAATTCCGCAATTAGAAAAAGGAGATCAAAATACGATCCGTTAATAGCCGACAGGCCCGGTAGAAATGGTTCCTACCGGGCCTGTCGGATTCAAAACGCAATGCATTTACGTTCCAAGTTTTGCGATAAATTTTAAGTAAGCATCACCGATAAATAACTGCGGCATTGATGCAAATACAATCAAGAATCAGCTTTTACCGAAGAACGAAAACTTCTCTTCCGGCTGATCCGTGCATTGAATACGCCACTCCAACGCATATTCGCAATCCTTACCGCCGAAACATTCAAAATGCTGCTTGGCAAACTCGGAAGATTTACCCGCTTTACGCAAAAGGTATTTATATCCGATCGGACAAAACTCTTTGGCTTTACGTCTTAACGACCAACTTTCGAAGGTAGTAAAAGGCTCGTGGTAAAACTCGGTAAGGTAATAAGTCTCTTTATCAATCTCTTGGGTTTTTACCGTAGAACAGGCCGACAAAGTCAAAACGGTTGCAGCAGCGGCAACCAGACCCGTCATTTTAAAAAATGGTTTCATCATCAAGACAATCTACCGTTTTATTAGGGTGTTTTCGTTAAAGGCCGCAAAACCAACCAAGATCATTGCATTCCGGCTGACGGCAAAGTCGTTGGCAAAGGTTCTTCCTTAATGCCTTTTTCGGCAATAATATAACACATATTAGTATGTAACTTTTTACCGTTCACCAACAAAGATGCACCGTAATTATCTTCCGGGTTCAAACGAATATCACCCTTATAAACTTTTAGCAGCTTGCCGCTCATACAGCTATACACTTCGACGGTACGGTTCAGGCCGATCCAATCCGATTGAATATTCTTGGCGCTGTTGGTCACTCTTTCGCAACCGGTGGTTCCCAGTGTCAATGCAGATACGGCAGCAACCAGTCCGGCGATTTTGATGGTGGTCATTAATTTCATCTGTTTTCCTGCTTTTAAGCTTATTTTTCCGGAATACCGGCTTCGTCGACGGTCTCACTTGACGGGTTCTTTACTGAATTCTTAATATCCGCCCATGCATTGCTGTAAGTTTCCTTATCGCCCAGTTTTTTAGCGTTCTCATAACCTTCTTTGCTGCTTTCGGAGATATCACCCGCCATGCTGGATGCCGTTTCTTTAGTCGACTGCCACGCCTCAGCCGCATCTGCCTTGATATTTTCCCAAACACCGGCTTGAGCGACCGTCGCCGTTTGAGCCAAAACCAATCCGCTTAAAACCAAACCGATCAACTTAATCTGCATATTTTTCTCCCATCCTCACGGATTGTTGATTTTGATTGTTTTATGTTTACTGTTAAATATGGTCAAAATCTAAAATATCAAGCCTACACCCCTTCTACAGGCTGCAAGGCGGCATCACATCTCTATGCCGTTCTGGGCTTTGATTCCCTTTTCAAAAGCATGTTTGACCAACTTCATTTCAGTGACGGTATCCGCCACCTCAATCAATTCGGCCGGCGCCCCCCTTCCGGTGATCACCACATGCTGACGAGCCGGTCGATTCAAGACATCCTCTTCGATATCGTCCCAATGCAAATAACCGTAACTGAGAGCGATATTCAATTCATCCAACACCACCAGTTCAAAAGTTTCGTCCTGCAAATACTTGCGAGCTTCCTCCCAGGCGATTCCGCATATCTCGATATCCCGACTGCGATCCTGAGTATCCCAGGTAAAGCCTTCCCCCATGGCCTTAAACACCACCTCGTCGGGAAAACGCTTGAAAAACTGCTCTTCTCCGGTCGTCATCGCCCCTTTAATAAACTGGATAACCGCGACTTTCATGCCATGACCTAAAGCACGGGCCACCATGCCGAATGCCGAGCTGCTCTTACCCTTGCCGTCGCCGGTATTGACCACCAATACGCCGCAATCCTGATTGGATGCCGATATTCGGCTATCCATGTAGGCTTTGCGGCGTTTCATGATTTTATTATGCTTTTCGTCCGTAACCATAACAGCCATCGTTTTCTACCCGTTTTAAAAGGCTCTCGCCGGTTCAACAAATTACGGCACAGTTTAACACGCCGACCTAAAACCAAAAACGCTATACTATGCAAAATCCCCACACCCAAAACTGATGAAAAAGAAATTATTGATTATCGGCTATGTCTGGCCTGAACCTAAATCTTCAGCCGCCGGCACTCGAATGATGCAATTGATTCAATTGTTTCAAATGCACGACTGGCAGATCACCTTTTCCAGCCCGGCAGCACTGGGCGATCACCGCCAAGACTTAAGCGCTTTGGACATTGCCGAACAGCCAATCGAACTTAACAGCAGCTGTTTTGACGATTTTATTTTGGAATACCGACCGGATGCGGTCATTTTCGACCGTTTCATGATGGAAGAACAATTCGGCTGGCGTGTCGAAAAACATTGCCCCGATGCACTGAGAATCCTGAATACCGAAGACCTTCACAGCCTTCGAGACGCCCGCCAACAATTATTGAAATCGTTAACCAAAAACCACGATCAAAATCTTGATCCTTTATGGAACAACCAGCCGGAGACCTTATTTGAACTCATGGCGGACAGTGATCTGGCGCAGCGCGAAGTCGCTTCTATTTTCCGTAGCGATCTGACCCTGATGATTTCCGAATTCGAAACCCGACTGCTGCAACAGGCATTTCAAGTTTCGTCTTCGCTGTTATACACACTGCCGTTTTTGTATTCGAAAAGCCAATTCCCAAAATGCCCGGATTATACACAGCGCGACCATTTCGTTTTCATTGGTAATTTCCGCCACGCTCCCAATTGGGATGCCGTACTCTGGCTGAAAACCACCATCTGGCCGAAAATCCGTCAAGCCCTGCCGCAAGCGGAACTGCATGTTTACGGAGCTTACCCGGCCAAAAAGGTAACCGACTTACACAACCTCCAACAAGGATTCATCGTCAAAGGTTGGGCCGATGACGCTTTAGAAGTCATCAGCCAAGCCAAAGTATGTCTCGCCCCCCTCAGATTCGGAGCCGGAATCAAAGGAAAACTGGCCGAAGCGATGCTGTGCGGCACGCCAAGTGTGACCACTCCGATCGGTTTTGAAGCGATGTTGCCGAACAATTCCGGACAACAAGAGTGGCCCGGCCGTATTGGAAACAACGAAAACGAAATCATTCAAGCGGCAATCGAACTCTATCAAAACCAAGTCCTGTGGCATGAATCTCAAGCAAAAGGCGATGCCGTCGGCGAAAAGCAATATTGCAATCAGCAACTGGGAGAAGATTTAATCACCGAAATCGAACACTTAACGACAAACCTGCAAAGCCGACGCAGACAAAACTTTATCGGTGCAATGCTTCGTCATCACCAACATAAAAGCACGCAATATATGGCACAATGGATTGAAGCCAAAAATAGACGACCAGAATAAACATATGACAGAAAATGCCAAAAACGAAAATAATGCCGAGACGAGACCTCAGCCTAACAATCCGCTGCACGGTATCACCCTAAAAGAGATTGTCACTCAACTATACGAACATTACGGTTGGGAAGAACTGGCCGAGCGCATTCCGGTTCGTTGTTTTCAAAACAACCCCAGCATCAAATCCAGCCTGACGTTTTTACGCAAAACCCCATGGGCACGCGAAAAGGTTGAAGAACTCTACCTCCAAGCCAGTCAAAACTGGGGGAAATACAATAAAAAATAACCATTAAAAAATTCGCTAACGCTAGATCCGCTGACAAGTCATATCGGTAAAACCGAATAAACAAACAATAAAAATAAACAATAAAAAAGGGAGTCGGCTAACAAACCGACTCCCTTTTTTTTACATCCGTAACACCTTCACCGTCTTATCAACAACGGTTCAGTGTCAAACACTCAATTTACAGCGTCGAGATATACTCTGCAACCGCTTGAATATCAGCGTCGCTTAGACCGGAGGCCATTGGCGCCATCATCGCAGTCATCGCACCGACTTGCTCACCGGCTTTATATCTAGCCAGTTTTGCCGCAATATCCGCTTGGCTTTGACCCGCCAACTTAGGTCCGACTCCGCCTTCACCATTAGGACCGTGGCAGCCGACACAAGTTCCGTAGATGCTTGAACCGCTTTTCGCTGCACTGACCGCTTCGGTAGCCGCTGCCTGTGCTTCCTGCTTCACTTCCTCAACTTTTTCTTCAACCTGATCGACTACCGGAGCCGCAGGTTCCGGAACCGCTTCCGGTTCAGGCATTGCAGCCGGAGCCGGTTGCTTGACGTCCGCAGCGTTTGGCTGACTCGGAGTTGGAGCGCTCACGCCTTCGCTGCTTTCGGATGAATAATTGGTATCTTCATCACTTGAGCATCCCGCCAACGCCAACGCGGAAACCAACCCCAGAGCCAAACAAACAGGTTTGATTGCCGGATATGACGAACGCGTGAATAACGAATTTAATTGTTTCATGTTCTTTTTCCTTCTCTGTTTCTTTATGTAAGCACGTTTAACAAGCTAAGTTTAAGACTAAGTATAAAACACTAACTTTAAAACATTATGCAGAAAACATTCATAATATGAAACGAATAATTCTTATGTCACTGCATTCATTAATGCAGATAACGAATGAATCCGTTCGTTAATACGCTCGTTAATACATTCGTTTATCGGTTTCTTAATCAACAGGAAACGTCGTATCCCGTCAAAAAGTCCATTCCAGTCTTACTGAAACCACTTCACAATGGCTTCTTTACTCGGAACCGAACCAAAATGCACGACTTGCTCGCCAATCACCACCGCAGGCGTCGACATTACCCCATAAGCGGCAATTTCCGCAAAGTCTTCAACCTTCACTACTTCAATATCAATTCCCAACTCGTCAGCTACTTGCGTGATCAACTTAGCGGTGGCATCACAGTTTGCACACCCGCTGCCCAACACTTTCACAACGATAGACGTTAAAGATGACGAATCCACGTTGGTCTTATCCGAACCGCAACAACCGCTTCCTGAAATACCCGTGGCGTTATCTCCACTGCAGCATGAAGAACCGCTATTCTCCGCCTCAGAAGAACAACAAGCCTCTTTTTTACTTTCGCCGTTACAACAGCTCTCGTCACTTTTATCCGAACAGCAACTCTCCTTGCTTTTACTTTCCCATTCACAACAGCTGTTTTTGGTTTCTGTAGAACAGCAGGAACTCTGCTTTTCGTCAGCGCAACAATCACTCTTAGGCGTACAACACGATCCTGTTGACGATGAATTTCCAAAGAATTTAGCAGGAGGACACCAGCCGGTAAACGTCGACTGCAACGCATTTGCTCCCGCCAATAAAGTTAACCACAACCAACTCGGTTGGGTCAGATCCACCTGCCCGGTAAAATGCGCCAATGCCATTGGTACCAAGATCATCAGCGCAATCAAACGCATCATTACATTACCTTTCATTTTCTACTCCAATTTAAACGATCAAGCTAAATAAAAATTAAACAACCAACCGACCAGCGTAAACGCCACGGCCAAAATACCCACAAAAATAGCCAGTGCCGGCCAACGAATCACTTTACGAAGGATCAATAATTCCGGTAAAGATAAAGCGGCGATACTCATCATCAAAGCCAAACTGGTTCCAATCGGTACACCTTTGTTCAACATCGCCTCGATCACCGGAATGACCCCGGTGGCGTTTGAATACAAAGGAACCCCGATCACGACGGCAGCCGGTACCGTCCACCAACTCTCCGCCGACGATAAAGTCGCAACAATCCATTCCTCCGGTACATAACCATGAAACCAGGCACCGACCGCAATCCCAAGCAACACCCATTTCCAAATGCGTTTAACGATCACTTTCACTTCCGAAAACGCAAATTGATGCCGCTGTACCAACGTCATTTTCGTAACGGCCTGTCCATTATCTACGGCATTACGACTTTGAATATTCCAGACATAGGACTCCACATAACGCTCAAGTTTGAACCAATCCATTATCCATGAACCGACAAATGCCACAATCACTCCGGCCAATACATACATCAACGCAACTTCCCAACCGAGAATGCTCGCCAGAATGACCACGGCGACTTCGTTAATCATCGGGCTGGCAATTAAAAAGGCAAACGTCGTACTCAGCGGAATACCCGCCTCCACAAAACCGATAAATAAAGGAACCGATGAACAGGAACAGAACGGCGTCACCCCACCCAATGCAATCGCCAAACTTTTTGACATCCACTTCGGCTTACCTTTGACGATGTCGCGCACCTTTTCAGGCGACACCATGGCGCGCAACAACCCCATCACATAAATGATCGCCACCAGCAGCACAAAAATCTTAAACACGTCCATAATAAAGAACTGCACCGCCTGCCCCAATTGAGAGGCAGAGTCCAATCCTATTACTTGATAGGCAAGCCAATTTCCGAACATTTCAAACATCGTCAAACCCTTCACCACAAGAGGCCGTTTGAGAAGAAATCATGATCTCTTCGTTATAATATTTGTTTAAGCGAATATATTAATCGATTCTGCCACTCAAAATCCAGTTTTATTTCATATGGTTGCGCCTATATCAAAATCTCTGCACCCTATAGCAACAGATCACCGAAGCCCCATATCAAGGTTCCCAACACAACCGTAAGATGTGAAAGCCATACTTTTTTGCGGTGCCATTTGGAAGGCGTCAAATCCGGCATATCATCCTCGGCCTGAACCTTTTCAAGTCTCTGATACAGGATATTCAACTCTCCATGCAGCAGCGCATATTCGCTCATGACTGCAAACAACACGACCACACTACCGAACCGAGCAAACCAAATCGGATCAAAAACCAAACCAAACACAAAACCGATCAATCCCATCAACCAGGCAAGTACTAACGCCAACCCACTTCTCTTCTGTAACATTACATTGAATCCCGATCTAATTTTTACAAGCATTTCGTTTTCTTCTTAAAAACGAGGCATCGATTTTAAGCAGACAGTGATTAATTCTACCATCTGCTTTCTACCGTAACTTGATTGTGGGAATATATTGAAAAAGATTTACGGAGCGACAATCACTCGGTTTCTGCCCAATTGCTTGGCGACATACAGCGCCTTATCAGCAATTTTCTCGGTCTGGCTAATGGTATCGTGATCTGGATGATATTCACAAACACCAATACTGATACTGACTTGTATCAAACTATCCTCAAGTTCAATCTGCATTTCTTCCACTGTAGTCCGAATGCGTTCGGCGAGTAATTCCGCTTGTTTTTTTGCGGTTTTAGGCAACAAAACAAGAAACTCTTCGCCCCCAAGACGAAAAATATAATCGCTCTCCTTGAGCGAATTTTGAAGCGCTCTAGCCACTCGTTTCAAAACGATATCTCCTGCACTATGACCATAAGTATCGTTTACTTTTTTGAAAAAATCGATATCGATCATCATAGCGGTCATAGCCGCATTAGGCTGGCGTTTCATTGTCTCGACCAATTCAAGTCCAATTTCCTCATAAGCACGACGGTTCGCCAAACCCGTCAACAAATCGGTTCTCGCCAATATTTCCGCTGCTTCGCGCTCTCTTTCATTTTCTTTAACCCGGTCGATCATCGCAAATGCCAAAAGCGTCGAATCCAGGACCATACCGAACTCAAGCGCACGCAGACCAAGATCCGTATAAGGAATAACCGCCATAACCGACAGTACGGTGATAATCCCGCCAATCAATGCCCATACCTTTCCAAACATAAAAAAACGGGCAAAATAATTCCCTTTCAGATAGGACAACAAAGAGATAATAAATCCGTAAGTTCCAAAGACCATTGTCAGCATAATCGCAATAAACATATGATAACGGTAGCCGAAAAAGGCCGAAATAATGGCAATCGCTATAAACAAAATAAGCAGAATATTAATACCGTGATGCGCCCACGGTATCGTCTTTTTAAGATTCAGAAACGCTTTATAAAATAGCAGACCGGCTATCGAGAAAAGATATATCGTTGAAGAAACCAACCAATTCTGAGTTTCCGGGTAATTCCCCGTAAAAAGATGAAACGTATAACCGTTATAAGATGCGTTCATCAATAAAAACGTGAGCAAATACAGTACATAGTATCCGTAATAGCGAAATCTAATACTAATAAACAGGACTAAATGATAAAGTGCCATGACCAATACCATACCGTAAATGAATGCGGTAAAAGCTAAGTCAAAAATCTGCTCATTAAATAAAGTTTCGCGATCCATAATCGAAACCGGCACAATAAAAGGATCACGGGTTTTAACCTCGACATAAACGGTTGATACACCATGTTCAAACCGGTGTTCAACGTTCGGATAGCGATATTCAATTTCGCGCATATCAAAAGGGAACTCGTCGCCGGTTAAATAGTCATCCACTTTTTTAGAGGGCGATTCAATTCGCACCTTGATCTTATCCAGCCAAGGCACGCCAAATACCAAAAGCCGATTGACTTCCGTCAGCTCTTTATTGACCACCTCAAAACGAAAATAAAAAGTAGACGAGGTAAAGCTGTGTTCAAAAACGTCGCTACCTATAGGCCTAAAAAATTCCTTAGGCAATCTAGACACCTCATCTAAATTCCATTCGTTATCGGCGTCTTCCAGGCAATCGATTGATTTACCAATTTTATATTGCGGCTTTGAAATATCGATAGCCACACCGGATGCTTCGGCGCTTACTCCGAATAAAACTGACAAAATAATAAAAATTCTTAACAGATCAAACATCAAACACTACGACTATTTAGTATAAACGTACGCAATATTACCACATTCTTTACCTGTGTATATCTTTAAAATTTATCGAGGCATTACAAAATTGAAAAAGTCACATGAAGAAAAAAATTAATAAACACTACAAAAACAACAAACTAAACAGGTGAAACAAAAAATTAAGCACGGCATATTTAATTCAAAATAGAAAAATAGAATTTTTGAATTAAATAATGCGACCCATAAAAAACTTCATCTCTAGAAAATTGACACCAAAATTCCACTGAACTAGCATGGGATTGGTAACTGAACAAAATGCTTATTCTCTTCCCCGTTTCAACTAAGCAACCACTTGATTAATGGAATTGACTTGAGCCCAGGAGGCTTATCATGAAAAAGTTCACCCCATTGTTTTTGGCTTTTACTTTTATTCTATTTTTACCTCTCGGCTTTCAAAACGCGAATGCAGGAGAACCGACCTACATCCAAGGCGAATCGATCTTCATTGAAACCGGCGTCACCCAGCCAGACCGCACACCGACCTGGTACGCCCCGATGGTCGCACAACCCTACGCTCCGGTATTTGAAATGCTGGCCACTCGGGGAACTCGCGGCCGATATAATTCTTATACCTACGCCGTCACGATCAAAGACATGGTCAAATGGCACGGTCACGACTGCGAAGGCACTTCCCATGCCGCAGCAGCCGCTAAGGTCGCGTTCGGAATCCTGTTTCCCGACGGTATCATCGACCGTAGCGTACTCTGGGGAATCAGCGGCACTTCGCCCTGCTGGTCAGATGCGGTGGCGTTTTTGACCGGTGCGCGACTTCAATACGGCAATCTGGGGTATTTCAAGAACAAGGATTACGGTCATGCCATCCTGCTCTATCGGGAAGATACCGATATGGCAGTTCTGGCTACCTGGAAGGAAGGCATCAATAACATTCCGGACGAACCCGTCGTGCTGCCGGGAAAAATTAATTGGAAGCCTAAAATAGACATGCAAAAGGTGATCGATCTGAAAAAATCGGTCAAAAAAGCCGGCGGTAAACCCGACCCTTATCAGGTCGACCAGTTGCGGTATTACCAGTGGGCTCACGTCAACGACGTATTGAGCCATCCTCTAGAAGACAGCTACCAGGCCAAAGTCATCAAAAACTTCAAATGGGAAGACTGGATAGATCCCAAGAAAGTGATCGTTTCACCTCATAAGAGAGGCGACATTCCATTGAAGAACTACCCTTACCGGGAACGCCCTATCCAACAACCGCCGGCTTCCGAATAGCCGGGCGGGTTTAACCAGAAAACCCGGCTAACCTGCCGGGTTTTTAGTTTCTCGGTTTGATTGAACGCCCCGCTTTTTCCAGCAAAGGCTCTTCCGGCCAACGATGTTTCGGGTACCGGCCGCGCATCTCCTTGGCGACCTCGAAATAGGAACTTTTCCAGAAATTCTCCAAATCGGAAGTCACTTGAATCGGTCTTCTAGCCGGAGACAACAATTCAAACGTCAGTGGTACAGAACCCCAAGCCAGTCTCGGCGACGCCAATTCACCGAAGAGTTCCTGCAACTGCACCGACACCGTCGGATTCTGGCCGACTGCATAACGAACCGCCACCTTCTTGCCCGAAGGTGCGACATAATATTTTGGTGCCTCCTGTTCCAACGCCTGCTGCATTTCATAAGGCAACTGCGCTTGCAGAATCGGTAGCAGATCGATCTTCTTCAACGCCTTGACACTGCCCACACCCGCCAGATAAGGTCCCAACCATTCCTCAAGGTTGTCGAGCAACCATACATCCGAGAAATCCGGCAACCCTTTCTCACTCGCTCCGTCCTGTGAAGCCAGCCAACGCACACGGTTCAACCAGGCCTGGTTGGTTTCGTTCCACGGCAAAAGTGAAAGCTTTTTGGCTTTAACCGTTTCCAACAAACATTGCTGAAGAGCCGCTTCGTCTTTTTCCTGTAACCGCTCTTCCGCCAGCACCAACGCCTGATAACGACGCTGCACGGAACCGATGACCTCATTACGTGCTTCGTCATACTGGTACACCGCTCCCTCGTCGATGTGCCCTGCGAACAGCGTTTCAATCTCATTCTTATCAAGTGGTGCCGCCAGAAACACCCGCCCTTCACGTGCCTGACCGTCGATATTGGCGACCGCCAAACACGATTCGCGACTCAACGGATCGGACTCTTCCAGAGTAGCGCCTCGTCCGTTAGCGAGCAGATAACGATGCCCGCCCTTACGCTGCAACGCCACGCGATCCGGAAACGCTTGCGCCACCAATTTTCCAACTTCGTTTTGCAGGAACGCCGAATCGTATTCTTCTGTCTTGCCATTCAAGCCCAACTGTCTTTGCCAGTTACGGCTGTTCAACAAGGCCTGCTCCATGGCGGATATCAGTATCGGATAGTCGCGTTTGGCGCGGTTACGATCCTGTCTGTAAGCCTGCAACGCCAAAACTCGGATGGTCAGGTCGGCTCCGGAATCCCGGTCTTGCAATACGTCCCGCTCCGAAAGCAATGCGGCGACATCGCACGCCAAACGTGTTATCTGTTCGGATTGCGTCTTCTTGTCAGCCAACAAAAGTTTCGCCAATCGCGGTGAACAGGCAAACGTCATTGCCTGTTCACCCAGACGAGTGATTTGGCCTTTATCGTTCAACAGATCCAACTGTGCCAACAACTGTTGCGCCTGCTGGAAGTGTGCCGCAGGCGGTTCCGTCAGCCAACGCAACGACTTAACATCTTGCACGCCCCATTGAGCCAGCTCCAGGCACAAGTCGGACAGGTCCGTGACCAATATCTCTTCGACTTCGAAAGGTGACAGTTGAGCTTGCTGGGATTCGCTCCAAAGACGGTAACAAACACCGGCATAAAGACGGCCGGCACGGCCTTTTCGCTGTTCGGCCGAAGCCGCCGAAATACGCTGTATCTGCAAACGGCTCATGCCGCTGTTGACGTCATAGAACAACTTGCGGGCGAATCCGGAATCGACCACGCAGTCGATGCCTTCGATGGTCAAACTGGTTTCGGCTATATTGGTGGTGAGTACGATTTTACGACGCCCTTGCGGATCGGGTTGAATCGCCTGATCCTGCTGTTCGGGTTTCAAGCCGCCGTACAACGGCAGAACCGAAAATTCGTTTTCGTTTAGAGATTCTTGCAAGGCCTGCTGGGTTTGTTTGATTTCCCCCTGGCCTGCCAGAAACACCAGCATATCTTTTTCGGACTGTTGAAGCGCCTGCATCACCGAACCCTTCAATAGAGGCAGTACATCCCATTTGAATTTCGCATTGCTTGGTAAGGTTTGCGGCAGGTAATGCGTCGCCACCGGATACGCCCGCCCTTCGGAACGGATGACCGGCGCACCGTCCAGAAATTTGCTGACCGCTTCGGTGTCGATGGTGGCCGACATCACCAGCATTTTCAGTTCTTCATTCAAGGCGGACTGACTGTCCAGACATAAAGTCAATGCTAGATCGGCGTGGATCGAACGTTCATGAAACTCGTCGAAGATGACCAGAGCGACGTCACCAAGTTCCGGATCGGATTGAAGGCGACGGGTCAGAATTCCTTCGGTGACGATTTCCAATCGGGTCTTTTCGGAAACCACTTTTTCGTTACGCACTTGATAACCGACACGCTCACCGACTTTTTCGCCCAACTGCTTGGCTAAATAACGGGCGATCGAACGCACAGCCAGACGACGCGGTTCAAGCATGATGATTTTCTTGTCGGCATTCTGTTCGGACTGGAACCAGTCCGACAGCAAAACCGCCAACGGAACGGCGGTCGATTTCCCGGCACCGGGATCGGCCTGCAACACCACGTTGGACGACGACGCCACGGTGGAGACGATTTCGGACAGAAGTGGTGAAATGGGTAGATTGTTCATGGGTGACAAAGTCTTAGATCACATTTTTATAACGCTACAAAGCTTTCAACTGCTTTTCAAGGCGCTGAATCGAAACCGGCTTCAGGGTTTTAAGCGGCTGGGCGAACATCGATATCCGCAGCTCTTCGATCAACCAACGGACCTCAATCAAGCCCGGATGGTTATGATAGGCTTCGTTGTCTGCAAACTCCGCATAACGGTCCAACAACGGTTGGATCTGACGGATCGCCACCTGATCCTTGCTCGGATCCTGATCAATCTTTTCAAGCCGCTTCTCCAACGCGGTTAGATAACGCGGTAGCTGCGCCAACCACTGCGGCGGCGTATCGGCCACAAAATCGGGAGTAATCAAACCGGACAACTGGGTTTTGATGTCGCTGATCGACGCCAGCCAGCGTGGATTGACCTTGCCGTTCACCTGTTTGGCGATCTTTTGATGCGCGGTCAGAATCTCGTTCACGAGTTTGGAAAGCTTCTGTGCTTCGGCCACCCATTCCGATTTCAGCAAAGCCGAAGCCTCCTCGAAGCTCTGTTGGGTTCTAATCTTCTGCGGCTCCGGCAACAGTTGGTTCAACGCCCGGTCGATGATCTGCTCTTTCAAATGCTCGCAGGTGCCGTATGGGGCGTAAATCAAACAGGCCTTTTGCAATGGCAACTGCTTCTTCAAGTATTTGACCTTGTCGTTCAAGATCTGCTTGAGCAAGTAGACCACCGCATGACTGTGACTTTCGTCCGCCTGTTCCGGATCGGACATCAACGTCAGGAACAGTTCGCTCCCTTTCTGCAATTCCAGACACGGATAGGCCACCAACTGGTTGCCGTTGGCTTTAAGTGACTGCTGATCCGGCAAGTCGCCAAAATCCCAATCGGTCACGCGACGCTTCTCGAAACCGCTTGTCTGTTCACGGCTCTGCTGTTGGATTTTCTCGTCCACCAGATGCTGGTATTTCGCTTTCAGACTGTCGAGCTCGTCGCTCTCTGCAATCTTGTGGCCCTTCTCGTCCAGCAGGATGAAATACGGTTTCAGATAAGACGGCAAATCCACTTCGCCGAAATCGGCTTCACTGACTTTCTGGTTGGCGCGGCGGTTCAGCCCCAAGACCAACTGCGATTCAAAGCGTCCCTTTTCCCGGCTGTTATTCTGTTCCATCCAATCGATCACCGCATCGGCAACCGGAGGAACCGGAACAAACTGTTTTCTAAGTTGTTTCGGTAACGATTTGATATAGAAAGCAATCTTTTCTTTCAAGAATCCGGGCGTCAGCCATTCGAACTGTTTCGATTCCAACAGATTCAAGCCGTGCAACGGAATCTTGAACACCACACCGTCCTGCGCCTTGCCGGGTTCAAACTTGTAATCGACCTTAAGCGGCAACTGGTTCTTGAGCTGGATTTTGTCAGGGAACGCCTTGCTCAAATCCTCGTCCACCGACTGCTTCAACAATTGAGCTTCGGTCAGATAAAGCGATTTCTCGGTTTCCGGATCAACTTTCTTCAACCAGGTCTCGAACGCCGGCTGATTATAGATATGCGACGGAATCCGCTCGTCGTAGAAACGATACAACACCTCGTCGTCCACCAGATAGTCCGGGCGACGCAGTTTGCTCTCCAGCTTCTCGATATCGCCGATCAGCTTCTGGTTGTGACGGAAGAATTTAGCGCGGGTATTCATCTCGCCCTGAACCAGAGCATGACGGATGAAAATCTTGTGCGATTCCTTAGGATTGATCGGCCCGTAGTTACAACGGCGGTTATTGACGATCGGCAGACCGTACAAAGTTACCGATTCATAAGCACCGACCTGCCCCGACTTCTTCTGCCAGTGCGGGTCGTTGTAGCTGTGTTTGATCAGGTGCTTGGCAAGCGGTTCAACCCAGCGAATATCAATCGTCGCGTTGTTGCGCGCATACAGCTTACTGGTCTCGACCAGTTCGCCGGACAGCATCCACTTCGGCTTTTGCTTGAACAGGCTAGAACTCGGATGGATATACAATTTGGTATTGCGTGCGCCCAGATAAGATTTGTCGTCTTCTCGCATCGACACATTTCCGAGCAGGCCTGCCAGTAACGACTGATGAACCGCAATACTGTGCATATCGCTCAAACGCTCTTTGACTTCCTTACCCTGTTTGACCTCTTCGAACAGATGCAACGGCGACACCTTGATGCCGGTACGCTTCAGACTTTGCTCCAACTGAACGTAAAGTTCGTGCCACTCTTTCATGCGCATATAAGACAGGAAATTGGTCTTGCACAGCTTGCGCAGTTTGTTCTGTGTCAGATGACGGCGTTGATGCTCGTAGAAATGCCACAGGTTGAGGAAAAACAGAAAATCCGAACGTTCGTCCTCAAACGGTTTGTGCGCGGTTCGCGCCGCCTGCATATTGGCTTCGTTGATGTCACGCGGGTCTTGAATACTCAGGGCCGCGGCAATCACCAGCACTTCACCCAAAACGCCGTTCTTGTCCGCCTGTATCACCATCTTGGCGATACTCGGATCAACCGGAAGCTTGGCGATCTGGCGACCTTCTTCGGTCAAACGGCGTTTGTCGTCCAAAGCGCCAAGTTCGTGCAACTGACGGAAACCGTCGTTTACCGATTTGTCGCTCGGCGCTTCGATGAACGGGAAGTGCTTGACCTCACCGAGTTTCAACTGCGCCATGGTCAGGATGATCGACGCCAACGAAGTACGGTGGATTTCCGGGTCAGTGAACTCCGGACGTGCCTTGAAATCGTCTTCCGAATAGAGACGGATACAGATCCCTTCGCTGACACGTCCGCAACGCCCTTTACGCTGGTTGGCCGAGGCCTGGGAAATCTTCTCCACCGGAAGGCGTTGAACCTTGTTGCGCACGCTGTAACGGCTCATACGAACCTGACCGGGATCGATTACATATTTGATACCCGGAACGGTCAAGGAGGTTTCGGCCACGTTGGTACTGAGAATGATGCGGCGCTTCTGTGAAAGCTGGAATACCTTGTTCTGCTCGGCCATTGACAGACGCGCATACAGAGGCACCACTTCGGTATTCTTTAGATTACGCTTGCGGATCGCCTCGGCGGTCTCTTTAATGTCGCGTTCCCCAACCTGAAACACCAACACATCGCCAAACGGGTCTTCATGCGACAACTCCTCCAACGCATCCAGAATAGCCGTCGGCATATCCTGTTCGATCTCGTTACCTGCGTCATCTTCATAACTGACCAATGGGTTGTAACGCACCTCTACCGGATAGGTACGGCCGGACACTTCCACCACAGGCGGTTTGACGCCGTTCATGGCGAAGTGTTCGGCAAAACGCTGAGTGTCGATGGTGGCTGAGGTAATAATGACTTTCAGATCGGGACGTTTCGGTAGCAGCTGCTTCAGAATCCCCAACAGGAAGTCGATGTTGATGCTGCGCTCGTGCGCCTCGTCGATGATGATGGTGTCGTATTGGCTTAGAAAACGGTCATTCTGGATTTCCGCCAGCAGAATTCCGTCGGTCATCACTTTGATTAGGCTCTGTTGATGAACCTGATCCTGAAATCGAACCTGATAACCGACCAGCTCGCCAATAGTCGAACCCAGCTCTTCGGCGATACGTTCAGCCACACTTCTGGCGGCAATACGACGCGGCTGAGTACAGCCTATGCGCCCGAACACGCCTTGCCCCGCTTCCAGACAGATTTTCGGAATCTGAGTGGTCTTACCGGAACCGGTTTCCCCCGCAATCACCACGACCTGATTGTTTTTAACCAGCTCGATTAGATCGTCTTTTTTGGACGCAACCGGTAACGCCGGATCAAAATAAATCTGCTTAGGTACGGCAAGACGGTTTTTTTGTGCCATTTCCATCGAAATTTGTAGCTTCTCAGACCACTTTAACCAAGCCTTCTGACTTTTCGAGTTCTCTTCTTTTTGTGACTTTTCACTCTCAGATGCCGAATTTTCGAGTAATAACCCACTAACTTCGTCAAGATTTATAGACTGCAATTCACGTCTCAAACGGTGTCGATCTTTGATCAAACATTGTTCAATTAGTGAAGTTAACTGATTCTTATTTATAGGGAAGTTCATATTGACGGGGCAACTCAAATCTGCATAATGGTCTTTAATTAGAAAACACTTATATTGATATAAATTTTATCTATAACTGATATAAGACAAACCTATTATAACAAACTACGCGAAAGGTCTTTGCATATGAAAATCCGCCAGCTATTCGATTACGACACCTGGACATACACTTACTTGCTGTGGGATGAAGCCACCAAGGAAGCCGCGGTTATCGATTCGGTACTGGAACAAGTGGATCGCGACATGCAACACATCGACGAGTTAGGACTTAAAGTTAAATACCTGCTGGAAACTCACATTCACGCCGACCACATCACCGGTGCCGGACCGATCCGCAAACGCACTAACGGAAAAATCGTCGTTCACAAAAACTCCGGTTCGGAATGTGCGGACATTTTGGCCGATGAAGGCGATGTATTCAAATTAGGTGAACAGGAAATCCGCGTTATGCACACACCGGGTCACACCAACAATGACATCACTTACCTGATCGACGGTGCGGCCTTCACCGGAGACACGTTATTTGTCCGTGATTGCGGTCGTACCGACTTCCAACTGGGCAGCAACGAGCAGATGTATCACTCGTTGACAGAGAAGCTATTCAAACTGCCGGAAGATACTATGGTCTTCCCTGCACACGACTACAAAGGTTTGACTCAATCCACCATCGGTGAAGAAAAACAGTTCAATACGCGCGTGGGATCGGGCAAATCCTATGAAGATTTCAGCACGATCATGGACAACCTGAACCTGCCGAATCCGAAACGTCTGGACATTTCGGTTCCGGGTAACCTTAAGTGTGGCGATCTGGACGACTAAACCCGGCCCCACCCACAAAACTTACCCAATAAAAAAGCCTCGTAAGAGGCTTTTTTTGTATCCGGGGTTTTGGGCGCGCAGCGAACTGCCCGCGCTTCAGTCGACTGACTCGTCTTCGCGCTTGTAGCATAAAACAACCCCTTTAAAGGGCGCTTCCCCTTCTTCGATTTCCAGTTCGGGTTTGTACTGGTTATGATCAAAATCCATCTTGACCATTTCCTTGCTGAATTTAGCATGATTACCACGGCCGGGATCAACTAGGATCACCTCTGCACCGGGGTTGGCGTGACGCTCGATGAATTGCGACAACAATTCAATATGATTACTTTCATAAAGCAGATCCGAACCGATAATCAAATCGAAATGCCCGATCCCCGAGTGTTCGTCTTTCCAGTCGGTTCTTAAAAAAGGAATCACGTCCCCCTGATTAAGACGAACATTTTCAGCCAAGAACTTTCCCGCTTCCGGATGATAATCGGTGGCCGTAATATCCGCATGGCGCGCATTCAACAACAGACTGGAAAGACCTAAACCGCACCCGATTTCCAAAATGCGTTTTCCCTCGATATTGAAATCCTGCATTTTTTCAGCAAGAACGCGGCTGGACTGCCAAAGCACACCAAACAACGACCATTGCGCTGATGAGATACCCAAGCGTTCGGCTTCGCCAAATGGATCATGGAATTGTTGTTTGTCTTTTAAACTTCGGAGATGGATATCAAATTCATCGAATTCGATTGTCTGGTAGCGAACACGCGGTAATGCCATAAATTAAACCTTGGATTGCGTTAAAAATAAAACGCAACAAGTTCAAGCATTTAAATCGCTACGCGTAGAATGGTTATTATACCCTTTTTTAACACTAAAGTCAGATTAACCACGACTCGCACAGTTCAAACCAGCAACCATGCATACATAAAAAGTGCTTACATTTCAATTAACTATAAACCTGAAATGCCTAAACACCCCCGTTTCAGGGAACTTTGAATGCCGTGATTCGAAAAGCAGATCCAAGCTACCCACTTAGATATTTTTTAAGCGGTTACAGCGAATCATTACGTCAATCACGATCAAT
>NZ_JBFHFC010000019.1:0-45823 GCF_041583835.1 Thiomicrorhabdus sp. | reverse complement strand
GTAGTCTTTTACGTCTCCACCAAATTTCTTACCTTGTACGATTGTCAATGCCGCTGTTAGAGTTGTCTTACCATGGTCAACGTGACCGATAGTTCCAACGTTTACGTGCGGTTTCGTTCTTTCAAACTTTTCTTTTGCCATGATGCAAACTCCGTTAAGCAGCTTCCCGCCCGTTAAGACAAAGAACCACTCTGGTTAAAAAATGGAGCTTCCAGCCAGGATCGAACTGGCGACCTCATCCTTACCATGGATGCGCTCTACCTACTGAGCTATGGAAGCGGTAACTAATATTAAAAAGGCCCTCCCATCAACCTGCAATCTGCAAATCAACCAAGAGAGCCTCTTTAAGAATTGGAGCGGGTAAGGAGAATCGAACTCCTCTCATCGGCTTGGAAGGCCGAGGTAATAGCCAATATACGATACCCGCAAAACTGGTGGAGGGTGGTGGATTCGAACCACCGAAGGCTGAGCCAGCAGATTTACAGTCTGCCCCCTTTGGCCGCTCGGGAAACCCTCCGAATTGTGAGTGCGTATTTTATAGATTATTTAACGGCTGTCAATAATAAATTCCAGAAAAGTTCATTATTTTAAATTTTTGCTGCCGATACCGTTAATTCGGCGCTTTTTCACACATTATCTTTGTTGTTAAACACCGAGTTGATACACTTTAAGCATTCACACTTTTGATCACACAGGAATATCGAGTGCAGACAGAACTCAACCTAGACGCATTTAAAATCATCTACAGCGATAACCACATCGTGGCCATCCATAAGCCGGCCGGATTATTGGTTCATCGCTCACCGATCGACAAACATGAAACCCTTTTCGCCGTTCAAATGACCCGGGATGCGATCGGACAGCCCGTTTTTCCGATTCACAGACTCGATAAAGCAACGTCCGGTTTATTGTTATTTTCGCTGGATTCGGATTCTGCACGCAATCTCGGAGAACAGTTCAGCCAGCATACCATCGAAAAAACTTACCATGCCATCTGTCGTGGATGGACCGAATCCAGCGGCCTCATTGATAAACCTTTAAAATACCAAAAAGACAAAATCGCCGATAAATTCAAACAAGAACAGCTCGAGCCACAATCAGCACAAACAGAGTACAAAACAATCGCCCACACCACGGTTGAGCATAAGATCGGGAAATTCGAGCAGCAACGCTACTCGTTGGTAGAACTCAAACCCAAGACCGGCCGAAAACATCAACTTCGCCGTCATCTAAACCATATTAGCCACCCCATTATCGGCGACGTCAGATACGGCGACCGTCATCACAACCACTTCTTTTATGAATGGCTTGGACAACACCGTCTGTATTTGGCTGCAACTTCACTGAAGTTCATTCACCCTGCCACCAACCAACCCATCACTATCGAAGCCCCACTTGAAGCGTCATTTCAATACGCAGTCGAACGACTCGATTTTAGCCAACACACCTAAACGGCAATCTGCACACCCATACAGAACCTTTACCGTTTCTCTGAACAAGCATGGACAATTCCTGAAATTCGGACATAAAAAAGCCCAGCCTTCCCTGGCCGGGCTTTAAAACATCAACTCGACAAATAAGTCCTATTTAAATGCCGAGGTAAAATAGACCACCAGATTCCACTGGCTCTGATCCCCCTTGTCTCTATCCAAACCGACGGACATATTCCAAGTCCGCCCTTCGGACAACAACAAAGTTCTGTCTTCCACACCTGGCCTCGCAAGGTTAAGATGAGAAGTTCCGTTCATCCCTGAACCGACATACCCATCCCTATACGAAGCACTGGCATCGATACGATTGACTGCATAATCCGCAGCCAACGCATCCGGCGCCATTAACAGCAAACCACTGATGATTAACTCAATCAGATAGGTTTGCCCAATTTCCAATTTCTGGACTAACATTCACAGCCTCCCCGAGATAAACTCAAGCGAAACATGTAAAGAAGTCTGGTTCGAAATATCAAGCGACCTTCGCTTTTGCAACCTGGCGATCTCACATCCACACTGAGACCCATGGCTTTCCGTCCCTGCTTCACAACAAGTTTGGCAAATAAAGCGTTATACAAAAACAATAGAAATTAAGTTAACCAGCAAAACAAAACGGAAGGGATTGACACACCGTCAGAAAACGCCGAGCACGAGAGTATGGCTCAACATTTAGAGAAGAGTTCAATTTGGCAACCTGGCGATCTCGACTTCATATCCCGAGACCCATGGCTTTCCGTCCTTGCTTCACAACAAGTTTGGCACAACAAATTTTCTACTTTGAATCGTTTCCGTAGCGTAACATCCATGAGACTTTACGAAAACTTACTAGACATTTTACAAAAAAAACCCCACTTTTCAAGAAACTAATGCAATTTCTTTCTTATAACCCTATAACTTAGAGTATTTTTTCAAACCTGAAACTTGATTCAAGCAGGTAATATCGGCAACTTCTCCATGATGCCCTGTGAAATAAACGCCTACGTTCTGTATCATATAACAATCAACATTTCACAAAATAAACCAAATGCAGAACAGGCCCCCACGATGAGCAACTGGAAATCACTCCTTGAATTCGATCAAGAACACATATGGCATCCCTACGCCAAAACCCCAAGCCCGATCCCGGCAATCGGGGTCAAAAAAACCAATGGTTCCATCATCACACTGGCCGACGACCGCAAGCTGGTTGACGGCATGAGTTCCTGGTGGGCAACCCTGCATGGTTACAATCATCCGAAGATCCAACAAGCGATGCATCAACAGATCGACACCATGCCGCACATCATGTTCGGCGGCTTAACGCACGAACCGGCAATCGAACTTGCAAAACGCCTGATTGAATTAACGCCGAAAGGATTGGATAAAGTCTTTTTTTGCGACTCCGGCTCCGTTGCGGTCGAGGTCGCCATCAAAATGGCACTTCAATTTTGGATAAGCCAAGATAGACCCGAAAAAAACCGCCTGTTAACGGTTAAAAACGGATATCACGGCGACACCTTCGCAACCATGGCCGTGTGCGACCCCGTGAACGGCATGCACAGCCTTTTTTCACAAGTTCTGACCCAACACTTCTTTGCCGAAGCGCCGCAAATGGGATTCGACACGGAAAGCGACAATGCCGACATTGAATCAGTACGCCATCAACTTGAGGCGCACATCGACCACATCGCTGCCGTCATTATCGAGCCCATCGTACAAGGTGCCGGCGGCATGCGCTTTTATCGCCCCGACTACCTCAGACAGCTGCGCCAACTCTGCGACGAGTTCGGCGTACTCCTGATCGTCGATGAGATTGCAACCGGGTTCGGTCGTACCGGAAAATTGTTCGCCAGCGAATGGGCTGACATTCAACCGGACATCATCACACTAGGAAAAACCTTGACCGGCGGACATATCAGTTTGGCCGCCACACTGGCCACTAGTGAAATCAGCGATACACTGAATCGGGGAAATCCGGGCATTCTCGCTCACGGTCCGACCTTTATGGCCAATCCATTGGCCTGTGCAGCCGCAATTGCCAACATCGACGTACTGCTCGAATCGGACTGGCAGGCCAACATCAGGCGCATCGAAACCCACTTCAAAGAAACACTTTTGCCGCTGAACGACTTGGTGGGGGTAGCGAATGCCCGCGTACTCGGCGCCATCGGCGTGATTGAATTGGAAAGAGACGATCTCGGCCCTCAAATTCAGGCGGCCGCAATCGAAAACGGAATCTGGCTAAGACCCTTCGGAAAACTGATTTACAGCATGCCGGCCTACAACATCAATGACAACGACCTAAAAACACTTAGCTCCGGCATCATCGCGTCGGTGAAATCGGCACTATAAAAGTGACTTACATTCATTTTGACGGGCTGATTCGGATCCTTACCCGCCAAGCCGTATCAAACAGGCTTGGTGGCAATCGCCACATAAGAATCCAAAGGTTCGGCAGCCTGATGAATAATGTTTACTTCAGAAAAACCGACCCGCTTCAACAGCTGCCCAAGCTGTTCATTACTGTAACGCGCAAACACCTCAGCATCCAACTGCATGGCATTGATCTGTTCGGCGCTGCGAAACCCCATCACCAATTTTCCGCCCGGCCGTAGACAGCGTAATATTTCGGACACGTGTGGTTCCGGTGGCTGCCAGAAATACAAAACATTGGAACAACAGATTTTGGTGAAGTGGCTATCCGTAAAAGGCATACTTGAGGATGAACCCTGCTGAAGATGCAGAAGACCGCTTTCAATCAGGTGACGATTACGTTTTTGTGCTTCCGCCATCATGGTTGGCGAAAAATCCAGACCGAACACTTGATTGGATCGATTGACCGTTTCGGCAATTTGTCCCAAAAGCGCACCGGGACCGAAACCGATCTCCAGTACAACTTCTTTGGAAGACAAGTCCAGCTTATCGAAAATAAGCTGGTTGAGTGCAGCGTTGCCACTGAGAAACAGTGGCTGGGCAACATATTTGCCATACCAGCCCGAAGGTTTGCGCGCCTGTTTAGCCAAGCCTTTCGGAGTCATCACAATTCGCAGAAAAGACATACTGAACTTCAACAACCAACCCGGCATCAGACACCTCCCCTAATTCATATGAATGGAATATCTATCAGGCTTCGATGACACACCCTTCACCGGTAGAACTTTAAAAACCCGAAGGCAACCACATACCAGACCTAGATATTGAAATTGACTCACACCGAAAAGACAACAACAATACTATAGGTATTTAATCGCACACAGCATCATAAGAGGCTTGAATGAGAAATTTATTCATTAACTATTTCATAGACGAAATTAAAAACCATTATAACGACTTTTCAAGTCGTTCAACCCGCAAACAATATTGGATGTTCACGCTGTTTTACGTGATATTTTTTTTCCTACTGTTACTCATAGACAACTTATTAGGAGTATATGACAAAACTGCGGAAGTCGGCCTATTCTCAACCATTTACACACTCCGTTTACTTTTACCCTATTTCGGGATCTTAGCACGCAGACTACACGATGCAGGATACAGTGCCTGGTGGATGCTTTTGCTTTTAATTCCGTTCGGCCCACTCATTATCCTAATTTTCACTTTGCTTGACAGCGAGAAACTTGAAAACAAATATGGCATCAGTCCCAAGTATGCAAACGACGAAATAACAGAGACGCTAACGCTCTAATGCCAAAACAAAAATGCCAGCGTAAAGCTGGCATTTTTAATATAACAATCAATCTAAAAATCAGGCTTCGATGATTTCGAAGTCGTGAGACATCTCCACCGAAGCTTCCAACATTTTAGAAACCGAACAGTATTTATCGGCAGACAACCCAACGGCGCGCGCGACCTTTTTCTCGTTCAGCCCCTCTCCAAACACTTTGAAGTGTACGTGAATCTTGGTAAACACTTTAGGAATCGAATCGGCACGTTCGGCAGTGACTTCAACTTGACAGTCTTTGACCAGTCCTGGCTGACTTTTATTCAGCATCATAATAATATCGATGCTGGTACAACCACCCAATCCTAACAAAACCATCTCCATCGGACGCGGTCCGCGGTTTTCGCCGCCAACTTCCGGCGCCGCATCCATTAAAACCGAATGCCCACTGTCCGTTGCGCCTTCAAACGCCATACCGCCTTGCCACTTGATTACCGATTTCACCAATTCGCTCCTTATTGCTTACTCAACTCTTATAACGCTTCTGTTTCCGGGTCAAAAATATCTTCCACCACAACGACTTTTGGTTTTGGATAATAGTTAAATTCCGTTGCAGATGCGAGAGTATAAGCTCCCATCTGCTTACCAATCAGAATATCCCCTACTTCCATCTCCGGCAGTTCAATATCTTCTGACACGACATCGATACTATCACAAGTCGGCCCCGCCAATACACTCGGGAAAAACTCACCCATAGGATCAACAGGCTTCAACGGGGCAATCGGATATTTTGCATGATCAAACATCTGACCGCTAAAACCGCCATAAACGCCATCATCAAGATAATACCAAGTTCTGGCGCCGCGCTTAGCCTTACCAACAATCGACACCACTTCAATCATTGAAGGAGCCGAGATAAAGCGGCCAGGTTCAGCAAACACTTCCACACCATCAGGCAATTCAGAAAGCGCTTCCATTACCGGAGCACAGAAATCCGCAATCGGCATCACTTCTTCCTGATACGAGACCGGGAAACTTCCGCCAATATCCAAAAACTTCCATTTAACACCGTTCATGACCTTCATCGCTGCGATACTCGAACGAATCGCATTAACCTGAGTCATCGGTGAAAGTGACTGCGAACCAACGTGGAAAGACAATCCAACCACCTCAATACCGTTACTTTGGGCCATATCCACCAACACCGGCAACTCCTCCAAAGAGCAACCGAATTTACGTGACAAATCAACCACCGCCTGTTTGCTACGGAAGCTCACACGAATAATCAATTCAACCTGACCCGCATATTTGTAGAACTTCTTCATCTCTTCGACGTTATCGACTACAAAACGGTTACAACCAAACTCAAGCGCACGCTTAATCTCTTTATCTTTTTTAATCGGATGAGTGTGTATACACTGGTCGCCTTTAATTCCTAAAGACTCTACCAACTCAACTTCACCGATGGTTGCCAAGTCAAAACTACAGCCCAAAGACTTTAGTCGCTTAATCAACTCGGGATGAGACAACGATTTCAACGCATAGAACAATTTAACGCCAGGCAATGCAGCCTGTAACGATTTATATTGATAATCCAACTCTTCCAAGTCGAGCACCATAAACGGCGTCTCGTGCTTAGCTACTAAGTCTTCAAGACTTGCACGGTCAAACTGCTCCAGTACGTCCGGATGCGTTTCTTCGGCAAATTGTTCTACAATTGATTGTTTATCCATTATATTAATGCGTCCAAAATATATTGCGGAAGCGCGAAACTTCCTTTATGCAATGCAGGTGTATAAAAACGCGTTTTTATATTCGCTTGTGCAAAACGCGACTCCAATGTCGCCACATCCACCTGTTTCAGCGCCAAATTATCAGTTGCCCAAGCAAAGGTCATAATCCCACCGACATAGGTAGGTACCGCGCCTGAATAAAAACCGGCTTCTTTAAATAACGGCGACAAACGTTTAAACGTGGTCTTCACTTCATCAGTTTGTAGGAAACTGACACCGTTTTGTGCAACAAAAACCCCATCGTCATTCAAACAGTTCTTAATTCCCTGATAGAAACGCGAGGTAAACAACACTTCTCCAGGCCCCATCGGGTCTGTTGAATCCGAAATAATAATATCAAACTTTTCTGTACAGTTATTTACAAACTCCACGCCGTCATCGATAACAATATTGGCTTTTGGATTGTCATAAGCACCTGCCGAATGGTTCGGCAAATACTGTATGCACATATCAATAACCTGCTGATCGATTTCAACCTGAGTCACCGACTCAACACTCTCGTGCTTCAACACTTCGCGCAGAATACCGCCGTCACCGCCGCCGATAATCAACACCTTCTTGGCATTGCCATGCGCCAGCATCGGTACATGCGTCATCATTTCATGATAGATGAACTCGTCTTTTTCCGTGGTCTGAATGACGCCGTCCAGCGCCATCACCGTGCCCCACTGAGCATTATTAAAGATAACCAGGTGCTGATGACCCGTATCCACCTCGAACAACACTTCATCCATAACGAACTGCTGACCCCAGGTCGGGTATAACGTTTCTAAATACGTATTAGTCATCTTTTACCACCTCACCGCGTAAGATTGTATCGACCTTAACATCGGAAGGTGTAAACGCGGCTTTAAGCACTTCAATCGCCTTTTCAGGCTCGGCTTCGCCACACATAAAGACATCAAATGCCGCATAGTTTCTTTCAGGCCAAGAGTGCACGCTGATGTGCGACTCCGCCAACACAGCCACACCGGAAATTCCGCCGTTCGGAGTAAAGTGGTGTAAATGGATATGCAACAAAGTCGCTTTCGCTTTTTCAACGCCTTCGCGCAATGCATTTTCCATCAATTGCAAATCGTCCAAGTGACTTGCACCCCAAAAATCGGCAATTAAATGCGTTCCGGCAAACGTTTTACCATCGCGACAAATAAAATGATCCAATGTTTGATCTTCAACCGCTTGATCGTGAGTCGGCCAAGTATTGTCGATAATGGTGGTTTTTTCGATAACTTCGAAGTGTTCGTTCCCGGTAACCAGGATATTTTCTGAGTTTGGCATTTGTAGTGAGTACCTTACTAAAACACCCGCATGAAAAAGAATTGAATGCGGATGAATGATTAATGAAAATTCGACAAGACAAGGCTAGCTTGCCGAACCCCAGCCACGTTTTTTCTAACGTGAGGTTTAACCATTTTTCTTTTGGAAAAAAGGAGAAGCGTATTATTCTCCTTTTCGATAGATTTGCAAGCGTTTTTTAACGGAATTTAAAATAATTTATTCACCGCTAAATCAACAACTTATTGAAACAACTCCGCCAGCTTTTCACCAGGGTTCTCGGCGCGCATAAAGGCTTCGCCCACTAGGAAACTATTCACCTTATTTTCACGCATTTTCTGCACGTCTTCCGGCCCTAAAATTCCGCTTTCGGTGATCACGATTCGATCATCCGGAATCTTATCCAACATACGGATCGTGGTTTCCAACGAAACGTCAAAGGTATGTAAGTCACGATTGTTGATTCCAATCATCGGCAGAGGCAAACGCAAGGCACGTTCAAGCTCTTCTTCATTATGGACTTCAATCAATACATCCATACCCAACTGCATGGCGGTTTGGGTCAACTCGTACATCTGCGCGTCACCGATTGCCGCCGCAATTAACAGAATACAATCCGCACCGATGGCACGAGCTTCATACACTTGATAGTCGTCGACGATAAAATCTTTTCGGATAATCGGTAAATCAACCGCCGCGCGTACCTGCTGCAAATACTCGTTTGAACCCTGAAAGAAATCCTGATCGGTCAACACCGAGAGACAAGCGGCTCCGTGCTCGGCATAACTCTTGGCGATTTCGACCGGATCGAAAGGATCGCGCAGAATGCCTTTACTGGGAGAGGCTTTTTTAATCTCTGCAATCACCGCAGACTGCCCGGCATCCAACTTAGCCTGCATCGCTTCGGCAAAGCCTTTTGCCGGAGGTGCCATCATGGCTTTCTGCTTCATCTCGCGCAAAGAGATTTTTTCACAACCTTTCTGAATCTCTTCCAGCTTTCGGAAAATGATTTTTTTCAAAATGGTAGGCGTACCACTCATATTGTTATCCTTTAATTTGCGCCCGGGGCTCTCCCGGATTGTCGCGCACTATATATCAAACACTAAATTCTTTTGTTCCGGCCGGAACCTGCTCGCGAACCCGCCACAAGAAAAACAGCAGGATAACGGCGATGGTCACCAACATGATTTGTAACCAGGGCTTATCTGCTAGTACGGCAATGGAAATCGAAAACATCACGACGATCACCCATGTCGCTTTCTTTTTGGTCGCGCGCAACATGGTTCGTTCCCGTTCCCAACGCTGCAGGTCGGCGCCGATCCAACGGTTATTCAACAAAGCCTGATGAAAGCGCGGGGAACTTTTCGCAAAACAGCCTGCCGCAAGGATCATAAACGGGGTCGTCGGTAACACCGGCAACACCACGCCGACAAGTCCGATCATAAAAAATAGAACGCCGCTCAGGAAAAACAAGTGTCGCTTTATCGTCGCCGTCATCTTAGATTCAACAGCCCTGCTAAAACGGCTAATGTCCGCTGAAGGACTGAGTCTTCTCGACAAATTCATTGAATTTTTTCTTGGCCAAACCGTCGGCAATGACTTTACGCGCCATATTAACGCCGTCGGCATAGGTGTCAGCCAAACCGGCAACATAAATCGACGCTCCAGCATTCAAGCAAACAATGTCTTTTGCCGCTGAATCGTTATTGGCAAACACGGAATGAATGATATTCAAACTTTCCTGTGCCGACTCCACTTTCAGTTCGGACAGATCCGGGTGATCCATATCGTAATCAAACGGATCGATTTTCCACTGACTGATTTCATCGTCTTTCAACTCGGCCACATAGGTTTCACTGGCAATCGAGATTTCGTCCAGACCGTCTTCCGCGCACACTACCATGACATGCTTGGACCCTAAACGCTGCAATACTTCCGCAAACACCGGGCCCAAATCCTTATTGAACACGCCGATTACCTGATAAGGCGCACCGGCCGGATTCGTCAAAGGCCCCAACATATTAAACAGGGTACGTACGCCCATCTCTTTTCGCGCGCCGATTACATGCTTCATGGCACTGTGGTGGCTCGGAGCAAACATAAAACCGACCCCGATCTCATTAACGCATTCAGCCACTTGTTCAGGTGTTAACGCTAAGTTGACGCCCGCCGCTTCCAACACATCCGCACTGCCTGACTTACTCGAAAAGGAACGATTACCATGCTTGGCGACGCGTCCCCCGGCCGCCGCGACGACAAATGCACTGGCGGTAGAAATATTAAAGGTGCTGGCGCCGTCCCCACCCGTACCACAGGTATCGATCAAGTGAGACTTATCTTCAATTACAACCGGTGCGGCCAATTCACGCATGACTTTGACCGCAGAGACGATTTCCGGAACACTTTCGCTCTTCATACGCAACGCAGCGAGAATCGCACCGATCTGTGCATCAGTCGCTTCACCCGACATCAATTTACGCATGACAGCGTCCATTTGATCTTCATGCAAATCCTGTCGGTTCAACAACTGTTCTAAAGCGGTGCTCAGTTCCATAATCTATCCCGTCTCTTATTTCTGATCCAAAAAGTTCTGCAACATCTGATGTCCCTGCTCGGTCAAAATCGATTCGGGGTGAAATTGCACACCTTCAATCGGCAAGGTTTTATGACGTACCCCCATGATCTCGTCCATATTGCCTTGCTCGTCCTGCGTCCAAGCCGTAACTTCAAGACAGTCCGGCAGCGAGGCCTGTTCGATCACCAATGAATGATAACGCGTAGTCTGAACCGGGTTTGGCAAGCCCGTAAACATGCCGACATCTTTGTGGTAAACCGGCGAAGTCTTACCGTGCATAACCTGTTTGGCGCGCACAATCTTTCCGCCGAATGCCTGACCGATGGACTGATGCCCAAGGCATACACCCAAAATCGGAATCTTGCCGGCGAAATGCTTGATCGCTTCAACCGAAATCCCTGCTTCTGTCGGAGTACAAGGCCCCGGAGAGATCACCAGAAACTCCGGATTCATGGTCTGAATCTCTTCAATCGTAATCTGATCGTTTCGATACACTTCTACGTGCTGTCCCAACTCGCCAAAATACTGCACGATGTTATAGGTAAACGAGTCGTAGTTATCAATCATCAACAACATATCTTTAATATCCTTTACTCGCTTATCGATGCCCTGCATCCGGATTTTTAGTCTGCAAACCTTCGGCGACGAATTCAGCCGCCCGGAAAATAGCGCGCCCTTTGTTCATAGTTTCGTCCCATTCCGACTGCGGAACGGAATCGGCAACGATTCCCGCCCCGGCCTGCACAAATAAACGCTTGTCTTTAATGACGGCCGTACGGATCGCAATCGCCGTATCCATGTTACCGTGCCAGCCCAGATAGCCGACCGCACCGGAGTAGATACCACGTTTAACCGGCTCGAATTCGTCGATAATTTCCATCGCGCGGATCTTTGGCGCGCCGGAAACCGTTCCCGCCGGGAACGTCGCACGCAACACATCCATCGCAGACATGCCCGGCTTGGCAATACCGTTAACGTTAGAGACAATGTGCATGACATGAGAATAACGTTCCACCACCATCTTCTCGGTCAATTCAACCGAACCGATCTGGGCGATACGCCCGACATCGTTACGTCCCAAATCGATCAACATCAAATGTTCGGCGACTTCTTTAGGATCGTTAAGTAGGTCTGCTTCCAATGCACGGTCTTTTTCCGGTGTCAGGCCTCGACGACGGGTTCCGGCAATCGGTCGCACCGTAACTTGATTGTCTTCCAGACGAACCAGAATCTCGGGCGACGAACCGACGACCTGAAGATCGCCCATATCCATGAAGAACATATATGGTGACGGATTTAGATAACGCAATGCGCGATAAAGATCGATCGGCGCCTCTTCATACGGCAGCGACATCTGCTGCGAGATGACCACCTGCATGGCATCTCCGGCAAAAATATACTCCTTGATTTTGGCAACAGCTTCTTTGAAAGCTTCTTCGCCAAAGCTGGATACAAAATCTTCCTCGTCCACTGTACGACCGCTTGGTTCATCCATCGGCAAGGGCAACGGCTGACTCAACAAGCCCTGCAATTCGTCCAAACGAACTTGTGCTTCAGAATACCCGTTCAGTTTCGAGAGATCCGCATGCACGATTACATGCACCTGCCCGCTAAGATTGTCGAACACCACCAATTCTTCCGAAACCAACAACTCGACATCCGGCGCACCGATATCATCACGCTCGGGGGCTGTTTTCTGTAAACGTTGTTCCACGTAGCGGATAGTGTCGTAACCGAAATAACCAACCAAGCCGCCACTGAATGCAGGCAATCCCGGCTGATCATAGACGTTGAATTGCTTCTGATAGGCTTCGATCCACGCCAGCGGGTCGTCGGCAACCTGTTTCTGAACCAGCTCCGAACCGTTCCACTCTTCAATTTGATGACCGCGTATTAACAAACGGCGCTGACAAGGCAAGCCAATAATGGAATAACGACCCCACTTATCTCCGCCTTGAACCGATTCAAACAGGTAGGAATAAGGAGCCTTGGCCAATTTATGATAAACGCTTAAAGGAGTATCGTAATCAGATAAAACCGTACGCATTACCGGTGCGCGGTTATAGCCCTGTTTTGCCAAATTTGCAAAGTGAGCGTCACTCATGGTTATGTTTTGCCTTTGTCAGTTTTCTAAATAACAGTGCCCGACGAATACCGGACAATGCACAAATCAGTGGACGAAAAATCTCTAGTAACAGCGCTTTCAGAAAAGCCATTTAAATCACCACCCGTTATTACAAATCTCTCGTCAAAAATAAACAGCCTATTTATAAATAAAAATGAGCACTGCTGCTCATTTTTATTTACCGCTGTTTTAGGACATCTTTTAGACCGCCCTAAAAACCTTTAAAGCTAATTATGCCTTAGCTTCAAGGTAATTTGGTAACTCTGCAAATGAATCCATGACCACATCCGGTTCGTAATCACGGATATCTTCACCATGATTGTAACCGTAAGTCATACAAAAAATGTGGAAACCTGCAGCGCGAGCCGCTTTTACATCCGACTTGGAATCACCGATCATCAATGCATTTTCAGGTTCGACACCCAACTGCTTGGCCGCGTGCAACAAAGGCATTGGATGAGGTTTCTTCTCGGCACAAGTATCGCCGCTGACGATGACTTCAAAGTAATCATACAAACCTTTGTCTTTTAACAAAGGAACCGTAAACGCTTCGGCTTTATTGGTGACACACGCCACACGGTAACCCTGTGCAATCATCCACTCGATTCCTTCAACCACACCATCGTATACACGGCTACGCTGAGAGGTATTGTCTTTGTACAGCTCCAAGAAGATCGGATAGGCCTTAGCCATCAATTCCGCATCCGGTTCGCCGTCAACCGCATTAATCAACGCACGCTCGGTCAAACGTTCAACGCCGTTTCCAACCCAGTTACGCACAGCATCTTCACCACGAACAGGCATATCCAACTGCTTCATCATTTCGTCTACGCAGTAGGCCAAATCCGGCACACTGTCAATTAAAGTGCCGTCCAAATCGATCAACACAAATCCTGGCTTAAACTTTTCCATAATAATCTCTTAAATTCTTATTTACCGTCACCCTAATACAACAAAACGCCGAGATTCGCACCTCAGCGTTTCGCATTAGGCTGTCATTAATGCTTGGTGATTAAGCTTTAGCCAACTCTTCACGCATTTGTTTGATGATGCTGTCATAACGGTTAGGATCGGAAGCATTTGCGTTTCCGAAGATTCCGGAACCGGATACAAACGTATCACAACCTGCGGCTGCAACTTCTGCGATATTCTCGGCCTTAACGCCACCGTCGATTTCAAGACGGATATCGCGACCGGAAGCGTCGATCAGCTGACGAGCTGTGCGCAGCTTCTCCAACGCCTGCTCGATGAATGCTTGACCACCGAAACCAGGGTTAACCGACATAATTAAGATCATGTCGATTTTATCCATAACGTGCTCTAGGTAGCTTAATGGCGTTGCCGGGTTAAATACCAAGCCCGCCTTACAACCTTCCGCCTTGATCAACTGCAAAGAACGGTCGATGTGCTCGGAAGCTTCCGGGTGGAAAGTAATGATGTCCGCACCCGCAGAAGCGAAATCACCAATCAAACGATCAACCGGCTTAACCATCAGATGCACGTCGATCGGGGCTTTGATGTCTTCTTTAACCATAAAGTTCTTTAAAGATTCACAAACCAAAGGTCCGATAGTCAAGTTAGGGACATAATGATTGTCCATTACATCAAAATGCACCACATCAGCGCCCGCTGCAATTACATCTTTAACATCTTTACCCAATTGCGCGAAATCCGCTGATAGAATTGATGGGGCAATCCAGTTTTCTTGCTTAGCCATGCTAGTCGTTCCTTAATTAAATTTTTTGAAAATTAATTCGTGCATTTTAACAGTATCCTATAAAATGGGCAAAAAAAAGGAGGGGCACAGATGCCTTGTTCCACAACGGCAGCGAAGCGCACCTCCTATATATAACCCTATGTATCAATATATGATTTTCTATCATTACGGACGATTTCAATGAGCACTGAAACGACAGACATCCCCTTGAACAAGGCCACCGAAAGACGGCCCAACAAGGCCGAAAGCCTGCTTGGACAAATGATTCATTTCTTCGAATTCGTGGGGCTGACGGTCATTGCGCTCGCGACCATCTACGCCGGTGCCCAGGAAGTAATGTCCATGATCAATCATGCCCAAGTCACTTTGGGCGATCTATTACTACTCTTCCTTTATCTGGAAGTGCTCGCCATGATTGCGATCTATCTGGATTCCGGTAAGCTGCCGATTCGTTTTCCGCTTTATATCGCCATCGTCGCTCTGGCGCGTTACCTGATTCTGGAACTTAAAGGCTTGTCTGAATGGCAAATGATTGCCATTGGCGTAACCATCACCTTGATTACGATTGCGACCTTGATACTACGCTACGGACACATTAAATACCCTTACGACAATACTCGCGCTGCCGCTCAACGTCGTCCGAAAGATTGAACCGAATTAATACGTTAGGAAAGCATTTATGCACCCATTATATGAGTCAAATCTAACCAGCCTCCCTTTAATCAACAAAGGTAAGGTTCGCGACATCTATGATATCGATGACAAACATCTGTTAATTGTTACCACAGACAGAATTTCCGCATTTGACTGCGTACTGCCGACCCCGATTCCGGGCAAAGGCCGTATCCTGACGGAAACGGCGCAATTTTGGATGAAAAAAACCGCAGACATCATTCCTAACCAATTGGTTACCGATATCAGCCTGGCGGATTACCTGACCCCAGAAGAACTCAAGCAACTGGACGGCCGAGGAATGGTGGTGCGTAAGCTAAAACCATTGCCGGTTGAAGCCATCGTTCGTGGCTACTTGGTCGGTTCCGGCTGGAAAGAATACAAGAAAAGCCAAAGCGTTTGCGGCATCCCGTTGGAAGCCGGTCTTAAAAAAGCACAGCAACTACCGCAACCGCTCTTTACTCCATCGACTAAAGCGGCAGTGGGCGACCATGACGAGAACATCAGCTTTGAACAGCTGGTCGAAATCATGGGACAAGAAAAATCGGAAAAAGTCCGTGACTTCAGTCTCCAGCTGTACAAGTTCGCCGCCGAGTTCGCCTTGGAACGCGGCATCATCATCGCCGACACCAAATTTGAGTTCGGCGAAGATGAGAACGGCACGATTCACCTGATTGACGAAGCCCTTACACCGGACAGTTCACGCTTCTGGCCGGCCTCTCAGTATCAGGTTGGCAAAAACCCGGAAAGCTTCGACAAACAATTCATTCGAGACTATCTTGAATCGCTTGATTGGGATAAAAAAGCACCGGCACCGGAACTGCCTGAAGAGATCGTGCTTAAGACGTTAGAAAAGTATCAGGAAGCCCAAGCTCGTTTAACCGAGAATATGTAACGCCCATGAAAAGCCGCCTTGCAACACTCGAAAGACTTGTCCGGAGTCTACGATGAAGGCCGGCTTTTTCGTGACCGGCACCGATACGGATGTCGGCAAAACCTACGCCAGCGGCTGTATCGGTCATACGTTAATTCAACAAGGCATTGATGTCAGCCCGCGCAAACCGATCGCTTCCGGATGCATTCCCCAGGCGGACAATTCTTTATACTGTGAAGACGCGGTCTTTCTGAAACAGGCCTGCGAGTCCGAAGAACCCATCGAACGAATCTGCCCTAATCAATTCATACCGCCGATTTCACCGCAGCGCGCTTTGCAGCAGGCCGGCATCACGCTTACCTCAAAAGATCTGGCTAAAGCCTGCGAAGTTGATCCAGGAAAATTTGCACTGGTAGAGGGGGCTGGAGGATTCTATTCGCCGCTTTCCAGCGACGGCTTGAATGTTGACCTGGCAAAGCTATTACAATTACCGGTCATTCTGGTGGTTGGTAATCGTCTGGGGTGCATTAATCATGCTTTATTGACGATTGAAGCCATTGAACACGCCGGGCTGCCGCTTCACAGCGTGATCGTCAACGACATCGCTCCTCAAGCGGACTTGGCTAATTTCAAAGATCTGAAACATTATCTTTCCGAAAAGAACATTGGCTGTCACCACCTAGCCTTCAATCCTTTAAAACAAACCGCGTTACTCCCCGACCTCCGCGTCTGACTCCGATTTCTTTCTGCTCTCCTGCCTTTCGCGCCACATCGAAAAAAACCTAAAAGCCAACAAAGTCATAAACACGCCAAGCAAAAAGAAAAATAACAAGACAGGCCAAATCTCGTAAACAATCCCCCAGCCCTGAGCAATGACAACCGACTGATCAAGCACCTTTTCCGCCAACTGATAATCAATCAATAATGCATCGGAGTAATACAATAAAACCAACAAGATTCCGAGAATCACAATACACATGCAAAAACCACCAACCCAAATATAAGAAGTTAACACAAAGAAATCACCACAGTCACTTTGCGTGACAGCGGCCAGCCTTGACCAATACCGACAAATTATCGTGTATCGGTCATCGCCAACAATTTATTAATATCGACGCTATGAAGAAAATTTAAAAAGGCCTCGGCAGCAGGCGTCTTCGACTTACTGGTTAATTTTGCAACATACCAATGGCGGGTAATCGGGAAACCTTGCACATCCAAAACATCCATATGTCTATAGCGCGTTTCCAAACGTATGGCCTGCTTGGGCAAAACCGAAATACCCAAACCGGCCATGACCGCCTGTTTGATACTTTCCGTACTGCCCAGCTCCATATAAGGTTCGATTTCAATACCGTTTTCTGCAAAACGATCCTGCACCGAATCGCGTATCCCGGAACCTTTCTCACGCATTAAAAAACGCTCGTTTGCCAACGCCTTAATCGGAATATTCTTTTCTTTCGACAACGGATGTTTAGGCGGCGCCGCAACCACCAGTTCGTTTTCGAAAAACGGAAAGGCTTCCATCTTAAGGTCTTCGGGAACACGTCCCATAATAGACAGGTCGTATTGATTCTGTTTAATTTCATCCAAAATACGGCGTCGATTGATGACCGTAATCAAGGGTTTCACATCCGGATAACGGTTAAGAAACGCTTTAAGAATATAAGGCATGAAATATTTTGCAGGGGTTACGACCGCAATTCTTAACTCTCCATCGACTCTCTCCTGACCGGATTTTATGTCGACATTGAGCTCTTTTAACTCCTCCAAAATCTTCTGACAACTCTTAAACATGCGTTCACCGGCTTGAGTCAAGAAGAGTTTTTTACCAACAACCTCTATTAATTTCACGTCATTATTCTCTTCCAAGCGCTTAACTTGGATCGAAACCGCAGGTTGGGAAAGATTCAATTCTTCCGCCGCTTTGGTATAACTCAAAAGCCGCCCAACCGCTTCAAATATGCGGATTTGCTGGGATGTAATGTGCAGCTTATGCATAACTTTTTCTTCCTTACGATTGCCTAAATTCTGAACAAAACCACATTTTGTATAAACAAATGTATATAAACAGTATAACCAACGTTGTCTTGTTAACCATGCAAATTATTCACTAAGATACACCCCAATGAAACCGCACAGTGTTTGAAATTAAATTTTCGAACCAAGGTTTTTCAGAAACTCTTTACTTAATATCCTTCAAAATGAAAAGAGGTAAAAACATGGCTAAGACTTACAATGCCGGTGTTAAAGAATACCGCGAAACATATTGGATGCCAGATTACGAGCCAAAAGACTCAGATTTTCTAGCATGTTTTAAAGTTACTCCACAGCCAGGAGTTCCACGTGAAGAAATCGCTGCTGCGGTAGCTGCAGAATCTTCAACTGGTACCTGGACAACAGTATGGACTGACTTGTTAACTGACCTTGACTACTACAAAGGTCGTGCTTACAGAATCGAAGACGTTCCTGGTGACGACTCTTGTTTCTACGCGTTCATCGCATACCCGATCGACCTTTTCGAAGAAGGTTCAGTTGTATCCGTTATGACTTCTTTGGTTGGTAACGTATTCGGATTTAAAGCACTACGTGCTTGTCGTCTTGAAGATATCCGTTTCCCGCTAGCTTACGTTATGACTTGTGGTGGACCTCCACACGGTATCCAAGTTGAGCGTGACAAGATGGATAAGTACGGTCGTCCTATGTTGGGTTGTACTATCAAGCCTAAGCTTGGTCTATCTGCTAAGAACTACGGTCGTGCAGTATATGAGTGTCTTCGTGGTGGTCTTGACTTCACTAAGGATGATGAAAACGTAACTTCTCAGCCATTCATGCGCTGGAGAGACCGTTTCCTATTCTGTCAGGATGCAATCGAAAAAGCACAAGCAGAAACGGGTGAGCGTAAAGGTCACTACTTGAACTGTACTGCTGGTACGCCTGAAGAAATGTACGAGCGTGCTGAGTTCGCTAAAGAGATCGGTACTCCGATCATCATGCACGATTACCTAACTGGTGGTTTCACTGCGAACACCGGTCTTGCTAACTACTGCCGTAAGAACGGTCTGTTGTTGCACATCCACCGCGCGATGCACGGTGTAATCGACCGTAACCCACACCACGGTATCCACTTCCGCGTATTGACGAAAGCACTTCGTCTATCCGGTGGTGACCACCTACACTCTGGTACGGTTGTTGGTAAGTTGGAAGGTGACCGTGAAGCGACTCTAGGTTGGATCGACATCATGCGCGACAGCTTCATCCCTGAAGACCGTTCACGCGGAATCATGTTCGACCAAGACTTCGGTGCGATGCCTGGTGTTATGCCGGTTGCTTCTGGTGGTATCCACGTATGGCACATGCCTGCACTTGTTACTATCTTCGGTGATGACTCTGTTCTTCAGTTCGGTGGTGGTACGCTAGGTCACCCATGGGGTAACGCTGCTGGTGCGGCTGCAAACCGTGTTGCTCTTGAAGCGTGTGTACAAGCACGTAACGAAGGTCGCGAAGTTGAGAAAGAAGGTAAGGACATCCTTACTAACGCTGCTAAATCTAGCCCAGAACTTAAGATCGCAATGGAAACTTGGAAAGAAATCAAGTTCGAATTCGACACAGTTGACAAGCTTGATGTTAAGCATAAGTAATTGATGAAATTAGGAGAATATAATAATGAGTATTCAAGATTACCCATCTCGTCTTTCAGATCCACAATCTCGCAAGGCTGAGACGTTCTCTTACCTTCCGAAGATGGACGCTGATCAGATCAAAGCACAGGTTCAATACATCATTGATAAAGGATGGAACCCTGCGATCGAACATTCTGAACCAGAGAACGCTTTCTCTTACTACTGGTATATGTGGAAGCTTCCAATGTTCGGTGAAACTGATGCAGACGCAGTTCTTACTGAAGTAAACAACTGTATCGCAGCTAACCCAAACAACCACGTTCGTTTGATTGGTTACGATAACTTTGCACAGTCTCAAGGTGCAAACATGCTTATCAAGCGTGGTGATATGTAAGAGCTGAGTTCGGCTCGAGGTGATTCCTTGGCCCTTGATTTGACCGTAACCGGTCAAATCAAGTTGGAATGACCTTAAACGAATCAGGCTGGAAAAGTAATTTTCCAGCCGACCCAAATTCCGAGAATCCCCGTACTCTGATGTGAGGCGGGGATTTTTAACCTGGTTTACTGAATCGGTTCTTACCTCTCGATTTAGTGACGCGGTCAGTCGGCCCCGAAACCGACTGACCTTTTATCTTCTTTAGATTTGTTCACTTCTAACCTAAGTGGCCAAATCTAAAGGTTTTAAATTCCTTTTGAATATGAGCTGTTAACGGAGAAACGATCATGTCAGAAATCAACGCTATAGACCCATCACAATACATCATTAAAGAAGAACCTTTTTATCAGCCGGTTGCTGATGAAGTAGAACTGTTTGAGTCCGGTTATCAATCTCGCATGCCGATCATGCTAAAAGGTCCGACCGGATGTGGTAAGTCTCGTTTCGTAGAGTACATGGCGCATAAGCTAGGTAAGCCTCTGATCACCGTAGCGTGTAACGAAGATATGACTGCATCCGATTTGGTCGGACGTTACCTGATCGACATCAACGGTACGCGCTGGCAGGACGGCCCTTTGACCGTTGCGGCGCGTATCGGTGCGATCTGTTATCTGGATGAGGTGGTTGAAGCACGTCAAGATACCACGGTTGTTATCCACCCGTTAACTGACCACCGTCGCGTTCTGCCCTTGGATAAGAAAGGTGAATTGGTTGAAGCTCACCCTGACTTCCAGTTGGTTATTTCTTACAACCCGGGTTATCAGTCAATGATGAAAGATTTGAAACAATCGACCAAGCAACGTTTTGGTGGTTTCAAGTTTGACTACCCTGCGGAAGAAATCGAAGCGGAAATCGTTTCTAAAGAAGCGGGTATCGATAAAGCGACGGCCGAAAAACTGGTTCAAGTTGCACAGCGTTCACGTAACTTGAAAGGTCACGGTTTGGACGAAGGGATTTCTACCCGTCTATTGGTCTATGCAGGACAGTTGATCAACAAAGGCGTACCGGCGAAGAAAGCTTGTACGATGGCATTGATCACTCCTTTAACCGACGACGACGACATCCTAGACACCTTACTCACCACGGTCGATACATTTTTTGAATAAGCAGCCTGGCCCGGTGAGTTCTGCCGGGACCCGACCAATATAAAAATGTATAGGATAATGTTATGAGTTTTGATCTACAAGAAATCAGGGCATCATTGATAAAAAGCGTTCCTCAGCTTGAGGATATGTTTGACTCACTGATCCAGGAGGCTTCTCATTCCATGAATGAAGCCTCTCGCGAAACATGGCTGGAAAATGCCAATGCCATTGCATACCTGGGCAAAGGTCAAAATGTGGTCGTGAGCTATCTTGAATCGATTCCGCAGGTTATCGCCTTAATCGACGATGATATTCTGGATGACATTCATGAAAACGTCATGAAGCTCTCTTCGGTGACTTCAGGGGATGTTGTTGCTTTGGTTTTGGATTCATTGCCGACCGTAGCGGATAAAACTCGCGACATTGATTTGATGCGCCAATATTTGGCATTGATCTATCAGATCGGCTCCAAGACCCCTCGCGGAATGCGTCCTATGTTGGCCAACATGGATTACATGATGTCCAAGCTGACCGTTTCCGGTCTTAGACGCTGGGCCCAATGGGGTGCGCAGGCACACGCCCGTGACTTTGCGGTACAAATTAAATACTTCGGTCTGGAATCAGAAGATTCCAAGGCCGTATTCCAACAGCAGCGTAAAGGTTCTTTGTTTATCGATTACCATCGACCAATCAACTTTTACCTTCGCGCTTTCTGGGCACGTGATTTCTTCATTCGTCCGGCTGCGGCCGACTTTGAAGACTTCAAGCCGTATTTCGAGAATCTGGCGATGCACCTACCGGATGCATTGAACGATTTGGGCGAAAACGTAAAAGGGGCGGAACTTTACCGTGCGATGGCGGCTCACATGGCTTCCCACCTTGCTTATACCAAGGCGGCCATTTCAATGGAACAGCTGACACCTCAGCAAATGTTCTTTATTGAAATCATGGAAGACGCGCGTATTGAATACAATGCGGTTAAAAACTTCCCAGGGTTGAAGAACCTGTGGATGAAGGTCATTCGCGCCAGTCAGGAAGCTACCAATCTGTCCGAAAAAACCACTGCGTATCGTTTAGAACAACTGATGATCAAGCTTTTGGACAAGGACTTTGAACTTCAAGACGATCAAATGAACTTTATTGCCGATCGTTTCTATGAAGAAATCGAAGACAACCTGGACAATGAACAATGGTCTTGGACAATGGGAATTCTCCTGTTTAACACCATGAACATTGCAACCAATAAATGGGTTTCCTTAACAGAGCTTCGTCGACAGCGCATCGGATACCGAGATGACAACCGTTTGATTTGGGCATCTGATGAATGGGCAGATATGGAAGCCGGCTCGACGGGATACAAAGAGACCGTTCGTAAACACGTATCGGTTATGGAAATGATCAACGAACTCGATTCCGAGCTGGTTGACGTCGACCACGATGAAGTCTGGGTACTGGGTTCCGAATTGTACCCTTATGAGGACAACGGTGTTTCCTACAATGAGATGGAAGGGATCGAACCGATTTCCGATCCGTTCCACTATCACGAGTGGGACTACCGAGTACAGTTGAACCGTCCGAGTTGGGTAACGCTTTATGAACACCGTGCAAAGAAAGGTGATCCTGAACTGTATAACAGTATTTTGGATGCCAATAAGGGTATCGCCCACCGCATCAAACAAATCGTCGACAAGTTACAGGCTGTTGGTCTGCAACGTATCCGCCGAATTGAAGACGGTGACGAGCTGGATCTGAACGCCTGCGTTGAAGCCATTACTTCCTTGAGAATGGGGCAGGAACCGGATCCGCGCATCACGATGAAAAACGTTATCCGTTCGCGAGAGGTATCGGTAGTGATTCTACTGGATCTGTCCGAGTCGACTAACGAATTCGTAACCGGGGAAGACAAGACGATCCTGCAGGTGACTCAGGAAGCTGCGATTCTGGTATCTCACGCCATCAACGGTATCGGTGACCAGTTTGCAGTCCACGGCTTCTCGTCCGACGGACGTCACGACGTGCAGTACACTCGCTTCAAACAGTTCGATGAACCGTTTGACGCTGAAGTGCATGCTAAATTGGCGGGGATGAAAGGTGGTTTGTCTACACGTATGGGTGCGGCAATGCGTCACGCAGGAGCCTATCTGGATAGACAGGCCAGCAAGCAGAAGTTGCTGCTTGTCATCACCGATGGTGAACCGGCGGATATTGACGAACAAGACAGCCAGTACTTGAAACAGGATGCCAAGAAAGCGGTCGAAGAACTGCAAACCAAAGGTATCTACTCATACTGTTTGACGATCGACCAATTTGCCGACAAATACGTGCAGAACATCTTCGGTCAGAACCGTTATGCGATTGTGGACAACGTCATGCGCCTACCTGAGAAACTGCCGTCGCTGTTTGCAAACTTGACGACATAACATTCGTTGACGTTGTCATCGCAGTCGGTTTAAATGGGCCTTAGTCAGTTTACTGTCTAAGGCTCTTTTTTATCCGCACGAAAATTTATCCTTGTCGTACTATCGTTAAAATTAGGAATAACATAATGAACGCAGAACAATTCAAACAAGCATTAAATGACTATTCTGATGAGAACTATCAAGCCATTCTAAACGGTGCTTCAATGGTTGTATTCCAAGATGAGGACTTAACCGTTGGTAAATCCGAAGACGCCTATGTGATCTTTGAATTAGGCGACGAATCCTTTGATTCCATTTCCGAACTCAAGGCCTCTTTAATCGAAAGAGCCGAGGATTTAATTCAAGAATATTACCAATACAATCCGTTAAGCAAAGTGGCATTTGACCGAGCTTTAACCGCACTGATCGCCGAACACGGCAATGAAGCATTCGTTGCCATGCCAGGCAAAGAAGCTGAATTGAAAATATTTGTCGACAACGACCAAGTCATCAGCGAAGGTCCTGAGAGCCCACGTTTCAAATACGGCATTGAATTACACTTGGAAGATAAAATGCCGCCTCTGGCGATTTCGAACAAGGTGAAGAACTGGATTCAATCCGGCAGTGCTTATGGCGACTATATCAGCGTCAATGTTTGCCGTTTCAGCAGCATGGACATGGAGAACATGGACCCAAGTGAATATATCTAAATGATCGGCATAACGAGAGCGTAGTTCCGTCTTAACCCAACAGACTAAACACGCCACCTCGCCTTTTTCTTAGGTAAAAAAAAGCCCGCATAAAGCGGGCTTTTTAGTCTCTAAATAAAACTGTCTATTAACGTACAGTTTGATCTAGTGAACCAGCTGCATAGCGAGCTTGCATTTCTTCAAGACCAACAGATTTGATCTTAGAAGCGTGACCGGCACAACCGAATGCTTCGAAACGCGCTTTACAGATTTCCATCATCGCGTTTTCTGCCGCGTTGTAGAACTTACGAGGGTCGAAGTTAGCTGGGTTGTCATGCAAGTGCTTACGGATCGCACCAGTAGACGCCATACGTAGGTCAGTATCGATGTTTACTTTACGAACACCGTACTTGATACCTTCAACGATTGCTTCAACAGGAACACCGTAAGTTTGACCCATATCACCACCGTAGTTGTTGATGATTTCTAGCCACTCTTCAGGAACAGAAGAAGAACCGTGCATTACAAGGTGAGTAGTAGGGATACGCTCATGGATCTTTTTGATCTGGTCGATCTTAAGAACGTCGTCAGAAGGCTTAGAAGTAAACTTGTAAGCACCGTGAGAAGTACCTACTGCAACCGCCAAACAGTCAACGTTAGTATCTTTAACGAACTGAGCTGCTTCTTCAGGATCAGTCAACAATGAAGAGTGATCTAGAACGTCATCAGAACCGTGACCGTCTTCTTCACCCATCTTACCAGTCTCAAGAGAACCTAGACATCCAAGCTCACCTTCAACAGAAACACCACCAGCGTGTGCAATCTTAACTACTTCAGCAGTGATACCGGCGTTGTACTCGTAAGAAGCAGGTGTTTTCATATCCGCTTCTAGAGAACCGTCCATCATGACAGAAGTAAAACCAGACTGGATAGCACGCAAACATACGCCTACATCTGAACCGTGATCTTGGTGCATTACAACTGGAACGTTAGGGAACATTTCAACCGCTGCTGCGATCATGTGACGCAACATTGGCTCACCAGCGTACTTACGTGCACCAGCAGAACCCTGAAGGATTACTGGAGAATCACAAGCTTCAGCCGCACGCATGATCGCACGAACCTGTTCCATGTTGTTTACGTTAAACGCAGGCATACCGAAGTTGTTTTCTGCTGCGTAGTCCATTAATTCACGAAGTGTAATCATCGCCATGTGCGAGACTCCTCTAGTTGGTTTTCAAAAAAATATTTTCGTTATTCTAACAAGCTTTTAAAGGCTGTCCAAATAATAATTCGATCCCTAAATCCTTATAGATTAAGGAACTTTAACGATTTCAAGACGGTTGGTTCCACCCATTAATCCACGTGATTCACCACGGGTCAACAAGACTAGATCGCCTTCTTTAGCAATACCAAATTCTTTAATTCGATTCAGGATCATCGCTTGAATCTCTTCGTCGTTCAAACCTGAATAGTCAATCGAAGAAGGATAGACGCCACGGAACATCGTCACCTTGCGGCGAGTCTCTAAATGCGGAGTTAAAGCAATGATAGGCATCCCGGAACTAATACGCGACATCAACAAAGGCGTATTACCGGATTCCGTCAATGCAGCAATACATTTCACGCCGAAATGGTTTGCAGAATACATCGCAGCCATCGCAATGGTTTCATCGACTGCTGTGAACGACTCATCGATACGGTGTGTCGATTCACGCGTAGAACGTGCTTTTTCAGCTTCGCGACAAATACGACCCATGGTTTCGATAACCAAGCTTGGAGATTTACCGGTTGCCGTTTCACCTGACAACATAACCGCATCGGTTCCGTCCATTACCGCGTTGGCAACGTCGAATACTTCGGCACGAGTCGGGATGGCATTCTCGATCATGGTTTCCATCATCTGGGTCGCCGTGATAGTGACACGGTTCAGCTGACGAGAACGTTTAATCATTTTCTTCTGAAGCGCCGGCAATTGAGCATCACCGACTTCAACACCCAAATCACCACGGGCAATCATGATCACGTCGGAGGCTAAAATAATACCGTCCAAAGTTTCGTCGTCGGCAACCGCTTCCGCACGCTCAACTTTAGAAACGATGCTGCAGTTCAAACCGGCCTGTTGTGCCAATGAACGGCAGTACTCGACGTCTTCTGCAGAACGCGGGAAAGAAAGCGCCAAATAGTCGGCATTCATTTCGGCAGCCGTAATAATGTCTTCTTTATCTTTATCGGTCAAAGCTGCAGCAGATAAGCCACCGCCCTGCAGGTTGATCCCTTTATTGTTTGACAAAGTACCGCCGACAACCACGGTACAGTTAACACGCTCACCTTCAACGTTATCAACTTCAAACACCAAACGGCCGTCATCCAACAATAGCTTATCGCCCTGCTTCACGTCGTAAGGCAGGTTCTTATAAGTCAAACCGACTTCGTGCTGATTACCGTCATTTTTACCGACATTGTTGTCCAATGCGAACTTATCGCCGGTTTCCAAGAAGATTTTATCTTCTGCAAAACGGGCAATACGAATTTTAGGACCTTGAAGGTCAACCAATACACCGACTTCATGATCGTGCTTCTCAGCCAATTCACGAACGGCCTGAGCTCTTGCCTTATGCTCTTCGGCACTACCGTGTGACATATTGATTCGAACAACGTCGACACCCGCCTTGATAATGCGTTCCAATTCGCCTTCGCGATCGGTAGCAGGACCCAAGGTTGCAACAATTTTTGTTCTTCTTAAACCAGATGGCATAATTTCTTTTTACCTTTTCTTGAACTTATCTTGTTTATACATGAAAAGATGTCTCGCAAAATAAACTGTCATCCCGACACCGAAGACAGCCAATTCTTTTGGCTGCTGTGTACAAGAAAGTTTACTTACCGAGGCACCCTTTGGTGAATATCACTTTTTTACAAGTATAAATAAGATGAAACATTAAAATTTAAACTTGTCCGATCGCTTTGGACGACCGGACAAATCGTGAAAAATAAATCGTCAGACTTATTTAGCTGCCGCTTTTTCTAGCATTTCAACAGCTGGTAGTTTTTTACCTTCCAAGAATTCAAGGAAAGCACCACCACCGGTAGAGATATAAGAAACCTTGTCAGCGATGTCGTACTTATCGATCGCAGCCAAAGTATCACCACCACCCGCGATTGAGAATGCAGAAGATTCAGCGATCGCCATAGAGATTGCTTTCGTACCTTCACCAAACTGGTCGAATTCGAAAACACCAACAGGGCCGTTCCAAACAACCGTACCGGCATTTTTGATGATTTCCGCCAATTCAGCGGCAGAATCAGGACCGATATCGAAAATCATATCATCGTCAGCTACATCGGCAACGTTCTTAGTTTCCGCAGCAGCGGTTTCAGAGAATTCTTTACCGCAAACAACGTCTGAAGCCAAAGGAATCGCCGCTCCGCGACCTTCCATGATTTCGTTCAACTTCTTACAGGTTGGAACCAAGTCGCTTTCAGATAGAGACTTACCAACATTGTAACCAGCCGCTTCGATGAAAGTATTCGCGATACCGCCACCAACTACCAACTGATCTACTTTCTCAGATAGAGATTCAAGCACGGTCAACTTAGTTGAAACTTTAGAACCACCAACGATTGCTACCATTGGGCGCGCAGGATTGTTCAGTGCTTTACCTAGCGCATCCAATTCAGCCGCTAGAAGAGGACCCGCACACGCTGTATCAGCGAATGCACCTGCACCGTGAGTAGAAGCCTGTGCACGGTGAGCGGTACCGAAAGCGTCCATTACGTAAACGTCGCAAAGTGCTGCGTACTGCTTAGATAGGTCTTCAGCGTTTTTCTTCTCACCAACGTTGAAACGAACGTTTTCAAGAAGAACAACTTCGCCTTCGGCGATATCGAAGTTACCATCTAGATAGTCTTTAACAAGACGTACTTCTTTACCCAATTTAGCAGACAAATCAGCCGCTACAGGAGCCAAAGAGAACTCTTCTTCATATTCACCTTCAGTAGGACGACCAAGGTGAGACATAAGCATGACTTTCGCCCCTGCTTCCGCCGCCATTTTGATCGTAGGAAGTGAAGCGCGGATACGCGCATCAGAAGTTACTTTACCGTCTTTAACTGGAACGTTTAAATCTTCACGAATTAATACGCGCTTACCAGCTAGGTCTAGATCAGACATCTTAATAACAGACATAATAAGTCCTCTTTTATGGTTTAAAAGCCGCTCCCAAGAATCGGAAGGGCATTAGATTTAAAGTAATTAAATTTGCTTTTCGATACTCATAACGCGAACGGTTACAAATACAGATAAGGAAATTTAATTCCGAAAGCATGGTAGCCACACTTTCGAAACAAAATAAATTTGGATTCGTCCAGTAGCGGATCGAGTTCTAGGAGGATTGAAGGAGTGTATATTTAATACACGACTGAAATCCGACAACGAAATCGTCCGCTAATGGAATGAAGCCAGAATTATTTTCCGACGTGCTCTACAACGCGCATCATGTTACAAGTGTAACCGTACTCGTTGTCGTACCAAGCAACTACTTTAACGAAAGTAGGATCTAGAGCGATACCTGCATTTGCGTCGAAGATAGATGGGTGAGAATCACCACGGAAATCAGTAGAAACGTTCGCTTCTTCTGTATAACCTAGAACACCAGCCATTTCACCTTCAGAAGCTTTTTTCATTGCTGCACAGATGTCTTCATAAGTTGCTTCTTTTTCTAGCTCAACCGTTAGGTCAACAACAGAAACGTCAGAAGTTGGAACGCGGAAAGCCATACCAGTCAACTTACCGTTAAGAGCAGGAAGTACTTTACCTACCGCTTTAGCCGCACCAGTTGAAGATGGGATGATGTTCTCAAGGATACCACGACCACCGCGCCAGTCTTTCATAGATGGACCGTCAACCGTTTTCTGAGTTGCAGTTGCAGCGTGAACAGTAGTCATCAAACCACGCTTGATACCGAAGTTGTCGTTCAATACTTTAGCAACCGGAGCCAAACCGTTAGTAGTACAAGAAGCGGCAGAAACGATCGCCTGACCTGCGTACTCTTCATGGTTAACACCGTATACGAACATTGGAGTGTGATCCTTAGAAGGTGCTGACTGAACAACTTTCTTAGCACCCGCATCGATGTGCGCTTGACAAGATTCTTCGGTTAGGAAGAAACCAGTACATTCGATAACTAGATCTGCACCAACTTCGTCCCACTTAAGGTCGGCTGGGTTACGCTCTGCTGTAATACGGATTGTTTTACCGTTTACAACCAGGTTTCCGCCTTCAACAGAAACTTCACCGTCAAAACGACCGTGAACGGAATCATACTTAAGCATGTAAGCTAGGTATTCTGGATCTAGAAGATCGTTAATTGCAACTACTTCAATGTTTTTGAAGTCTTTCGCTGCAGCGCGGAAAGCCATACGACCGATACGGCCGAAACCATTAATACCAACTTTAATTGTCATCTTTTTTACTCCTAAAATGACCAGGTCCGCTAAACTTCCGAACCTGGAAAACTAAAATCTATTACTTAGCTAAAACCGCGTTTGCAGTTGCAACAACGTTTTCTACAGTGAAGCCGAACTCTTTGAATAGTTCGCCAGCTGGTGCAGATTCACCAAAAGTCTTCATGCAAACAACGTCGCCTTCTAGACCAACGTACTTGTACCATGACTCGGCAACACCGGCTTCGATCGCTACGCGCTTAACGCCAGGAGTCAATACAGAATCCTTATAAGCTTGATCTTGAGCATCGAACGCACAAGTAGACGGCATAGAAACAACACGAACTTTCGCATCCATCGCTTCAGCCGCTTCTACCGCTAGACCCACTTCAGAACCGGTTGCGATGAAGATGATATCCGCAGTACCTTCGCAATCTTTCAGTACGTAACCACCTTTCTCGATGTTCTTAACCTGCTCGGCAGTACGAGGCATAGGCGTTAGGTTCTGACGCGAGAATACCAATGCAGTCGGAGCATTACCACGCATCATAGCCATCTTCCAAGAAACCGCAGACTCGATCGCATCACAAGCACGCCAAGTTTGGAAGTTAGGGATAACACGCATTGTCGCCAACTGTTCTACAGGCTGGTGAGTAGGACCGTCTTCACCCAAACCGATTGAATCGTGAGTATAAACATAGATCGTTCCGATCTTCATCAATGCAGACATACGTAAAGCGTTACGCATGAATTCCATGAACATGAAGAACGTTGCGCCGTACACTTTGAAACCACCGTGAAGAACCATACCGTTCATCATGTGAGCCATACCGAATTCGCGAACACCCCATGAAATGTAGTTACCGTTTGCGTTATCGTGATTAACCTTAACCGTACCAGACCAGTTAGTCAGGTTAGAACCGGTCAAGTCAGCAGAACCACCGAACATTTCAGGTAGTAAAGGACCCATTGCTTCGATTGCGTTTTGAGACGCTTTACGAGAAGCGATGTTTGGCATTTCTTCTTGCGTGTGCGCAATGAACTTATCCATTTCAACTTCGAAGTTAGCCGGCAACTCACCCGCCATACGACGTTCGAATTCAGCAGCCAATTCTGGGTGCTCAGCACGGTATGCTTCAAAACGGGCATTCCATTCCGCTTCGTCTTTAGCACCTTGTTCTTTGTGATCCCAGCCGGCATAAATGTCATCAGGAACTTCAAACGGCGCATGCGGCCAGTTCAAGAATTCACGCGCTGCTGCAATCTCTTTATCTCCAAGAGGCGCACCGTGGCAATCGTGAGAACCACATAGGTTCGGAGAACCGAAACCGATGATAGTACGAGTACAGATCAAAGTAGGCTTGTCGGTAACCGCTTTCGCTTCTTCAATCGCTTTGTTAACTGCGTCTGCATCGTGACCGTCTACATTACGGATAACGTGCCAGTTGTATGATTCGAAACGACCTGCAACGTCACGCTCCATCCAGTCACCGATGTGACCGTCGATAGAGATATCGTTGTCATCCCAGAATGCGATCAATTTACCTAGACCCAAAGCACCCGCCATTGCGCCTGCTTCGTGAGATAGACCTTCCATCAAACAACCGTCACCCATGAATACATAAGTGTGGTGGTCAACGATGTCGTGACCAGGACGGTTGAACTGAGCTGCCAATGTGCGCTCGGCAATCGCCATACCTACGGCGTTGGTAATACCCTGACCAAGAGGACCAGTGGTTGTTTCGATACCATCTGCATAACCATACTCAGGGTGACCTGCTGTCTTAGCGTGCAATTGACGGAACTGCTTAATGTCTTCGATGCTTAGGTCAAAACCTGTTAGGTGCAACAAAGAATAGATAAGCATAGAACCATGACCGTTAGACAATACGAAACGATCGCGGTCAGCCCAATTTGCATTGGTCGGATTATACTTCATGTGGCTATTCCACAGAACTTCAGCGATATCCGCCATACCCATCGGTGCACCTGGGTGACCAGAATTTGCTTTTTGAACAGCATCCATGCTCAAGGCACGAATTGCATTTGCAAGATCTCTACGAGTTGTCATACAACTTCCTCAACTTTGTAAAAAATTCGGTGTCTGTAGAACGAAAAATGCCCCAAAAGGCACCCTAAAACACATCCAAAATTCGTCCCACAATATAAATTTGGACGATTATTCTCTCCTAAAACTATAAAATCATCAAGTTTTCTTATGTAATTATTAGCCTTAGAAGCCGATTCGGAAATCATCCCAGAGCAGCAGAAGCCGTTGTATTAAGGCCATTTTTTCAATCCACAACGGTTAAACCGCGATGTTACGGGTTGCGCCGCAACATCGTAGCGCTGCCGGAACCATGATAGCCACATTGTTCCGTTTGCAGATTATGGCCTAAATACGGTTTTATGAAAATTTTGTGACAAGCACCCTCTTCCAGGAGGCAATCGCTGCATGGGAGTGCTCGTAATAAGAAAGTAATGCCGGAATCACCAACAAGATCAGGAAAGTCGAAAACATCAATCCGAAGGCGATCGCCGTCGCCATTGGAATTAAAAACTGAGCCTGAACGGAAGTCTCGAACAGCAGTGGCGTCAAACCGGCAATCGTCGTCAAAGACGTCAGCATAACCGCACGCACCCTCTGAACGGCCGCCTCTTCAAGAGACTCATTAACCCCCAAACCGGATTCACGCAAGCGCTTGTAAAAACTGACCAAAATAATCGAGTCATTGACCACGATGCCGGACAACCCGAAGAAACCGAACAACGACAGGATCGTCATATCCAGCCCCATCCACCAATGCCCCATGATCGCACCGACCAATCCGAACGGAATCGCCATCATCACCACCAAAGGCCAGCCATAAGAACCGAACACCCAGGCCAGCACGATATAAATAATCGACAAACCGATCAAGAGTCCGATCTTCATATCCGCCATGGTTTCGGCTTGACGCGCATTCTGCCCTTCAAGCGAATAATTCAGACCATATTTTCGAACCAATTCCGACAAAGTACTTTGCTGCAACTGAGCCAGAATCAGATTTGCATTATTGGCCATTTTGTCGACTTCAGCCACCACGGTCACCGCCAACTGACCGTCCACATGACGCATAACGTCAAAACCGCGGCGCGTATGCCAATCGGCCACGGAACTCAATGCCACACGCTCACCGCTCGGCGTCACCACCTGCATGCGATTAATGGTGGCCAACGTCGCCTGCTCGGATCTTGAAAACTGCACCCGAACCTCGATTTCATCTTCTTTGTCGGTGAATATCTGCACCAAACGCCCAGAAAACGCATCAGCCAACTGCCGACCCAACGAGACATACGTCAGTCCGAGCGCTTTACCTTGAGGCGTCAACTGATAAACCAACTGATCCCGACCAAAAGGTAAATCGTCACGAATCCCGCTGACCCCCGAAATTTGGCTCAACACTTCTTGAAGATCAAGTGAAGCCTGTTTCAAATTCATCGGCTGCGCCCCGGTCAATCGAATATCTATATCGCTACCGGGAGGCCCCATACGCGGTGCTTCCATCGTCAACACATCCAAGCCCGGAACGGTTCCGGCTTTTTGCTGCCAAACCCGAATAAACTCCGTATTGCGAGTGTTCCGCTGATCCGGCTCCGCCAATTCAATATTAATGCCACCGAAATTTGGCCCGGTTTCACGGCTGGTTTCGTTAAAGTGCACCACAGCGGTTTTAACGATCCCCGGCTCCAGCTCCTTTTCCGTTTCCAGCAACGCTTCGTAAAGATGCTCTACATATCGGCCCGTCACTTCAGCCGAAGTTCCGGCGACAAAACGCACATCCGCATTAATCTTGGTCGACTCCGGCGACGGGAAAAACACAAAACCGAGACGGCCACCGGCCAACAACCCGACAACGAAAATCATCAAAGCCAAGGCACTTGCCAGCGTAGCGGCGCGGTTTCGCAACACCCAACGGATCATCATTCTGAACTGATGATGTCTCAAATGATCAATCCCGCGCTCCAGACGATCCCGCAAAGAACCTTCAACAGTCGGTTTCACACCCGCCAATGCATGACGTAAATGCCCTGGCAGAATGGTAAAACTCTCAATCAAGGACGCGAAAATTACCGCAATAATAACCAGCGGAATCGCGAACAAGATATTTCCCATCTCTCCGCCGATCATCATCAACGGCAAGAACGCCGCCACCGTCGTCAACGAAGAAGCCGTTACCGGCCAGAACATTCGATGCGCCCCACCCTCGGCCGCATGCAAATGACTCTCACCCATTTCATGATGAGCCAAAGCATCTTCACCCACCACGATGGCGTCATCGACGATGATCCCCAGCGCCATAATCAAGCCGAACAGGCTCACCATATTGATACTGCCGCCCGCCAGATACATAATCATCAAGGTCGTCATGAATGAAACCGGGATACCGATTGCAATCCAGAAGGCCACGCGTCCGTTCAAAAAGAGGTAAAGAATCAACACGACCAAAATCAAACCGCCGACCCCGTTATTGACCAACAACATAATACGTTGATTCACCAACGACCAGGTTTCGTCGTACACCTTTAAATCCACACCCTTAGGCAGTTGCGGCAACGTCTCTTTTAGCCACTGATCCATAATCCGGGACGACTTTAAAGTATCGCCGCTTTCCGCCCTCATAAGCTGCAATTCAATTGCAGGTTTGCCGTCAACCTGAAGATAAGGCGAATTTTTAGTCGGACGGCGCTCAATGTGGCCGATATCACCCAAAGCGATATTCTCGGAGGTATTCACCACCAAAGGCATTTGCGCGAATTGCGTTTCGCTGCGCTTCTGTTGCAGTGCGCGAATATCGCGAATACTGTCATCATCCCCGACCGAACCGGCCGGGTAATCACGGCTCATACCCGCAACCTGGTTCCCGACCTGTTCCAACGAAAGCCCGTAATGCTCTAACGCCTGCTGAGGAACTTCCACCGCCATTTCCTGGGTAGGCAATCCTTTAAAATTAATTTTATCGATTCCCAGTGCCAGCAACTGGCGTTCGAAATCCCTGGCTAAGGAACGCAATTCGGTCAAAGAAGCATCTTCGCCCATCAACAGCACGCGCGCGATCGATTCATAACGAATAACCCGCTCCACAATCGGTCTTTCAGAATCCTGAGGCAAGTTTCGTAGCTCGCTTATTCGCTGATCGATCTGATTGCGCGCCTCGATCATATTCGTGCCTTCTTTGAATTTCATCGAAATAGAAGACAGCCCCAAAGCCGAAGTGGAAGTCATTTCGTCCAAACCGTCCAAGTTGCGCAAAACGCGCTCGATCGGATCGGTAATACTGGTCTCCACATCTTCCGCGTTGGCACCCGGCCAAACCACTCTGACAGTGGCATAGTCCAGCTCAAAATTAGGGAAAAACTGCACATTCAACTTCAATAAGGCAACCACCCCCATCAAAATCATAATGAGCATCAATAAATTAGGCGCCACCTTGTGTCGAGCAAAAATCCCGATCAACCCGTGCGATTTAAACGACTTTTCCTTAATGCGGTAATCGTTATCCAAATCGTCACCGGCCTGATTGGCGGATGCCGTCACAGCCTCCTGTTCATTTCTTTCTAATGAACTCATTCCGCCCCCTCAGACACTTTCAACCCACTCACGGCATTTGGAAGATGTGTAATACAGACCTTACTGCCTTGCGGGAAACTCGGTTCGATCAGCGCCCACAACGCGCCGTCAACCGTCAAATCCCCCAGCAATTTAACATTCACCGCCTTAAGGCGCTGATCTTCGACCAAGTAAACGCGGTCGTTTCCATAAACCGCACTATAAGGCACAGCCACCACTCGATCGCGTTTTGCTCCCTGTAATTCCACCTCAAGCAAATCACCGGGACGCAACGCTTTCATTTCGTCAGGCAACGCAAACAGTAGATCAACTCCACTGGTAGAAGCCTCACCCGCCATACGATCGACCTTTAAGGAAACCGGTTTTGCACCCGAAGCGTTCCGATACAGCGCCGTTACCGTATCGCCATGCTGGATGCGTTGATTGACATCGTGAAATTCAGCAACCGGCAGTTTCGCCCTCAACTCCAGACTTTCCAACCCGTAATATTCAATCAAAACCGCACCGGCATTAACGCGGTCGCCCGCACTCACTTTCACACTTGCAACCCGCCCGTCATAAGGTGCAATAACCGTACCGCGCTCCAGATTCAACTCAGCTTGCTCCAGAACGGCCTTCGCTTTGTCCAAACGCGCCTGATTCTGCTGAGACTTCAATTTATGCTCTTCAACGGCCAACTGCGCACCGACCACCACATATTCTTGCTTGGCCAACGCTTCTTTGGACTGCTCCAGTGCGGTGGTGGAGGTCAAGTCCTTATCCAACAACTTCTGCGTTCTGACTACATCCGATTTTTTAAACTCTAAAACTTTCTTCTCGTGCGCCAAACGTTCCACATTCGCCTGATAGGCCAATTTTTCCAGTCGCAACTGTGCTTCTACATCCGCAACGTCGGCTTTAGCTTGCTGCAAGGGAATCTGCAAATCCTGTTGATTCATGCCTACCAATCGATCACCGGCCTTAAGTTCCTGCCCTTCTTTAACCCAAACGTGTTCCACCACACCGGAAATCGGCGAAGAAGCCGCCACCAAAGAATTGGATTCAACCTGACCGTATAAACGCGAGACAGGCGCCAAAGACTCATATCGGGCTTCCATCGCTTCGACCATCCACACTTTTTCTTTCACCTGAACCGGAGGCTGCTCGGGCTTGGTCGATTTCATATATACAAACAAAACAATCGCCAAAGCGACGATACCGACAGGCAGGAGAAACCGTTTTACTGTTGTTGTCCACATATTATTCTTATCCGGTTATGTGATGAAATATCACGTCATTCTAAAGGAATTCGAATAAATTTCACCACATTAGTAAACGCTTTCTATTTGACATCTTTTATCCGGGATTAATTTGATTCTATAAATCAACACGGATGAACAATCTGATTCACCCCGACATTTCCCTAAAACAAACCTGATTCAAAAAGAAATACCTCCATTACCACACTTTTTTTATTGTTGTTAATGATCTTCCGAGTTGCTATATTCACAAAACATAAAATTAAGTTATACCCTCATTAACCAATATCGAATCAGCAAAAGGAAACAACAATGAAAAAGCTCATCATCGCCACCGCCTTTATGTCTCTACCCATGACACTCATGGCCCAAGACACACTGACAGAGAAACAAATGGAAGCCCGCCAAGTCGCCAAGCAATTCCTGGGCACACTAAAACCGGAACTAGGCAAGGCCATGAAAACCGGCGGCCCGGTTCATGCCGTAGGAAAATGCCATGAAATTTCACCGGAGATCGCTCAACAGCTATCCGCCAGTACGGGATGGAAAGTCAACCGCGTAAGTCTTAAACCACGCGCAACGACCGCAAAACCGGACAGCTGGGAAACTCAGACATTGAAATGGTTTGATGAACAAGCCGCTGCAGGCAAAGACGTCACCAAACTGGAAAAATTCGAAATCGTAAAACTGGACGGCCAGGATACTTACCGCTACATGAAAGCAATCCCGACCGGCGATGTCTGCTTAACTTGCCACGGTACCGCCGTACCTGCGAGCGTTAAAGAAAAAGTATTGGCACTTTATCCAAACGATAAAGCGACCGGTTACCACAAAGGCGAAATTCGAGGTGCTTTCAGCTTCAAGCAGCTGAAACAATAAATTTCGAATCGCCTTACACAAAAAAACCGCCTTTTCGGCGGTTTTTTTATTTAACGAACAACATCCTTAAGGCACCCTGCCCGAAAGCCGCGGTAAATTAAAAGGCATCCAAAAAGTCGGCAATCAACTGTAAGCGTTTTTGCTCGATCGCTTGAGCGATTTCCGCTCCCTGGAAGCCTTTCTGTATGATTTCACGATTATCCACGCGACTGGCCGCTTCAGCTACTTGCAACCAAAACAAACGTTGAGGATAAGCAACCGACTCAAAACCGGTTCGTCCCTTGGCGTCCGCTTCGCAGGCCAACAGAACCGACTGCAAAACATCCGCATTCTTAAAATAGGAACAAGCCTGAACCACCTTAAGATAGGTTTTAGGTTTAAGAGCCGGCCGCCCCTCCGAATCCAGCCCCTTATGTATCAAGCCATGCCACTCGGTCACCTTCTCGGCCAACTGTTGGGTTTTCTTAGGCACTCGATAACGCTGACACAATTTAGCTACAATCGGCACGCCGGCCGCTTCATGCCCGTGGTGCTTAGGCCAAAGTTCACGCGGCGTCGCACCTTTACCCAAATCGTGCACCAGAGCTGCAAAACGTATCTCAATACTGTCACTCAATTCGGCGGCAGCATCCAATACCATCATCGTATGAATACCGACATCGCCTTCGGGATGATATTGAGGCGGTTGCGTGACTTCATAAAGACAATCCAATTCGGGAAACAACACCTTCAATGCTCCGACTTCCCTCAAGACCTCGAAAAACACACTCGGCTTATCGGTACTCAACGCCTTAACGACTTCCTGCCAGACGCGCTCCGGCGTCAAACTTTCCAACTCCCCCGACTCGGCCATCTGCGTCATCAATAATCGCGTATCGTCATGCAGAGCGAATCCAAACGGCTTTAACTTGGCGGCAAACCGTGCCACGCGCAATACCCGCAAAGGGTCTTCCGAAAATGCCGGCGAAACATGGCGCAAAATCCTATTTTCAAGGTCTTGTCGACCGCCATACGGATCGATCAAATTACCGGACTCGTCTTGCGCCATTGCGTTAATGGTCAAATCACGACGCAATAAATCCTCTTCCAGCGTCACATCGGGAGAAGCACTTATTTCAAAACCGTGATAACCGACGCCCGCCTTGCGTTCGGTACGGGCCAAAGCATATTCTTCTCTGGTCTGCGGATGCAGGAAAACCGGAAAATCCTTACCGACCTGATCAAAACCGGCGGACAGCATTACTTGCGGCGTAGCTCCGACCACCACCCAGTCGCGATCATATACCGCAATCCCCAACAGGGCGTCACGCACCGCACCACCGACCAAATAGGCTTTAAATTCCATTAAGGATCCTTTCTCACTGCACAATACAAACAAAAAAGCCGTCACATTCGACGGCTTTCAATCATAACTTCATCGAATTAAATCGACGGCTTCAAACCAACTCTTCCGAGTTTCGTTTCGCCTCTTTACGGAAGAAATTATAACGCTCGCGAATATGATGCGGAGCCGCATAATTCGAAATCACCCATTCCAGACTGCTTGGAGCAAACCCGAACTGAGTCGCGAAATCGGCATCGGAAACCAAGTCCTGGTCCAACATCAACAACTGGGCCTTAGAGACTGAAACCATCGGAGCAAACGCCCCCATCATAGTCATAATCTTGGCATTCAGGCTGCACATAGGAAATACGATTACGTCTTTCTGCATCAGATCCGAAACCAATTCGCCTAACTCTTTCATCGTCAAACGCTCTTCGCCGGCAACCTCAAGCTTCTGCCCAAAAGTATCCGATTTTTTAACGGAAGACACCAATGCCGCAGCAAAATCTCTGACCCAAACAGGCTGAACAACCGTGTCGCCTTCCGCCACCATCAACAAACCGAAACGCTTAAGCTGGTTTACAAATCGCTGAGTAGTATCGTCGTTTTCGCCAATCAACAAACTGGTTCTAAAAATAGTGACGTCAGCACTGGCCGTCGTATGCATTAATGCATCCGCCTCACCCAGTTTGCACAAGAATTCGTTCTCTTCCTGATTCGACGACGCGCCGATTTGCGACAAGCTCAATACACGCTTAACACCGGCGTGTTCCGCCGCCTGCTTAATTTTTTGATTGACGTGAACCAAGTCGTCCATTGCCACCATTTCGGTTCCGTTCAAACGGTCGGCAGTCAGGTTGACGATAATATCCGCACCGTCAAGCACCGCACCCAATTCCTCTGCATTGTCATAAGACGACAACTTCGCTACTTTGGTGTTCGCAAACAACGCGAAATCACGGTAACGCTCAGGACGACGGGCGCAAACGGTAATTTCATAGCCTTCTTTTGATAACGCATTTACGATCTCGCGACCAATATAGCCTGTACCACTAAAGACGGTAACTTTGTTTCCTAACATCATGCCCGAATCCAATTTCTTTAATCAAAACCTGACAAGGATAAGGAATCGCCGTTTTAAGGTCAAGCTTTTAAGCCTTAGTTTTTGTTACAATACCCGCAATTCATTGAATCAATATTTAAGAGAAACATATGACTACCATTAATGTATCTGTCTTCAAAAGCCCAAAAAAAGAGGAATTGTTCCTTTACGTTCCGCAAGACGACGGACTGGAAAAACTGCCTAACGAATTATTGGTCATGTTCGGCGAACCGGCCCACGTCATCGACTTCGAACTTTCGCCGGAGCGTAAACTGGCTCGCGAAGAGAGCGCCAAAGTGATTGAAGCCTTGCTGAAAAAAGGCTACTTCATGCAAATGCCGCCTAACGAAGTCGAAAAATTCAGCGACATTGCTCCGCCTCCGGAGAGACTGGACAATATCTGCTAAACCCTTTACCCGCTGGTTTGCGCCGGACACTTCAAGACCGGCGCACTAATACCCGATAAAATAACTCAACTATTTACAAAACAGCACGGTTGACTACAATAGCAAACGTCTACAAACTATACTTTTCCAAATACTGTTAACTTTAAAAGGAATTTAACATGGCCTTTACTCTTCCTGATCTACCTTACGATTACGACGCACTTGAAGTTTCCATTGATGCGCGCACGATGGAAATCCACCACACAAAACACCACAACACTTATATTACCAACCTAAACAATGCGATCGCCGGCACTGAAAACGAAGAAAAGTCTTTGGAAGAATTGATTGCCAACGCCGGTTCAATCTCTCCGGCAGTACGTAACAACGGTGGCGGACACTGGAACCACTCTTTCTTCTGGGAAGTGATGACCGGTGACAGCATGGGCGCACCAACCGGCGCATTAGCTGATGACATCAACGCGACTTTCGGCGGCTTTGACGCAATGAAAGAAAAATTCAACACGGCCGGTGCAACCCGTTTCGGTTCAGGCTGGGCCTGGTTGACTGTCTCTGCAGACGGCAAATTGGAAATCTCTTCAACGCCTAACCAGGACAACCCGTTGATGGACGTTGCCGAAGTAAAAGGCACGCCAATTCTAGGATTGGACGTTTGGGAACACGCATACTACCTACGTTACCAAAACCTACGCCCTGCTTACATGCAAGCTTGGTGGGATGTGGTTAACTGGAACAAAGTTTCAGAACTATACTCTGCCGCAAAAGCTTAATAAGCAAACTGCAAGCGTAAAAAAACCGGGTACAAACCCGGTTTTTTTATGTCTTAAATAGATCGATAAACAGATCGATTCCAATTCAAATCATCACGGCAACGTCTTAATCAAAACTTCGTTTCCGTTAAACGACGGAATCAGCAAACGGTTACGCTTGGTGTCGATATCGATATCCGCAGGTGAATCCAAACCGGCAAAAACCACTTCAGGCTCATCGTCGCCCTTCATTTTCAAAATCGCTTTCGCTGTCCAGCTGGAAAAAATCAAGTCTCCTTCCTTATCAACAACCAATCCATCAAGGTTATTGCTTTCCAAAAGCAGGCTATCGATCACCTTCCCTTTCAAGTCAAAACGATAAACTTCACCACTGGCAAACGACAACATGACCAACTGCTTATCCGCCGTCTCCACGATACCGTTCGGACGCCCTAAATCCTCACCCTTAACTAAAGTCGTGACCTTGCCCGACTCCGAAAGATGATAGATCGCATCCTTACCGTTCGCAGCAAACCCCGGCCCCATACCACTGTCGGTAACCCATACACCGCCTAACGAAGAAGCGCAGATTCCGTTCAGGAATGAACTGCCTTCGATCTTATAATCGGCCAAAGGCTTTCCGGAAGGCAGACTGAATACTCGGACGGTATCGATATCCGCCACATAAAGACGATCCTTGATTGATACCATCCCTTTAGGCGCATCCAACGTCACACCGTTTTGACCGCCGGCAATCCACTTAAGCTGCAACACTTCTCCGCTCGGCGACAAACGGGAAATGAAACCGTTATCGTCTTTATCAAAAGGACTACTATTGATATTGGTCACCAGATACTCATCTTGCGCCGCCGCATATTCAACCGACTCCGGTGTCGCGAATCCGACGCCCTTAATCACCAAATCCTCCGCATGCACCGCCGATACCGACAAGCTCGCCAACCATAAAACCGACGCTTTCAAACCAAGATGAGACAAACGCAATTTGTTTAAATTCATAACCACCCTTTTTACATTGTTATATTGATTTAATTACTCGATACATCCTGACTGCTCATAAACACACCCATTGAGCTTTAGACATAATAATACAACGACAAGGCCAAACCTAAAAACCCCGCAACGCGGGGTTTTACATATCAATCGTTTAAATCGACAGAACCGATGAGGCGGCTGCTTATATTCGCCGCCTCAAAAACTTTCGTTTGGACGGAATCAGTCGATACGGCAAGGCTCTTTCAACATGATCGCCATGCTTTCATCGGACGGGGCCACCATCGGAAAACCTTGAGACTGCCAGCCATCCATACCGCCAATCAGATTAATAACCTTACCGAATCCCATCTCTTTTAACGTCTGCGTTGCCAACGCGGCACGGCCACCCGACTTACACACGACCAACCACGCATCGTCGCGATGATCACGCAAAGCAGGATTTGCACCTGGATAATTCAAATCAGCGGCCGGTTCCAAAACCCCTCTAGGCACATTAATCGCACCTTCGATCGCACCTGAAAGAAACTCACCGGGTTCACGAACATCCAGCACCTTAACCCCTTTCTCAACCAGCTCACGCCCTTCTTCCTGAGAAACCTCTTGAATCTCTTTCTTGGCCGCTTCAATATAATCCATTAAACTTTTCAACTGTACTCTCCCGCTTTGATTAAAGTTATTTCCCATTTCTATAATATGGAATAAGACGAATTTATTTTAAACCCCATACATTAAAAAATAAGGAAAAAAATATGGTTAGTTTAACCACGCCGGTCTGCGACTTTGACCAACCTGCCATTGATTTCGAACTTCCCGGCATAGACGGACAAACCTGGACGTTGGAAAAAGCCAAAGGAAAGAACGGCCTACTGGTGATGTTCATCTGCAATCACTGCCCTTATGTCAAAGCCATTCACAAACGTCTGGTCGAGGATACCCGTATCCTGCGCGACGAATTCGGCATCAACAGCATCGCAATCATGTCAAACGATCCCAATGAATACGAGGAAGACTCCTTCTATAATATGAAGAAGGTTTCAGAACTTTGGCAGTTTCCGTTTCCTTATGTCATGGACGAGAGTCAGGAGATTGCAAAAGCCTATGGTGCAGTTTGCACCCCGGATTTCTTTGGCTATACATGCGAGTTAACTGCATAAGACATTAACACCTTACTTACTACTCCATAGACACGCCCTTTCTACATTACTAACAACCATACCTTGGGAAACAATAACGTCAAGAAGATTAATATTCTTGAGGAAAGCAGATAAGTTATTCAAAACTTAATTCAATGACTGACCATTCCAACTCATGAAAAATTTTACGTGGCAACATGCATCAGCTCTTAAGCATAGGGGAAAGGTAAATGAGTTTGGAAAGTTTATGAATTTACAGCCCTATCGGCACGCATGGCTAAGATTTCATGGCTCTTAGTAGGTCGCTCCAGTTCAGATCAATGCTCCATAAAGGCTAACTGCTGGAACAGGACTGCAATTAAATTGTCGATAATTTATTTTAAATTTGCAACAACTATTGGCAATTATGCAATATTCCATTTTTTAAGCGCTGGTTTCACCCAAAGCCTCCCACGCCCTCCCAGGACAGCCCCCACCCACAACTCACTAATTATTAAACCTGAAAAAACACACCTAAAACACACTTACGCAAACGTAACTTATTGTTTTTAAATGATTTTTTAGTTGACCGCATTTTTAATCTATTTATAATCCATGAGTGTAAAAGCATTTCGACAATGCATAACTCAGAAACATTTAGAAAAGAGAACATTAGTGATGTTAGAAGCATGCTGCCATCAGGAATCCCAGTTTTTTAAGATCGAATACAGCCAAGACTATCACTACTATAAATTCATAAAACTAGTTTTAAAGACACCATTTTTCATAATTGATTTTCCTGAGGGAGAAACACCGGGATCTGGGACAATCATGGCTACAACATCTAACAAGCTACTTGCCTTGGGTATTGATAATCCTAGAAAGGAAGGGGTATCAATCGCGATCTTCATTCCTGCACATGAAGGTAAAAACTGGATGGCATCGTCAGTATGTGAAATTTTACTATCACATAGAAATAACCAACCTATGTATTTATTCAAACTCAATAATGGTGAAGATTATTGGGATGAAACATGTAATGTTCGGTTATCCGATATCAAGGAAGATGAACCATTGTATGTAAATGAAAAATTCACAGATTATGCAGTTCAGATAGTAGTGGCCGCAAGACAAATCACCTAATACTTATAAGTAATTCTTGACGGGATTGATACTGAAAAAAGAAGCCTACCAAGATGAAGTTTTGACCAAGTCATTTGACTTGTTTGCTTTATTAAACAAAACACAACTCAATCCGCTATAAAGAATTTTAGCGGCCAAAATCAAAGAAATAAAACCGAACAAAATTTGAAAAAAAGTCTGCATATGATCCCCCCTCTTATCCATATTTTAGCTTCATTGCCCTGAAGTTTTTTTAAAAAACCTTCTAACCCCTTTGGAAAAACCCTTCTCTTGATATCCTTACGACAAATACATTTAATCGATAGTGAAATGGAAAAGAATTATTTAGAAAAAGTTAGTCAAAACAAGCGTGGACAAGACTTTATCATCGGCGATATCCATGGCCATTTCGATGAACTCATGCTTGAACTCCAAAAGATTGAATTTGATGTCTCCTGTGACCGTTTGTTTTCGGTAGGAGATCTAATTGATAGGGGAAATCAGCACCGACTTGTAACGGAGTTAGTTGATGAAACTTGGTTCTTTCCAGTCCGTGGAAATCATGACCAGTTCATCATTGATCAATATGATGAAGAGCGAGTATTGCGGTATCAATATGAAGGTTATAGCCCTGAAGAGATTCATCTAGCCTTAGAGGGAGAGTGGTTTGCAGCATTGGCTGAGGATGATCGTCGGTGGTTCTATCGCAAACTCGTCGAATTGCCTTATTTGATTGAACTTGAAACAACACATGGTTCAGTTGGTATTTGCCATGCGGGTGTGCCTCCTGATATTAATGACTGGAATGCACTTAAGTCTCAGCTTGATGATAGAAATACTAGAGAACTTGTATTACGAACACGCCAAGCACCTAAATTGAATCGAACCATAAAGAATATCGCTCTGACAGTTCATGGTCATACCTGTTTTGAATCTCCCAAGAAAGTTGGCAATAGCCTTTTTATAGACACTTACGACAAAACAGGGAAATTAACTTTGTTGAACATAGCGGACCTAATCGAAAAATGAGAATTGTACATCTATCCGATACTCACGGGTGTCATGAAGGCGAAGTTGAATTATGGCTGAAGACAATTAAAGCCGATGTGATCGTACACTCCGGTGACTTTTCTAACCGCGGTACATGGGGCGAGGCAAAATTGTTTTTCCAGTGGTTCAAAAACCTGGATTTTAAACACAAGATTCTTGTGCCGGGGAACCACGATCGGTTCATGGTTCGTCTTGAAAAAGATCCTCATGAGAGAAACAGGGTTGTCCCCGAAGAGATCACTTTGCTGATTGATGAAGCGGTCGAAATTGATGGCGTTAAATTCTACGGCTCTCCCTATACGCCCGCGTTTAATAACTGGGCGTTTCAGTTATATCCACATAATGTGGAAGAGCACTGGAACAAAATTCCAGAAGGT
>NZ_JBFHFC010000018.1:0-45994 GCF_041583835.1 Thiomicrorhabdus sp. | reverse complement strand
GGTACTTTACGTTTTTTTAAGTCAAAAGCCTGTTCCCCGCTTACTTGGTCAGAGCAATATTCTTTATATTGGCCAAACAAAAGGTAGTTTTAAAGCGAGACGGTTTAAAGAAGCAAAGCTCCATGCAACCTCAAAAGCCAATAGTCAGAAGTATGCGGCAATAATTGACAACTATGGTCCAATTACTATCGGGGTCTGTGACTATAGAAAATATGGCAAGACACTTAAAGAGGCTGAAGGTCTACTTCTATGGTGGTATTTTCAGAACCATTTTGAATACCCTCCTATAAATTATACGCAGACCAAGAATCGAAACGACGTAGTAGAGATCAAATAAGATTTTTTTCCAAAAGAGAAGGGTATTTTGGTTACTTGGCGTTTTGCTTACTCGTATGACTAACATGAATAATTAGTATTTGAGAATGATGAAATATACTAAATTCAAGTGAGTTTAAGCTCTTGAGATCTCGTTTAAAATTGAAGTTAAGTTTATGAAAGAATTAGAATTTGGTATTGATAAAGATTGGATTAAACAACATTGGTGGTTAATAACCGTAATCTCTACACTTTATGTGTATTCTGTTGGATTTTTATCAACGTTAATATTTTATGAAGCATTTAACATATCCGCATCCTCTTATTTTGACTTAAGTGACTATTTTCGATTTTTGTTGGGGGATGTTGAACTTTTCGGATTTCCATTTTTTATCATTTTAATAGTTGTAGCCATAGCAATTTTTCGTAAGGCTGAGAAAAAAGTTGCTGAGGCAAGTCAAAGAAATTATATAACTTCACACCTGAGGCTATTAGTCACAGTTACCATCATCGTACTGTCATTTGTATTCCCTACATACTATGCATTGAATCAAGCAGATTTAATAAAACATGGAGCGTATGTAGAGGTTGATATTAAGTTAAAAGATAAGGAATTAAAATCAGTTGCTGTGATAGGTGGTACGAACAATTTTTTGTTTATATATGATTCTTCGTCGAATAAAGCAAAGGCTGTAAATATGAGTCAAGTTATTGATATATATTTCAAAGGTCCAAGTGAACCATTGCTTGAACTTATCCAAAAGAGAGAAATGGCTTATAAGAGAGAGTGATTTATCATTCAAACCTACCTAACCTAGACTGATATTAAATCGTAGCTTTTAGCTTCATCCCATTTTTAAATTCATAGGCTCTTTCCCCATTTTCGCTGCCGAACGATTCGAAATTCAACTGGAAGAACTCCTTTAAACCTCTCTGAATCTGCAATACTTAAATCTTTTAAACTCTTGGATTTTTAATAGTTTGGAAGGTTGATGTCTGCACGTATTTTTTCTATTGCTAACCAAAAGGGCGGAACGGGTAAAACGACTCTGAGCATGAATTTTGCCGCGGGGTTGGCGCAACGGGGTCGGGCGTTGTTGATCGATGCGGATCCACAGGGTTCTGCCAGTCATTGGAGCAGATCGTCTTCGGATGACAAGCCGTTTCCGGTTTCGGTGATTTCGGTAGGCGGGCAGTTGTCACGCGAAGTGGGGCGTTTTGCCGATGATTACGATTTTATTGTGATCGACTGTCCACCCACGCTTGAAACCGGGGTGATGCAGTCCGCTTTGAGTGTGTCTGAATCGGTGTTGATTCCCGTTTTACCGTCTCCTGTGGATTTATGGGCGAGTATCCGAATTACGGATGCGATTGAGCACGCCAGAATCCGTAATCGATCTCTCAAACCTTATATTGTGGTGAATCAGTTGGAGCCAAGGAGTGCTTTATCTACCGCCATGAAAGAGGCATTGGACGAATTTGATATTCCCGCTTTGCAAGGCGGCGTTCGTCGCCGTGCAATCTACCGTAATGCGGCCATTGAAGGGCTGAGCGTTTATTGCATAGGCAAGCGCGGAGAAACAGCGGCACAAGAAATAGATGAAATCATCGAGGAGGTTTTATGACAACCGCAAAACCAAGAAGCACCACCGGTTCAAAGCTGGCCAATAGCGTACGCCGCGCAAAGGCTACGCCAGCAGACAAAACTGCATCGGAAGTTAAGTCTGCAACCAAACCTGCTTCGACTGTGGTTTCCGAATCGAAAACAATCACCGCCATGCCATCCAATCGCGTCTGGCCTGATTAGTGGTTTTCACGAGTTTCAATGCGAGGGTTGTTAAAGGGTATAGGCTCTGGCAACCCTCTAATGTATTGATAACTCCTATGGGTTGCATAGGCATTTCCACTTGAATCTCTCTCAGATTTCTCCGCAAATAACCGATAATAAATCCCGTTAAATTATGTATTGCGGGAGATGACTGTGATCGAAACTTATGACGAATTACACAAACTGGTTACGTCTGAAATAGAAAAGTATGTGCAAGAGAATGGACAGGCCTCGATTAAGTTCGAGGTTGAAGACAACGGTTCCTGCGTAATGCAGAACAATAGCAACGGCAATAAGTTCAAGTTCATGCTGGCGCGTTTCGGCGACGAATATAAAGTTGGGTTTGCTATGTTTGAAGGCTACCAGCCTCAGCCGGTTTGGATTGACGACGTGCTGAGTTCCAGCTTTGACGAGAACTTTATGAATACCTTGATAACCGAGCATCTAGTCTAAATCGACACGGCCGGATTTAACGGGTTTACGTTGAAATTAGAGAGTCTCGGAGAGTGAAATAAGCCTGCCTAAGATGCAGGCTTTTTTATGCCGGTATGTTATCGATGGTGGTAGTTCAGAATTGAAATAGGTACTGCTTTTCTGACCGGGAAGCCTTCGATTTCCCGGCGTTCGATGATATGACCTAGCAGGCTTTCGATGGCGCATAGGTTTTTAAAGTCGTCTTTGGAGACAAAAGAGATGGCTTCGCCCGTTTTGCCTGCACGGCCTGTACGGCCGATTCGATGGATATAATCCTCGGCAGGATAAGGCAGGTCGTAATTGACCACTCGGCTTAGGTTATTAATGTCTAGACCACGCGCGGCAATGCCTGTTGCGACTAAGAATTGTAATTTGCCCGTTTTGAATTCATTCCAGACCTTTTCACGAGAGGCTTGACTTCGACCGGCGTGAATCGAGTCGGCGATAATGCCGCGCTTTCCGAGCTGTTCCACCAACTTGGCGGCGGAGTGTTTTTTCTCGACAAAAATCAGTGCCTGATCCCACTCTTGTTCCTTGATCAAATGACTCAAAAGTGAGGACTTGGTGTCTTTATCGACGGTAATCAACCACTGTTCGATTTTAGGCGTGGTTTTCTTTTTAGGTGAAACGGATATTTCAGCGGCATCGTCGTAGACGGTATCGGCCAGGTAGCGGACATCGTCCGTCAGGGTGGCGGAAAACAGCAAACTTTGACGGTCTCCCGGCAGGCGATCGATGATTTTATTGATGTCGTCTATAAAGCCCATATCCAACATTCTGTCGGCTTCATCCAATATCAAAAATTCAAGGTCATCAAAGAATAGGGCGCGCTGGTAGGCCAAATCCAACAATCTTCCCGGCGTGGCGACCAGAATGTCGACGCCTTGAGACAGACGTTGCTTTTGCGCTTCCATATCCACACCGCCATAGACCGCCAGCGAGCTGATATTCAGGTACTTTGCATATTCGACGATATTGGCTTCCACCTGCACTGCCAGTTCACGCGTCGGAGCCAGAATCAGTGCGCGAACAGATCGGCCGCGTAGTTCGTCATAGTCTTTGATTTTTTCCAGCAGGGGCAAAACAAAACTGGCGGTTTTTCCCGTTCCCGTCTGCGCCGCAGCCATTAAATCCTTGCCCGATAAAATGATAGGTATGGCTTGTTTCTGAATCTCCGTCGGGGTTTTATAGCCCAGCTCGGAAACGGCTTTTAAAATAGGATCGCTTAATCCAAGTTTAGAAAATGACATGTAAAACCTCGGGTCGGGAACAATCAACGTGCGGCATACGCAAATTGAGGGAAATCATGGGAGAGAATGTTAGGCCAGATTATAAAGCAACTTCACTTGTCGCCCGTATTTTTTGTGGTTTGAGATGTTAAGAGTCTAAGTAAGGTTCTGGTTTTATGCGTCCTTTTGGGGGGCGAAAAACCGTTTTGTACAACCTTATTTTTAGTGTTACAAATTTGATTATCTAAGTGCTTTGTGTCTTAATATAGGCTTATTTACTTAATCGTTTCTTATAAATTTGTAATTTCTGGATAGTGAATCAATTCATGGATTTTTCTTCTTTACTTGAGCCGGCGTTGGAACAGGCTAAGATCGGCTTTGATGAAGGAGGTGTTCCGGTCGGGGCCGCTTTATTCGACGTTGACGGCACTTTGTTAAGTGTAGGGCGAAACCGCCGTGTTCAGGAAGACGATCCGTCGATTCACGGTGAGACCGATGCGTTTCGTAAAGCCGGCCGTCAAAAAAACTACCGTAATAAAATTCTTGTAACCACGCTTGCGCCTTGCTGGTACTGCTCCGGCTTGATTCGTCAATTTAATATCGGCACGGTTGTGATCGGTGAATCGACTAATTTTTCCGGCCATTTGGACTGGTTGCGCGAAGCAGGAGTCAAGGTGATTGAACTGAATGATTCGCGTTGTATTGATTTAATGGCTCGCTTTATTGAACTGCGGCCGGATATTTGGAATGAAGATATTGGCGAGTGTGACTGTGACGCGTCTCTTTAAGCTGACCCTTCCCCTGATACTGATTGGCTGGGGGGCAGCTGCTTGGGTTTTGGCCTCTCCAGCAGGGTTAACCCCGGTAAAATTACAGTTGAAATGGCATCACCAATTCCAGTTCGCCGGTTATTACGCAGCGCTGGAAAAAGGCTATTACCGAGACGCCGGTCTGAATGTCACGTTGCTTGAAGCGGGCGTGGGCAAAGATTCGATTCAAGCGGTACTGAATGATGAGGCCGAATTTGGCGTGGGTACCAGTGAAGTGTTGCTGAATTATTACTTGGGCGAACCCGTGGTAGTGTTGGCGGCGATCATGCAACACTCTCCTTTGGCTTTAGCGACGTTGAAATCTTCCGGCATCTCCAATATTCATCAGCTGGCAACTCAGAAGATGATGATCGAACCGAATTCGGCCGAACTGTTTGCATACCTTAGAAATGAAGGCATTGACTTCGATCGACTCAAGTTGGTTGAGCATACCCATCACACTCAAGACCTGATCGACGGTAAAGTCAAAGCGATGTCGATCTACACTACGGACGAGACCTTTGATTTTGATAGTAAAGGCATTGATTATCAACTTTTCCGCCCGATAGCGAGCAGCATCGATTTTTACGGCGATAATCTGTTTACCACGCAGGATATGATTGATCGTAATCCTGAGTTGGTTGAAGCTTTTCGCAAAGCCTCTATTGAGGGATGGAAATATGCGATGCAGCATCCTGAAGAAATCATCGATCTGATTTTGTCTAAGTATTCCCAGCGTAAGACCCGCGAGCATCTTCGTTATGAAGCTGAAAAAATGCGAGATGTTATGGAGCCGGATCTGGTTGAAATCGGTTATTTCAATCCCGGGCGCTGGCAGCACATTGCCTATACTTACAATCAATTGGGTGTGTTACCCGAAAAGTTTGATGTCGATGGCATGCTCTATCAACCGAATAATGACCGTGCCTATCAAGAATTGAAACTGCGGTTTTATTGGGCGATTGGAATTTTATTGGTGGTGATGTTGCTGGCGGGCATTTTTTATCGCCAATATCACTTGGCTAATATTCGTAGAAAACAGTATGAATCTTTGTTTTTAAATGCGCCGGTCAGTTTGATGGAAATCGACCAAAAAGGGGTCATATATAACTGGAATCTCGAAGCGGAGAATACCTTTCAATACAGCGCTAAAGAAGCGATTAAGCAGAGTGCTTACGATTTGATCCTTCCTAAAGAAGAGATTGCTTCAATTGAAAAGTTGATCGCGTCGACTTGGCAAAACGGCGTCATTACCCATTTTGAAAACCAAAATATCCGTAAAGACGGCCAAGCGCTACTCTGTAAATGGTCCAATATGCCGTTTGAAAGCGAATATGAAAATCAACAACGCGTGATCTGTATGGCTAGGGATATCACGACAGAAAAAGCGTTGGAAGAAAGGCTTTACCATGCAGCGCATTACGACGATCTGACCGGTTTGCCGAATCGCGCTTTGGTTTTGAGCTTGTTGAAAGACGCGATGGCCGATGCCAAACGGCATGAAACACAATTGGCGATTCTGTTTATCGACTTGAATAAGTTTAAAGACATTAACGATACTTGCGGACATTTGGTCGGAGATGAAGTTCTTAGAGTGAGTGCGGTAAGAATCCAACAGGCATTAAGGCAAAACGATTTAGTCGGACGTTTGTCGGGAGACGAGTTTTTGGCGGTAATCAAAGACTTAAAGAATAATGATCATGTGCAAGCGGTTATCGACAAGATTTATCAGACTCTCGAACCGGAAATTGTTTTTGAGGACTTGGTGCTGAATGTTTCAGCCAGTATTGGTGTCAGCTTGTATCCGCAAGATGCAAAAGAGGTTCAGGAGTTGATTCGAATTGCCGATCAATCCATGTATAAGGTTAAGGGCAACTGTAACCAGGCAGGTGGTTGAATGGCGGAGTTGGCACCGGATTCGGATTAATTTTTTTCGATTTTTGGTTAAACCATATTCTAGAAGCACCGCAACTCCTCTATCATACCCTTTTACTATAAAACCGATATGAGATAGGAGTTCTTGATGAATTTAGTAGAGATTGCCCAAAACCGTTACGCGACTAAAAAGTTCGACAGCAGCAAACGCATTCCCGACGATGTATTTGCACAGATTAAGGCGTTGTTGCGTTTGAGTCCTTCCAGTGTGAATTCACAGCCTTGGCATTTCATCATTGCGGATAACCCGGAAGCTAAAAAACGCCTGACCAAAGGAACGCAAGGCGCATATAACGCTAACGAAGCCAAAGTATTGGATGCTTCTCACGTCATTCTATTCTGCGTTAAAACCGATATGAGTGACGATTATCTAGAACACCTGATTGATAACGAAGACAAGGACGGCCGTTTCCCTCAGCCGGAAAGCAAGGAACTGACGAAAAAAGTTCGTGGCTTTTTTGCCGATCTGCATAGAAAAGAGCATAACGACACTCAAAGCTGGATGGAAAATCAAGTTTATCTGAATATGGGTACGATCTTGTTGGGTGCTGGTGTATTGGGCGTTGACGCCGTTCCGATCGAAGGGATAGATAAAGATGTGTTGAACGACGAGTTCGGTTTGATTGAGAAAGGTCTTTCCGCCGTGGCACTAGTGGCTTTAGGCTATCGTGACGAGGACGACTTTAACGCCAAGTTGCCTAAATCCCGTTTGCCGGAAGAAGAGGTTATTACCGTTCTGTAAATCGGTTGTAGAGACGGTAAAGTCTATCAGTAGACGTAAAATTAGAACCCGTTTAGCCGTTTGGTTAAGCGGGTTTTTTATTGCGCGTGTGCTATCATTCTGTTTGGTTTTTGATGATAAAAGAAATGAGGATACCTATGAACATTCAAGACTCGATCAATGAAATGCTTTCTATGCAAAACGCACTCAACGAAGCGACCAATGGAACCGATTGGCGTTCCGGCGTGACGCTGTTGGGTAAGGAAATTGATTGGCGTCGTTGTATCGTGATGGAATCCGCAGAGTTGATTGACAGTTATCCGTGGAAGCATTGGAAGAGTGTGGATGCTCAAACGGACATGGAAAATGTACGTGTCGAACTGGTGGATATCTGGCACTTCCTTTTAAGTCTTGCGCTGGAGCATTTTGAGCAGGAACAGGCGGCGGAGTTGTTGAGCAAGGCTTTGATGGACAGTGGAGAACCTGAATTTCAACTGGATAAGCTGACTGTGATCGAGCAGGTTCGTATCCATGAAATGATGATGTCCATCGCTTTGCAGAGAGAGACCGTTTCGGGCGAGTATTTGTCGGCGTTGGCGGAAGCGTTTTTTAATTCCTGCAAAGTGGCCGAACTGGATTTCGAGCAGCTTTATCAAATCTATATGGCGAAGAACGTCCTGAATAAATTCAGACAAGATCACGGCTATAAAGAGGGCACCTACATTAAAGAATGGAACGGTAAGGAAGACAATGTGGTGATGTTTGAAATCATCGCACGAATGCCGAGCTTTTCCGGTGACGAACTCTATATCAGCCTGAAAGAGACTTACACTGCGTTGAATTAACCTTGTTGTGACTTTCCAATTCGACGTATCACTTGCTCTTTATTATTTACGTTCTTGTTAGTTTTCAAAATGTTAGGATGATAAAGAGCCTCTTATTAAAGGAGTGAGTCATGCGTTTCGTTCAGTCTTTTCTTTTACTTTTCATTTTCTTAACTCAGCCTGTATTCGCCAGCAAGCAGCCGTTCAATATCGAGAAACTCGCCGGAAATCTGGGCGTGGTTTGGGGCATGGATTTTGTCGATGCCGACAGGATCATTTTCACGCAGAGAGAAGGCAGGGTCGGCCTGTTGGATTTGTCCAACAACCGGGTGACTTGGATTTCCGGCGTGCCGGAAGTGCATGCGGAAGGTCAGGGCGGTTTGTTGGATGTGGCGATTCCTCCGAACTATGCCGAAACGGGCTGGATTTACTTCACTTACAGCAAGCCGGATTTGCTTCAAGCACAGACCACTTTGGCGAGAGCCAAACTTCAAAAAACCTCACTGATCGATTGGCAGGATCTGCTGGTCAGCGATTCCGCCAGTTTCAGGAATATTCATTTCGGCAGTCGCATTGCGTTCGACGGCAAAGGCCATGTGTTTTTTTCGATTGGAGATCGCGGCGAGCGTTCAAACGCCCAGAATTTAACTAATCACGCCGGATCGGTCATTCGTTTGAATATGGATGGCAGTGTGCCGAAAGACAATCCGTTTGTGGGCAATTCAAAAGCACGTGATGAAATCTGGAGTTACGGTCATCGCAATCCGCAAGGTCTGTATTACGATCAGAAAACCGACCGGCTTTGGGAGATTGAACACGGTCCGCAAGGCGGTGACGAAATCAACCTTATCCAGAAAGGCAAGAACTACGGCTGGCCGATTGTTTCCCAGGGTAAGGAATACTTTTCCAGCACTGACGTGGGTGTGAAGCATAAGCAGGGTATGGAAGAACCGGTTAAGGTTTACATTCCCTCCATCGCCCCCTGCGACTTGATGGTGTATCACGGTCGGGAATTCCCGGACTGGGAGAGTAATCTTTTAACCGGTGCCTTGAAGCTTCAGCATCTTAACCGAATCACTTTGAACGGCCAGCTTCTGGCGATCGGTGAACACCGGTATTTGCAAGACCTGCACCAACGCATTCGCAGCTTGGCCGTTGATGTTACCGGACGGATTTATGTGGGAACCGATTCGGGAAATATCTATAGATTGACTAGCCCAAGTAGGCACTGAAATTGATTGTTTACTACCCAAAAGAGGGTAAAGGCAAAAGAACAAATTGATAATGAATGTAAACAATTCGTGTTATTATTGCTTTTGTAATTAGTTGATTTAACCGTTGACCATGCTTTAATTGTTAGCGGTAACTGATTGATAGTAATTGAATTTTTATTTTGGTTGGTCGGGCGTGATCAAACGTTTTGACACCATTTTTAAATTCCGCAAATCAATTTCAAAGAAAGTATCCATGATTACTCTTGAGCAGATGCCTGCGGTTCTAAATGCCTTGCCCGATCCGGCTTTTGTATTTTCAAAAAGCGGTAAATACGTGGCCGTTTTCGGTGGCCGCGATAACCGCTATTACCATGACGGAAGCGGTTTGGTCGGATTGTATATTGCCGATTTGATCGAAGCGGAAAAAGCGAATTGGTTTATCGGAAAAATTGAAGAGGCTTTGCAATCCAAAAAATTGTTAATAGAGGAGTACGAACTCAGTAACAAGGATGTGAAGGGGTTGCCGGATGAAGGACCGCAAGAACCACTTTGGTTTGAGGGACGTATTCAGGCGTTGGATTTTCTAGTCGACGACGAGGAAGTCGTTTTATGGGTGGCGAGCAATATTTCCGAACGTCACAAGCTGGAGGTTAAACTTCGCGAGTTGAGCGACACCGATCAGCTAACTAGCGTCTATAACAGGAGAAGGCTGGATCATGAACTCTCACTGCATTTCGAAGCCTTTTCAAGGCACTTAATCCCGACTTCTGTTTTGATGTTTGATCTGGATAACCTGAAACAGATCAATGATCGATTCGGCCACCATGTCGGAGACGAAGCCATCCGTACGATTGCCAGCATTTGCCAGTTCCTGTTGAGAAAAACCGATCTTATATGCCGTTATGGCGGAGACGAGTTCATCATCGTTCTGCCCGGTACCGATTTGGAACAAGCTGTTCAATTCTCCGATAGGCTGGTGGAGAATTTCAAACAGGGACTTCAACGCTTTTGTGTTGATGACACCCTTGTCACTGCCAGTATCGGAGTTACTGCCTTCAAACCTACTGACAAAAATAGCAAAGATACTTTGCAGCGTGTGGACAGCGCGTTGTATGCGGCCAAGAAAAACGGTAAGAACCAAGTCGTAATTGTCTGATCCGTATGCCTTCTGTATTTCCCCTGGATGGGTTTTCATTTGCGTTAATCCATGAATAACGAAATGTCTCTTTTCATATGCAAGATGTGAGTAAGACATAACGCAAATTTTTAAATGAAATCTTAATGTTAACAATGATTGACATACGTATTCTGTCTAATTTAGGATGTGCGGTAATCATTCTAAAACCCTTGGGGCAGTACCGATGTATAGAGTTGAAAAGTCAGAGCTGATTGCAACATTACAACAATTGGATCAGGCGATTCATAATCATGATCTGTGGCTCAAGGAGGTCAACCGTACCGTTATCTGCCAACTTCCCTATAATGAGTGCGACGTAGCAAAGGATGCACATCGTCATTGTCTTTTTGGCCAGTGGTATTACGACGAAAGCAATCGACCTGAAGCACTTAACAGTCATCCTGCGTTCGTGGCGATTGAAGTCGCACACCGCCGAATGCATGAGGTTGGAGCACAGTTACTGATCGCTATGGAAGACGAGGGTGAAAACTGTACCAAAAATTTTGATAGTTTCTCGCACTCCCTCGACATGCTTCATTTGGAAATATTCTCACTCAAGAAAGATCTGGAAGAGCAACTCTATAACCGAGATGCATTGACGGGGGCCGAGAACCGCATCAGTATGCTTACCAGGTTGCGTGAGTTGCATGAATTCGTTAAACGTGATGTTCAGAAATGTAGCATCGTACTTATGGATCTGGATCATTTTAAGAGGGTCAATGACATTTATGGTCATCCTGCCGGCGATCAGGTGCTTGTCGCTTGGGTACATTACATTAAGCAGAACCTGAGAACTTATGACAGTGTGTATCGTTATGGAGGTGAGGAATTCCTGATTTCCTTTCCTAATACGACTCTGCAGTATGTTCAGGATATAGTCCAACGCATACGCAACGGATTCACTAAGGTTGCAATCGGCGAGGACGAATCAATAGAGATTACGGTCACCGCCTCGTTTGGGATTACCGCGCTGGACCCGAATGTCAGTATTGAGGAAACAATTAACCGCGTTGACACCGCATTGTACGCAGCTAAAGCAGCGGGGCGTAATCAAGCGTGTGTTTGGGATGACTCAATGCCGCTTGTTCGGGACGGCGGCGGGAGTGTGGTAATCAAGACGCAATCGACGAAGAGAACGGTACGTTAATAATTTCCGACAGCCCCATAGGTCTTTAAGAATACATGCTAAAACCGAGTCAATCGTACTCGGTTTTTTTATACCCGGTTTTTATAATAAAAATCGGGATTAATTTCACGTTAGGCCGGGTTTTCGAGTAAGTTTAATTCCATGCCTGAATATTTTGAGATAAATGTAAATGACGACTGCCACTGAGATTATCGATTATTGGTATACACCCCCGATGCCCAAACACTGGTTTCGTTCCACGCCCGGGATTGATGCGCAGATTCGTGCTCGTTATGAATCGTTGTGGGAAAAGGCGGCAAACGGTGAATTGGACGATTGGAAACAGACTGCGGAGGGCTGTTTGGCATTGTGTATTGTTTTAGATCAATTTCCGTTGAATATGTTTAGAGGCGAAGCGAAAAGTTTTGCCACGGAAGAGAAGGCGGTGGCGGTGAGCAAGTATTCGGTCGCCAACGGACTGGATCTTCAATTGTCTGCCGAGCGCCGCGCTTTCTTGTATATGCCTTTGATGCACAGTGAAAATCTGGACGACCAGGAAGAATCGGTACGCCTGTTCGGGGCGTCTGAATTAGAGGGTAATTTACGGTTTGCCCGTCATCATCGTGAACTTATTCGCAGGTTCGGACGTTTCCCTCACCGGAACGCAATTTTGGGGCGGGAAAATACGGTGGATGAAAAGGAATACTTATCATCAACTGAAGCGTTTACCGGTTAGTTAAAAATGAAGAACCCTATGACTTAAAGGGCTTTCTAGGTGTTTTGTTTTTCTTTTTATATCAACTGTTTATTAAGTTCTAATAAAAATTATTTTGATTGGTAATCTGGTGGGGAAATCATTAATCTATATATCAAGACTTAGTGGTGTTCGTACCGACCCTAGGTTGCTAGAGCTTACATTCTAATCAGAAAGCCTCCGGTTTCTAAGGAGCAAGAATCCGAACAGGCCTATCTGTTTTCCTCCATGATTAACCCGCATTCCGCGGGTTTTTTCTTTTATGCTTCATTGAACTTTTTTACGGTGAAGTGATCAGGTTCCATCCGAAATAAATCCAAGCTAGCAGCAGCAATACTGCGCCACTGACGAAAGCCCGCATTCGCCATACCAGTCGGTTGATCGTGAGATGAATCGCGGTGTGAATTACGCGGCTGAATACGAATACCCACGCCAACACCAGTTGAACCATATCGACCCGTTGGGTTACGTAAAGTGCGACTACCAGTAGATAAAACAAAACTGGAAGTTCAAACAGGTTCAGGTAGTGTTGTTCTGTTTTAACCATGTATTCAGGTGCTTTTCCACCTTTATTAAGAAGAAAGTGGCGTGGGTTTAAACTGTCTTGTTTTACAGCTTTAAAGCGGAGTCTCAGTAATAAAAAACCGACGAAAAAAGTCAGTATCACTATTGCCAGAAGCGGGTACAGAATCATCTCTTTAGTCATGTTACATCCTTTGTTGAATTGGAATTTATTTGCCTATTCATGCTAGATGGGATCACAATATGTTCAAGATAATATTTTAGAGAGGGGAGACAGACATTATGGCTTGGCCGGCTGAAAAACGATTGCAAACGCGCCGGAGAATTCTGGAGAGTGCCGCTCAACTGTTTACCAGTAAAGGGTTTGATCAGGTTTCTATTGGTGACGTGATGGAAAATGCAGGTCTGACCCACGGCGGTTTTTATGCTCACTTTGATTCCAAAGAGGCGCTGTACGCAGAAGCGATCCAGACCGCTTCTCGTATGAGTGTTGCCTATAAAATGCCCGATAATTCGGAAAGTGATTTAGCGCTCTTGTCCCATCTGGTAGAGGCTTATCTCGATATGGATCACCTTAAACCGGAGCACCCGTCGTGCCCGCTGGCATTTCTAGCGACTGACGTTGCCAACAAGAACGATTGCGTAAGAGACAGTTACACCAAGGTCTATAAAAGGTTTGTGCTTTATATGGATAAATTGATGTCCAACCCTTCCTACAGCGATCAGGCATTGGTATTGTCGGCATTGATGGTGGGCGGTGTCGCACTGGCCGGATCTTTATCCGATGAGAAAACGGCGGAACGTTTGTTGAAGGCGTGCCGGGAAACCGGGTTAAAAATGATTTTTACTGATGTATGAACATTTGAAGTGGCTGCGTTGAGAAGAATAAAAAAAGCAGGGTCACTTAAATTAACCCTGCTTTTTTATTTTTTAGAATGCGATCCTACAATGTTAGTGCCTGGGCGTTCAATGATGATCGATCTTGAAGAAATTCATGCTGGAACGAAGTTGGTTGGCTTCACTGTTTAGGCTTCCAGCAGCAGAAGTAGTCTGTTCGACTAGTCCTGCATTTTCTTGGGTCATACGTTCAATATTTGAAATGGCCTGATTGACTTGATTAATCCCTTCATTCTGTTCGTTTGAAGCATAAGAGATTTCTTCTGCCATTTGGACAACATGTTCAATGGATGTCGCTATATCGCTTAACATTTCGCCGGATTCGTCGACGAGATTGGTTCCGTTATGGATACGATTAACGCTATCGTCAATTAAGGTTTTAATGTCTTTTGCTGCATCGGCGGACTTACCTGCCAATGCGCGTACTTCTGAGGCAACTACGGCAAAGCCGCGACCGTGCTCGCCGGCGCGTGCCGCTTCAACCGCAGCATTTAAGGCCAATAAATTAGTCTGGAAAGCAATTGAATCGATCAGAGTAACAATGTCTGCTATTTGATCGCTTGATTCTCGGATTGACTGCATAGCGCCAACCGTATTCTGCATAACTTGAACACCGTTGTTGGCTTTATGTTGAACGTCGATGGTTAAGTCGGCGACTTTTCTGGCGTTTTGGCTGTTGGCTTGAACGGCTGTCGTCATCTGGTTCATATTCGACGTTGTTTTTTCTAAGGCTATGGCTTGTTGCTGTACGCGTGATGATAGGTCTGCCGCTCCTTGAGAGACTTGGTTGGAAGCGTCGTTTACAATCGATGCCGCATTAACCGCTTGCGTGACGATCTCGTTGAGTTTCGTAGCTGAGCTGTTAATTGCCTGTTGTAGGTCTTTAAGTTGTCCGCGTAGTTCTGCATCAAGGGTTTTGGTTAAATCCCCGTTTGATTGATCAATGACTAGTTTAGTGATGCCATCCATGGCGATAGAAAGACGTTCCATCGATTCGTTAACACACATTTTCATCGACAGCATATCACCGCGGGCTTCCGCATTAACTCGCGCACTAAAGTCGCCGTCGTTCATGCGTAACATGACTTGATTAATGTCGGAAATAATCGAATCAATACTGCTTAAAGCCGTTTCCACTAAGTTTCGGAATGCTTGGGGAACTTTCGTGTCCATGCGTACGTCGAATTTACCGTTATTCAAACCGCGCATGACTTTTTCAAGTTCACCCATCATAAATGATACGGATTCGGCAGAACCGTTAACACCGAGCTTTAGAGTGTTTAGATCGCCAGCAAATTGACCGTTCATACGTTGGGTAAAGTCAGCATTGGCGATGGCGCCAACCACTTTATTGGCCTCGGTAATGGATTGGTCGATGCTTTGCAGTAACGAATTGAATTCTGCAGCAACCAAGTTGGCTTCCGTAACGCCATTTATTGGAGCACGTTGCGATAAGCTGCCTGTGGAAACGATTTGTTTCATGGTTGCGGATAGCTTACTTAAGGATTTTAATGAATTTTTAAGTACAAAATAACTGATGATAAACGTGAATAGGCCGGCAATGAATAGCAAGGCAATAGAATAATATTCCACTGTCATCAGGGCGTTTTCAAGTCCGGATTTCGTTTTTTCAAACTCGGCGGTAAATTCGGCTGGATGAACGACCGAAGAAAGAATCCAGCCGAAATTTGGCACACTGATAAAGGCTGCAAGATTATCGGTTGAACTACCTTTGTCTTTGTAGTGCAAGAAAGTGGCATGATCGGGATTGGCTTGTTTCAGCTGTTCTTGTATGAAGTTGACACCGTTCGCATCCTGCTCTTGCTTGAGGTTTTTACCTTCTAAAGAGGGGTGGACAACGGCATCGCCTTTGCCGTTTACGGCAAATAAATAACCGGTTTTACCGATCGTGATCGATTTCAATTGCTCGGCGATATTTTCAAATTCTTTACTGGCGTCGTAACCGACGAACAAGATTGCGACCGTTTGTCCGTTTCTAACGATCGGCTCATAGTACGTCATATACTTTTTGCCGAATAAAGTAGCTAAACCGGTATAGGTTTTTCCATCCTTCAACATTTGATAAGCGGGGTGAGTGCGGCTTAAGCTAGTACCAAACGCACGGCTGCCATCTTCTTTTTTAAGCGAGGTGGTAATACGAACAAAATCTTCCCCGTCACGTGCGAAAACCGTAGCGACACTGCCTCCAGACATTTTGGTGAATTCGTCGACAACCCTAAAGTTTTTGTTTAACGCTTCGCCGTTGAAGCTAATCAAAGGCAGCATTTTACCTGCCGTTTCAATTTGTTCCCCGGTAAATTCGAAATTCTCCAGAGGCATCATGTATTCGATGAGATGGTAAATCAATTTTACATTCAGTATCAGGCCGTCGTAAGTTGCATTGGTTATGCGGGCACTGTAGATCAGTTGTCGATTGAGATCTTCTTCTAAGTTTTTTTCGGTAAGTTGATTGATGTCGCCGGACATCTTTGAGACCAAACTATTGAAGGCGCCATTGGTATAAAGAGTATTCAATATCACGAGCAATAATAATAAAGTCGCCATGATTGAGAGCACTCTGGAAAACAAGCTTTTAAATATAAACATAATGATCACACCATTGTGATTGGAAAACTTAATACAGGGTCAAGTCTGAATCGATCTTAAGAATATGGGCAAATTTAAGTGCATCGGATTCTGTACATTATGGTCGTTATAAACGACCAACCCCTCGATTCATTACTTAGTTGGTAGAGTATAATACCATTAAGTTAGTAATGTTACCTATTAAATTAAGAGGGATTTAAAATTGGATGAAAAGGATTGATTGTTGTCTTCGTCAATTTGAATAAAAAAGGAGAGTGAAATTAAGGGCTCTAAAAGGTAAATAATGTATTGGAATATGGGAAGTAGACTAAAAGTTACCTTAAGGTCTGAATGAACGGAAGTAATGAATAAATAAAAGAGTAGGTGATTTTTTGAAAGGTAAGTTTTATGGGTCTGAACTGGCAGGAAATAGATTAAAAAGTGGATTGCCGGCAATAACGCAGAGCCCATAAATAGAACTCTGCATAGGTATGGCGCTTTATTAGGAAACGATTTCCAAAAGCTCTACATCAAAAACCAATGCGGAGTAAGGCGCGATTTTACCGCCGGAACCTTGTGGGCCGTAAGCCAGGTTATGCGGGATGTACAAACGCCATTTCGAACCGGTCGGCATCATTTGAAGCGCTTCGGTCCAACCGGCGATAACGCGGTTGACAGGGAATTGAGCCGGCTGGCCGCGTTCTACCGAACTATCGAAAACCGTACCGTCGATCAAAGTACCGTGATAGTGGGTTGAGACGACAGATTCCGCTCCCGGTTTTTCGCCAGTTCCTTCTTCGATGATTTCGTACTGAAGGCCGGATTCAGTCACGACAACACCTTCTTTTTTAGCGTTTTCAGCCAAGAAAGCTTCGCCTTCAGCCGCCGCTTTTTGCGCTTTTTCGGCTTCTTTAGCCTGCATGATGTCGTTGATTTCTTGGAAAGCCTGCTGCAAAGCTTCTTGGCTGACCGAACTTGGCTTGCCTGTTAGTGAGTCGATTACACCTTCGGCAATCGCACTTGGGTTGATGCCTTCGAAAGGATCGGCCGCGAACTGGTCGCCCATTTGACGTCCAAGGCTGTAGCTGACGATATCAGCCGAAGTAGTATATTTTTCTGACATTGCTGTCGTCCTTTTGAGTTACTAGTAAAAGGGGGGATTTTAGCATAAACAGGCCGAATCATTATTTCATCCGTTTAAAACGCCGATTAATTTGATGAGAGAGTTGTTTTTGGTTTCTTTCTCTGTTATTCTGCACGCACACATCAAGTACGCAGTAATACCTATCTTCAGGGGCGGCGTACGGTGTGTAAACGGGTAGTTCCGGCTTTGTTTGTCTCTCACTAACTTCAGGCCGGTACCTTTAAAGCTCGTTAGTTTGATTGATAAAACCATATCATGAGTTTGTTACCCGCTTTTTAGCGGGTTTTTTTGTGCCTGAATTTTATGTTTGTATTTGAGTTAAACTTGAAATATACTTGATTAGTCAAATATATTTTAAGGAAAATTCATGTCTAATGAATCTCTTGATGCCACTCTGGTCATCAAAAATGCACTGCTGGCGTCCAATTTATCCAAGCGGGTAGGTGGCCGTTTGAGTATCCATGGCATCAGTTTCACCGAATATCTGGTTATGGATTATCTTGCGAATTCTGGGTGTGAGGCAACGACTCGGATTGAGTTGGCCGAATCGATGGGCATGAGCGCGTCCGGTATTACCAGGCTGATTGCACCGATGGAAAAGAACGGCGTCATCGAAAAAGTGGTGAATCCGCGTGATGCCCGACAGAGTCTGGTAAAACTGTCCAAGTCAGGCCAACAACTTTATCAGGACGCCAAGGCAAGTTTTGAGCAGGTTTCCAAGGAACTGGTAGGTGGTTTAAGCGAGTCTCAGAAATCGAAAATAATCGAACTGTATTCAAAGGTGTTTTAAAAGATGGAAAAGACCTATATCGAACCCACTCAAGCGTCGGGTGCGGCTTTGTTCAGGCGTCACCTTTCGGGTGAAGTGATTATGCTGAATATGCTAAGATTTCGGGATATTGCCGATTATTCGGCCTGTCCGGAGATTGCGCCACTGCTGCCGATTTCCGGCAGGGAGGCGTTTCAGAAGTACATAGACCATACGATGCCGTTTTTGAAACAGAGCGGCGGCGAAGTGACGTTTTTAGGCGATGGCGGCCCGTTTTTCATCGGGCCTGAAGACGAGCATTGGGATCTGGTGATGTTGATCAAGCAGAGTTCGCTCGAAAGTTTTGTGGCATTTGCATCGCACGAAGAATACCTGGCAGGAATGGGGCATAGAACTGCAGCGGTTCAGGACTCCCGTTTATTACCTTTGGTTGAGTGCGGGGCGAACAATATATTGCAAGCCGTCGCTTAATCCAGGTTGGTCATGCTTGAGTCGAAACGATAATCATCAAAATAATAGATAAGGAATCAAACTCTATGGAAAAACAAATGGGTTACAAACTGATCACCGGTCCGGACGATTCGACCTTTTGCGAGAGAATATCCAAGCTGCTTGAGGAAGGGTATGAACTGTACGGGTCTCCGGCTTTGACGTTCAACGGTAAAGAAGTCATTGCCGCTCAGGCCGTGGTTCTCAAGTCTTCGGAAAGTTCGGGGAAAGTCATTCCGGTCTAACCGGTGGGTATGTATGGATACCTTGAGTCATACCTTGTGGGGTGGCGGCCTGTTCGGCAGGCGCGGCACCTTTATGCTGGCGATGTTCTTCGGGGCTTTGCCCGATTTGGTGTCGTTCGGTTTGTGGCTTCCCGCTCAGGTAGTTGCCAACGGCTTTGAATTCGGCAAGCCCGATCTTGCCGTCATTCCCGATTGGGTAAGTATCAACTACAACATCTCCCACAGTCTGATCGTCGCTTTTGCAATCATCGGTCTGGTGGCCCTCTGGCGTAAGGAGATTGCCTTCGTCATGCTGGCGTGGCCGTTTCATATTTTGTTGGATATTCCGTTCCATACGGCGGAATTCTTTCCGACACAACTTTTCTGGCCGGTTTCCGATGTGATTTACGACGGTGTTGCCTGGAGCAATCCTTGGGTCTGGTATTCCAATATCGCCGGATTGATGGTGCTGTATGCGTGGCGCTGGAAGCGGGGCGATTTCAAAGGAATACCTAGAACTTAAGTTCGCGAATGCTTCAGAACCGAACAGGCTTGTTCGGCTTAAAATATAAAGGATTAAGAAGTGAGTAAGTCGGGTAGGGCTTTGATCGAATCGATCAAGTAGGCTTGTTCGGGCAACTTCTGTTGATCCGCTTCCTTGAATTTTCCGGTTCTCACCAAGCTCGCATACAGGCCAGCGTTGACGGCGCCTTGTACGTCGCTTTCGACATCGTCGCCGACCATGAGGCATTCATGCATTTCAAAGCCGGTCGAACGCACCGCTTCGGCAAAGAAGTGAGCATCGGGTTTGCCCATGATGACGGCTTCGGTGCCGCTGGCCCATTCAAGGGCGTGCAGGAAAGCGCCGGCATCCAGTTTCAAGCCGTCGTGGTTCATGAAATATTTGTTCTTGCCGATGCCGAAAAGCGGCATGCCTTGTTCCAGAAACCTGAAAGCCTGGTTGAGGTTGGCGTAACTCAATCCGTCCTGTGCATCGCCAAGCAGCACGCAGTCGGGTTCGCCACCGCATAGGTCGGAGAATTCCTCTTCCAGGTTGGGATGCAGGATGCAATAAGGTCTCATATTGTGCGCGGTTAGGTAATTCTTGGCGGCTTGCGGAGCGGTAAAGAGCTCCGGCTCTTGAATGTCCAGTCCCATGTCTTTGAGTTTATTTAGAATCTGCCTATGCGATTCGGTGGCCGTATTGGTGACGAAACGCACCACATAGCCTTGATTCCGCAACCATTGCAAGGTTGTGTCGGCACCGGGTATGCGGTTGTCTCCCTCGTAGAGAACGCCGCTAAGATCGAGCAATAGGGCTTTGATGCCTGAAGGCTTGGCCGGTTGTACTCGCGTATTCATAACATCCTCTTTCGTCTGTTTGGGTTTTGCATGGTATTGATTATATATTTTGTTGTTTTTCAATGAGTTTCATTTTATTTTAGTACAACCTAAAGATAATTGGAGCGAATTGGAATGTCGGGACAAAACATCAATGTAGGATCCTTATCGTCTTATGCGAGAGTCGCGGGCTGGTTGTATCTGGTTATCATCGTCTGCGGTATCGGCAGTGAAGTTTTCATTCGCTCCAGCCTGATTGTCGAGGGTGATGCCATGGCGACGGCATCGAATATTCTAGCGTCTGATTCGCTGTTCCGTTTCGGTTTTGTCGCCGACTCAATCATGCTGTTGAGCGACGTGGCCATCGCAGTACTTTTTTATGTTCTATTCAAACCGGTCAGCAATACGTTGGCTTTGATGGCGGCGGCGTTCCGGCTGACACAGGCATCGATTCTCGGCTTTAACCTGATCAATTACTATGCAGCGGCCTTACTGTTGAACGGAACTGTTTATGTAGGCGGTTTTGAACCGGCGCAACTGCATGCTTTGGCGTCATTGTTTCTGGATCTACACAGCCACGGTTACGATCTGGGCTTGGTGTTCTTCGGGCTTTCCAACCTGATTTTGGGGTATTTGTTGATCAAGTCCGGCTATTTTCCAAGCTGGCTGGGTTACGGTCTGATTGCTGCAGGCGTGGTCTATCTGGCAGGTAGCTTTGTACGTTTCGTGTTGCCGGACTATTCGGCCGTGATGGAACCGGTTTATCTGATTCCGTTGATCGCCGAGTTGGCGTTTGCGCTCTACTTGGTGGTGAAAGGGGCAGGGTCTCGATAATCAATCGAGTTTTATCAGAGTCTAAAAACCGGACTGGCCTGTCCGGCTTCGTGTGAACAAAACGGCAGACACTTAAAAGCATCGGCCGTCTTAATGGCTTGAAAGGTTTATTTGTCCATAAACGGATAATCGTTATAACCTTCCGGTCCTTCTGTGTAGAACGTATTAGGATCCGCTTCGTTCAGCGGCGCACCTGCTTTAAGGCGTTCCGGTAAATCCGGATTGGCAAGATAAGGGACACCGAAAGCAACGGCTTCCAGGTCACCGCCGGCAATTGCCGCTTCGGCTTCTTCGGCTGTATAGCCCATGTTTCCGATCAGGTTACCTTGGTAGTTCTGTTCGCATACAGAGAGCACATCCTCTTTCTGTACCCCGAAAAAGTCACTGCGCATGACGTGTAGGTAAGCCAAATCAAATTCGTTTAGTTTTTCACTTACCCATTTGCTCAAAGTCAAAGGATCACTGTCGCGCATACTATTGAAGCTGTTTACGGGAGAGATTCGCAATCCCACTCGGTCGCTACCCCAAACATCACACACCACCTCAAGTACTTCCAGCATCAATCGAGCGCGGTTTTCGATCGGTCCGCCGTAAGCGTCAGTACGTTTATTGCTGCCGTCGCGCAGGAATTGATCCAATAGATAACCGTTTGCACCGTGAACTTCGACACCGTCGAAACCGGCTTCTTTGGCATTGATTGCGGCTTGTTTGAACCCCTCGATGATGGTCGGGATTTCTTCCAGAGCCAGTTCGCGCGGTACGGTGTATGGCAGCTTACCTTCCGGAGTGTGGACTTCGTCTTCGATGGCGATGGCGCTAGGCGCGACAGGGACCTTGCCATCATTCAGTGCAGGGTGACAGGCGCGGCCGCCGTGCCATATTTGCAGGAAGATACGTCCGCTTTTGGCATGAACCGCATCGGTGACTTTTTTCCAGCCGTCGATCTGTTCTTTGGAGTAAATTCCAGGTTCTTTCCAAAAAGCACTGCAGCCTTCCATGGCCATAGTCGCCTCGGCAATGAGTAGACCGCCGCTGGCACGCTGAGAATAGTGTTCGGCCATTAAGTCGTTCGGAAGGTGTTCGATTCCGGCTCGCGCTCGGGTTAAAGGGGCCATGACGATGCGATTGGGTAGTTCTATAGCCCCGAGTTTCAGCGGAGAAAATAAATGCGGATAAGAGTGTTCCATGGTTGTCCCCTATGAAGTGATAAAACGTTAGACGAACGGCTTGTAAGGCACCGGTCGAGAAGTTCTTAAATGAAATGCAAATACTAACATGTTGGAGCCATACAAATATACTGGGAATAAGTATGGTTATTGATCAACGGCTAACGGGGCGGAGTGTAAAATGTAAGTCGGTATCGATGACGCGGTTTAAGTTCAATGGTGTATAGTTTATTCGATAAAATCTATTTCTGATTTAAAATGAAAATGATTCATTTAATTAAGCGCAAAGTGGAGATGAAACGATGACTGGATTGAAGCAGGTTGGGTTGGCGATTTTGATGGGATCTTTGGCTTTTTCCGCGCAAGCGGAAGACGTGTTGCAAGAGAAGAATATCGGCATGGAATTAGCGCGCGATATTGCAAGCGAAGCGATTATTGCCTGCCGTCAAAACGGGTTTTCCGTGAGTGCGGTTGTCGTCGATCGTCATGGTAATCAGCGTGTGGCATTGCGCGATGATTATGCCTCAAAATTTACCTTACAGATCGCCGAAGAGAAGGCCAACGCAACAATCATGTCTGGGCTTAAGTCCGGCCAGTTTCGTGAAATGCGTGGTGATATCCGACCTGAGCTAAACCATGTGAACGGTGTATTGATGATGGTGGGTGCGGTTCCGATCGTCAGTGGCGGGGTACGCATCGGTGCGATTGGTGTAAGCGGCGCTCTGGGCGGTGAAAAGGACGAAGCTTGTGTGGTTGAGGCACTCGAAAAATTTGAAGATAGATTGGAAATGCTTTGAGTTGATTCGGTCTTAATCTATTTAGAGCCCGCAAATAAGCGGGTTTTTTTATGTATGGCTGTGTTTAAATTTTTGTGTTTAAAGCGGCGTTGTTGTCTAAAATAGGCGGTCTTGAAACGATCTGCGTCATAAATAGTCTTGAATTCGTGACGAATTCGCGTAATTTATGATAAAACTCTTCTATATTATTAGAAGGGTTGAAGTGAATATTTAATCGAGTAATCAATAACTTGAAGAATGTTAAACTTGAAATTTTAGTGCTGGGCAGCGGTGCAGGAGATTCTGCAGTCTATAACGCCTTGCCGAGTAGCAGTTTCATGCTGTTGGTCGACGGCGAACCTTTTTGTCTGGTTGATTTGGGTTTGGGCGTCGGGCAGCAGGTTTTGGCGAACTTCGGCGGCTTTCCCGGGCGAGTGATTATTACTCATAATCACAGTGATCATGCCGGCGAGTTGCCGGTGGTGTTACGAGTGGAACAGGCTCAAGGTCGGAAAATTGAGGTAATTTCCCACAACGAAGTGGCTAAACGCCTTAAACAGCATAGGATTGCAGAGCATTTGCAGTCAATCAGTGCGGAAGAACTGGCGGATTGGAAATCGCCGCAGACAGCCGAAACGGTCGAGCTGGACTACGGTTTGGAGATCGTTTTTTATCCCGGACACCATTCTGAATTCAGTTGCGGATTTATGATCAGCCGTAACGGTACGCCACTGTTGGCCTATAGCGGTGATACGTCTTTGGAACCGGAGCTTTACGATCGATTGGATCGGGCCGAAGTGTTTATTATGGACGCCAGGCCTAAGCCGAATCAATGGCACGCCGGTTTTGAAGAGGTGCTTCCATGGCTGGGATGCGGGCGATATATATTGGGGCACGGCCTCAACGAACCGCAAGTTAAAGAAAGTAAATTAAACGGGTTGCCACTGTTATGGAAAGGCGACCGGATTGTATTAAGCTGATAGATAACTGAGCAGAAAACTGAACAGATAACCTTTTAAAGGAGAGGTTGTGAACATTACCGAAACGGTGAAAAATTTAATTCGATTTGTTTATGCGCTATCGCCTTATTATTGGGTGGATAGACACTTTAAGCAACTTGAATTCAATTACCTTCCAAATTCCATTGAATGGCAGGCTTTGAGGGACAAACGTCTGAATATGTCCGAAATGTATGTGGTCGGTTGGTTATTGCTGTCGGGGGCTTTATTGGTTTCCACCTTCTTTTTTCATCTGCCTGTCTGGATTGCGGTTTTGGCGATGTTTCGTATTCTCGGAATCATTAATAAAGAGGTCGGGGTCATTCTATTCGGTATCTGCAAAATCACGGAAGGTCCGGCCATTTCCGCGACCGGCAGGGTGATTGTATTGGCAATCATCAATTACTTCACGGCGATGTTGTTGTTCTCGACCGTATATCAGATCATCGGTGTGTTTGAGGAAGTGCCGGATTATCTGCTTGGCGGTCTGCATTTAATCGGTTTTATTGAGGCCGTGAATATCCATTTTACGCTTTCGGGACCATTTGACCCGGCAAACGTAACCACCTGGCTATTGGTGTCGGTACAGGGAATGTTCTGTTTCGCTTTCGGTACAATCGTCCTGTCACTGTTTGTATCTTTGCTGAACGTCAAGCCGTTGAAGTCTTAATTTAAGGCGGTTGACGGATATGAGAGCCGTTTTTCATAAAATACTAAGTCGTGTTGCTTTTCATGACAAAAAGCGGCTTTTGTTGGCGGTGGTCTTGTGGAGTTCTTCGCAGGGGGTTGCCGCTCAACCGTCATGGTTGACTGTTCATGTCGATAACGATCTGCTCTATGGAACCGATCGTGAGTATACCGGCGGCTTCAAATTCAAATTAAGCCGAGATGAATTCGAATTCAACCGATCGATATTTAAGGGAGTCGATGACTTCCTTACCCCGTTTAATTTAATCCCTTTTAGCGACCAGATCGAACTCTCCGTCGAAGCGTTTACTTTAACCAAATTGGCGGAAAACGACCGTATTGTTCATGTTCTTAACGAAGCCTGGACGCATGTCGATTTGCGTCGTTTTTACCGATCAAAGCAATACAATACTTCCGTGGGTCTGAGTTTCGGTTGGTTAGGGCCGAATAGTCCCGGTAGGTATCTTCAAGATGATTTGCACAAACTTATCGGTAATTCAAAGGTAGACGGTTGGGATCATCACTTGCCGGATCAGCCCACTGCGCAGTTGAATGTGGACTGGAGCGCCGTGAAATGGAAGTCGAACGATTGGTCCTTATATCAATCCGCTTGGTTAAAAGTCGGTAGTCCGAATACTCAGGCGTATTTAGGTGCGGGATTGATTAGAAAGAAAAACATCGATCCGGTATTTTTGAATAATCAACTGAGTTATGTCCGCTCTGAATCGCCCACGTTAGGTTATTTTTATTTTGGGAGTATCGGGGTTAGTTATTTAGCCTACAGTGCGTTGATCGACGGTCGGATCTTGGGGGATGATAAACCGATCCTCAACCGTTATCATTGGATTCCTGCAGTAGAGTACGGAATTGGATTTTCTTACGGTGATTTTGCGATGACATTGAGCGGTAATGCCATCGGTCAGGTGTACCGTCTTCAACCTGAAGAGAGTTTTCATTTCGCATCCGTGACGATGACGTGGGTATTTTGATTATTTTCGTCCAGATCGCGCTAAGTGTTTGCGCCTAGTGTTTGAATAGGTTGATGATGACCGTCAGTACGAGACTGATGATAATCATTGAGGTAATCGGAATGAAAATTCGGCTGTTTTCGGTTTGGACGTTAATATCGCCGGGCAGTCGACCGAACCAATTGAACATCCAAGGCGTGAAGTGGAGAATCAAGCCGATTCCGATGAGCGCGATTCCGGCGAGAATAAACCAACGAGCCATGCCTGCCCCTTTTCTCTTAAGGTTTTTGCCAGCAAAGAATGCGGTTATTCTGCGGCATGGCAATATCTTGCTTGAACATCAATCCGGCATCGGCAGCCAGCTCGTTTAGCCATTCGAAATCCTTGATACCGCTGTTCGGGTCGCGGTTTTTCAGAAATTGGTCGAATTGTCGGTTGCTGTCGCTGGTGAAATCGCCGTTAAAGTTGAACGGACCGTAAACCAGCACTAAGCCTTGTGAATTGAGTAGGTTTGAAATGTTTGCAAATAAGTCGCTGACATTTTGACGGCCCATGATGTGAAATGTGTTGGCCGTGAAGAGTGCATCATAGGTTTTTTCCGGCCAGTCGTTTCCGGAAACGTTTAGTGCCAACGGCGGGAGGACATTGTCTAGTCCCGCCTCTTCAAGCCAAAGCAGGATGCCGGGATGGTTTTCCGCAAGTTCCGAAGTTTGCCAGATCAAGTGTGGCATTTGTTTGCCAAAATAAACGGCATGTTGTCCGGTTCCGCTGCCTATTTCAAGCACGTCTTGTCGATTTTTTAACAAGGGCTGAATGGCTTCAAGGATGACTTGTTTGTTCTCTTCACTGGATTGGGCGTAAGGTTTTTGCATCGTGATTAAATGTCATGTTAAATAAGGTTGTTATTCTAATCGTATTGACGGGTGTTTTTAAACCGATAAGGAGAGGTTATGTTTGTTCGAAGCGTATTGCTATTGATTGCAGCGGTCAGTTTGACGGCGTGTAGCTGGGTGAAAGTCACAGAAGAGGGAAATCAGGTGGTGTTACGTGGTTACGAAGAAGTGACGATGTGTAAGAAGTTGGGTTACACGCGCTCTTTGGTAAAGGATAAGATCGGTTTTATCGAACGTGATGCGGAAAAGATGACCGAAGAGCTGATTATTTTGGCTAAGAATGAAGCAGCGGTAATGGGGGGCGATACTATTGTTCCGCGTGCGCCGGTAAAAGACGGTCAGATGGTTTTCGACATATACCGTTGTAAACCATAGAAATAACGTTTTATCGGCGTTTCCTGACCCCTAAAAGAAAAAAGCCCGTTAAGGGCTTTTTTATTGAGTTGTTTAAGGTCAGTTCGGAGTGCTGCTTGAGGCCGGTCCGTTATAGCGCATTTGAACCAGAATGCCGAACATCGGATGATCGATGTAGTGCAACTGATTCGGTCTGATCTTGCGCGATTCCTTAATTTTGAAATGCCAGGTTTCGGGAACGATGTCTTCCGGCCCGGTCAATTTTTGATTTTGAATAAAGTCTTCTTTTACACGGTCGGGAATTCTGCGTTCAAATTCCAAGTCGAAATCAACGTGGGCGTAACGGCTCTTATACAGTTTGACGGTACCGTTAACCAGAGAACCGGCACCATCCTGGTTACTGTTGTCGATTATTAGCTTAGGCATGGTTTGATCGTCAAAAGTATCTTGCGACCAAGTTTGGTGGTATAGGATTCGATAACCTTTTTGAGGGGTCAGCTTGGCCGCTTCGGCTTGAAGTTCGTTCGCTTGTGCTTTGACGTTCAGCTTGCCGCTGTCGACGCTGCCGTTAAGCAGGCCTTGTAAATCCAACGCATTTTCGATATCGGGGGTTTCGATCTCTTCCGGCCAATATTCTTCTGTCCAGCTTTTCAATGCGAAAGTTTCGAAGATGATGACTTCTATGGAGTAGTTCGGGGTCTCTTCGTCGGCTTGAGCGGTTGAAAAGAGGCCGTTGAACATGAACAGTACAGTAATGAGAGAAACGTTTAGGAATTTAACCAAGCGGTTTTGCATTTTGAGCAGGCCTGTTGAATCTAAAAGGTTAAAAAAAGTCATCGTATTTTATTCGCTTTTGATCGATTTAATCATCAATTCGATTGCGGAAATTCTGGATTCCATTGTTGGCATTGTATCGAAAAACTTCAATTCGGTCTGGCCTTTTAGTTGGTAGTTTTTAGGGTAGGCCTGAATCAGTTTAATCAGTTTCATCGGGTCGATATTAGGTTGCTGGTTGAATTGCACTCGAATCATCGCTTCCGACGCATCGAGTTTGATGATGCCGATCGGTTCGATAACCAGTTTAATCTGGGTGACCGCAAACAGGTTTTTGACTTGTTGCGGCAACAGGCCGAAACGGTCGATCATTTCCACTTCAAGTTCGCGTAGCGCATTTTCAGACTGCGCGCTGGCGATGCGCTTGTAGAACACTAAACGGGTATGGATGTCCGGCAAGTAATCTTCTGGAATGAGTGCGGGTACACCGAGATCGACTTCCGAGCCGGTATGCAAAGTGGTGTTAAGTTCCGGTTGTTTGCCGGACTTAAGGGCTTTGACGGCACGGTCCAATAGTTCGCTGTAAAGACCGAAACCAATCTCCTGAATCTGGCCGGATTGACCGTCGCCCAACAGTTCTCCCGCACCTCGAATTTCTAGGTCGTGGCTGGCCAGCATAAAACCGGCACCGAGCGTGTCGTGTTTGGCGATGGCGGTCAGGCGTTTTTCGGCATCGCTGGTCAAGAGTGCCTTGCCTGCGGTAAACAGGTATGCGTAAGCCTTATGGTGGGAACGCCCGACGCGTCCGCGTAACTGGTGCAATTGCGCCAGCCCGAATTTATCGGCACGGTGAATCAGAATGGTGTTGGCGGTCGGGATGTCGATCCCGGTCTCGATAATTGTCGTACAAACCAGAATGTTGAAGCGGCGGTGGTAGAAGTTTTCCATCACCGTTTCCAGTTCGCGTTCGTTCATCTGGCCGTGAGCGTAATCCACCTTGGCTTCTGGAATCAGTGCCTGCATCTCTTCGACCATACGTTCGATTTTGTCGACGTTGTTATAAAGCAGGTAGATCTGACCGCCGCGACGAATCTCACGAAGACAGGCTTCGCGAACGGTATCTTCGTTCCATTCCTGAACGAAAGTCTGTACTGCCAGACGTTTGGCAGGCGGTGTGGCGATGATGGACAGGTCGCGCAGGTCGTTCATCGCCATGTTTAACGTTCGAGGAATCGGAGTGGCGGTCATGGTAAGGACGTCGACTTCGGTTCGCAACTTCTTCAGCTGTTCTTTCTGACGAACGCCGAATCGGTGTTCTTCGTCGATGATAATCAAGCCGATATTGGCGTATTTGACGTCTTTTTGAATCAGTTTGTGGGTTCCGATGATGATGTCGACTTTGCCGGCTTCCAAATCAGCCAATACCTGTTTCTGCTCTTTAGCGGTTTGAAAGCGGGATAACACTTCGATACGCACCGGCCAATCCGAGAAACGGTTGCGGAAGTTTTCAAGATGCTGTTGCGCCAAAAGGGTTGTTGGCACCAGCATGGCAACCTGTTTACCGTCGTAAGCGGCGACAAAAGCGGCACGCATGGCGACTTCGGTTTTACCGAAACCGACGTCACCGCATACCAGGCGATCCATCGGGCGGCTGGAGTGCATGTCGTGAATAACCGCTTCAATGGCCTGCTGTTGATCCGGCGTTTCTTCAAACGGGAAACTGGCGGCGAAGCGTTGGTAAGCCTCTTCCGGAGTCTGGAATGCATAACCCGGACGCGCTTCGCGTTGTGCGTAGATGTCGAGCAGTTCCGCCGCGACGTCGTGCACTTTTTCCGCCGCCTTGCGTTTGGCTTTTTCCCATTTGTCGCTGCCGAGTTTATGCAGAGGTGCACTTTCCGGTGTGGCGCCGGTATAACGGCTGATCAGGTGTAAGGAGGTGACCGGTACATACAACTTGGCTTCGCCGGCGTATTCGATCATCAGAAACTCTCGGGATTCGCCTTGGATTTCGAGTGTTTCCAATCCTTGGTAACGACCGACACCGTGATCGATATGCACGATCGGGCTGCCGATGTCGAGTTCGATCAGGTTGTTAATGGCGGCGTCGAAATCGCTGTGTTTACGTTTGCGGCGACGTTTTTGAACGACGGTTTGCCCGAAAATCTGCGCTTCGCAGATGACGCTGAGTTCCGGCGTATGAATCGAGTATTCCAACGGGCTGACGACAATGCTGTACGGCTGTTTGGATTCAAGCGCTTCCGACCAGTTGTGAACGATTTCCGGGTGTTGCTTGTGTTTGCCCAGTAAGGTCATCAGGGTTTCGCGTCGCCCGGTACTTTCGGCACTGTAAATCACCCGACCTTGGTATTGGTCGCAAAAAGCGTTTAAACGCGCCAGCGGGTATTCGCTGTCAGTCTGTACGTTGAGTGGCGGCAGATTGAGCGTGTCGAATTCCGTCGTGGTCTTGTCGGTTTTTTCGGTTTGCAGGCTAATACGGTGGTACGGTTTGAGTGCGGACAGAAACTCGGTTTTTGAGAGGATGAGTTCATCCGGTTTTAAAATCGGGTAATCGGGGTTGTGTTGGCCGATTTCGTAGCGTTCTTCGTAATCGTGGCGAACTTGGTCGAGTGTCGTTTCAACTTGCTCGAAATCGAAGAAGAGGGTGTTTTCAGGCAGGTAATCGAATAACGAGGTTAACTGCTCATGGAATAACGGCAGGTAATATTCGAGTCCGCTGACGGTATTGGAATCACTGACGGCTTGATAGAGTTGCGAAGTACGGCTGTCATCTCCGAACGCCTGTCTGAACTTCTGGCGGAACAGGTCGATGCCTTCCTGGGTGAAGTTGTATTCTTTGGCCGGAAGCAGCTGAATGTTTTCGATCTGTCCGATGGAGCGTTGGGTTTCCGGATCGAAGCTGCGGATGGATTCGATCTCGTCGTCGAATAGATCGATGCGGTAGGGGAGTTTACTTCCCATAGGATAGAGATCGACGATCGAACCGCGGATGGCGAATTCGCCGTGTTCCATAACCTGACTGACACGTTGGTAACCGCCGGATTCAAGCTTTTGGGCAAACGATTCGATGTTCAGGCGTTCGCCGACCGACAACAGAAACGTGAATTTTTGGATATATTCGTGGGGTACGACCCGTTGCATCAAGGTGGCGATCGGTAAAATCAAGATACCGCTCTGGGTGTCGGGCAGTTGATAGAGCGTTTTCAAACGTTCCGAAATGATGTCTTGATGCGGCGAGAATTGATCGTAAGGCAAGGTTTCCCATTCGGGGAACGTCAATAACGGCTGTGTGCCTTGGGTGAAAAACTTCAGTTCTTCCATGAGACGGCTAGCGGTTTGCGAGTCGGCGGTAAGTACGACGACCAAGCCTTCCGAGTTTAGACTTTGATTGGCGATCGTGAGAGATTGTTCCGAAGGATTCAAGGCCGCCCAGTGGGAACGGTTTCCTTTAAGTGGAATCGGGTCTAAAGCCAGTAAACGTCTCGATGATTTCATGTTTAACAATCAATTCTGTAAAAATAGTAAAGCACAATATTTTAAACTACCCGTCTTGGACGTGGGGACTGAATTGCGTTTCTCCATCAATAGAGTGGCTTGCGAACGGTTTTTTTCATGCGGCGAGTCGTCAAAACAAACACATAAGGAACGATATGTACGGTAATTGGGCTTTCAACTGGGTGCAGATAATCGCTCACAATAAAATGGTGTTTGCCGTCCTTTGGGGACTGTTCAGCCTTGCGGTCGTCGGCGGAATATTTCGGCTTGAACAGCAAGTTTCGATGCAGTCTTGGGGGTTGTTGGTTTTCAGTGTCGTTTTGATGGGGGCGGCCGTGGCTAAGTTCATGGACTCCTTGAAGACCGCTTTGTTGCAAGTGGGGCTGAGCCTTTATATTCTGGCGATGAGTTTGGGCGCGTTGGGTTGGTTGCATCAATCTTTGGACGGAAGCAGTGTACTCGGGTTGGTGGTATTGGTCACGATCATGACCAGCAATTTAATTCATATTTTAAGTACATTGCTTCGCGAGATGGCGCGTGGACTGTTTCAATTTGATGCGGTCGCTGAGGCGTTGAAGTTAAACAATTCGCCGATTTTTCTGTCGAATTTTACCTCTATGCTCGGATTTGCTTTTGCTGCCTGGTATGAACCGCAGTTAAGCGCAATGGCGTGGATTGTCGGCGTCGGGGCGTTGATGAGTTATGTCGCGACTTTAACCCTGTTGCCGGTAATTTTATTGACTTGGTTGCTCGAGTTTCGTGTCGGTAATAGCAATGACCGTTATGGTTACGTGTTTGTCGCGCAATGGATTCAGGATTCTCCTAAGTTGGCCAAGGGCATTTCGATCGTCTTTGCGATATTGTTTGTCGGTTTATTATGGTGGCAGCAAGATGCTTTGTCTTTATTGAACAGTCTTTTGGGTATGGTCGTTTTTTTATTGGTGCTGTTTACGCTGTTTTGGGGAAGCATCAAGTTGGCCTTGCTGAATACGCTGGCGAATTTGTTGGCGCTGACCTGTTCTATATTGGCGTTTGTGCTGTTGGTACCGTATTCGTCTCTTTCTTTGTTGTTGATCATGATGCCTATGGGGCTGATTGTAGATGACGGTATTCATTTCTTTTCACGTTACGTGCGTGCGCAGCAGGGGGTGTTTTCCGATCCGGCATCGGCCGTTCGTTACTCGATGGCCAGTGTGGGGCGTCCTATCTGGATGACCAGCTGGATTATGATGTTGGGATTGTTGGTTTTATCGTTTAGCGATCAAACGTTGATTCAACAAGCCAGTCTGATGACAATGTCGTCTCTGATTATTGCAACGTTCGTAACCCTCTTTTTGTTGCCGTCTTATTTGCTTGCTCGGGCACGTTAGCAGGCTTTTCCCAGTTACTTTGTCGAACGAGTAGGGCTATAAAGATAATATTTGTTCATTAATTAACTTAGTTAATATAAGTGATATGTAAATTTTATTTTTAATTTGCCCGGCTTTAGTCCATCATGCACTAACTGTAGTTAAGTAGTGCTTATCAATAAGTAAGCTTAATTGACTACTATTAAAAGAATGTATAACGAAAATAAAAAATATAATCAAAATATATAGCGAAACTAGACAACGTAAAAATCAGAAAGGAAAGAAGCATGGCAACAGTGGTTGTGGTTGGATCGAGTACAGGTGGATTACCAATGTCTTACGATATTCGTAAGCATTTAGATAAAGGACACACAGTAAAAGTAGTTAATGCGATTGACGAGTTCAATTTCGTCCCTTCGAACCCTTGGGTCGCAGTGGGCTGGAGAAAGGCGGAAGACATCTCTTTTAAACTTGAACCGTATCTAACTCGCAAAGGGATTGAGTTTTATCACCAGACTTGTACTGGTTTGGATCCGGAAAATAACAAAATCACTCTGGACGATGGTTCCGAAATGGAATACGACTATCTTATCCTGTCGACCGGTCCGGCTTTGGCTTTTGATGAAGTAGAAGGATTTGGTCCTAAGAGTCACGGCGGTAACACCGTTTCGGTTTGTACGACGCCGCATGCATTGGAAGCCTACGAGCAATGGGAAGAGTTCTGTAAGGATCCGGGGCCGATTATCGTGGGTGCCGTTCAAGGGGCGTCTTGTTTCGGTCCGGCTTATGAATTTGCCATGATCATGGAAACGGATTTGCGTAAGCGTAAAATTCGTAGTCAGGTTCCGATGACATTCGTTACGGCTGAGCCTTATATCGGTCACTTGGGTCTTGGCGGTGTCGGTGATTCTAAAGGATTGATGGAATCTGAAATGCGTGCGCGCCACATCAACTGGATCTGTAACGCGAAAGTGACCAAGATCGAAGAAGGTATGATGTATGTGGACGAGCACAACAATCAGGGCGAAGTGATTAACCAGCACGAACTACCGTTCAAATATTCTATGATGTTGCCGGCGTTCAAAGGCTCAAAATTCTTGCAAGAGATGGTTGATTCGGATCCTGAGAAAATGGGTGGTCCTCTTGTGAACCCACGTGGTTTTGTAAAAGTAGACAAGTTCAGCCGTAACCCGACTTATCACAATATTTATGCGTTAGGTGTGGGGATTGCGATTCCTCCTGTCGATACTAAGTGTCCGGTTCCTTGCGGTACGCCTAAAACCGGTTTGATGATCGAGTCGATGGTCACGGCGATCTGTCATAACATCGAAGCGAATCTTGAAGGTAAAGAACCTCATGAAGAGCCGACTTGGAACACGGTGTGTTTGGCGGATATGGGTGATTCGGGTGCGGCGTTTGTTGCCTTACCTCAGATTCCTCCGCGTAACCTGACCTGGGCGAAAAAAGGTAAGTGGGTACACTTGGCGAAAATTGCGTTCGAAAAATACTTCATCCGCAATATGAAAGCCGGTAACTCTGAACCGATTTACCAAAAATACATCATGAAGATGTTGGGTATTAACCGTCTTAAATCCGATAAGTAAAATCGGTTGATTATCCAAAAACAGAATCAAATGAAATAGTTATTTGATTCTTCCGTAAAGCACCCTCAACTTTGAGGGTGTTTTTTTTTATTTGCTTTATAATACGCGCATGAGTTTTGCCCTATCCCTACATTATTTAGATCTGCTCGGAACCGTGGTGTTTGCGTTTACCGGCCTTTTGGCGGCAAGCCGTAAGCAATTGGATCTGTTCGGTGCAATCGTAATCGCAATGGTCACGGCCATTGGGGGCGGTACTTTGCGTGACGTCATTTTGGGGCAGCCGGTCTTCTGGTTAACCCAGCCTGTTTACATCTATGTAATTGTCTTATCTGCACTGTTTATGTTTTTCTATGCGCGCTTCAGACCCGTGCCGATGCGACTGCTATTGTTTTTGGATGCGTTGGGGTTGGCGGTGTTTACCGTTATCGGTGCTCAAAAAGCCCTGGCTTTGGGGTTGAGCGACCCGATCGTGATTATGACCGGGATTATGACCGGTGCAGCCGGCGGGGTCATCCGCGACGTATTGGTGGGCGAAGTGCCGCTGATTTTCCGTAAAGAGATTTATGCGACCGCATCCTTTATGGGAGCAAGTGTTTTGCTCCTGTTGATGCAAAACATCGAGAGTCAGGAATTGGCAATCACCATCTCCATTTTAGTTGTCTTGATTATGAGAATTTCGGCTATTGTATACAACTATAGCTTACCTATCTTTAACCCTGTTCATCGTGGCGATCATGACTGAGCCCTATCAAACGGAACTGCGAACTGATTATGTTTAAACTGCCTTACGAACTGTTTTTAGGACTGCGTTATACCAAAGCCAAACGGCGTAACGGTTTTATTTCGTTTATCTCTCTTTCTTCCATTATCGGTATCGCCTTAGGTGTGATGGCATTGATTACGGTTTTGTCGATCATGAATGGTTTTCAGCAGGAGTTGCGTGATCGTATTCTTGGGATGACGGCGCATTTGACTTTGACCGGAAGCGATTCAAGACTGTATGACTGGGAGAAGTTGTATCAAACCGTCATCACCCAGCCTGATGTTGTCGGTGCTGCCCCCAATATTATGGAGCAGGGGATGTTGACCAGCGGCGACGAAGTCAAGGGAGTCGCAATTCGCGGTATCAATCCGGATTATGAAGATCAGGTTGCCGATATCGACAGTAAAATGCTATTCGGAAAATTGTCGGATCTGCACCCTAAAGAGTACGGCATGATCCTAGGTTCCGAACTGGCGGGCAGTCTCGGTGTTTCGGTCGGCGACAAGGTGACGTTGATCGCACCGCAGGGGACGTTTTCCCCCGTGGGAATGGTTCCTAGAATTAAACGTTTTACCATTGTAGGGCTGTTTAAGGCCGGAATGCACGAGTACGACAGCGGCTTGGCGATCATTCATATCGAAGACGCCCAGAAGGTTTTCAAATATAAAGATGCAGTCGGCGGTTTGCAGTTGCGAATTAAGAATATGTTTGACGTACATTCGGTTCGCCATGAAATCGCCCAACATTTGGATCGACCGATGTATGTGCGCGACTGGACGCAACAGCATGCGAACTTCTTCAAGGCGATCGAGATGGAGAAGCGCATGATGTTTATCGTTCTGGCTCTGATTATTATGGTGGCGGCCTTTAATATTGTTTCCACCATGGTCATGGTGGTGACCGATAAGCAGGGGGATATTGCGGTATTGAGAACGTTGGGAGCGACTCCGAACAGCATCCAATCGATTTTTATTATTCAAGGTCTGGTGATCGGTCTGACCGGTGCGATTTTGGGTCTGTTAAGCGGCGTGGCGCTATCATTGAATATCGATGTGATCGTTCCGTTTATCGAGAACCTGCTTGGCTTTAAGTTCTTCCCCGCGGATGTGTATTACATCAGCCAAGTTCCGTCCAAGCTGGAATGGAGCGATGTATGGTATATAACCGGACTGGCGTTTTTATTGACCTTGTTTGCTACGTTGTACCCGGCCAGAAAAGCCGCCAAGGTTCACCCTGCGGAGGCATTGCGTTATGAGTGAGGAATTAAACAAGATGGTACTGTCCGCGCAAGGAATACAGAAAATCTATCAGGAAGGGTCCATATCCACTCAAGTGCTTACGCACGTCGATCTGAATATTGCAGCCGGCGAAAAGGCCGCAATTATCGGTGCATCGGGTTCGGGTAAGAGCACGTTATTGCATCTATTGGCCGGGCTGGATCAGCCGTCAGCAGGGGATGTGTCTTTGATGTCGCAGCCTTTTTCAAGTTTGAGTGCGGTTAAGCGCGGTCAAATGCGCAATAGTCATATGGGGTTTATCTACCAGTTTCATCATCTGTTGCCGGAATTGACCGCGTTGGAAAATGTCATGGTGCCTTTGCGAATTCGACGGGAATCGCCGCGTTCGGCTCAACAAAAGGCGGAAGCTTTGTTGAAACGAGTCGGTTTGGCGGATCGAGTTGATCACAAGCCGGGCGAGTTATCGGGTGGTGAGCGTCAGCGAGTTTCGATTGCCAGGGCGTTGATTACCCGTCCGGCGATTATTCTGGCCGACGAACCGACCGGGAATTTGGATCATGAAACCGCCGAACAGGTGTTTGAGTTGATGTTGGAACTCAATCAGGAATTACAGACGGCTTTGTTGATCGTAACGCACGATTTGGAGTTGGCTAAGCGAATGGATCGTCAGTTTAATTTGTTAGACGGTCGGTTGCAGTTGGTCGAATAGGATTTTGATTTCATGTTAGCCATTCAAAGTGTGTCGATTCGTGCCGGCTTGAAGCCGTTGTTTGAAAATGCGAGTTTAACGATTCATCCCGGGCAAAAGATCGGTCTGATCGGTCAGAACGGCGTGGGTAAAACGACGTTGTTTAAAGCGATTATGGGGGAAATACCCTTGGAAGCCGGTCAGATTTCGATTCCGGCAAACTGGTTGATCGGTTACGTTGAACAGGAAGTGGCCGATTCCGATCTGTGTGCTTTGGATTATGTCTGCTTCGGTGATACGCAATATGCTTTGTTGACTGAAAAAATTCATCAAGCCCAAGAATCGGGCGATCATGATGCCTTAGTGAAGGCGTATGATGAGATGGATCGAATCGCGGGCTACGAAGTGTCTCAAAAAGCTCAGCAGTTGTTGGCCGGATTGGGCTTTTCCGTTGAAGATCTTACCAAGCCGATTCAGGCGTTTTCCGGTGGTTGGCAGGTTCGTTTGAAGTTGGGGCGCGCGTTGATGCAGCGTTCTGACCTGTTGCTGCTGGACGAGCCGACCAACCACTTGGATATCGAAGCGGTCGCTTGGTTGATTCAATGGCTTAAGTCTTATCAGGGTGCGGTTCTGATCATTTCTCACGACCGTGACTTTCTGGATCAGGTGGTGCAAGGTATTGCCCATATTCAACAACAAAAAATCAATTACTATTCCGGTAACTTTGCGGCGTTTGAAAGACAGCGCAACGAGCAATTGATGCAGCAGCAAGCCTTGCATGAAAAGCAAAAGCAGCAGATGCAGCACCTTAAAACGTTCATCGAGCGCTTCAAAGCCAAGGCGAGTAAAGCGAAGCAGGCACAGAGTCGTGTGAAAGCATTGGAGCGCATGGAGCAGGTGGCGGCCGTGCAGGCGACCAATCCGTTTCATTTCGAATTTTTCGAACCGAAGCACCAGCCCGATCCGATGGTGAAAGTGGAAGGTGTGAGTTTCGGGTATGGCGATAAGGTCATTTTAGAGGATGCCAGTCTGGTGTTGCGTGCCGGCGATCGAATCGGATTGGTGGGCGTGAACGGATCGGGTAAGACGACTTTAATCAAGTTGTTGGTAGGTGAGGTTAAGCCGAGTTCGGGTCTTATTCAGATGAGCAAGGGCGTCAGTATCGGTTACTTCGCTCAACATCAGCTTGAGGCACTGGAGTTGGATCACAGTCCTTTGCAGCACATGTTGGCGCTGAGCGATGAAATCTCTGATCAGCAGGCACGAGACTTTTTAGGACAGTTCGGGTTTTCAAACGAGCAGACTTTGACGCCGGTAAGAACCTTTTCCGGTGGTGAGAAAGCGCGCCTTGCGCTTGCGATGATCGTATACCTAAAACCGAACCTGATTATCCTCGACGAGCCGACGAACCATTTGGATATGGATACTCGAGATGCGTTGGATATGGCGTTGCAGGAATTTGGCGGCGCATTGATTCTGGTAACGCACGATAAGCATTTGTTGGCGAGTATCGCCGATCAATTCTGGTGGGTGCATGAAGGTAAGATTACGCTGTATCACGGTGATTTGGAGTCTTATCTGCAGACACGCCTGAAAACCTTGAAGCAGTCACAGGAAGCGCTGAAGAGCAAATCCGACAGACCGGTTCAGAACAAAAAACAGCAGCGACAGCAAAATGCCCAACGTCGTAAACAACTTGATGTTCAGTTGAAACCTTATAACCAAGCGTTGAAGAAAGTTGAAAAACAAATGGATAGGGCGCAGGCCGAATTGGCTAAACTGCATGAGTTGATGGAAGACAGTTCGCTTTATGAGGCGGAAAATAAGGCTAAATTAACCGAAGCGATCAAGCTGCAGGCCGAATATGAAAAACTGAGTGAAGAGAGTGAAATGGAGTGGTTGGAGCTGCAGGAGCAGATCGAGCAGATTACAAAACAGTTCGATGAGCAGGATGAAGCTTGAATAATATGTTCGGAGAATAAAAAAGGCCTGAAGTTCAGGCCTTTTTATTGGTGTCGAGTAAGTTTTAAATGCTTACTTTGTAAACGCCAAACCGTGTTTCAATCCAAATTTACGTAGGATTTTAACCATCGGGCAGAAGCCGGTGATGCCGGAAAATACCAGGTTGGCACCCACGAAACCGGTTAGGTAGATCCATTCAGGTGTGTGGTAAACACTAAGAATGGCACTGCCTAACACCATGGTTCCGGCAACGAGTAAAACGATTCTTTCAATATTCATGTTATGTCCTTGAATCTTGCAGATATTTTTATATAAAATTAAAAAATATCTAATTGGTCTATACAAAAAAATTATCAAAATTCTAGCACTTTTTTTGTGCCGGACAAAGAGCTTAGAAATATTTCTTGTTGTTTTTCTTTGTTTTTCTTTAATTTTTTCCAATAAAAAAGTATAATTTTGCACCTTATTTCTAGCTACTGTGTTTGAATACACGGTAGCTTATTTTAATAACCAACTTTGAGAAAAGAACATGCAAGTAACTGTAGAAAAGCCAGAACAAGGTCTTGAGCATAAAATTACTGTCACATTCCCATCTGATGAATTAAACAGTCAAGTCGAGAAGCGTTTAAACGAAATCCGTCGTACCGTGAAAATGGATGGTTTTCGTCCTGGTAAAGTGCCGTTGAACGTTGTCAAAAAACGCCACGGTGCACAGGTTAAGCAGGAAGTGATGGGTGAGAAAATCCAGCAGACATTCTACGATGCGGTTGCACAAGAGTCTTTGAAGGTGGCTGGTTACCCAATGTTTGACGAGTTGGACGATAAAGACGGTTCAATTACATTCACTGCTCGTTTCGAAGTTTATCCGGAAATCACTATTCCTGAGTTTTCTGGTGCCAAGGCTGAAAAAATCGTTGCTGAAGTAACGGACAAAGACGTAGAAGACATGATTACTCGCCTTCGCGAACAGCGCATGGCTTGGAAACCTTCTAAGAGCGCTGCTAAGAAAGCTAAGAAAGGTGAGCAGGTCATTATGGATTTCGTCGGTAAGATCGATGGAGAAGTTTTTGAAGGTGGTTCTGCCGAAAACGTTCCTTTGGAACTAGGTAGCGGTCGTATGATTCCTGGTTTTGAAGACGGTATCATCGGCATGAAGAAAGGCGAAGAAAAGACGATTGAAGTGACATTCCCTGAAGATTATCAGGCAGAAGCGCTAAAAGGTAAGACTGCGACTTTCGACATTACCGTTCACTCGGTTTCGACTAAAGAGCTTCCTGAGATCGATGAAGAGTTTGTTAAGTCTTTCGGTATCGAAGAAGGAACTGAAGAAGCGCTTCGCAATGAAATCAAAGACAACATGGAAAAAGAGTTGGCGCGTGCCGTTCAAAACCAGAACCGTACTTCTGCATTAGATGCACTACAGGAAATCGTTGATGTTCAACTTCCTAAAGCATTGGTTGACCAGGAAGTTCAAAACTTGATGAACAACATGGTTCAGAGATTGCAGCAGCAAGGTATGAAGCCAGAAGACGTTAATATTTCTGCGGATCATTTCCAGGCAGATGCTGAAAAACGCGTTAAGTTAGGTTTGATCATGGGTGACGTTATTCGTGCCAACAACATCGAAGCTTCTGATGCCGACGTAGATGCATTCATCCAGGAACAGGCTTCTTCTTACGAAGATCCTTCTGAAGTGGTTAACTGGTATAAGCAGAATCCTCAGGCTCTAAACGAAATCAAAGCGATTATCGTTGAAAATGCGGTTGCTGAGAAAGTGCTTTCCGAAGCCAAAGTGAAAGAAGTGAAGAAGTCATTTGAGGAAGTCGTTAATACGGCTGCTTAATCGAACTTTTGAGCAAGTTTTGCCGGAACTTTTCGGTTCCGGCTGTAAAGAAAACTTAACCTGCCGAGGGAAATTTTTAATTTGTCTTCGGGGTTAAGTTTTTTTTTGCTTAAGAAAAGGCTAAGATACCTCATAAAGAATATCAATAATTGAAATAAACGAGGCATGGTATACAGAATGGATAGTAATTTGGTTCAAAACGCTTTAATCCCAATGGTTATTGAACAAACGAGTCGCGGGGAGCGTTCCTACGATATTTACTCTCGTTTATTAAAAGAACGCGTTATTTTTATGGTCGGTCAGGTCGAAGACCATATGGCTAATTTGATTGTGGCGCAGATGCTGTTTTTGGAATCAGAGAATCCGGATAAAGACATCCATTTATACATTAACTCTCCGGGTGGAAGTGTGACCGCAGGTATGGCGATTTATGACACCATGCGTTTCATTAAACCGGATGTCAGTACGATGTGTATCGGTCAGGCAGCCAGTATGGGGTCTTTCTTACTTTCCGCCGGTGCTAAAGGTAAGCGTTACGCGTTGCCGAATTCACGAGTCATGATTCATCAGCCTTTAGGCGGGTTCCAGGGGCAGGCGAGTGATATCCAGATCCACGCTCAGGAAATCATGAAAATCAAAGATACCTTAAATAGAGCTTTGGCGGATCATACCGGTCAAAGCTTAAAAACCATCGAAAAAGATACGGATCGTGATAATTTCATGAGTGCGCAACAAGCGCTTGAGTATGGTTTGGTAGATCAAGTATTGACACAACGATAGGATTAGATTGATGAGTGATGAAAAGACATTATATTGTTCATTTTGCGGAAAAGGGCAAGATGAGGTTCGTAAACTCATAGCCGGTCCTTCGGTGTATATCTGTGATGAATGTGTCGAGCTTTGTAATGATATTTTGCAAGAAGAGTTCGGCGGCGAAGAGTTATCGCACTTCGAACTTGAGAATTTGCCGACGCCTCACGAGATCAGCAAGATTTTGGACGATTATGTTATCGGGCAGCATTCCGCAAAGAAGGTACTTTCGGTAGCGGTTTATAACCACTACAAACGTTTGCAGAACTCTCATGTTAAAGACGACGTCGAACTGACTAAGAGTAACATCCTTTTAATCGGGCCGACCGGTTCGGGTAAAACTTTGTTGGCGCAAACCTTGGCGCGTCTGTTGGACGTTCCTTTTGCAATTGCCGATGCAACAACTTTGACCGAAGCCGGTTACGTTGGTGAGGACGTTGAAAGTATCGTACTTAAGTTGCTGCAACGTTGTGATAACGATCCGGAAAAGGCCGAGCGCGGTATCATCTATATCGATGAGATCGATAAGATTACCCGAAAATCCGAAAATCCGTCGATTACCCGTGACGTTTCCGGTGAAGGTGTTCAGCAGGCATTGCTAAAGTTGATCGAAGGTACCCAAGCATCAGTTCCTCCTCAGGGTGGGCGTAAACATCCGAATCAGGACATGATCCAAGTCGATACTTCCAAGATTCTGTTTATCGTCGGTGGGGCGTTCGAAGGTTTGGATAAGATCATCGATCAGCGCATGGAAACCAATTTGGGTATCGGCTTTGCGGCAGAAGTGAAATCTGCGGATAAGAAGAAGACGATTTCCGAGAAATTCCAGAGTATCGAACCGGAAGATTTGATCAAGTTCGGTTTGATTCCGGAATTTGTCGGACGTTTGCCGATGATTTCCGCTTTGGAAGAGTTGAATGAAGAGGCATTGGTGCAAATTTTGACCGAGCCTAAGAATGCATTGGTGAAGCAGTTCCAGAAAATGTTCGAGTTGGAAGGGGCTGAATTGCAGTTCAGAAAAGATGCTTTATTGGAAATTGCCAAGCTTGCAATTGAGCGTAAAACCGGTGCGCGTGGATTACGTTCGATTATGGAGCAGTTGTTGCTAGACACAATGTATGACTTACCAAGCTTGAAAAATGTCGAGAAAGTCGTTATTAATAAAGCAGTGATTCAAGGTAAGAAACCCCCAATGATGGTGTTTAAGGAAGATGAGCCTAAAAAAGCCTCTAGTGAATAACGATTTACTATTAGCAAACGGCAAAAACATCTTTTAAAAATACCCAGCTTGGCTGGGTATTTTTTTTGGTGCTTACCCTTTTATAGGAAGGAAAAACATGGAACTCGACCAAGTAACAATGAAAATGAATGTATTAGTGCTTCCGCTACGTGATGTAGTGGTGTTTCCCGGCAACGTGATGCCGCTTTTTGTCGGGCGTGAGAAATCGATTCAAGCACTGAATGAAGCGATGGAAGGGGATAAGCAAATTTTTCTAGTGACGCAAAAAAGTGCGGAACTGGATGTCCCGAGTATGGAAGATTTATATTCCGTCGGAACGATGGCGAATATTTTGCAGTTGCTAAAGTTGCCGGACGGCACGGTGAAGGTGCTGGTGGAAGGGGTGCAGCGTTTTAGATTATTAAGTCTGAATCATGAAACCAATGTGCTGATGGGCGATATTTCCGAATTTATGTCCGTAGAAGAAAACGAAGCCGATACCGTGGTATTGATGCGTGCATTGAAAGACAGTTTCGTTAAATACGGCGAACTTAAGAAGAAGATTCCGTCCGAAGTCATCAGTTCGGTTAAGAAGGAAGAGGATGCAGATCGTTTGGTCGATCTGGTTTCGGCTAATGTGAATCTCAAAGTCAGCGAAAAGCAGGCTTTGTTGGAATTGGCGGCGGTCAACGAGCGTCTGGAAAGAATGTTGACGGTGGTTGAAACAGAAAGAGAGTTGTTGGAATCCGAAAAGCGTATTACGACACGTATTAAGAAACAGATGGATAAAACTCAGCGTGAGTATTATCTAAACGAAAAGATTAAGGCGATTCACAGTGAGTTGGCCGGTGATGATGAAGAGACGGTCAGTGAATTCGATCAGATTTCAGAGAAGATTGAAGAAGTCGGCTTAACTGAAGAAGCGAAAACCAAAGCGAAAGCCGAGTTGAAGAAGCTTAAGATGATGCCTGCGCAGTCTTCCGAAGCGACCGTGGTGAGAAACTACCTGGATTGGTTGTTGGATATTCCTTGGAAAAAGCGTAGCCGAGTTTCCAAAGACTTGCATAAGGCCGAGGACATTCTAGACAGTCAACACTACGGCTTGGAGAAGGTTAAAGAGCGTATTGTCGAATATCTGGCCGTTCAGAAGCGTGTACGTAAGATGAAAGGGCCTATTTTGTGTCTGGTTGGGCCTCCGGGGGTTGGTAAAACCTCTTTGGCACGCTCTATTGCCGAAGCGACGAACCGTAAATACGTACGTATGTCTTTAGGCGGTGTGCGTGACGAAGCCGAGATTCGCGGTCACCGTAAGACTTATATCGGCGCCTTGCCGGGTAAGATCATTCAAAAGATGAGTACGGCCGGCACCAGAAATCCGCTATTCCTGTTGGATGAGATCGATAAAATGTCGAGTGATATGCGCGGTGATCCGGCCAGTGCTTTGTTGGAGGTCTTGGATCCCGAACAGAACAGTACCTTTAACGATCACTATCTTGAAGTCGATTATGACTTGTCGGATGTGATGTTTGTTGCGACTTCTAACTCGATGGATATTCCGGAAGCGTTGCTTGACCGTATGGAGGTGATTAACCTTTCAGGGTATACCGAGCCTGAGAAGTTGAATATTGCTCGTCAGCACTTGTTGCCGAGAGCTGAGAAGGATCATGGCTTAAAGGCCGGTGAGCTCGAAATTACCGAAGAGGCGCTTAAAGCCATTATCGAAACCTACACGCGCGAAGCGGGCGTACGTCTATTGGCACGTGAGTTGGCTAAGATTTGCCGTAAAGCGGTTAAGAAATTGGTGACGGAAGAAGTCAGCGGCAAGATTGTCATTACTCCGGATGAATTAGAGTCTTATTTAGGTGTGGCACGTTACCGCATCGGTTTGGCGGATGAGATGAACCGTGTCGGACAGGTGGCCGGTTTGGCCTGGACACGTGTCGGTGGTGATCTGCTGCGTATCGAAGCGACGGCTATGCCTGGTAAGGGTAAATACTCCAGTACCGGTCAATTGGGCAGTGTCATGAAAGAGTCCGTAGATACGGCCATGAGTGTGATTCGTAGCCGTTCTGCCAGTTTGGGTCTCAGTGAAGATTTTTATGAGAATCTAGATCTGCATTTACATTTTCCTGAGGGTGCAATCAAAAAAGACGGACCGAGTGCGGGTATTGCGATTTGTACCGCCATTACATCCGTATTGACTAAAATTCCGGTTCGGGCAGATGTTGCCATGACCGGTGAGATTACTTTACGTGGTGAAGTGCTTCCAATCGGTGGCCTTAAGGAAAAATTATTGGCGGCATTACGTGGCGGAATTAAAACCGTATTGATACCACATGATAATGTTCGCGATTTGGCTGACGTTCCTGAAGAGGTTAAAAAACAGCTCGATATTCGTCCGGTTCAATGGGTTGAAGAAGTGTTTGCAGCCGCATTAGAATCTTTACCTAGCCCCATAAAGGAAAGTAATGATATAGCGGCGTTTTCGGGGACCGAGAAGGTTAAAACGACAGAAAAGGGCACAAAACGACATTAATTCGTAAATTCACGGTTTTTTACTTGACACTGTGAAGCAAGGATTGCTATAAATGTTGCTAGCCCTTGACTGGCGCTAGAATCAAACAAAATAAATGGTACTCATGGAGATTAAACAAATGAATAAATCTGAATTAGTAAGTGCAATTGCAGAAGAAGCTGGTTTAACAAAAGCTGATGCAGCTCGTGCATTGGATGCGACTGTTTCTGCTATCACTGGTGCGTTAAGCAAAGGTGATTCTGTAGCGATCATCGGTTTCGGTACTTTTAAGGTTGGTGAGCGTTCTGCACGTACTGGTCGTAACCCTCAAACTGGTGCTGAAATGCAAATTCCAGCGGCTAAAGTTCCTAAATTCTCTGCTGGTAAAGCTCTAAAAGATGCCGTTAATTAAAATCTGTCAAAAATTTGTAAAAAACAGATAAATTTAATTGACAACTTCTCCCAACAACCTATAATACGCCACATCAATTAAGCACAGCGATAACGACAAGCCGAAAGGCCTGCCAAGCGGCTTAATTGGGTGATTAGCTCAGTTGGGAGAGCATCGCCCTTACAAGGCGAGGGTCACTGGTTCGAGCCCAGTATCACCCACCACGGAGCGGTAGTTCAGCTGGTTAGAATACCTGCCTGTCACGCAGGGG